>NZ_CP045644.1:4761543-5393179 GCF_009498455.1 Variovorax paradoxus | reverse complement strand
TGGCCGGGCCGCAGCGCGACCAGCTGTTCCTCATCGCCGTCGTCACGCAGGCGGACCCCAGCCAGTCGCAGCTCGTGAGCGACGGCGACCTCACGATCCGCTCGCGCCGCGGTGGCATCGCGCTGCAAGCCTCTGCGTTCGCACTTCAGGCCGACAAGGCCACCGTCGACATCACCGACATGGCCTACCGCGGCGCCGAAGTGCGCGTGACCACACTGGTCGCGCGCTTCGTGGGCCGTACGCTCGAAACCGTGCTCGATCGCCTGAGCCTGCTCACGCGCTCGAGCTTTCGCCTCACCGAAGAGGTCGAGCAGGTGCGCGCGGGCCAGATCGACATGCAGGCTTCGGAAAGCCTGCGCCTGCACGCGAAGAACACCTTCGTGACCAGCCAGGCGCTGGTGAAGGTCGACGCCGAACAGATCCACATGGGTTGATGCAGACAGAGAAAAAGGAGCTTTCGCCATGTTCGCCAACGCACAGATGATGGGAATGGACCTCGCGTTTCCCGATGTCTGCAAGACACCGCCCGCGCTGCCCGTGCCCTACCCCAACATCGCGCTCGGGCCGACGGCCCTGCCCAACGCCTGGAACATCCTGTACGGCGGCACGCCCGTGCACAACATGGCGACCACCACGCCGATCACCAACGGCGACAACGCCGGTGTGCTGATGGGCGTGGTGTCGCAGACCGTGATGGGGCCGTCGCGCCACATCACGGGCGCGTTCACGGTGCTGCTCAAGGGCACGCCCTGCACGCGCATGACCAGCCTGGCGGTGCAGAACCGCTGCAACATCGTGGGCATGCGCATCGTGCCCAGCCAGTTCAAGGTGCTGGTGCTGGCGCCCTGAAGCAGCGAGGGGCGATCACTCCAGCTTGACGCCCGCGGTGCGGATCACCTTGCCCCACTTGGTGGTCTCGGCCGCGATGAAGGCGTCGAACTCCTCGGGCGTGCTGCCCGCGGGGAAGGTGCCCATGGCATCGAGCTTGGCGCGCGTCTCGTCGCTCTTGATGATGCGCGCGACCTCTTCGGACATGCGCTTGACGATCTCGCGCGGCGTGCCTGCCGGCGCCAGCATGCCGGCCCAGGTGCTGCCGGTGAAGCCCGCAAAACCTTGCTCGATGAAGGTGGGCACGTCGGGCACGGCCGGCAGGCGCTTGTCGCCGGCCACGCCGATCAGCCGCACCTTGCCGGCCTTGCCCTGGTTGATAAGGCCCGTGGGCGCGTCGAAGAACAGCTGGATCTGCCCGCCCATCAGGTCGGTCAGCGCAGGCACCGCGCCGCGGTACGGGATGTGGATCATGTAGGTCTGCGTGAGCGACTTCCACAGCTCGCTCGTGAGGTGCGCCGCCGAGCCGTTGCCCGACGAGCCAAAGCTGATCTTGCCGGGATGCGCGCGCGCGTAGTCGATGAGCTCGCGCGCGGTCTTGAACGGCGCATCGTTGTTCACCGCCGCGAGCAGCGGCGACACGCCCATGAGCGACACGCCCACGAGGTCCTTGCGCGGGTCGTAGGGCAGCTTGGGGTACAGCGTGGTGTTGGCCGTGTAGGCCGCGATGACGACGCCGAAGGTGCTGCCGTCGGGCGCGGCCTTGGCCACGGCATCGACGCCGATCAGGCTGTTGGCACCGGGCTTGTTGTCGATCACCACGGGCTGGCCGAGCCGCGTCTGCAGGCCGGCCTGCACCAGCCGCGCCATCTGGTCGGTGAAGCCGCCCGGCGTGTAGGGCACGACGATGCGGATCGGCTTGTTCGGCCACGCACTCTGCGCGAAAGACGGTGCGGCGAGGCTGGCAGCGGCGGCGGCCGTGGCAAGGGAAAAACGGCGGCGGGAGAGCGTGGCGTGCGGCATGGTCGGGAACCCTTCGGATGGCATCTTCTGAGAATGAATCGGGCCATTCTCGAAGCGCCCTCGCGCACTGGCTCTCAGGGTTTGTCCCCGAAGGGACAAGGTGCGCTCAGAGCGGCAGGATGTCGCGCGAACGCCCGTCGTCGCCGAGCCAGGCCTCGAACTCGTCCGACAGCCGCGTCGCCTCACGCGTGGCTTGGCCCCACGCAGAGATGCGCGCCTGGGCGTCGTTCGCGAAGCGGATGAAGTCCTTGCGGTCGGGCAGCTTGCCGTGCGGCAGCGTCTTCACCCAGTCGGGATTCGGCGCGAGCACCACCATGCGGTCGAGAAAGCGCGTCGACTTGTGGCGCCAGCGCAGCCCCTTGTCGAGCCAGCCCGGCACCACGGCCTGCTGGAAATGCGGGTACAGCACGATGCCTTCGTCGACAGGCTGGTAGTCGAGGTGCAGGTGGTAGTCGGTGATGCCGCCGTCCCAGTAGGCGCCGCGCGGCGCGCCCGGAATGTCGTGCACCGCGGCCAGCAAAAACGGAATGGAGCACGAGGCCTGCAGCACCCGGTTGAAGTTGGCCTCGCTCAGCGCATGCTGTCGCGTACGGAAGTCGGTCGTGCCGAAAGGCAAGGCCGCGCCGGGCGTGGAGAACACGCAGCGCTCCAGCCACGCGCCCAGGCTCTTGCGATGCAGGCTGTTGCTCGCAAAGGCGCCCAGGTAGCCGACCGGCGTGCGCGCCCTGCCCTCGCGCCCGAGGATGTGGCGCCCGCGCGAGGTCACCACATGCAACCGGTAGCGCGAATGGCCCAGCACCTCGCCGATGCGTCCGCCATAGAAGGTGTCGAGGCTTTCTGCGAAGCGCTCGCTGAGCTGGTGCGGGCTGAGCCGCTTCTGGCCCGGTGGCACTTCGAACTGCTGGCGTACGTAGTCGTGCTCGAAGCGCCCAAAGGCGGCCTCCGGGTCCGACAGGCACGCCGTCGCCAGCCGCCACGCGCCGATCGACGCGCCCACCAGGTCCACCGGCTGGCTCGACTGCGTGAGCCAGCGCCCGAAGATGAAGCGATCGAGCGGCCCGAGGATCAACCCCTTGGGCCCGCCCGCCGCGCCGGGAATGGTGCGCACGTCCTGCGGTCGCAGGCCGTGCTGCTCGATGTGCTGGCGGGCCGCGGGGCCGGCGTAGATGCGCAGGGCTTTCATGCCGGTGGTGTTTGCAAGAAACGTGCGGTCCGCGGGGTGCTTACTTGCGCAACCCCTGCAACTTCGCAAACGCACTCGCCATCTGCCCCTCCGGCTGCGGCGCGTTGTCGCGCCGGCCTTGCTGCTGCTGGCCGCGCCCTGCCCCTTCGAAGCGGTTGTCGCGCGGGCCGTCGCGGCGCGCGGGGGCGGCGTCGAGCTTCATCGACAGGCCGATGCGCTTGCGGGCCACGTCGACTTCCATCACCTTGACCTTGACGATGTCGCCGGTCTTGACGACTTCGCGGGCGTCGTTGACGAACTTGTGGCTCAGCTGGCTCACGTGGACCAGGCCGTCCTGGTGCACGCCCAGGTCGATGAAGGCGCCGAACTGGGCGACGTTGCTCACGGTGCCCTCGAGGATCATGCCTTCGACGAGGTCCTTGATGTCGTCCACGCCGTCGTTGAAACGCGCCACCTTGAAGTCGGGGCGCGGGTCGCGGCCGGGCTTCTCGAGTTCGCCCAGGATGTCCTTGACCGTGATGACGCCGAACTTCTCGTTGGCGAACAGCTCGGGCTTGAGCGTCTTGAGCATGTCGGCGCGGCCCATCAGCTCGGCGATCGGCTTGCCGGTCTTGACGATGATCTGCTCGACCACCGGGTACGTTTCGGGGTGCACGCCGGTGATGTCCAGCGGGTCGGCACCGTCGCGGATGCGCAGGAAACCGGCGCTCTGCTCGAAGGCCTTGGGGCCGAAGCCGGTCACGTCGAGCAGCTGCTTGCGGGTGGAGAACGCACCGTTGGCTTCGCGCCAGCGCACCACGGCCTTGGCGACGCTGCCCGACAGGCCGGACACGCGGCTGAGCAGCGGCACGCTGGCGGTGTTGAGGTCTACACCCACCGAGTTCACGCAGTCTTCGACCACGGCCTGCAGGGTGCGCGCGAGTTCGCTCTGGTTCACGTCGTGCTGGTACTGGCCCACGCCGATGCTCTTGGGGTCGATCTTCACGAGCTCGGCCAGCGGGTCTTGCAGGCGGCGCGCAATGGAGGCGGCGCCGCGCAGGCTCACGTCGACGTCGGGCATTTCCTGCGAGGCGAATTCGCTGGCGGAGTACACCGAGGCACCGGCTTCGCTGACGACGACCTTGTCGACCGTCATTTCGGGCGCACCGGCCTGCGCGGCCATCTTGGCCAGCAGCTTGATGAGGTCGCCGGCGAGCTTGTCGGTCTCGCGGCTGGCGGTGCCGTTGCCGATGGCGATGAGGTTCACGCCGTGCTTGGCGCACAGCTTGCCCAGCGTGTGCAGCGAGCCTTCCCAGTCCTTGCGCGGTTCGTGCGGGAACACGGTGGCGGTTTCAACCAGCTTGCCGGTCGAATCGACCACGGCCACCTTCACGCCGGTGCGGATGCCGGGGTCCAGGCCCATCACGACGCGCGGGCCGGCGGGTGCGGCCAGCAGCAGGTCGCGCAGGTTGTCGGCGAACACCTTGATGGCGACTTTTTCGGCGTCTTCGCGCAGGCGGGTGAACAGGTCGCGCTCGGTCGACAGCGCCAGCTTCACGCGCCAGGTCCAGGCCACGCACTTGCGCAGCAGGTCGTCGGCCGGGCGGCCGGCATGGCTCCAGCCCAGGTGCAGCGCGATCTTGCCTTCGGCGATGCTGGGCTTGCCCGGCTCGGGTTCGACGGGCAGCACGAGCTTGGCGTCGAGCACCTCGAGCGCACGGCCGCGGAACACGGCCAGGGCGCGGTGCGAGGGCACGCGGCCGATGGGCTCGTCGTAGTCGAAGTAGTCGCGGAACTTGGCGACGTCGGCGTTGTTTTCATCCTTGCCGGCCATGAGGCTGGACTTGAGCAGGCCCTCGGCCCAGAGCCATTCGCGCAGGCGCTGCACCAGGACGGCGTCTTCGGCCCAGCGCTCGGAAAGAATGTCGCGCACGCCGTCGAGCACGAGCGGCACGGTGGAGAAATCGGGGCCCGGCTTGCCGTCGTCCAGCGTGGTGGCGGGCTGCAGGAAGGCCTTGGCTTCGACGGTCGGGTCGAGCGAGGGGTCGGCCAGCAGCTTGTCGGCCAGCGGCTCGATGCCGAATTCGCGGGCGATCTGGCCCTTGGTGCGGCGCTTCTGCTTGAACGGCAGGTACAGGTCTTCGAGTTCCTGCTTGGTGGGCGCGAATTCGATCGCGGCGCGCAGCTCGGGGGTCAGCTTGCCCTGCTCGTCGATGGCCTTGAGCACCGCCACGCGACGGTCTTCAAGTTCGCGCAGGTAAGACAGGCGGGCTTCCAGTTCGCGCAGCTGGATGTCGTCGAGGCCGCCCGTGACTTCCTTGCGATAGCGGGCAATGAACGGAACCGTGGCGCCTTCGTCGAGCAGTTCGACGGCGGCCTTCACCTGGTGCTCGCCGACCTTGATTTCAACGGCGAGCTGGCGAATGATTTTCTGCATGTCTTGAGCGCGTCCCTGGCAAAGCGCGGAAGTTTGCCATAGGCGAAGATGCGTCCCGCCGGGTACCCCCGCGGCATGGTTACAACGTGCGCTCGGCCTGCGCCGCAACCGCCGCCTGTGGCAGCACGTCACCGGGCATCACGAGCCGGACGCGCAGCCCGTGCGGCACCGCGTCCATGACGGCCAGCTCGCCGTGCAGCGCGTCGGCGCGCTCGCGCATGCTGCGCAACCCCTTGCCCCCGGCCTGGCCGGCCGCCGCACCCAGGCCGCGGCCGTCGTCGAGCACTTCGAGCACCAGCCCGTGCGAGCGCTCGCGCGGGCCAAAGCGCACTTCGACGCGGGTGGCCTGCGAATGGCGCAGCACGTTCGACAAGGCCTCCTGCGCGATGCGGCACAGCTGCATCGCGGCTTCGGACGACAGCGGCGGCGACAGCGCCACGTCCTGCACGTTCCACACGAGCGTGATGCCGAGCCGGTCGAACGCCGGTTGCAGGCGGTAACGCAAATGACCCAGACGCTCGCCGATGCTGGTGTCGGCCTGGTCGTCGAGGGAATCGACCGTCATCTGCAGCTCCAGCAGGCAGGCCTGCAGGGCCATCGACAGCTCGCGGGCGTCGGCGGAGCGCGGGTCGTAGCTGGCCATGAGCGCCACCAGCCGCGAGCCGACGCCGTCATGCAGGTCGCTGGCGATGCGGCGGCGCTCCGCGAGCACGGCCTGCGCCTGGCGGTTGCGCAAGAGGCGGCGCCGCGTGAGGTACCACGTGCCGACGATCATGCAAAGTACGGCGGCGTTGACGCCCTGCAGGGCCCAGAAGGCGATCGGCGCCTCGGTACCCAGCGTGGTGATCGCGGAGGTCGCGCGAATCGCCTGCCCCGCCACCGGTGTCAGGTGCAGCGCGAATGCCAGCCACACCCACAGCATCCTTCGCTGGCGCGAGGCGTGCGGCCAGAGCCAGATCAGGAGCACACACCAGGCAGCGATCGAAAGCCACACGAACTGGTCCTCCAGGAAGTACGGCGGGAGCTGGGGCGCGGGCGCGAGCATCGGTGGCTCCGCTGCGAACGCGGCGCGCCCGAAGCGCGCCCTAGAGCAGCCCCCGGTGCGAGGCGAAGCTCACGGCCTGCGCGCGGGTGTGGGCGTGCAGCTTGCGGTAGATGTTCTTGACGTGCGCGTTCACCGTCTGGGCGCTGATGGTGAGTTGCAGCGCGATCTCTTCGGTCACGTACCCCGTGGCTACAAGTCGCAACACTTCGCGCTCCCGTGCGGACAGGGTCGCCTTGCTGTCCGGCGGGCGCACCGGGCTCGGATTGGCGCGCTGGTGGTCCAGGTGCACGAGCAGCCGGCGCGCCAGCCGGGGGGTGATGGCGGCACCGCCGTTCACCACCTGCAGCACGGCCTGGGCGTAGCTCTGGAACCAGGCGTTCTTCACCAGGTAACCCGAGGCGCCGAGCTCGAAGGCGTGCAGTACCTGAGGCTCGTCTTCCAGCGCGGAAATGACGATGATCTCGGCGGCGCTGCGGTGCTTCTTGGCTTCTTCGATGAGCTCGAATCCGCTGCCGTCCCCGAGGCGGATGTCGACCATGAGCACATCGAATTCATGCTGCATCAGGAGGCGCCGGCCCTCGCGCAGGGAGCCGGCCTGGCCTTCGAGCTGGATGCGCAGGTCGCCCAGCAGTTCCTGGGCGATGACGCGGCGGACAAAGGGGTCGTCGTCGACGAGCAGGACACGAACGGGCTTGGTTTCCTGGCCCATGAGGTAGTCCGGCCACGGCAGGGTATCTGCCGAGGGCGCGAGGAGCCCTCCGAACTGGCCAGGATTGGAGAATTTCCTAGCGCCACCACCGACATCGGTCAATGAAATGTCGAGATCGTTTTCCATTTACGCCCCCTTGTCACAGATAAAAGTTGCGACTTCGTGAACAAAAGTTAATCGATTTCTACTCTTTTTCCGTCTATCGGTTTTTTTGATTACCTTGGTTTCTTTCGGTTGCAATATTGCCAGATTGTGAACCAAAGTGATAGTCCCCGCGAGGGGAACAGGGCCTGGAACCGGCTCTTTGCCCCCGCCGAAAACGCCTTCGGGCATTGCTTTCGCCATAGCCTTCCTCTACCCAGCCTGAGGCATTTTTCGTTCGCTTCCCCCCGCTGAAACTGCCTTCCGGTCGCAACGGAATCCCTTCACTCCGTGCTCGCTGACCGTCGCTGATGGCCGGATTCGCCGGCCATCGGGTTCGTTTCAACACTATCGAGGAAGCATCATGAAGAAGACTCTTATCGCCATGGCAGTGGTTCTCGTGGCTGGCATCGGGACCGCAACCGGCAGCAGCGTGGCGCTCGCCGTCACCAACACCACGACCGGTTCCTCCAGCTCGGCGGGCTCGGTCGCCGCCAGCTCCGGAACGGGCAGCGCACTCAGTTACAACGCAGCCAGCTCCACCTCGTCGGCCACGGCCAACGCGGCGGGCGGCGCAGCGGGCAATTCGTTCCTGCGCTTCGGTGGCGCCACGGCCAGCGGCGCGGCCACCACGCAAGGCCGCGTGACCAGCGTGGCTGCAACGACCGGCAACGGCGTGGCCGCAGGCGGTGCGAACGCACAGGCCAATGCGACCTCGAGCGCCAATGCCAACTACGCCGGCGGCGGTGCGAACCCCGTGAGCGGTGCTGCGGGCGGCGCAGCCGGCTCGACCACCAACAACACCGCAGCCACCGCTGCAGGCCCCGGCGGCGGTCTCGCCGTGGTGACGCGCACCTCGGGCACGACGGCTGGCTTCAGCGCCAATTCGGGTGCGGTCAACGGCATCGTCAACGGCACGACGACCTCGGCCACCTCGGGTTCGACCGGCGGCTCCTCGGGCGTCATCAACTTCGCCGTGGGCAACGCAGCGGGCTTCAGCAACGGCGGCGGCACCGCGGGTGGCGCGATCTCCGGCGCAACGGCCAACGCGCCCTGAGCGATCCGGACCATCGGTTGTGGACCACCCATGGGGAGGGGCACGCCCCTCCCCTGTTTCCCAAAGGAGTCGAAAAAATGAAAACATTGATCGCCCTGACCTTGCTGGGCTTGTCGGCGGGCGCCTTGGCACAAACAACGGCGGGTGGTGCCAACAACCAGTCGTCGAGTTCGGCCACCACATCGGCGCAAGGCAACACCCAGGCGGTGAACTTCAACAGTTCGGCCCCCTCGGACGTCACCACGCGCTCGACGCTGGACAGCACACAGAACATCAACAACACCGGCGCGACGACCAGCGTCGTCGACTACCGCGGCAGCTACACCGTCAAGAACGTGCCCTCCGTGAGCGGCCCGAACCTGACGACCAGCAATGACACCTGCATGGGCAGCTCGAGCGCCAGTGCCAACGGCCCAGGGGTCGGGCTGAGCTTCGGCACCACCTGGACGGACGAACACTGCAAGCGCCTGAAGATGAGCCGCGAGCTCTGGAACAAGGGCATGAAGGCCGCGTCGCTGGCCATGGACTGCATGGACCCGCAGGCGCAGGCGGCCCTGGAGATGACCGGCTCGAAGTGCCCGCAGTCGATGACTGCCGAAGAGCGCGTGAGCGCCTTCGGACCGCAGGCATCGGGCAGCGGCGCACCGGTGGCGGCACGTCCGGCGGCGCCGGTGACACCGGTGGCCGCAGCGCCCGTCGCACCTGCAGCGCCTGTCGCCTTGGCCCCGGCGCCCGCGCCGGTCGTGGCGGTGCAACAGCCCGCCGCACCGGCCACGCTGGTCGAGGCGATGCCCATGGCAACCCCGGCGCCGCAACCCGCGCCGGCCGTGGAAGCCGCGCAACCGGCACCGGTGATGGTGAGCGCCGTGGCACCGGTCGCGCTGGCCCCGCAGCCGGACATCCTGGAAGCGCGCATCACGCGCCGCCTGCCGGCTGGCCCGGCCGACGAGGTGGCAGCCGCACCGGCCGACGCGCAATGAGGCCGGATCCGGAGTCCATCACCATGAACACCAGGACCGTTCCTCTCTGGCTGGCCGCCTGTTGCGTGGCGACGGCGTCGGTCGCCGCCACGCCGATCATCCGCATCGAGCGGATGCCACTGGGCAGCGGCCTGCAGAACGCCAGCGGCACGGAGAACGCCGAGCCGGTGGGCGACTACGGCGTCTGGCACGTGCCGCAGTACATGCCGGGGTTTCCGACCTCGGCCACGATCTGGCCGCGCGTCGTGATCATCCAGTGCAGCGTCGCGCGCTGCAGCGGCTACGAAGTGACGCCTGAACTGGGCCGAGGCGAGTACCTGTTCTTCCGGCCTGCGGAAGACAGCAGCGTCGGCCGCAAGTAGACCGACACGCAGACGCCGCCTTTTCGAACGAGGCGCCGCCGGGTCCGCAAGGTTCCGGCGGCGCGCCGCCATGTGCGGATACCCTTCGCGCATGCACAACCCCCTCGTGCGCGCCTTGCGCGCCCTGTTTCGCGCCGTTGCCACCACGATCCTCGTGCCGGTGCTGCTGTTCGAGGAATGGGGCTGGGCACCGCTCGCGGCGCTGGTCGCGCGGCTTGCGCGCCTGCCCTTCTGGGCGCGCCTCGAAAACCTGCTGCGCGCGCTGCCGCCGTGGGGCGCGTTGCTCGCGTTCCTCGTGCCGGTGCTGCTGCTCTTTCCGGTGAAGCTGATGGCGCTGTTTCTGTTCGGGCGCGGCCACGCGCTCAGCGGCATGGCCGTGCTGCTGCTGGCCAAGCTCGCGGGCACGGCGGTGGTCGCGCGGATCTTCCAGCTGGTCGAAGGCTCGCTGATGCAGCTGGCCTGGTTCGCCCGCTGGTACCCGCGCTGGAAGGCATGGAAAGACCTGGTGCTGACGCGGGTGCGCGAAAGCCGCCCCTGGCGCATCGTGCGCGCGGTGCACCGGCGCGTCCTTCGGGGATGGCACCGGCTGCGGGTCGGGTGAATCCATTTTTACCCGGGTGTATTGTGTTTTATATTTTGCCCGGGTAATATTTGGAGATGAATCCATCTCCCCTCACGCGACGTACCCTCATCAAGCAATACAAGGACAGCGTGCGCCCCGCGGGCGTGTTCGTCGTCCGCAACCTGACGGACGGCCGCGTCTACGTGGCCGGCAGCCTCGACGTAGAAGGTGCCATGAACCGAGCCCGCTTCGAACTGAACCTGCGCTCGCACCGCAACAAGGCATTGCAGCGCGACTGGGTGGCGCAGGGCGCGACGCACTTCAGCTTCGAGGTGATCGACCGGGTGAAGGAGCGCGACGACCCCGCCTTCGACCGCGCGGCCGAACTCGAAAAGCTGCTTGAACTCTGGCGCGAGGAACTCCCCTGCACCGGTGACAAGGGCTACAACACACCATGAGCACCGACGCACTGGGCTTTTGCCTCGACCTCGGCCGCGCCCACGCCAGCCTGAGCCTGAAGCTCAACGAAGACCTGGGCGCCTTCCATGGCCTGGACTACGAAGACTTCACCCTGCTCCACCTGTTGCTGCGTGCCGGCAACGGCCGCGTGCCGATGGCCGAGCTTGCGCACACGCTGGGGTTGCCAATGTCGGCGTTGATCCGCAAGATGGTGCTGCTCGAAAAGACCGGCCTGGCCGAGCGCATGACGGGAACGGAGGGCGACAACCGGCGCCACGCGGTGATTCGCGGCGGCGGCAAGCAATTGATGCAGGCTGCCCTCCCGACCGTCGAGGCGATCTGCGCCGACGCCGTGAAATCGCTGGACCCGCAACGCCTGCCAGACCTCCATGCCGCGCTGCGGACGCTGTGCGATCACGACACGCCGCACGCCTGAACCGTCCTGCGGGTAGATTACGAACCTCGTTTCGTTCCGCCCGGATCGACAACCCGAAAAGAATCCGCATGTCACCCGACGAACTACCGACCACATTCACTGCGTTTGCCGGCTTCCAGCGTGTCGCTGCCGGCACCAAGGCCCAGGTGCTCACGCAACTGCGCGAGCGCGGCGACGCCGCCGCCTGCCTCGTGTTCAACGACCAGACCGGCGAGCAGCTCGATGTCGATCTGCGCGACCCGAAGGCCATCGAAACCTCCGCGCTCGAAGCCGAAAAACACGAAGACGCACCCCGCGGCGTCGGCCGTCCGCGGCTGGGCGTGGTGGCGCGCGAAGTCACGCTGCTGCCGCGCCACTGGGACTGGCTCGGACGCCAGCCGGGCGGCGCCTCGGTGGCGCTGCGCAAGCTGGTCGACGACGCACGCCACGTGCACGCCGACCGCGACACCGTGCGCGCCGCGCGCGAAGCCACCTACCGCTTCATGACCGCCATCGCCGGCAACCTGCCCCACTTCGAGGAAGCCACGCGCGCGCTGTTCGCGGGCGAGCACCAGCGCTTCAGCGATCTTGTCGAACCCTGGCCCACCGACCTGCGCGTGCACCTGCACAAGCTGTCGGCCGGTGGCTGGGGCGCCGCATGAGCGCGGCGCCCGACAGCAGCAGCACCGCCACCGCCACCAGCCCCGGCAACCCGAGCGGCCTGCGGGGCGTGCCCGTGGCGCCCGCGGGTGCGGCGCGTCCGCTGTGGAAGGTGTTCCTGTTCTTCCTGGCGCCGATGTTGCTCAGCAACATCCTGCAGTCGCTCTCCGGCACCATCAACAACGTCTACGTCGGGCAGATGCTCGGCGTGAGCGCGCTGGCGGCGGTCTCGAGCTTCTTCCCGGTGATGTTCTTCTTCATCGCCTTCATCATCGGCCTGGGGGCCGGTGCCTCGGTGCTCATCGGCCAGGCCTGGGGCGCGCGCGACGCGGCCAAGGCCAAGGCGGTGGCGGGCACCACGCTCACGGTGGGCCTGCTGCTGGGCCTGGCGATCGCGGTGTTCGGCGGCGTCTTCACCACGCCGATGCTGGCCATGCTGGGCACACCGCCCGACGTGCTGGCCGACTCCACGCGCTACGCCCGCATCATGCTGATCGCAATGCCCGGCGTGTTCCTGTTCCTGCTGGCCACGGCCATGCTGCGCGGCGTGGGCGACACCATCACGCCGCTGCTGACGCTGCTGATTTCCACGGCCATCGGCCTCGTCGTCACGCCCGCGCTCATCCGCGGTTGGGGCGGGCTGCCGCAGCTCGGCGTGGCGGCCGGCGCATGGGCCTCGGTGCTGTCGTTCGCGGTCGCGACCACGTGGCTGGGCTTCCGGCTGCGCCAGAAAAAGAGCCCGCTCGCGCCCGATGCGGAGTTCTTCCGGTGCCTGCGCATCCAGCCGCAGCTGCTGAAGGCCGTGCTGAAAATCGGCGTGCCCACGGGCGTGCAGATGATCGTGGTGGCGCTGGCCGAAGTGGTGCTGCTGTCGATGGTCAACAGCTACGGCTCCAACGCCACGGCCGCGTACGGCGCGGTGAACCAGGTGGTGGCGTACGTGCAGTTCCCGGCCATCTCGATCGCGATCACCACGTCGATCCTCGGCGCGCAGGCCATCGGCGCGGGCCGCGCCAACCGGCTCGGCGCCATCGTGCAGACCGCGCTCGGCATGAACCTCGTCCTCACGGGCGGGCTGGTGCTGCTGGGCTACCTGTTCTCGCGCCCGCTGATGGGCTTCTTCATCACCAGCGCACCGGTGATCGAGATTGCGCAGAACCTGCTGCACATCATGCTGTGGAGCATGGTGCTGTTCGGCATGGCCTCGGCGGTGTCGGGGATCATGCGTGCCAGCGGCTCGGTGCTGGTGCCGACGCTCATCACCATTGCATGCATCCTGGGCGTCGAAGTGCCGGTGGCCTGGCTCATGAGCCGCACCTTCGGCCTGGGCCTGGACGGCATCTGGATCGCCTACCCGGTCACCTTCGGCGCGATGCTGCTGCTGCAGACCGCGTACTACCGGCTGGTGTGGCGCAAGAAGTCGATCGGCCGGCTGGTCTGATGCGCGCCTCGGCGGGGGTCACTCCCCGTCGAAGGCTTTCTTCACCGTGGCGATGTCGAGCTTGATCATCTTCATCATGGCCGCCATCGCACGGGCGGCCTTGGCCGCATCCTTGTCCTGGAACATGCGGATCAGCGGCATCGGCGTGACCTGCCACGACACGCCGAAGCGGTCGGTGAGCCAGCCGCACTGCACGGGCTGGCCGCCGCCCTCGAGCAGCTTGTCCCAGTAGTAGTCGACCTCCTCCTGCGTTTCGCACGTCACGATGAGCGAAATGGCCGGCGTGATCTTGTATTCGGGCCCGCCGTTGAGCACCATGAACGACTGGCCGTCGAGCTCGAAGGTCGCGGTGAGCAGCTGGCCCTTCTTGGCGGGATTCACGTCGCCCCAGAGCAGTGTGTCGGTGAGGCGCGACTTCGGAAAGATGGCGGTGTAGAACTTGACCGCGTCCTCGCCGTTGCCGTCGAACCAGAGGCAGGGAATGATCTTCTGCATGGAATCTCCTTGGGTTGGATGATGAACTGAAGGGTTCAGTATCAAAGCCCGAACCGGGCGTTGTCAACCCGTGCGGCCGCTGTCACCGAGAAGTTCGCACGCACGGCGGCGGCCCGAAGCCCGTCGCCGCACGCGTTCACCAACGGTAGGTTGCCGTGGCCGTCGCCGTGCGCGGATAGCCGTAGTAGCAGTTGCGGAAGCCGCAGTTGGCGAAGTAGGTCTTGTTGGTGAGGTTGCGCAGATTCAGCGCCAGGCTCCAGCGGTCGATGTCGTAGCCGAGCATGGCGTCGAACACCGTCGATGCGGGCACCTTGCTCGGCCACGCGGCTTCGCCGTCGCCGTAGTTCGATCCCGTGTAGCGGGCGCCCAGTCCCACCTTCACACCGTTGACAAAACGGTAGTCCGCCCACACCGACAGCCGGTGGCGCGGCACGGCCGTGGCCTGCTTGCCGATCTCCCTCGTGTTGGCGCTGGCCGTGACGATGGCGCGCGGCGTGTAGCTGTACGAGGCCGTGAGGTTCAGGCGCGAGACGATCTCGGCCGTGGCCTCGAGCTCCAGGCCGCGCACCGAGATCTCGCCCGTCTGCTTGGGCATGAACTCGGCGTCGTAGCTGATGTAGTTCTTGCGCCGCAGATCGAAGATGGCGGCGCTGTACATCGCCTTGCTGCCCGTGGGCTGGTAGCGCACGCCGGCCTCGTATTGCTTGCCGCTTTCGGGCTTGAACGGGTCGCCCGACACCGGGTCGATGGTGGCCGTGGGCGCGAACGACTCCGAGTAGCTCAGGTACGGCGCCCAGCCGCTCGGGTGCAGGTAGACCAGGCCCGCGCGGCTGGTGAACTTGTGGTCGCGGATGCGTTGGCGCGCGCCGTCGAGGCGGCTGTCCACCGTGCTGTCGGCGGTGTCGTAGCGCCCGCCCAAAGTCAGCGTCCAGCGGTCGCCCCACTTGATCTGGTCCTGCAGGTAGACGCCGGTCTGCGCAAGCCGGGTGATGCCGTCGAAGTACGGCGCGGGCAACTCGATCGGGCCGCCGTAGCGCGGCGCGTAGATGTTCAGCGGCGAGGCGCTGCCGCCGCTGAAGGTGACCTGGTCGATGCGCGTGCGCTGGTAGTCCAGCCCGACCAGCACCTTGTGCTGCGTCTCGCCCAGGCGGAAGTCGGCCTGCAGCTGGTTGTCGAGTGCCAGCGCGCCGATGTTCTCGCGGCTGCCGAACACGCTGCGCGACATCTGCTGGAAGTTGAGCGGGTCGTTCGGCACCTCGGGGTTCAGCGCCATGAAGCCGGTCAGTTGGGTGCCCGTGTAGTCGAGCTTCTGGTGCGCGTAGCGCGCGTTCTGCCGCACCGTGAAGGTGTCGTTGATGCGGTGCTCGAACTGGTAGCCGACCATCTCCTGGTCTTGATTGAAGCGGTCGAAGCCGGGCTCGCCGACGAACAGTTTCGAGGGAATGCGGGTGCCGATGGCGGTCGCGTCGAGCGAACCGACCTGCGGCCGTGCGCGCGTGTAGACGCCGGCGCGCGTGCGCGAGAACTGCGACAGCAGCGTGAGCGTGGTGTCGCTCGACGGCTTCCACGTGAGTGCGGGCGCGATGTACATGCGGTCGTCGGCCTCCTTGCCCGCCGGCAGTTGCGCGTCGCGCACGAGGCCGGTGATGCGGTACAGCAGCTTGCCGTCGGCATCCAGCGCGCCCGAGAAATCGCCCGCCACTTGCTTGCGGGCGTGGTCACCCACCTGCAGCTGCAGCTCGCGAATCGGCTCGGCCGTGGGGCGCTTGCTGACCACGTTCACCACCCCGCCGGGGCCGCTCATGCCGTACAGCACCGACGACGGGCCGCGCAGCAGCTCGATGCGCTCGGCGCCGTAGTTCTCGGTGCGCCACACGCCCCAGGTGCTGTTGTTGCGCAGCGGCAGGCCGTCCAGATAGAAGCCCGGCGAATAGGCGTCGAAGCCGCGCAGCGAGATCCAGTCGTAGCGCGAATCGGCGCCGTAGGTGGTGGTCGACACGCCCGGCGTGTAGCCCAGCGCGTCCTTGAGGTTGGCGGCGCCCATGGCCTCGATGCGGTCGGCCGTGATCACCGAGATCGACTGCGGCGTCTCGATGATCGGCGTGTCGGTCTTGGTGCCGGTGGCGCTGCGCCTGGCGACGTAGCCCTGCACGCGGCCGGTGGCGCTTTCTTCGCCGTCGGCCACGACCGTCACGGCCGGCAGCGTGGAGGTGCCGCCCGATGCCGGCGCGGCCTTGATGACCGCCGCGTTGCCTTCCATCGTGGCCGCCAGGCCGCTGCCGGCCAGCAGCCGGTCGAGCGCCTGCCGGGCCGTGAGGCTGCCCGAGATGGCCGGTGCGGACTTGCCCGCGACCAGGTTCTGCTGCACGACCAGCTGGATGCGGGTCTGCCGCGCCCAGTCGTTCAGCGCCTCGGCCAGCGGCTGCGCGGCGATGCTGATCGGCTGGGGCGCGCCCTGCGCCCGGGCCATCAGGGGCGCGTTCGCCAGGGCCAGTGCAACGGCCAGGGCCAGCGGCGCGGGTGTCATCTTTGTTATCAAGCGCTTCGTCATCGAACGTCTTCCAGGTAGTGAATGCAAATGGTTCCTATCTGGGCTGACGCACGAGCCGGCGGAATCCCCGTAGTGCCGGCGAAAAAATCTTTGGGTTCTTTTGTTTTAGAGGGCCGGCACGAGCTCGGCGACCGCGCCGTTTTCCTTCAGCCGCACCGGCAGGGCGCTGGCCAAAGCGAGCCGCAGCGTGCGCGCGTCGCGCGGATCGAAGGTGCCACTCAGGCGCAGCGCCGCCACGGCCGGGTCGTTCACCACCAGGCCGGTGCTGCCGTAGCGCTCCAGTTCGGCCAGCGCCCGGGCCAGCGGCGTGTCGACAAAGCTCAGGCGGTGCTCGCGCCAGGGTGCGATGCCGTCGCGCGGCACGGCCGAGACTGCGGAAAACACGCCCTGCGCATCGCTCTCCACTTGGCGGCCGGTGGTCAGGAAGACTTCGCTCGTCGCCTCCGGCGCGCGGCGCAGCACGCGCACCTTGCCCTCTTCCACCGACACCCGCGTGCCGTCGGCGCCCGGCATGCCGGGGGTGTGGCGCACGGCAAAGCGCGTGCCGACCACCCGCACGCGCAGCGGACCGGCCAGCACATCGAACGGTCGTTTCGCATCGGACTGCACCGCGAACACCGCCTGCCCGTCGATCAGCGTCACCTCGCGGCGGTCGCGGAACAGGCGCACTTCGAGGCGGGTGGCGGTGTCCAGCCGCAGCCGGGAGCCGTCGGGCAGCGGTGCTTCGAGCTGCTGCCCGCGCCGGGTGGCAAAGGCCTGTTCGAACACGGGCTGGGCCTGCACCTCGCGCCAGCCGAGGTAGCCGGCGCCGACCGCCATGCCGGAGGCGGCCAGCACGAAGGCCGGTTTCAGGAAGCCGCGGCGCGTGGGCGCAACCGATGTGCGGCCTTCGAAGCCGCTGCGCCAGCCCGCGACCGTCTCGGGCGCGATCGCGTCGAAGGCGCGCCAGCGCGACTCCCATTCGCGAAAGGCCGCGCCATGGCGCGCATCGGCACCGAGCCAGGCCTGGAACGCGCGCTCGTCGGACGCGCCCCAGTGCGCACGCTGGCGGCGGACGAACCAGTCCAGCACGTCCTGTCGCAGGCGCTGGGCTTCTTCGGACGGAGGCGACGTGAGGGTCATGGCGTGGGCATCGTTCTTATGGGGGTAGACGCACGAGCGTGGTCAAACCCCGTAATGGTGCGTGATCTGCGGTCGCTCATCTCACTGCGAACCCCGGGTCCGCTCCAGGCACGCCCAGCACGCCTCCATCGCGATGCGCAGTTGCATCTCGACCGTGCGCACCGAAATGCCCATGCGCTCGGCGACCTCGGCATACGAGAGCCCGTCGAACTTGTAGAGCACGAAGGCTTCGCGGCAGCGCGGGGGCAGCCGGTCGATGGTCTCGACCATGGCCGCCATGCCCTGGCTGGACGACAGGATGGCGTCGGGCTCGAAGGTCTGCGGACCGATGCAGTCGTCGGCGTCGGGCGGCGGCTCATCGGGCGTCGCCGCGTCGCCGCCCGCGCGCACGCTGGTGCGGCGGTGGTGGTCGGTGACGAGGTTGCGGGCCGTGCGGTACAGCAGCGCGCGCGGGTCGCGCACCACGCTGCCCGTGCGCTGCGCCTCGTACACCCGCACGTAGCTCTCCTGCGCCAGGTCGGCCGCGGTGGCGCGGTCGGGTACCTTGCGGGACAGAAAGCTCAGCAGCTCGCGGTAATAGTGTTCGAACACAGGCGCACCACAGCCGGAAAAGGCGGATCGAAGTCCAGGGGCAGGTTGGCTTCGACACGGCGTGGCTACCTGAGAGATTCAGAACAAAAGAAAACGCGAGATTATGTGCGGGTTCAACCCGCACCTCGTCGAAGGGTAGGCATTTCGCCTGCCGCGCACGGCATGCGCGCGAGCTCCCCTCTCCTTCGGCGCGCGCCAGATTCGCGCGGCCTCAGTTGCCGCACGCGGGGTGCTTCTGCCCTTCGGTGGTGTTCGGCAGGCCCAGGAAGTCCAGGATGTGCGGCGTCGTTCCGTCGATCTGCGTCAACGCGGTACCCCCGAGGTTGCCCAGGCAGTAGCTGGGCTTGAGCGGGTTCTGGTGGTTGTTGTTCAGGATCAGCAGCGTGCTGCGCTCCCCCGCAGTCTGCCCGCCGTGGCCGCTGCCGGTGCCGCCGTGGTCCGAGGTGACGACGATCAGCCATTCTTCGTTCGCGTAGTTCGGCCGCGACGTGAGCGCCGTGAGCACCTGCTGGATCTGCTGGTCTTCGCCGGCGATCTTGCCCTGGTAGAACGCATTGAGCGGCTCGTAGCTCGGCGCGTGGATGTCGGCGTTGTGCAGGTAATAGAAGATGGCCGTCGGCGGGTGCTTCCAGCTCAGCCAGCCTTTCACGGTGTCGGTGGCCTGCTGCGAATTCTTGGCGGCATTGGCGACCACGAAGTCGGCCAGCGCCGGGCGCAGGTTGTGGGTGATGTTGAACCAGTCGCCCACCACCGCGGTCGTGGCCGTCGGCCAGGCCGCCTTGATCTGGTCGAACACGTGGGTCTTCTTCAGCGGCAAGGTGGTGGTGTTCGAGGTCACGCCATGCTTGTCGGCCCAGAAGCCGGTGAACACCGACGACCAGCCGGGCCCGCTCACGGTCGCCTGCTTGGTGCCGCCCGCCAGCACGTTGCCGTGGAAGGCGCCACCGGCAATCAGCGCCGACATCGCGGGCGTCTGCACGCAGCCCGCGCATTGGATGGCGTCGCCGCGCAGGCCGTCCAGGCCGATCAGCAGGATGTGCTTGTTGCCGGGCACGGGGTTGGGAATGCCCTCGCCCGCAATCAGCGAATAGTGGTCGTAGGGGTTGCCGGCGTAATCGGTCTTCAGGCCGCCCACGTCGCCGGCGCGCTTGTCGCTGAGGTCGCAGCGCTGCTGGGTCTTGTTGTAGTCGAAGGACTTGCACCACGCCGTGCGGCTTGCGTCGGTGCAGGCGTTGGCGCAGTCGGCAGGCGTCACGGTCTGCAGGGCCTCGACGTTGTAGCCGCTGATGGCCGCGTTGGCCGTGTGCGCAAAAGGCTTCAGCGGATCGGGCTTGAGGCTGTAGTGGTCATAGGGGTTGCCAGCGTAGTCGGTCTTCAGCCCGCCCACGTCGGCGGCGCGCTTGTCGCTCAGGTCGCAGCTCTGGTTGGTCTTGTTGTAGTCGAACGAGACGCACCAGGCGCCGCGTGGCGCGCCCAGGCAGGCCGACGCGCACATCTCGGGCGTCGACTGCGTCAGGTTCTCGATGTTGTTGCCGGAGATGGCCGCGTTCGGCGTGGTCGCGAAAGCGTCCAGCGAAGCGGCGCTTGCATGGCCTGCAAGCGCTGCGTACAGCAGGCCCGCCAGGGATGCGCGGATCGATGACTTCATGAGGTCTCCTCATCACAGGGTCGTGGGGTGATTCCCGGGTGCTGCCCCGCCGTCTTTCGCACGGTGAGAGCAACGCCGGGCGGAGTAAATCACCGCCGCCTGCCATCGATCCAATTCAAAAATCTTCGATGTTGTATTCAGCAGAGCTATACATCGCCGTGTCACGAAGCAGCCGCTAACGCGCGCGATTCGAGAACGCCATCACCCCGTCGTCCACGCGCCCGAGGCGCAACAGGAGGATGTCGCGCAGGTAGTTCTGGTGCAGCTTCCACGGCGTATGCGCGCCCTGCTTCGGAAACTTGTCGAGCGAGCGCTGCACGTAGCCCGAGCTGAAATCGATCCACGGTTCGGGCGACAGGTCGGGGCCGGCGTTGTGCGGCGTGCATTGCCGCCAGCCGTGCTTGCGCATGTGGTTCAGCAGCCGGCAGACGTAGGCGCAGGTCAGGTCGCACTTGAGCGTCCACGAGGCGTTGGTGTAGCCGAAGGAAGAAGCCAGGTTGGGCACGTCGCTGTACATCATGCCCTTGTAGTTGAACGTGCTCGCCGGGTCGATGTGGCGGCCGTCCACGCTCAGCTCGATGCCGCCGAGCACCTGCAGTTCGAGGCCCGTGGCGGTCACGACGATGTCGGCCTCGAGCTCGCGGCCCGACTTCAATCGCAGGCCCTTGGGCGTGAAGGTGTCGATGTGGTCCGTGACCATCGAGGCGCGGCCCGCGTTGAGCGCCGCGAACAGGTCGCCGTCGGGCACGAGGCACAGGCGCTGGTCCCACGGGTTGTAGCGCGGCGTGAAGTGCGTGGCGACGTCGTAACCGGGCCCGAGCGCGTGGCGCACGCCGCCCAGCAGCATGCGCTTCACGCGTGCCGGCTTGCGCCGTGCGAGCCGGAAGAACAGCATGCCGAGCGTCACGTTCTTCCAGCGCGTGAGGCGGTACGCGGCCATCGCCGGCAACAGGCGCCGCAGGCGGTTGGCCATCGGGTCTTCAGCCGGGCGCGCCACCACGTAGGTCGGCGAGCGCTGCAGCAGCGTGACGTGCGCGGCGGTCTTCGCCATCGCAGGCACCAGCGTCATCGCGGTGGCGCCGCTGCCGATCACGACCACGCGCTGGCCGCCGTGGTCCAGGTCGGCGGGCCAGTGCTGCGGATGGACGATGCGGCCTTTGAAATCGGCCATGCCGGCGAAGTCGGGCGTGTAGCCCGCTTCGTAGCGGTAGTACCCGCTGCACAGGAAGAGGAAGTTGCAGCGCCACTGCACGAGCTGCTTGTCGGCGCCTTGCTCGACATCGACCGTCCAACAGGCGTCGGCGCTCGACCAGCCGGCGCGCACCACGCGGTGCTGGTAGTGGATTTTGTCGTCCACGCCATGCTGGCGCGCGGTGTCGCGCACGTACTGCAGGATCGACGGACCATCGGCGATCGCCTTGGCCTGCGTCCACGGGCGGAACACGTAGCCCAGCGTGTACATGTCGGAGTCGGAACGCACGCCCGGGTAGCGGAACAGATCCCAGGTGCCGCCGCTGCGTTCGCGCCCTTCGAGGATCGCGTAGCTGCGGCCCGGGCATTGCGCCTGCAGGTGGCAGGCGGCGCCGATGCCGGAGAGGCCGGCGCCGACGATCAGGACATCGACATGCGGCGCGTCGGACGGGTTTTCTGCTTCCATCGGGGGCTTGTCTCCTGGCTCATGGCTTGTTGTTGTCTGGCTTTTCTGTGGGCGCGCGACGGATCATCAGCCAGGCACTCACCGCACTCAGCACGGCCAGGCCGGCGCTCAGCAGCATCACCCAGCGGAAGCCCGCGACGAACGATTCCGCCACCGCGCGCTTCACGGCGGCAACGGTCGCCGCATCGGCACCCGGCGGTGCGCCGGCCGCGGCCAATCGGTCGCGTTCGGTCGCAAGAAAAGATCGCACCTCGTCCGAGGCGCCCATCGCCTGCAGCCGCTCGGCCAGCGCCGCGTCGAAGGCCCAGGCCATGATGGCGCCGAACACCGCAATCGCCAGCACTGCCGCCGCGCGCGACACCGCGTTGTTCACGCCCGAGGCCACGCCCGCGAGGTCGGGCCCCACGGCATTCATGACCGTGGTGGTGAGCGGCGCGACCGTCACCGTCATGCCGAAGCCCAGCACCACCACGGCGGGCAGAAAGCCGCTCCAGTAGCTCGCGCCCACGCCCGGCAGCGCGAACAGCGCAAAGCCCACAGCCGCGATGGCCGGCCCGATGACCAGCGGCAGCCGCGGCCCGAAGCGATCGACCAGCTGCCCGGCCCATCCCGAAAGCGCGAACATGAGAAAGATGAACGGCAGCAGCGCCGCGCCGGCCACGGTGGCCGAGTAGCCCTGCACCTGGATCAGGTTGAGCGGAAAGAAATACAGCCCGCCGCCCAGCGCCGCATACAGCAGCAAGGTCAGCAGGTTGGCGCCGCTGAAATTGCCGATGCGCAGCAGCGACAGCGGCAGCATCGGCGTGCGCGCCCGGCGTTCGGCGATGACGAAGCCGACGCTGCCCACGACACCGATGGCCAGCGCCGCAAGCACGGCCGGCGAACGCCAGCTCTGCGTCGGCGCCTCGATGAAGGCGTAGACGATGCCGCCCAGCCCTGCGGTCGCGAGCAGCGCGCCCCACAGGTCGAGCCCGCCGCGCGCTGCGGCGCCTTTGCTCTCGGGCACGTGGCGGCGCACGATCCACAGCACGAGCAGCGCCATCGGCACGTTGATGAGAAAGGCCCAGATCCACGAGAAGTGATCGACCAGAAAACCACCCAGCACCGGCCCCACCGCCGCCGTGATGCCACTGAAACCCGACCACGTGCCGATGGCCTTGCCGCGCTCTTTCTCGGGAAACGAGGCGCTGATGAGCGCCAGGCTACCCGGCACGAGCAGCGCGCCGCCGATGCCTTGAATCGCGCGTGCGGCGATGAGCTGCTGCACGTCGGCCGCGAGCGCACAGCCGACCGACGACAGGGCGAACACGACGACGCCGATGGCGAAGATGCGCCGCCGCCCGTAGTGGTCGCCGAGCGCGCCGCCCACCAGCAGCAGCGCCGCGAGCAGCAAGGCGTAGGACTCGACCACCCATTGCGCCTGGAAGGCCGTGGCGTGCAGGTCGGCCTGGATGGCAGGCAAGGCCACGTTGACCACGGTGCCGTCGATGAAGGCCATGCTCGAGCCGACGATGGCCGCGGCGAGCACCCAGGGTTTGGAGGCTTCGGGGCAGGCGCCCTCTTCCGTGGGTGGATTTGGCCCATGCAGGATCAGCGTGTCGTCGCAGGGCGCTTTGCCGATCTGTGCCATGGGGCCTCCGGTTCAGGGGTTGCCGGTGTTGCGCCTTCCCCCTTTGGGGGAAGGTTGGGATGGGGGCATCTTCCAACGAGGCGCCATGCTCTTTCGAGCACCGTCGTGCCCCACCCCTGCCCTCCCCAGAGGGAGGGAGAAAGACAAAGGCAACGCGTCAGATCGCGCACGCCGTTGCGCCCGGGTTCGCCTGCGCTGCGTTCACGCTGCGCGCCATGGCCGCCGCCGCTGCTGCCGTCACACGCTGCGCACCTTGCGCCAGCGCATCCATGCCGCTGCCGGTCGCCTCGCCCGCGTCGAGCCGGCACACCAGCGTGCGCGCCTCGTCGGAGCGGCGCAGCGTCCAGCTGAAGCCCGCGTCCACGCGCCCGCCATCGACGAGGTCGAACTGGCGCACCTGCACCGCGACGCGCCACACGGGCTGCGAGGTCTGGCGGCCGCCCTGGGTCACGTCGAGCGCACCGAGCCGGCCGGCGATGCCGTTGCCGAGCGCATCGCGCAGCTCGTTCTCGAACGACGAAGCCCAGCGGTGCTGCTCGAGCACATCGACCTGCACGCCGCCGGTCGGGCGGCGCACGACCATCTGCGGGCGCGCCAGCCGCTCGGGCACGGCCACGGGCGCGAGCTCGATGTACAGCGGCGATGCCGCGTTGGGCACACGCGGCGCGGCGTCGGTGAGCGCGGGCGGGCTCGCCAGCGTGTAGTAGTTGTCGGGCTTGCTCGCGCAGCCTGCCAGCAGCACCGCAGCGGCGGCGCACGCGAGCGCGAAGGTCGTCGTCTTCATTTCTTGTCGTCCGGTTTGCCGCGCAGCAGCGATTCGGGATGGCGTTCGAGGTAGTCGGTCAGCACGCGCACCGAGCCTGCGGCGCGCGTCAGTTCACGCAAGGTCTGGCGCATGTCCTGCTGCAGCGGCGAGTCGTCGGCCAGCGTGCGTTCGGCTGTGTTGACGGTCTTGCGCACGTCCTTCATGGCGGCGGCCAGTTCGGGCGTCACATCGGTGTTGATGCGGCTGACGGTCTGCTCGGCGCTGGTGAGCGTCTTGTTGAGCGTGGCCAGCGTGGTGCGCAGGTCGGTGGCGATCTGCTCGTACGGCACCTTGTTGAGCTTGGTCGCGATTTCCTGCACCTGCGACTGGATCTCGTCCAGGCCGTTGGCCACGGTCGGCAGCTCGATCGGGCTCTTCGACAGGTCGATCTTCGCGGGCGGCGACTTCGGGAAGAAGTCGAGCGCCACGTAGACCTGGCCGGTCAGCAGGTTGCCGTTGCGCAGCTGCGCGCGCAGGCCCTTCTCGGCCAGGAAGCGCAGCCGTTCCTGCTGCGTCGCGCGCGACTCCACCCCCTGCGCACCGGCCCCGCTCTCGCGGCGGCGCAGGCGGTCGG
The DNA here is from genome assembly GCF_009498455.1 of Variovorax paradoxus. Taxonomy (NCBI): domain Bacteria; kingdom Pseudomonadati; phylum Pseudomonadota; class Betaproteobacteria; order Burkholderiales; family Comamonadaceae; genus Variovorax; species Variovorax paradoxus. Next base: position 5,368,825 of record NZ_CP045644.1, on the reverse strand, counting down.
GGTAGATCTGCACGAGCACCGGCATGCGGAACTCGCGCTCGGCGCGGTCGAACTCGACGCCGATGGATTTCACCTCGCCGAGCACCACGCCGCGGAAGTCGACCGGCGCGCCCGGCGTCAGTCCTCGCAGCGACTGGTTGAAGTACATCAGCAAGGTCTGCGAAGGCCCGTCGGGCTCCTTCATGGCGGTGGCTTCGTCCTGCGCCAGCACGAAGGCCGTGTTCTCCTTGGCGAGCGGGCCCATGGCGTCGTCGGGCGCCTGGAAGGCGATGCCGCCGAGCAGGATGGTCGCCAGCGATTGCGTGCGCAGCGTGAAGCCGCTGGCGCTCAGCTGCGCGTCGATGCCGCTGGCTTGCCAGAAGCGCGTGTTCATGCCGACGAACTTGTCGTACGGCGCGTTGACGAACACCCGCAGCGTGACGCCGCGGCCGTCGCCGTCGAGCTCGTAGGCCGCGACCTGCCCGACCTTGATGCGCCGGAAGTACACGGGCGAGCCGACGTCGAGCGAGCCCACGTCGCGCGCACGCAGCAAGAACTGCTGGCCCGAGTCGCCGCGCGTGACGATGGGCGGCGTTTCGAGGCCGGTGAACTCGCCCGCGGTTTCTTTCTCGACGCCCGCGTCGGCACCGATGTAGGCGCCCGACAGCAGCGTGCCCAGGCCCGAGATGCCCGAGGTGTCGAGCCGCGGCCGCACCACCCAGAAGCGCGAGTCGGCCGAGGTGAAGCCCTCGGCCTCCTTGTTGAGCTGCACCAGCACGCGCACGTGCGAGCGGTCGCGTGCCAGGCGCAGGCTCTGCACCAGGCCGATCTGCACGTCCTTGTACTTCACGGCGGTCTTGCCAGCTTCGAGGCCTTCGGCCGTCTTGAAGGTGAGCACGATCTCGGGGCCGCGCTCCATGAGGATGCGGGCCACCAGCGTCACGCCGACCAGCGCGGCGACGATGGGAATCAGCCAGATCAGCGAGGGCAGCCACTCGCGGCGGCGCGCCACTTTCGGTTTCGGCAGCGCGGGCGGGGCCGACGCTGCCGGACGGTCTTGCGGTTGCGTGTCTTCTTCACTCATGCGATTTTTTCTTCCCTGCTTTCAAATTCGGTTGCGTCCGCGTCGGCTTGCGGCACCGGGCCGTCCCACGTCAGGCGCGGGTCGAAGCTCAGCGACGCCAGCATGGTCAGCACCACCACCGCGCCGAAGGCAGCAATGCCCACGCCCGCGGTGATGACCGCAAAGCCCTGGATCTGCACCAGCCCGGTGAGCAGCGACACCACGAACACGTCGAGCATCGACCAGCGTCCGATGATCTCGATGATGTGATACAGCTTGGCCCGCTCGCGGCGGCGCCAGTTGCTGCGCCGCTGCGCCAGCACCACAAGCAAGAGCAGTACCGCCAGCTTGAACAGCGGCACCAGGAAGCTCGCGATGAACACGATGGCCGCCAGCCCCCAGGCGCCCGACACCCAGAAGTAGATGACGCCGCTCAGGATGGTGTCGTACTGCGCGCCGAACAGCGTGCGCGTGATCATCACCGGCAGCAGGTTGGCCGGGATGTACATGATGCAGGCCGCGATCAGGAAGGCCCAGGTGCGGTTCAGACTCTGCGGCTTGCGCGTGTGCAGGTGCGTGCCGCAGCGGGCGCAGGCGTCGCCGTCTTCGGCGTCGCGCCAGACGGCGGTGCAGTGCGGGCAGACGTGCAGGCCGAGCCCGGCGGCCGTCGGCGCGGGGTTCTCGTGGTCGTGCTCGTCGTCGGCCTGCGCCTCCCAGGGGCGGGCCGAAGCCAGGCGGGCGGGCAGCCCGCGCACGTTCATGCGCGCACCTCCGGCGCCTCGGCGCCCGCGCCCGCGCCTGCTGCCGCGGCGGCGGCGGCGGCCGCGTCTTCTTCATCGGCCTGGCGGAAGGTCATTTCCCAGAACGCGCCGGGGTTGAACGACAGCACCGCCGTGAGCGTCACGGTGAGCGCCACGAAGGCCCACAGCGCGGGGCCCGGCACGACCGTCGCCATGCTCGACAGCTTGACGATCGCCACCAGCACGCCGAGCAGGAAGACTTCGATCATTCCCCAGGGCCGCAGCGACTGCATCATGCGCACCAGCATCGCAAAACCCCAGGGCCGGTGCGCGCGGGCCAGCGGCACCAGCAGGTAGGCCAGGATGCACAGCTGCAGCAGCGGAAACAGGATGGTCGTGGCCAGCACCAGCAGCGCCACCGGCGACATGCCCTCGGTGCTCAGCACCACCACCGCGCCGGCCAGCGTGGTCTGGCTGCGCAGGCCCTGCAGCTCGATCTCGACGATGGGAAACAGGTTGGCAATGGCGAACATGATCAGGCTCGCGACCGTCAGCGGCAGGATCCGCCGCTGCTGCGCGCCCGGGTGGCGGTCGAGCTCGGTGCCGCAGCGGGGGCACTCGGCCACGTCGCGCGGCGCCAGCGGCGCACGGGCATAGACCGCGTCGCAGCCGGGGCAGACCACGGTGTCAGGTACTTCCTTCATGAGGCCGTACCCTACCTTATTCAGGCGTGCGGACTTGTCGTCTTCAGCCGCAGACTGCTGAAAACCGCAGCCACCGCCGCGCAGCCCGCCGCCAGCACCAGCGCCACCACCGGACCATGTCCGCCGTGTGGGCTCCAGATGCTGAACACCGCCGCCAGCACGACGGCGCCCAGCGTCTGGCCCGTGAGCCGCGCCGTGCCCAGCATGCCGCTGGCCGCACCACTTCGGTGCGCTGGCGGCGAACTCACGATGGTGTGGTTGTTCGGCGACTGGAACAGGCCGAAGCCCAGGCCGCACAGCGCCATGCGCCAGGCGATGTCGGCATTGCCCGGATGCGCCGGCAGCGCCGCCAGCAGCGCGAGGCCGGCGGCCAGCAGGCCCAGGCCGATGCCGCCGAGCAGCCCGTCGGGGTAGCGCCCGATCAGCCGGCCGGCGATGGGCGCCATCACCACGATGGCCAGCGGCCACGCGGTGATGAGCAGCCCGGCCTCGATGTGGCTGCGGCCGTACACGTCGAGCAGCAAGAACGGCAGCGCGATGTAGGCCAGCATCTGCGCGCAGAACGCCGCCACCGACGTGCCCATCGACAGCGCGAACACCGGGATGCGCAGCAGGTCGATGGGAAAGAGCGGCACCGCCAGCTTGCGCTGGCGCCGCAGGTAAACAAAGCCCACCGCCAGCCCGGCCAACAGCGTCGCCCAGGCCAGCCACGGCGTGCCTGCGGCCTGCACCCCGCCCTCGCGCACGCCCAGCTGGTCCACGCCGAGGAACACCAGCGAGAACATCAGCACGTTGAGCGTCACGTCGAGCAGCGAGAAGCGCGCGCCCGCCGCCGGCGCCGAGCGGTTGAACGGCAGCGCCCGCATGCCCAGCGCGAAGGTGACGATGCCCAGCGGCACGTTGATGGCAAAGAGCCACGGCCACGACGCCACCGACAAGATCGCCGCCGCCACCGAAGGCCCGGCCACCGACGAGGTGGCAACCACCAGCGAGTTGATCGCCATGCCCTTGCCCAGCTGTGCCGACGGATACGTGAGCCGCACCAGCGCTGCGTTGACGCTCATGATGCCGGCGGCGCCCAACCCCTGGAGCGCGCGCGACGCGATCAGCGTGCCGAGCGAGTTGGCAAAGGTCGCGGCCAGCGACGACACGGTGAACACCGCCATGCCCACGAGGTACACGCGCCGGTAGCCCACGAGGTCGCCCAGCGACGCCAGCGGCAGCAGCATCACCAGCGTGGCGATCTGGTACGCGTTGACCACCCAGATCGCCTGCGCCGGCGTGGCCTGCAGCTCGCGCGCAATGCCCGGCAGCGCGAGGTTGACGATGGTGCCGTCGAGCACCGAGACCGTGAGCCCGAGGATGATGACCAGCATCGCCCAGCCACGCGCGGGCGCGGCCAGGCCGTCGAGCGGAGCCGGCTTGCCGTCACCTGCCATGGCCACCGTCATGTCAGGCCTCCTGCGCCCTGCCCTCGGTCGGCTCCGAGCGCACACCGCCGAGCGTGAGCCAGGTCAGCACCAGCGCGATGAGCGCACCGGCGGCCATGCCCGCCACCATCGGCAGCGGACGGCCGTTGGAGAACAGGCCCACCACCGCCATCGCGAGTGCGCCGGTCAGCATCTGCAACGTGCCCAGCAGCGCCGAGGCGGTGCCGGCAATGGCGCCGTGCATCTCGAGCGCCAGCACGCCGGTGGTCGGGATCACGAGGCCCATGAAGCCCGAAGCGATGAAGTACAGAACGATCAGCACCCAGAGGTTGTCGCCGCCCATCGCGAAGTAGACGAACATCGCGACCATCGCCACGCCGCAGCAGACCACGCCGAACTTGACGAGGTTGACCAGCCCGTAGCGCTCGCCCAGCGAGCCCGTGAACTGCGAGGCCGCAATGAAGGCCGCCGCGTTCACGCCGAAGGCCACGCTGTACATCGCGGGCGACAGGCCGTAGTGGTCGATCATCACGAACGACGAGTTCGCCAGGTAGGTGAAGAAGCCCGCCATCGCGAAGCCGCCGATGAACACCAGCCCGAGGTAGTGCCAGTCGCGCAGCAGCAGCCAGTAGGCGGACAGCGCGCTGCCCAGGCTGCTTTCGACGCGCTCCGAAGCCGGGCGTGTTTCGTCGAGCAGCTTGACCATCATGGCCAGGCCCGCCACCGCGGCGATGGTGACGGCCCAGAACACGCCGCGCCAGCCGGTGAAGGCGATGACCACGCTTCCCGCGAGCGGCGCAAGAATCGGCGACACGCTGAACACCAGCATCAGCAGCGACATGAGCCGCGCGGCGTCGGTGCCGGTGTGCAGGTCACGCACCACGGCGCGCGGAATCGCCATGCCGGCGGCCGCGCCCAGGCCCTGCACGAAGCGCAACGCAATCAGCGTCTGGATGTCGGTCGCCAACGCACAGCCCACGCTGGCGAGCGCGAACAGCACCAGCCCGGCATACAGCGGCGGCTTGCGCCCGACCATGTCGGAGATCGGACCGTAGAGCAGCTGCCCCGCGCCGAGCGACAGGAAGAAGGCGGTGAGGCTCATCTGCACCGCGCCGATGTCCGCATGCAGGCTCTGCCCGATGGCGGGCAATGCCGGGAGGTACATGTCGATCGCGAAAGGCCCGATGGCGGAGAGCAGGCCCAGCAGCAGGGCCATTTTGAAGAACGGAGAAGAACGCATCGGGTCGATTGTGGCGAAGGCTCGCAATCGGTGCAGGCGTGGGGTCGGCGGCTTTCGCCGCTAGTGCATTCGTTCTACCGGGCGGTACGGCGCCCTGTTCAGTACAGCGTCGAGCGCTGCCGCGCGGGCAGTTCGCGGTCGTAGGTGGCGCCGTCGAAGGCCGCATCGGTCAGCGCGGAAAGGATGGCGCCCGGCGTCGGCACGGTGCGCGGTACGGTGCGCGGTACGTCTTCCGGCACGGGCGCCCAGAGCTTCGAACGCTGGATGGCGCGGGCGCACTGGAAGAACACGGTCTCGACGGTGATCTCGATCACGCACTGCGGCGCTCGCCCTTCCACCGCGAAGCGCGCCAGCAATTCGGGTGCTGCGGTGATGCGTGCGCGTCCGTTCACGCGTAGCGTTTCGCCCACGCCCGGAATCAGGAACAGCAACGCCACGCGCGGGTCGGTCACGATGTTGCGCAGGCTGTCGATGCGGTTGTTGCCGCGGCGCTCGGGCAGCAGCAGCGTCTTCTCGTCCTGCACCGCGACGAAGCCCGGGGCGTCGCCGCGCGGCGAGGCGTCGAGCCCGCCGGGGCCGAGGGTCGCCAGCACCGCGAACGGTGATGCGGCAATCAACGCCTGGTAGCTCGGGTGCAGGTACGGCACCTCTTTCTTGAGCGAGGCCTCGCCCGGCTGGCCGAACAGGGCTTCGAGTTGCGCAACGGTGTCGATGGTGGTCATGGGGTGATGTTCTCCTGAATCGGGTTTGGTGCGGAGGCGCGCCGTACGCATGCGAGTGCCGCGACCGCCAACAGCAGCGCGGCGGTGCCGTAGATCCACGGCGGCGAAGCAATGGGCAGCAGCACGCCGGCCAACAAGGGCCCGGCGCCCGCGCCGATGTCGCGCCAGACCGCGCGGGCCGCGAGCGCCCGCACGCGCTCGGGCCCGGGCGTGCGACGTGCCACGATGGGCGGCAAGAGCGGCAGCTGCAGCGCGCGCAGCACCACGATCAGCGCGGCGCAGCTCCACAGCCAACCCATGCCGAAACCCACGAGCGCGAGCGACGTCACCAGCGACAGACTCACGAGCAGGCGCTCGGCGCCGAAATGCTCCGCCATGCGCCCGCCCACCGGCCCGAGGAAGATTTCTGCGAGGTAGCGCAGCGCCATCAGCACGCCGGCCACGATCACCGCGCCGCCGGGCAGCAGGTCCTTGCCGAGGTACGACAGGCCCACGATGAAGAGGCCGTCGAGCGCCAGCCCTTCCATGAACGACCAGCCGTCCAGCGCATTCGGCCGCTGGAAACGCCGCGTCGGCGCTGCGCTGTGATGCGGCTTCGACGGCAACCGCCAGGTGACGAACAGCGCAAGCAACGACACCACCGCCAGCACGCCGAAGATCGCGCGCGGCCCGACCGTGTACGCCAGCAGCGCGCCGAGCGGCAACGCCAGCACCGGCCCGGTCGCGATGAAGGCGCGCGACCGCCCGCTGCGCCGCGCGGCACCGATCGGGTCGGCCGTGGCCAGGGCCTGCGTCGACAGATTGAGCGCCGCGAAGCACAGGCCCCAGGTCAGCCGCAACGGCAGCAGCGCCCAGAACCCCGAGAGCGTGGCGTAGCCCAGCCCGCAGCACGCGGCGGCCACCACGGCCAGTGTGCAGCTCGCCCGGTCGCCATGGCGCGCATAGAAACGCGCCACCCAGCCGTAGCCCGCGATCCGCACCAGCCGGTTGGCCGCCAGCAGCAGGCCGACCTCGGCCAGCGAAACGCCGAACTGCGACGCGTACATGGGCAGCAGCAGGTACAGCACCACATCGGCCGGCAGCGACAGGCCGAGCGCCATCGCGGCGTGGCGGGAATCCAGGTCGGTGGATCGGACGGGAACTGTGGGAGAAGGCGGTGGTGCGGCGGACATCGAGCCCGTATCGTGCCCGCTCGCGCCACCCGCCGACAACCGACATTCCCGCGCGGCATGCGTGAGAAAATCGCACGCATGCCGCTTCGCGAACCGCCCCTTCATGCCGTGCGTGCCTTCGTCGCGGCGGCCCGCCACCTGAGCTTCACGCGCGCCGCGGTCGAACTGCATGTGACGCACAGCGCAGTGAGCCGGCAGATCAAGAGCCTCGAAGCCAGCCTGGGCGTGGCGCTGTTCGAACGCCGCATCCGGCAGGTCACGCTGACGCCCGAGGGCCAGCAGTTCTTTGCGGAAACCGAACCCGCGCTCGCGCAGATCCACGCGGCGGCGCGTGCGCTGCAGCTGCAGGGACCGGCGCGTGCGGTGCGCATCAACGTGCGGCCGTCGTTCGCCGTGCGCTGGCTGATTCCCCGTCTGCCGTCGTTCGTGGAACGGCATCCCGACATCGAGCCGCAGGTCGTCACCAGCACCGTCATGCCCGAGCAGGCGACGGGCAGCTTCGACATTGCCGTGCGCCGTGGCCTTGAGGGCTGGCCGTCGTCGATCAAGGTGCGGCCTTTTCTCGAAGACGAGGTGCTGGTGGTCGGCGCGCCGGCGCTGTTCAAGACGCAGCCGCTGCCCGACCTGCGCGCCCTCGCTTCGCATGTGCTGCTGTCGGCACGCACGCGCAAAGACGATTGGGACGACTGGAAGAAGCAGGTCGGCGCACCGCGCGCGCGGCCGGCCGGGCGGCTGCAGTTCGATCACCTGCACTTCGTGCTGCAGGCCGCAGTCGACGGGCTGGGCATTGCGCTCGCGCCGACCTCGCTGGTGGCGCACGACCTGGCGTCGGGGCGACTGCAGTCGCCGCTGCCGGAATTGCGGATGACGCTGGAGCGTTACTACTACGGCCTCGCACCTGACGCGGCACCCGAAGCGGTGTGCGTTGCCGAGTGGTTCGAGCAGATGAACTCGGGCTGACGCTTCCACGTCCGTAAACGGCCAGCGGCAAAGGGGTGCGGAACGCACGATGCAGGCTTTGCTTTCGTGTTCCGCCACATGCCCTCGCCCCTTCCCCGCTCCTTCTCCCACCTCGCGTGGGCCAACCTCGCGGCGCAGTCCGCCGAACAACTGAGCCTCGCGGCCGTGCCGCTGGTGGCCGTGCTCGCGCTCGGCGCCGGGCCCGGGGAGATCGGTTTTCTGGCCGCGGTGCAGACGCTGCCCTTCCTGCTGGTCTCGCTGCCAATGGGTCTGCTCGCGGACCGCATGTCGCGCCACCGGTTGATGGTGTGGGCCGAGGGCCTGCGCGCCGTGTCGCTGCTGGCCTTGCTGGGCATGGTGCTGTCGTCGACGCTCGGCATCGGCGGGCTGGCCGTGCTCGGGTTCCTCGGCGCGGTCGGTACCGTGGGCTTCAGCGTCGCGGCGCCCGCGCTGGTGCCAGCCCTTGTGCCACGCGACGCGCTGGCGCTCGCCAACGGGCGGCTGGAGCTGGCGCGCAGCGCCGCCTTCACAGCGGGGCCTGCGCTTGCGGGCGCGCTCGTCGCGTGGGCCGGGGCCTCGTCGGCCTTCGTGCTGGCGGCGGTGCTGTCGGTGGCGGCCGTGGGCCTCTTGCTGCGCCTGAACGAAGCGCCCCGCCCCGCGGCCCCGTCACGCCATCCGCTGCGTGAGGTGCAAGACGGCGCTCGCTTCGTCTGGCAGCACGCGTTCCTGCGGCCCATGCTGATGACCGGTGCGGTCTTCAACATCTCGTGGTTCGTGCTGCAGGCGGGCTATGTGCCTTATGCGGTGCGCGTGCTCGGCCTCGGCGCGCAGGCCGTGGGCTTCACGCTCGCGATGTACGGTGCGGGCATGGTCGTCGGCGCGCTGCTGACCTCGCGCGTGACGGCACGGCTGCCCTTCGGGCGCGCGATCCAGGTCGGGCCCGCCGTGGCGGTCGCCGCTGCCGCGACGATGGCGGCCACGCTGATCGTGCCGAGCGCGTCGCTGGCCGCGCTTTCGTTTTTCCTGTTCGGTGCGGGACCGATGGTCTGGGTCATCACCTCGACCACGCTGCGCCAGAGCGTGACGGCCTCGGCGATGCTGGGCCGGGTATCGGCGGTGTTCCTGACGGTGAACGCAGGCGCGCGCCCGGTCGGTGCGGCGCTCGGCGGCGTGGTCGGTGCGATGTGGGGGGAGCCCGCGTGCCTGTTGCTGGCGCTCGCGGGTTTCGTGCTGCAAGCCGCGATCATCTTCGGATCGCACATCGCAAGGCTGCACCGCCTGCCGGTGCCGGCGGCCTGAGCGTTCCAGTTCAGAACAGCGAACGCGTCCCGCTCGGCGTGGCGCCTTCGATGTCGAGCATGCGCAGCTTGGTCAACGCGCCGCCGCCCGCCGAGAAGCCGCCGGGCTTGTTGCCCGCGGCCAGCACGCGATGGCACGGCACGACCGGCGCGAAGGGGTTGTGGCCCATGGCCTGACCGACTGCGCGCGAGAGGCCCTTGTCGCCCAATTCTTCGGCCACCTCGCCGTAAGTGCGCGTCTGCCCCGGCGGAATGCGCCGCGCGATCGCGTAGACGCGCTGGTGGAATTCGGACACGCCGCGCATGTCGAGCGCGATGTCGCACAGGTCGTCGGTCGCGCCTTCGAGCAGCGCCTGCACGCCCGCGATGGCGTGCTGCGCATGCTGCGACGGTGGGGCTTCCTCCAGGTCAGGAAAGCGCCGGCGCATGCGCGCACGCGTCGCGGCTTCGCCCCGCTCTTCAGGCAGTTGCACGCCGACCAGTCCCTGCGGCCCCCAGGCCAGCGCGCAGGCGCCGATGGCGGTCGGGAACAAGGCGAAGCCGGATTCGGGAGTGGATGCGGCAGTCATCGAAGCATTGTGATTCAAGGTTGAAAAACGAGGCACGAGCAAGCGCTCGAAGCCCTCTTCCGCAGAAGAGAAAAAGTACCAGCCAAACACCCCGAAATACCAGACTTTCACTCGGCGCTTCGAGGCGTTTCCGCTCATCGTTTCGAACGGACCGAACGTCGGCAAGCCGTTGTCGGACACGTGCATCGGCCACTAGTCTCGCGCCCAGAAGTTGTCGGCTGACATTCCAGAACGACAGGGAGGAAATGCACATGAGGCGACGCGATTCTTCGCGGCCGACGAGGCTGCGCAACCAGCGGGGACTGACGGCCATCGAGCTGATGGTCACGCTCGCGATCCTGGCGATCCTGCTCGGGCTGGCGGCTCCATCCATGACGCGCTTCATCGTGCAGTGGCGGCTGTCCAACACGGTGAATGCGCTGACAGGCTCGCTGCGCACCGCACGTACCGAAGCCATCGCGCGTGCGCGCCCCGTCATCGTCTGCCAATTGCGCGCGGGAACCACGGTCGGCTGCGAAACCGGTACGGGCGCCAGGGATTTCGCGGTCGGCTGGATCGTCTTCGTCAACAACGACCGCGACGCGGCCTCCGCCTATTCGGAATCGGCGGGCGACGAGCTGCTGCTGCGACAGAGCGCACTGCCCGGCATCGCGAAGATCACGCTGGGCAAAGCCGCAGACTTCGTTTTCCTGCCCAACGGCCTGGTGAGCTCGGGAAGCAACAGCGTCGCCGTCGAGGCCCCCGGCTTCGACACGCTCGTCACCACCCCATGGGCGCGCAGGACGCTGTGCATCAGCAAGCCGGGGCGAATCCGCCATGCAGCGGATGGCGTCGATTGCTCGGGCAACGACGAATGAAGCACCCCACACAACGCGGCGCCACGCTGATCGAGGTGCTGGTGGCCATCGTGGTGCTGGCCATCGCCCTGTTCGGCATGGCGGGGCTCACGTCGGCGGCCCTCAAGTACAACCAGTTCTCGCGCATGCGCGCCACCGGACTGAGCCTCGTGAACGACTACGCGGAGCGCGCCCGCGCCAACCTCTCGGGCTTTGCCGGCTACGCCCACACCAAGGCCTACAACGCCAGCGTGCGAGAGGCGGCATCCACCGACCCCACAGCGCTGCCCGTCGCCTGCAAGATCGACACCTCCGTTCCCGACAAGCCGGTCAACACCTGCGGGGCGGCCATTGCCACCTACGACCTGGCGCAGTGGCTCACCAATGTCGAGAACAGGCTGCCGGGCGGCACGGCCTACGTGACCACGGAACTGGTCGATGCGCCCTCCGGCGTGAACGGCCTGCCGGCCACGCGCGTGCTGAACATCTGGCTGATATGGAGTGCCATCGCCGAAGACGCCGGCTTCGGGCAGCGCCAGACCTGCCCCATCGACGGCGCCAACATCTCGGCCCCGGCAGAGGTGAACTGCATGTACTTCCGGATCACGCTATGAGCGCCGTCTTCGCTGCTCCCTCGCGCATGCGCAACCCGGCCCGCGGCTTCACGCTCATCGAGCTGATGATCTCGCTGACGATCGGACTGGTGATCCTGGCAGCCGCCCTGTCCACGTTCTCGACCTCGAGCCGCAGCAGCCAGCTGTCGCAGGCCGAGACGCAATTGAACGAGGACGGCATCCTTGCGCTCAACCTGATCCAGCAGCAGCTCAAGCAGGCCGGTTATTCGCAGCAGCTCATTCCGGGCAGCGGCGCCACGGTGATGGGCAATTTCGCCGGATCTGCGGTGCGGGGCTGCGACGGCGCATTCACCGACGCCGCGGCCGCCTTCGACAAGCTCTCGTGCACGGGCAAAGGCAGCGACGCCATCGCCATCCGTTACGAAGCCACCACCGACAACACCATGCCCACGGGCACCGATACCAAGCTGGCGACGAACTGCCTGGGCAACGGCATCAACGCGCTCACGGCGTCGCAGGTGAGCCCGCCTCCCACGCCGGCACCCGGCGCGCCCCCACCCGGCAACTACGCACTGGCCGACAACCGCTATCTGGTGACCGACGCGAGCACAGCCCCCATGCTGTCTTGCCGCGGCATGGAGAAGCGCGATGCCGTCAACGCGATCGGCACCCCTCAGCCGCTGCTGGCCAACGTCGAGAGCATGCGGATCCTGTATGGCGTCGCCAACCGGCCCAGCATCGAACTCGCGGCCACCTACGACCCGCAGCGGCATCAGATCGTCAAGTACCTGGATGCCGCGGGTGTCGATGCCCAGGTCAGCAGCGGCGTCCTTGCCGACCTCGCCGAAGACCGCTGGGGCCGCGTGCTGAGCGTGCGCATGTGCCTGCAGATGCGCAGCGACCGGCCCGTGCGCGACGTGCCTGCCGGCGGCTTTGCCTACAAGCGATGCGACAACACCGACCACACCGGCACCGATGGCTATCTGCGCAGGACCTTCACCACCACGGTGCTGCTGCGCAACCGAATGATCACCCCATGAACACGAAGCCGCCCCCTCCTGTGCGCCGCAACACCGGCACGAACGAACGCGGCGTGGTGCTGGTCGTCACGCTGATCCTGGTCGTGATTCTTTCGCTGGTTGGCACCTTCGCTATTCGCAATGCCACGCAGAGCGAACGCAGCATCAACGGCATCCGTTCGGCCGAAGTGGCCCGCGAGGCGGCCGAGACGGCGCTGCGTTTTTGCGAGCAGGTGGCCATGTTCGACGGCGACGGCAAGGACTACACCGAGTACGGCACCACCGGCATGCGCGCCCGGATCATTGCGACCACCATCGGCTCGGAGTTCGATGTGGGCGCGGCATGGCGCGACAGCAGCAGCTGGGTCGGCAACAGCGCGATCCTCGTTCCGAAGGACTACATCAACAAGAAGCCCAACGGCACCCAGGTCGACGCCGTGCAGCTGGAGATTCAACCGCGCTGCCTCGTCCAGAAGATTGCGACGACCTCGACGCCCCAGCTGACCGGCTACCTCATCACCGCGCGGGGCTTCGCCAACAACGCCAGTTTCGACGGCACGACCGGGAAAGCCACGCAGGGCGCCGAAGCATGGCTGCAGTCCGTGCTGACGCGAGACAAATGACCTTCTCTTGCCTCTTCAATCCATGAAACACCCACGTTCCGTTTTCTCGCACGCCCGCCGCGGCTTCACGCTGATCGAAGTCATGGTCGTCGTCGCGATCGTCGCCATCCTCGCGGCCATCGCACTGCCGAACTACCAGGAGCACGTGCGCCGCTCCAAACGCGCCGAGGCCCAGGGGCTCCTGATGGAAGCCGCCCAGTACATGCAGCGCCACTACTCAGCCAACGACCGCTACACCGCCGTCGCAGGAAAGATCACTGTCGAAGCCGAACAGAAGATCGGCAACGACAGCATGCTGCCCGCCGCGTTGCGCCAGTCGCCGCGATCAGGCGCCGCCGCCAACTACACCTTCTCCGTGGTCGCGCGCGACAACCCGCCCTCCTACACCCTCAAGGCCACAGGCACCGGGAGCATGAGCCGCGACCGGTGCGGCACGCAGACCTTGAACAGCCTGGGGGCCAAGGGCGTCACAGACCAGGCCACGGGCCTCGGGGCCACAGATTGCTGGCGGTGAGCCACGCATGCCCTACCCACACGAAGCTCCTCCTCCTCCGAACGCCAGGGAAGATCGCATGACCACCACGCGCCACATTCTTGTTCCCGCCTCTGCCACAGCCTCGCGCATGGGACGGGCGTTTGCCGGCCTCGCTGCGGCTCTGGGTGCGGTGCTCCTGCCCCTCGGCGGCGCGCTCGCCGCCACCACACCGAGCCAGACCCCGCTCTACAACGCCGTGCCGGGCGCCAAGCCCAACCTGATGTTTGTGCTGGACAACTCGGGATCGATGGACTTCGAAGCTCAGGACGGGTATGCGGTCGACGACAACTGCCCAAAAAGTGGATGGAATTGCGGGACCAGGTACGGCTGGTATGCCATGCGATCCAGCAGCGTCAACACCCAGTACTACAACCCGGCCATCACCTACGCTGCCAGGGTCAACGCAGACCGCAGCAAGCAATTCAATTCGACCACTTTCGTGGACAACCAATCGTCAAATAATTCCAAGCCTCAGCACGAAACCGGATGGACCGCAGGCGCAAAGAAATTCACCTACGTCCTGTGCAAAAGCGACATCTGCTCCATTGAGGCCAACAGGACTGTCCGCATCATTCAGTCGTCCGACACAGGCACCGTTCCACTGCCCGCGGGGCACAAACGAACGGACTGCGGGAGTACCACCGAGTGCACTGCAGCGCTGGAGCGCCAGAACATCGCGAACTGGTACGAGTGGTACCGCTCTCGCGCGCTTGCGGTCAGTAGCGCGCTGGGCTTGGCGATGCAAAGCTACGACAACAAGTTCAGGGTGGGCTACACGCAATACAACAATGGCGGAAGCAAGGCGTCGAGCATCGTGAGTGGCGTCAATTACTTCAGGGACGAAGCGGGCGCCACCGGGAGGAAATGGAAAACCAATTTCTACGAATGGATCTACGGCATCAACCCGGGAGGAGGAACACCGAGCCACAACGCCCTTGTGCTCGCCGCCAACTACTATGCCGGCAACGTAACGACGTCCATCACCTCGGCCCCACTGAGCAGTCCCTGGAAAAACGATCCCAACGACCTGACGAGCGGCGAACTGAGTTGCAGGCGTGCCTACGCCATCGTGCTGTCCGATGGCGCCTGGAACGCAGGCACTGCCCAAGAGATCGACACGCGCTACGCAGCCACCGCGGGAAGCATCAACTATGACGGCACGCCCTCCGGAAACGCGACGAAGTTTCAGTACGACCCGAAAGGCGCCATCGGCTACGACAGTGCGGATCTGGCCCAAAAACTGCGCGCCAGGAATCTCTATATCCCCTACATCGGTGGCAGCAGCAGCAACGGCTTCGCCGACCTGACGGCCCGCTACTTCTGGCACACGGATTTTTCCGGTGCCCTGGCCAACAACGTTCCCACAATGGAAGGCCAGCACAACCCCACGTTCTGGCAGAACATGACCACGTTCACCATTGGCTGGGGCCTGACGCCGTCCGGAGAGGGCAAAAACACTGGATTGAACTGGGGCCAGATCGACAAGTACAACAACGACTGGCTCGCCGGCAACCCGGTGACGCCGCCGCAGTGGGCAACCGGCAATCTGAATACGGGCACCACGGATGCGGACAACGCCCGGCGCGTCGACGACTTCATCCGTGCCGGCTTCACCGGCGGTGGCCGCGCCTACAGCGTGTACTCGGGCGACGACGTGCGCCGCGCGCTCGACAACGCCTTGAGCAGCATGGTCGGTTCCGGCAACGACGCGGGGGTGGCGGTGTCCGGCAACAGCAACGAGTTCCAGACGCTGGAAGGCCAGTACAAGTACACGACCGAGTACCAGACGGCGGACAACAGCGGCGACATCAAGGCCTTCAAGCTGAATGCCAATGGCGGCTATGACGCCGTCGACGCCAGTAAAAAGCCGATGCCGGCCTGGTCTGCCAATGCCCGAATGCCGGCGGTCGACAAGCGAAAGATCTTCGGTTTGTCGAACTACGACCCCAACGCCCCGGCGATTTCCGCTGTGCGCACGTCAATCACTTACAGCACAAGACTGGACCGCCTGCCGTCAGATTTTCAAGCCCTGCTGAATGCCGACACGCAGCAAACCACCGATGAGAAATTCGTCCGATACCTGCTCGGCGAAGATCCTCAGAAGGACACCGCCGGCACGGTCTACCGGCTGCGCAAGCAGCCCATCGGCGCCGCGGTCAACTCGCCGCCGGTGTTCGTAGGTGGGCGCTTCGACATGGGCTACGCCAAAGGCTCGGTCGACGGCTCTGGCACCTATGACACCTTCAGAACGCGCAAGAGTTCGCTCCCGCCCACCATCTTTGCAGCCACCAACAACGGCAAGGTGCACGTGCTGAACGCCGCGCGGGACGTTGCCACCTCCGGCGTCGAGCTGGCCGCGTTCATGCCCAAGGGCGCCATGGCGTCGCAGATCGATCTGGCCGATCCGAACTTCCGCTTCCGCTACACGCTCGATGGCCCGCTGGTTGAGCATGACGTGTACGACAAGAACGGCGTTGCGCCAGCCGGCGGAGAGAAGACCTGGCGCCAGCTGGTGCTGGGTACCAGCGGGCGCGCAACCCCATTCCTGTACGGCCTGGAGTCGCCTCTGAACGAAACCGACCGCACGCCGACCGAGAAGCACTTTCTCTGGGAGGTGAACAACAAACACCCGGACTACCTCGATCTGGCCCATGTGACCAACAACCCTGCCGCGGGCCAGTTGGACGACGGCACCTGGGTCATGCTGACAGGCAGCGGCCACTATGGGGCAACCGGCAAGAAAACAGGCCTGTACGTCACAGAGGCGCTCACTGGCAAGCTCAAGAAGTTCATTTCACTTCCCGCGGGCTTTGGCAACGACGCTACGGGTGGCAACCGCGGCCTGGGCGGCTTGGTTGCGGTGCGAGACACCACCCGCCGCATCGTGGCTGCCTACGCTGGCGACGCCAACGGCAACCTGTGGCGTTTCGATCTACGCAGCACCCAACTCGCGACGGCTGTTCCCAGGCGGCTGTTCACCACGGCGGGCGGCAAGGCGCAGCCGATCTACGCCGCACCGGCATGGCAGGTGCATCCCGGCGACGGCAGAACCTGCACCTATAGCGCCACCACATCGTGCGGCGCCATCGTCGTGATCGGCACGGGCATCCTGCTCGACGAGGGTGACCTCGCGACACCCGCCGCGAAGCAGGCCCTCTACGGCATCTGGGACCAGGTACCGATCGGCGGTGACGCCAAGGCGGGCCTCGCACCTGTCACCGTCCCGGACCTGGTGGCGCAAACCATCGACAAGGTCTCTGCAAAAGCCGGCGCGCTCATCGAGCGCGACAAGAACTTCTACCAGGTCAGCAGCAACGCCATCGACTGGAAAGACAAAAAGGGATGGCTGCTGAATCTCGGCGTGATCCACTATCCCGGGGCGATGGAAAGCGGCGAGCGCGTGGTGGGCGACCTGGCCAACCTGGGCAGCAGCATCATCGCGACGTCCTTCCTGCCCGAGGACAAGAACCTGGGGATCGAGTCCTGCACTGCCACTGGCAGCCTGCCGAACAACACTTACGTACTGGACGCGCTGACCGGCAAGAACAAGTATTCGTTCGACGTCGATGGCAACGGCAGCTTCGACTTCTATTCCATCGTCTCGAATCCTGCGGGCGGCTTCACGCGGGGCAACGTGACCTCGCGCAACATGGTTGGCCAGCCCAACGAAGGCCGACCGGACGGCAAGCCCGAAGCCAACTGCACGAATGAAACCGGCTTTCTCACCGGTGTGGGCGATACGCAGAAAGTCGGTGACGGCTGTGGGACTTCCCGCACCTGGCGCCGCAGCTGGCGCCAGGTGGTCTCTCCACCCTTCTGAGTTCCGAAGAAGAAAGCCGGGCCAGCCTCAGAGCACCATGTGCCGCGCCAACAGTACCGCCACATGCACCGCCTCCCGCTGCGCCCCATCGCCGATCTGGTGCCGGCAGCTCGTGCCGTCCGCCACCACGATCGCATCGGGCTTCGCGCGGATGGCGGGCAGCAGGCTCGCTTCGGCCATCTGCATCGATACCTCGAAGTGGCTCGCCTCGTAGCCGAAGCTGCCGGCCATGCCGCAGCATGAGCTCTCGATCAGCTCGGGCTCGGCGCCCGGAATCAGCTTCAGCACTTCCATGATCGGAGTCACCGCGCCGAAGGCCTTCTGGTGGCAGTGGCCGTGCAACAGGATCGGCGCGGTGGCCGGCTTCAGCGCGAGTTCGAAGCGGCCGGCCTTGCGTTCGCGGGCGATGAACTCTTCGAACAGCAGCGCCTGCTTCGCGACGACTTGCGCCTTGTCGCCGAAACCCATCACCAGCGTTTCGTCGCGCAGCGTGAGCAGGCACGAGGGCTCGAGCCCGACGATGGGAACGCCTGCCTGTGCCAGCGGCAGCAGCGCGTCGATCAGCGCCCCTGCGCGCACCTTGGCCTCGTCCACCATGCCGCTGGCCAGGAAGGTCCGGCCGCAGCAGTGGTGCCCGCCGCCCTTCTCCACCGTGTGCAGCGCATAGCCTGCGGCGTGCAGCACGCGCGCGGCTGCAAAGACGTTCTCGCTTTCGAAGGTGCCGTTGAAGGTGTCGACGAACAGCACGGCGACCTTCTCGCCACGCGCAGCCGCAGCCAGCACCGACGCTTGATCAGAAAACAGACCCGCCGCCACCGTGTCCTTGCCGCGCCAGAAGGTGTCGGTGCGCCATTCGGGCAGCGAGCGCTTGGCTGAAAAGCCCAGCATCTTCTCGCCCAGCCACGCCGCACCCGGCACGCGGTTGCGCAGGTTCAGCAGCCACGGCATGCGGCTGGCGCGGTGCGCGTAGTCGGGCATGTAGGCGACCAGCTTGTCCTTCAGCGTGTGGCCGTGGCGCTTCTTGTAGTGGTCGAGAAACTCGACCTTCATCTTCGCCATGTCGACGCCGGTCGGGCAGTCGCGCTTGCAGCCCTTGCAGCCGACGCACAGGTCCATGGTGTCGTGCATGGCCTCGCTGGTGAACGCATCGGCGCCGAGCTGGCCCGACAGCGCCAGGCGCAGCGTGTTGGCGCGGCCGCGCGTCAGGTGCTGCTCGTCGCGCGTCACGCGGTAGCTCGGGCACATGGTGCCGGCGTCGAACTTGCGGCAGTGGCCGTTGTTGTTGCACATCTCGACAGCCTTCGCGAGGCCGCCGGTGCTGTCGCCGCCGGTGCCGGGCGCGGTGGTCAGCTCGGTCACGGGGTCGGCGTTGACGTTCCAGCCCGACCAGTCGAGCACCGGCTTCAGTTCGATGCGGCGGTAGGGCTTGGGCGCGGTGGGCGGCGCAAAGCGGAACAGCGCGCCGTCGTCCATGCGCGGCGGGTCGATGATCTTGCCGGGGTTGAACAGTCCGATCGGGTCGAGCTGCTGCTTGATCGCGCGAAAGGCCTCGTTGATCGCCGGCCCGAACTGCCATTCGATCCATTCGCCGCGGCACAGCCCGTCGCCGTGCTCGCCGCTGAACGCGCCCTTGTACTTGCGCACGAGCGCGCTGGCCTCTTCGGCAATGGCGCGCATCTTGGCGCCGCCGTCGGCGCGCATGTCGAGGATCGGCCGCACGTGCAGCGTGCCGACCGAGGCATGCGCGTACCAGGTGCCGCGGCTGCCGTACTTCGCGAACACCTCGGTCAGCCCGTCGGTGTATTCGGCCAGGTGCTCGAGCGGCACGGCGCAGTCTTCGATGAAGCTCACGGGTTTGCCGTCGCCCTTGAGGCTCATCATGATGTTGAGGCCGGCCTTGCGCACTTCCCACAGGTTCTTCTGCCGCGCATCGTCCGCCATCTCGACCACGCTGCCGGGCAGGCCAAGGTCGCCCATCAGTTCGACCAGCTGCTTCAGTTGCGGCAGCAGCGCGGCCTTGTCGGCACCCGAGAACTCGACGAGCAGGATGGCGGCGGGCTTGCCAATCAGCGCCGTCTCCACCGTCGGCTTGAACGCCGGATTGGCCAGGCTCAGCTCGATCATCGTGCGGTCGACCAGCTCCACCGCCGTCGGCCCGAGCTTCACGATGTGCTGCGCCGCGTCCATGGCCGCATGGAAGGTCGGAAAGTTCACGATGCCCAGCACCTTGGCGCGCGGCAGCGGCGCGAGCTTGAGCTTCAGGCTGCGCGTGTAGGCCAGCGTGCCTTCGGCGCCGATCAGCAGGTGCGCGAGGTTCACGCTGCCGTCGGCGGTGTAGGGCCGCTCGCTCTGGTTGTCGAAGATGTCCAGGTTGTAGCCCGCCACGCGGCGCATCACCTTGGGCCAGTGCTGCGCCATGGCGTCGCGGTGCTCTTGCGCCAGCCCGTGCACGAACTGCGCAATGCCGGCCGCGCGCGCGCCGAGGGCTCCCACCGGACCGAACTCGACCAGCTCGCCGCTCGACAGCCACGCGCTCGCGCCCAGCACGTTGTGCACCATGTTGCCGTAGGCGATGGAGCGCGAGCCGCAGGAGTTGTTGCCCGCCATGCCGCCCAGCGTGGCCTGCGCGCTGGTCGACACGTCGACCGGGTACCAGAGCCCGTGCGGCTTGAGCTGCGCATTCAGGTGGTCGAGCACCAGGCCCGGCTCGACCGTCGCCGTGCCCTCTTCCACGTTCACGTCGAGCACCTTGCGAAAGTGCTTGCTGTTGTCGATCACCAGCGCCGCGCCCGTGGTCTGGCCGCACTGGCTGGTGCCGCCGCCGCGCGCGAGCACCGGCACCTTCAGGTCGCGGGCGATGTCGATGGCGGTGGCAATGTCGCGCTCGTTCGTCGGCACGAAGGCACCGACCGGCGTGATCTGGTAGATCGACGCGTCGGTGGCGTAGCGCCCGCGCGAGCCGTCGTCGAACAGCACCTCGCCCTGCGTGTCGGTGCGCAGCCGGCGCGCCAGCAGTTCGCAGGTGTCGTTGGGCGGAAGAACGGTTCCGGCTGGCTGCATGTGGCTGGCGGGGTCGATGCGCATGGTGGGTGCTTAGCTCGCGTTGTTGCTCGTGGTCTTGCTCTTGCTCTTGGCAGTGGGATAGATCTGGCCCGCGCGCAGCAGCTCCAGCACGGTGTCGCGCTTGCGCAGCACGTGCGCCGTGAGCACCTTGCGCATGGCCTGCGCGTCGCGTGCGGCCAGCGCCTGCACCATCTGTTCGTGCTCCTCGACCGCGTGCTGCCACTTGGTCTCGTCCTGGTTGGTGCGAAAGCGCAGCGACTGCACGCGGGCGTTGATCGAGCGGTACGTGTTCGACAGCACCGGGTTCGCCGCCGCGTCGTTGATGGCCGTGTGGATGCGCGCGTTCAGGCGGTAGTAGCCCGACAGGTCGCGGCGCGCGAAGCAGGCCATCATTTCGTAGTGCAGCGCGCGCACCTCGGCCAGTTCCTCGTCGGTGATGCGCTTGGCCGCCAGCTCGCCCGACATGCCCTCGAGCATCGCCAGCACCTCGAAGGTGTTGAGCACGTCGGCCTCGGTGAGCTTCACTGCCACCGCGCCGCGGTTGGGCAGCAGGTCGACCAGCCCTTCGGCCGCGAGCAATTTGATGGCTTCGCGCAGCGGCGTGCGCGACACGTTCAGCTGCAGGCACAGCTCGCGTTCGTTGAGCTTGGCGCCCGGCGCAATGCGCCCTTCGACCAGCATGGTGCGCAGGCGCGACGCGACCTGGTCATGCAAGGCCAGCCTGGAGATTTCGATGATTTCAGCGGTCATGTGATGTTCCCTTGCTTGCATTTTGAATGCAAAAAATAGCCGCCACAACGCAGGTTGATAGGTGTAAACCATCATACTTAAATGCATTTTGAATGCAAAACTAGCTGCAAAAGGAGAGCCCATGCTGCAACTCGACATCCACCCCACCGGCCGTCACTTCCTCCAGATTCCCGGCCCCAGCCCGGTGCCCGATCGCATCCTGCGGGCCATGAGCCTGCCGACCATCGACCACCGCGGGCCCGAGTTCGGCACGCTGGGTTTGAAGGTGCTCGGCGGCATCAAGGAGATCTTCAAGACGAAGCACCCGGTCGCGATCTATCCCGCGTCGGGCACCGGCGCATGGGAAGCCGCACTCGCCAACACGCTCAGCCCCGGCGACCACGTGCTCATGTACGAGACCGGCCACTTCGCGTCGCTCTGGCAGAAGATGGCCACGCGCCTGGGCCTGTCGACCGAGTTCCTCGCCTACACCGGCACCGACGCGCACCTGCCCAACGCGCCCGGTTGGCGCCGCGGCGTGCAGGCCGAACTCATCGAGGCGCGCCTGCGCAAGGACACCGAGAAGAAGATCAAGGCCGTGTGCGTGGTGCACAACGAGACCTCCACCGGCGTTACCTCCGATATCGCCTCGGTGCGCAAGGCCATCGATGCGGCGGGCCACCCCGCCCTGCTCATGGTCGACAGCATCTCGGGCCTGGCCAGTGCGGACTACCGCCATGACGAATGGGGTGTCGACGTCTGCGTGAGCGGCTCGCAAAAGGGCTTGATGCTGCCGCCGGGCATCAGCTTCAACGCGCTATCGCCACGCGCCCTCGAAACCGCCAAGCACGCCAAGCTGCCCAAGGCCTTCTGGGCCTGGGACGAAATCGTCGAGATGAACAAGGACGGCTACTGGCCCTACACGCCGAACACCAACCTGCTCTACGGTCTGTCTGAGTCGCTCGACATGATCCTCGGCGAAGGCCTGGACAACGTGTTCGCGCGCCACCAGCGCTGGGCTGCCGGTGTGCGCGCCGCGGTCAACACCTGGGGCCTGCCGATCCAGTGCGCCGACCCGGCCGTGTACTCGCCCGTGCTCACCGGCGTGATCACGCCCGAAGGCATCGATGCCGACGCCGTGCGCCGCCTGATCCACCAGCGCTTCGACCTCTCGCTGGGCACGGGCCTCGGCAAGCTCAAGGGCCGCATGTTCCGCATGGGCCACCTGGGCGACAGCAACGACCTGACGCTCGTGGCGATGGTCGCGGGTGTCGAGATGGGCATGAAGCTCAGCGGCATCAAGCTGGCAGGCAGCGGCGTGCAGGCAGCGATGGACTATTTCGCGAGCCACCCCGCCGCACCGGTCGGCCTGCAAAAAGCAGCCTGAGCCGGGCGCGCAGAACCTCACACGGGCCGCAGCGCATCGCTCGAACGATGCGGCGGCCCACCACCCTGCCGGGCCCGCGCAAGCGGCTCCCGGCACGCATCGGATTCCCCAACCGACGGAGACAAAGAAGATGCAAAGACGTTCCCTGATCCAGGCCGCCGCCGGTGCGGCCGCCACGCTGGGCGTACCCCGGCTGTTCGCGCAGGAGTGGCCCACCGGCCCCGTGCGCATCGTGGTGGGCTTCCCGCCCGGCGGCGGCACCGACGCACTGGCACGCGTGGTCGCGCAGAAGCTCACGATCATGTGGGGCCAGCAGGTCATCGTCGAGAACAAGGGCGGTGTCGCCGGCGTGCTCGCGGCCGACTACGTGGCGCAGCAGCCCAGCGACGGCAGCACCCTGCTCATGGCCCACATCAACAGCCACGCGCTCGCGCCCAGCCTGCAGCCCAAGCTGCGCTACAACGTCGAGCGCGACTTCGTGCCGATCGTGCTCGTGGGCGTCACGCCCAACCTGCTCATCGCCAACCCCACGCAGAAGGCCCTCAGCGTGAAAGACATCGTCGCCGCCTGCAAGGCCGCGCCCGGCACCGTGAGCTTCGGCTCGGCCGGCCCGGGCTCGGCACAGCACCTGGCGCTGGAGATGTTCAAGCTGCAGGGCGGCGTCGATGCGCTGCACGTGCCGTACAAAGGCAGCGGCCCGCTGCTTGCCGACCTGATGGGCGGACAGATCCAGTTCAGCTTCGAGACCATGACCGCCGCCACCCCGCACGTGAAGAACGGCCGCGTGCTCGCCGTGGCGCAGACGCGCACCAAGCGCGCCAAGGGCCATCCGAACGTGCCCACGATGCAGGAGCAGGGCTTTGCCGGCTTCGAAGCGACCACCTGGTACGGCCTCGCCGGCCCCGGCAAGCTGCCGCCCGCCATCGCGCAGAAGGTGAACCGCGACGTCAACACCGTGCTCGCGATGCCCGACGTGCAGGAGCGGCTCGACACCTACGGCGCGGAAGACGGCGGCGGTTCGCAGGACAAGTTCAAGCAGTTCATCAACACCGAGATCGCCAAGTGGGCGAAGGTCGTGAAGGACGGCAAGGTGCAGGTCGAGACCTGAGGGCTGTCGTTCGGGGCGACGCTCCCGCCGACGGGGAGCCTTGCTCCGCGAATGTCCCCCGCCCTTCGGGCTCCTCCTTGATTTCGCTGCGCAAGGCACCCCATCGACGTGAGCGTGTTCAGTGCAGTCGTTGATCGACCGCACACCAGCGCGGCTTCTCGTGCTCAGGACACTGGGTGCTTCCCGCAGCGAAATCAAGGAGGAGCGAAGCGGGGGACATTCGCGGAGGGAAGCACCCAGTGGCCTGTGCACGCGCCCTGAACAAACACCCAAAGAACCTGAGAAGATTCCAAGAATGACGCCCGACCAAAAAGCCCTCACCGAAGCCCTCATCGCCGCACGCCAGGCCAACCACACGCTCGACGCTACGCCCTGGACCGACGCACTGCCAGACGCAACGCAGGCCTACGAAGTGCAAGACGCCGTAGCCGCAGCCCTCGGTTGGTTCGACGGCATCCCGAAGACCTGGAAGTCCGGCGGTGGCTCCCGCAGCGCCACGCTCACGCATGCCCCGCTGCCCCCACATGGTGTGCGCCAGAGCCCCGCCAACTTCAGCGACCTCACATTCCACACCCCTGGCATCGAAGCAGAGATTGCATTGAGACTCGGCCAGGACGTCACACCCGCCCAAGCCGCCGCACTCGACCACGACAACTCAGCAGCGCTCATCGACGCCATGGCCGTCTCCGTCGAAATCGTCGATGCGCGCTGGCAAGACCTGGCCACCACACCCGCCTTGCTGCGCCTGGCCGACTCGCAGGTACACGGCGCGCTCGCGCTCGGCGACTGGCAACCGTACGCCGCCGTCGACTGTGCCTCGCAGCGCTGCGAAACAAAAATCGGCGAGGCTGAAACCGTCGTGCGCGAAGGCACGCATCCGCTGGCCGATCCGACGTGGCTGCTGCCGATCTGGCTGCGCCACCTCACGCGCCACGGCCAGACCGTGCCCGCCGGCACCGTCGTCACCACCGGTTCGTGGGTCGGCGTGCTGCCCTGCCGCCGCGGCGATCAGGTGAAGGCCGAGTTCCCCGGCATCGGCGCCGTACGCTTGAGCGTGTAACGCCCACCGCTCACGCCCGAGCACGCCACCAGAAAATCGAGCACCGCCCGCACCCGCGCGGGCAGCGTGCCGGCCTTGCCGATGTACACCGCGTGGATCGGCTCGATCTCGCCCGGGTTGAATTCTTCGAGCAAAGGCACCAGCCGGCCCGCATCGATGTCGTGCTGGATGTGATACAGCGACAGCCGCGCCACACCCGCCCCCGCAATCGCCAACTGCCGCAGCGTCTCGCCGTCGCCCGCGCGCACCGGCCCCGCCACCGGCAGCATCACCATGCGGCCGTCGACGCGCAACGGCCAGTCGGGCGTGTTGCGCCGGTAGCTCCAGCCCAGCCGGTTGTGCGCCTCCAGTTCCTGCGGCGTGCGCGGCGTGCCGTACTTCGCCAGGTAGTCCGGCGCCGCCACGATGGACTGGCTGGTTTCGCCCAGGCGCCGCGCCACCAGGTCGGACGACGGCAACTGGCCCCAGCGGATCGCGATGTCGGCGCGCTCGTCCATCAGATCGACGATGCGGTCGGTCAGCGCAATGTCGAGCGTGATCTCCGGATGCATCTCGAGCAGGCGCGGCACCAGCGGCACCAGCTTGTGATGCCCGAAAGACACACTCGCGTTGATGCTCACGCGCCCGCGCGGCGCCGCACCGGCTGCGGCGCAACGCTCGGCCTCGTCCATGTCGGCCAGCACGCGCGTGCTGCGCTCGTAAAAATGCAGCCCCTCGGGCGTGAGCTGCAGCTTGCGCGTGGAACGGTGCACGAGCTGGATACCCAGGCGCAGCTCAAGCCGCGCCACCAGCTTGCTGACGGCCGAGGGCGTCATGTCGAGCAGCCGTGCCGCCGCCGAGAAACCGCCCGCCTCCACCACCTGCACGAAGGCCTCCATTTCACCGGAGCGGTTGACGTCGATGCGCGGCATGGCTTTCCTTCGGTTGTGACTTGAATTCACAAGTGCATGTACTCGCGGCATTCTAGTCATCGAGACCGATCGTCCGCACAGTACAGGCATCATGCCCATCGCTCTTCTTGCCCTCACCGCCGGTGCCTTCGGAATAGGCACCACCGAATTCGTCATCATGGGCCTGCTCATGCAGGTGTCGACGGACCTTCAGGTCTCCATCACGGCCGCCGGCCTGCTGATCTCGGGCTACGCGCTCGGGGTCGCGGTCGGCGCGCCCGTGCTCACCATCGCCACCCGCAAGCTGCCGCGCAAGACCGTGCTGCTCGCGCTGATGGCGATCTTCACGCTCGGCAACCTCGCCTGTGCGCTCGCGCCCAACTACGAAATGCTGATGGCCGCGCGCGTCATCACCTCGCTGGCGCACGGCACCTTCTTCGGCGTCGGCTCTGTGGTCGCCACCGGCCTCGTAGCGCCCGAGCGCCGCGCCTCGGCCATCGCGATCATGTTCACCGGCCTCACCGCCGCCACGCTGCTCGGCGTGCCCGCCGGTGCGTGGCTGGGCCTGCAGTTCGGCTGGCGTTCGGCCTTCTGGGCGGTGACGGTGATCGGCGTGCTCGCGCTCATGGTGCTCGCCGTGTTCGTGCCGCGCGTGAAGGGCGAGGTCAAACCCGCGCCGCTGCGTGAAGAGCTCGCCGTGCTGGCGCGCCCGCAGGTGCTGCTCGGCCTGGCGATGACGGTGCTCGGCTTTGCCGGCGTGTTCGTGGTCTTCACCTACATCCAGCCGCTGCTCACGCAGCTCACCGGCCTGTCGGAGTCGGCCGTGTCGCCGATCCTGCTGGTGTTCGGCGGCGGCCTCGCCGTCGGCAACATCCTCGGCGGCAAGCTGGCCGACCGCGCACCGATGGCCGCCGTGCTCGGCACGTTGGTGGCGCTGGCCGTGGTGCTCGGCGCGATGCAGTTCACCATCGGCACGCCCTTCACCGCCGTGGTGTTCGTCGGCCTGCTCGGCGTGGCCTCGTTCGCGACCGTGGCGCCGATGCAGCTGCGCGTGCTGGAGAAGGCTTCGGGTGCGGGCCAGAACCTCGCGTCGAGCCTCAACATCGCGGCCTTCAACCTCGGCAACGCACTCGGCGCGTGGGTCGGCGGCGTGACGATCGACCACGGCCCCGGGCTGCACGCCCTGGGCTGGGTGGCCGCGCTGCTCACGCTCGTGGGCCTGGCGATTGCACTCTGGAGCCGTTCGCTCGACCGTCGTGCGCAAAAGGCCGGTCAGCTGCCAGCCGACGGCGCCTCCGCACGGGCCTGATCCGACACACCCGACAAGCGGCGCGCGAAGAACGAAAGGATCTCGTCGCGCGCCGCGATCGTCGGCTGGCCGGCCTCGTCGATCAGGTGCGCCGTCACCACGCTGTGCGGGCTCGCCACCAGCTGCGAGAAGAACGACGGCAGGTCGCGCGTGTTGGCCGCGCTGTCGGGCAGCACGCGGGCCACGAAGCGATCGCCCAGCGCGTCTGCATACGCCGCGAAACGCTGGGCCCGGCAGAAGCGGTCGCCCTCGAAGCGATAGGCCATCACGGTCAGGTCTTCGCGCTCCAGGCGTTGCCGCACCTGGGCGATCTCTTCCGGAGAAATCTCGATGCCGCCGGGGTTGTCCATCGGCAGCGACGGCTGCGACAGCACGGGCGCCAGCACCGCGGGCTCCAACATCATCGTGAGTGCGAAGTTGCCGGTGAAGCACATGCCGATCGCGCCCACACCCGGCCCGCCGCATTCGGCATGCGCCAGCCGCGCCAGCGCGCGCAGCCACTGCGTCACCGGGCTCGAGGCGTTGCCCGCGAAGGCGCGGAACTCGGCGCTCACGCAGGCGCGCTGGAACACGGCCTTGCCCTCCTCCGCGTCCGGCACGACGCCGTCGCGACCGAACATCGACGGCATGTAGACCGTGAAGCCGGCGTCGCGCACCCAGCGGGCGAAGCGCGCCACGTGCGGGCTGATGCCGGGCATCTCGGTCATCACGATCACGGCCGGGCCGGTGCCGGCCACGTAGACCGCCTTGGTGGCGCTGGCGAGCGTGATCCCGCGGCGCGTGAAGTCGTCGAGCGGATCGGTCCTGTCCATGGGCTGCGTCATGGTCGAAATCCAGAAGGTTGAGGTGGCTGCCATTGCACCCGGTGCGGCGCTAGACTGCCAGTGTCCATTCAGACGCCTATCAGGCGTTTTCAGCCATGCACGATTTCACCGTTCTCGTCCTTCCGGGCAGCTTCGGCACCAGCACCGCCGTCACGCTCGACGTGCTCGCCGCAGCCGCCACGCTCGCACCGCGCCACAAAATGCCCCGCCCCACCTGGCGCGTGGTGTCGCCCGGCGGCGGCGTGGTGCCGCTGAGCAACGGGCTGCAGATCGACACCCTCGCCATGCCCCGCCGCGCGCGCACCGACGGCTCGACGTGGATCGTGCCCGGGCTCGGCGTCGACAAGCCCGCCGACCTTGCATTGCGCCTCACCGACGACAACGCCCGTGCCGCCATCGACACGGTCCGACGTCATGCCGCGCGCGGCGGTGCGGTCGCGGCCTCGTGCTCGGCGGTGTTCCTGCTGCAGGCGGCGGGCCTGCTGCACGCGCGCCGCGTCACGACCTCGTGGTGGCTGGCGCCCGAGCTGCGCCGTCTGGAGCCCGATTGCCATGTCGATGCCGACCGCATGGTGTGTGCCGACGGACCGGTCAGCACCGCCGGCGCGGCCTTCGCGCAGTCGGACCTCATGCTCCATCTGCTGCGCACGCGCTTCGGCCCCGCGCTGGCCGAGGCCGTGAGCAAGGTGCTGCTGATCGACGGCCGCCAGGCGCAGGCTCCGTTCGTCGTGCCGTCGATGCTGTCCAACGGCAACGAACTGATCTCGCGCCTCACGCAGCGCATCGAAGCCGCGCTGCCCACGCCGCCCAGCGTGGCCGCGCTGGCCGATGAGTTCGCGATGTCGCAGCGCACGCTGGCCCGGCGCGTACGCGCCGCCACCGGCCTGGGTGCGCTGGCGCTGGTGCAGAGCGTGCGACTCAACCGCGCGCGCATGCTGATCGAGAGCAGCCGCATGACCATCGAACAGGTCGCGACGCAGGTCGGCTATGAAGACGCCACGGCGCTGCGGCGGCTGATGCGCAAGTCAGCCGGCGCGCCCCCGAGTCGATTCCGGTCGGCCTTGCAGACGGCGTGACGCGGCTGTCGCAGAATGCGCCGCACCATGAACCGTCCGCTTGTCACCGTTCGTCCCGCCACCGCAGCCGATGCGCACACCTTGGCCGCGCTCGCAATCCAGGTGTGGCTCGACACCTACGCGACCGACGGTGTGAACGACCTGCTCGGACGCTACGTGCTCTCGACCTTCACGCCGGCTGCGTTCACTGCGTGGGCCGAGGCGCCTGGTGTCGCACTGCGGGTGGCGCAAGTCGATGGCCATCTCGTCGGTTACGCGCTGCTGCAATTCGGCGCCGTACAGCCGCTCGCGCCTGGCCGTGACACCGAGCTGCGCACGCTCTATGTGCAGTCACCGTTCGCACGCAGCGGCGTCGGTTCAATGCTGCTGCGCGAAGCCCGCAACGCCGCACATGCGCGCACAGGCAGCGACGGCCTGTGGCTCACCGTGAACGTGAAGAACCTGCGCGCCTGCGCGTTCTACGAAAAGCACGGGCTCGCCGTGACGGGGCTGACGCAGTTCGTGCTCGGCGACGAACGACACGACAACCACGTGATGGCCACGCCGCGCAGCTGATCAGCCCAGCGGCAGCTCGATGCACGCCGCCAGCGGCACCTCGGTGATGCGCTCGCTGCTCGCCACCACCGCCGCCCGCCCCGGCTGCGCCATGCGCCGCTCGATCGCCCGCCACAGGCCATGGATCGAACGCGCATCGAGCGCGCCCACCGGGTCGTCGAGCAGCACCACCGGCCGGCCCGATGCCAGCGCGGCGGCCAGCCCGACCTTGCGGCGGGAGCCTGTCGACAGCATGAACATCTGCTTTTCGAGGTGCGGCGTGAGCGAGAAGGCCTCGACGAGGTGCTGCCACTCGGCCTTGTCGAACCCCGCGTCGCCCTCGCCCAGCAAGGCCGTGCAGGCCTGCACGCTGAGCTGATCGAAGGCTTCCAACGCCGGCTCGCAGAAGAAGACCTGGCGCCGGTAGGCCTCGGGTTCGACGTCGAGCGCCACGCCAGCCACGCGCAACTGCCCGGCCGATGCAGGCTGCTGGCCCGCCAGCACGCGCAGCAAGGTCGACTTGCCGCTGCCGGTGTCGCCGTACAGCAGCGTGACACCTTCGCCGACGGCGGCGGACCAGCCATCGGCCAGCGCGGGCTGGTCGGGGTAGGCGAAGTGCAGGTTCTCGATCTGAAGGAGGGAAGAAGTCGGGGAAAGTCTCATAGGGAATGGCACTTCGAAACAGCAGTGAATGCGATTGTGTCGCCGCCGTGGCTCAGGGCGTGGCGCCGTCCAACGGCTGCAACCCTCTCACCCACTCGAACACCGCCGCCACCGCCGGCTCCGCGCGCCGCCCTTCCTGGCACACCAGATAGAACGGCAGTCCCGGCAGCTCGGGCCCGAAGGGCTGCACGAGGTTGCCGGCGCGCAGCTCGTCTGCGATCAGCGCCAGGCTCATCAACGCCACGCCCTGCCCCTGCAGCGCAGCGGACACGGTGTGCGTCTCGTCCGAGAACACCGGGCCGGCCGACACGTCGAGGCCCGGCACCTGCGCCTGCTGCTGCCATTCGAGCCAGGTGCCCGGCGGGCTCTTGCTGTTGGGCGCCGAGAAATGCAGCAGCGTGTGCCGCGTCAGGTCGGCGCGGCGACGCAGCTTGAGCGCGGGGCTGCAGGCCGGTGCGAAGACGTTGTCGAACAGCTTCTCGGCCACCATGCCGGGCCATTGGCCGCGGCCGTAGCGGATGGCGATGTCGGCCGTGACACCGTCGAGCGCCACCGCGTCGTGCGATGCATGGATGCGCAGGTCGAGCTTGGGGTGCAGCGCACGCAGCGTGCTCACACGCGGCAGCAGCCAACGTGCCGCGACAGCCGGCGTGGCCGACAGCGTGATGGCCTGCCGCGCAGGCGGTGCACGCAGCCGCGCGACCGCATGGGCCATGGCGCCGAACGATTCGCTCAGCACCGCCTGCAGCTCGCGCCCCTGCGGCGTGAGCACCAGTTGCCGCGGCTGCCGGATGAACAACGCCACGCCCAGCGATTCTTCGAGCTGGCGCACCTGGTGGCTGATGGCCGTGGGCGTGACCGACAACTCGTTCGCCGCGAGCTTGGCGCTGCAATGGCGCGCGGCGGCCTCGAAGGCGCGCAGCGAGGCCAGCGGAGGCAGGGAATGCAGGAGGGCCATGGTGTTCGGCGTGGCGAATAGATGAATTGAATTTTCTGCGTCGAGAAAAATTCGTCGTTTGTCCGGCGCTGGATGCTTCGATAAATTAAGAACCGTGTCAAGCAGACAGCTGAATTCCCTTCATCCAACCGAGGACCACGCCATGACCACCACCACCCTGCTCCACATCGATGCCAGCCCCCGTTCCGGCCGTTCGGGCGCAGTCGTCCACGGCTCGCATTCGCGCCGCCTGAGCCACCACTTCGTCAGCACGTGGCAAGCGGCCCGCCCGCACGACGAAGTGATCTACCGCGACTTCGGCACCGCGCCGCCACAGGCGGTCACCGGAGACTGGATTCACAGCGCCTACACGCCCGCCGAAGCGCGCGAAGCCTGGATGCACGAGGTGCTGGCCGAGAGCGATGCCTTCATCGCCGAGCTGCGCCGCGCCGACGTGATCGTGATGGGCACGCCCATGTACAACTACGGCGCACCGGCCACCGTGAAGGCATGGATCGACAACATCGTGCGCGTCGGCGAAACCTTCGACATGGATCCGCGCCTGGACGACCCTTACGTGCCGCTGCTGGCCGAGCGCCCGCGCCGCACCGTACTGCTCACCGCGCACGGCAGCAGCGGCTTCGGGCCCGGCGGCATGCAGGCGCATCTGAATTTTCTGGTGCCGGGCGCGAAGGCCGCACTGGGCCTGGTCGGGCTGCGCGAGGTGCACGACATCGCGGTCGAGCACGCCGAAGACCGCGGCCATCTGCTGGACCGCTCGATGGCCGAGGCGCTGTCGGGCATCGAGCAACTGGTGCGCGACCTGCAGGCGAAGGTGCAGGTCGGCTGAGCGCGGCCCGCGATGGGCCGCCTCATCGGGAAAAGATCAGGCAGAGCGCAGCTGCTCGCGCAGCTTCTGGCCGATCTCGGGGCGCTCCAGGAACGGGTCGGCCGGGTTGGTGATCGACACGATGCTCTCCATGCGGCTCTTCACATTGCCCAGCGCCTTGGGGTGGCTGAACACGTAGAACTGGTTGTCGCTGATGGCGTCGAACACCTTCGCCGCCACCTCGGCCGCGGTGATCTTGCCGCTGCTCACCGCCTTGTTGCTCATGGCCTGGCCGATGAGCTGGCTCTTGGTGAGTTCGGTGTCCTTCGGCGCATTCGGGCGGTTGCGCTCGCTGCTCGTGATGCCGGTGGGCACGAAGTACGGGCACAGCAGGCTGGCGCCGATCTGGTCGGTCACCAGGTTCAGGTCCTGGTACATGGTTTCGGTCAGGCTCACGACAGCCGCCTTGGCCGCGTTGTAGATGCCCATGTTGGGCGGCGTGAGCAGGCCCGCCATGCTGGCGGTGTTGGTGATGTGGCCGCGGTAGCCCGGGTCCTTGGCGGCGGCCTCGAGCATCATCGGCGTGAACAGGCGCACACCGTGGATCACGCCCCACAGGTCAACGCCCAGCACCCATTCCCAGTCGGCCACGGTGTTTTCCCACACGAGGCCGCCGGCGCCGACGCCTGCGTTGTTGAACACGAAGTGCGGCGCGCCGAAGCGTTCCTTGACGGCCGCGGCCAGCGCTTCCATCTGGGCCGCGTCGGACACGTCGACCTTGCGCGCCAGCACCTGGACGCCCAGGGCCTCCATCTCGGCCTGGGCCTTGTCGAGTGCGTCCTGCTGCACATCGACCAGCACGAGGTTCATGCCGCGGGCGGCGCCGATGCGCGCGCATTCGAGGCCGAAGCCCGAGCCTGCGCCGGTGAGTACGGCGGTCTTGCCCTTGAAGTCCTGGATCATTTGCCGGTGTCCTTCTTGCTGAATGTGTCTGACGTTGAAGCGGAAGCCGCTATTGAAATACGGAACCGCCGCGCGCGCAGTCACGAAGGTGCCCGTCGCGCGCGGATCTTTCGGTCATCAGGCTTCTGCTTTTTTCAACACATACCCAATGCGCGGAAAGTGCACATGCACCCGGCCCGTGCGCTCGCTGTTGCGCTCCAGCGTGTAGTGCGTGCGCGTGGCGGCCACCAGAAGGCCCGGCGTCTCTTCGAGGCCGAAGCTCTCGGCGCGCAAGGTGACGGCGCTGCCCAACGGAATGCCGTGGTCGTCCTGGAAGGTGCTGTCGGTCAGCAGCGTGTGCGGCGTGGCAGCCTTGGCGACGGCGACGGCTTCGTCGCTCGAGAACTTCGACGATGTGCCGTGGCCGATGGCCGCCATGCGGTCCATCCAGTCGAGCACCGCGGGCGTGAGCTCCAGGATGCCCTTCACCGCCTCGATGCGGCGCGTGTACCAGAGCGGGTGGTAGGCCGAGAAGTCGGCAATGCTGGGCATCTCGCCGAGCAGGAAGGGCTTGTCGTCGAGCATGTCCGACAGGCGGCGCAGGTACGACTTGTAGGCGCTGGTGGCGTCGGCCGGGCGCAGGCGGGTCATGTTGCCTGCGCTCATCTTGCCGCGGTCTTCGCCGAAGGCCTTGATGGCTTCGGGCGGCGCCTTGGCGAACACTTCGGCCGCACCCTTGGGCTGCAGGTTCCACGCCATCGCGGCCCAGAACAGGCTGGTGTCGGCCCACTGCGCGAGGATGCGCGACATGCCCTTCTCGGGTTCGGGGTAGAGCGTGGGCTCGGGCTGCAGGTGCTCCAGCACGTCGGCGATGAGCGCGCTGTCGCAGTACATGTCGGCGCCGATCTGCAGGAACGGCGTCTTGCGGTAGCCGCCCGTGAGCACTTCCACGTCGGGCTTGGGCATGATCGGCGGAATGAAGACCGACTTCCACGGCAGCTTCTTGGCGCCGAGGATCAGGCGCACCTTTTCCGAGAACGGCGAGGTGGTGTAGTGGTGAAGGATGAGGTCGGCCATGGTGTCTTTCGTGGAGGTGTTCTTGGTTGTGGTCAGCACGGCTGTGCGCGCTGGATGATCGAATCGAAATCGGTGCCCGCGCCCAGCGTGCCGAAGGCCTGGCCCCAGTCGCCGCCCAGGCGCGAAGCGCAGAAGGCGTCGGCCACGGCCGCGGGTGCGGTCTGCACCAGCAAGGCGGCCTGCACGGCCAGTGCCACGTCTTGCGCGAGGCGGCGCGCCTCGGTCTCGGAGGCCATGGCCTCGATGCGTGCGGGCAAGGCGTCTGCCAGGCGGTCGAGGGCGGCTTGCTGGCCGCGCGCCGGGGCCAGTTCGTGTGCCAGCGCGGCCACGGCATCGCCCTTGCGCAGGCCGCGCAGCAGGTCGAGCGCCATGATGTTGCCGGCGCCTTCCCAGATGGAGTTGAGCGGCATCTCGCGGTAGATGCGCGCCATGACGCCCTCGCCGCCCTCTTCCACGTAGCCGTTGCCGCCGAGGCACTCCATCGCCTCCTGCGCGAAATGGCTGCCGCGTTTGCAGATCCAGAACTTGGCGACCGGTGTGAGCAGGCGTGCCATCAGGCGCTCGTGTTCGTTGCCTTGCTGGTCGAAGGCGCGGGCCAGGCGAATGGCCAGCGCGGTGGCGGCTTCGCTTTCGAGCGCGAGGTCGGCCAGCACGTTCTTCATGAGCGGCTGTTCGATCAACGGCTTGCCGAAGGCGTTGCGCTGCGCCGTGTGGTTGAGCGCAATGCCCAGCGCCTGGCGCATGAGGCCGCTGGTGCCGAGCGAGCAGTCGAGCCGCGTCATCGTGCCCATCTCGAGGATCTGCGGAATGCCGCGCCCCTCTTCGCCCACGAGCCACGCGCTCGCGCCGTGGAACTCGACCTCGGAGCTGGCGTTGGCCTTGTTGCCGAGCTTGTCCTTCAGGCGCTGGATGTGGATGGCATTGCGCGAACCATCGGGCAACACGCGCGGCAGGAAAAAGCACGACAGCCCCGCCGGCGCCTGCGCAAGGATCAGGAAGGCGTCGCACATGGGCGCCGAGAAGAACCACTTGTGGCCGGTGATGGCGTAGCGCTCGCCCCAGGCGTCGCTGCCTGAGCTGTTGTCCCGCACGGCCTGCGTGGTGTTGGCCCGCACGTCGGAGCCGCCCTGCTTCTCGGTCATGCCCATGCCCATGGTCACGCCGGGCTTGTCGTGCAGCGGCTTCAGCACGGGGTCGTACCAGAGGCTGGCGAGCTTCGGGCCCCACTCGGCATGCACGCCCGCATTGCCGCGCAACGCGGGCGTGACGGCGTAGGTCATCGAGATCGGGCACAGCACCGACGGCTCCAGCTCGGTGAAAAGCATGAAGCCCGCCGCGCGCAGCACGTGCGGCGAGGCCGACAGGCCGGTCCACGGCGTGCCGTGCAGGCCCGCGCCCACGGCCGTTTGCATCAGCGCGTGGTAGCTCGGATGGAACTCCACCTCGTCGATGCGCCGGCCGAAGCGGTCGTGCGTGTGCAGTTGCGGCGTGTGGATGTTGGCCAGCCGCGCATGCGTCTGCATGGCGGTCGAGCCGAGGGTGGCGCCCAGCTCGTGCAGCTGCGTGGTCTGCAGCGCGGGCGCGTTGAACGTCAGCGCATCGCGCAGGGGGCGGTTGGTGTCGAAGAGGTTGTAGCCGACCAGCGGCGCGGGCTGGTTGAAGACCTCGTGTGTCGTGTCCATAACCGGCCTCCTTGCCGTGCGTTTCAAAACATCAAATGAGCTTCACCAGTTGCTTGCCGAAATTCTTGCCCTTGAGCAAACCCAGGAAGGCCTCAGGGGCAGCTTCGATGCCCTGCGCCACCGACTCGCGCGGCTTGAGCTTGCCCGTGCCCACCAGCGTGCCGAGTTCGGTCAGCGCCTCGGGCCACACTTCCATGTGCTCGCTGACGATGAAGCCCTCGATCTTCAGGCGGTTGATGAGGATCAGCGCGGGGTTCGCGAGTGGCAGCGGCGCACCGTCGTAGCCCGCGATCATTCCGCACAGCGCCACGCGCGCAAACGCGTTGGTGCGCAGCAGCACGGCGTCGAAGATGTAGCCGCCGACGTTCTCGAAGTAGCCGTCGATGCCATGCGGGCAAGCTTCCTTGAGCGCGGCGCTCATGGTCTTCACGTCGGGGTGCTGGCGGTAGTCGATGCAGGCGTCGAAGCCGAGCTCGTCGGTCACGTACTTGCACTTGTCGGGGCCGCCCGCAATGCCGACCACGCGGCAGCCGCGTGCCTTGGCCAGCGCACCGAAAGCGCTGCCCACGGCGCCGCTGGCGGCGGTGATGACGACGGTTTCACCGGCCTTGGGCGCGATGATCTTCACGAGGCCGTACCAAGCCGTCACGCCGGGCATGCCGACTGCGCCGAGGTAGTGCGAAAGCGGCACGTGCGTGGTGTCGACCTTCTTCAGCGCGCCGGGCTGCGAGCCATCGACCACGCTGTATTCCTGCCAGCCGCCGAAGCCGACGACCTTGTCGCCGACGGCGTACTTGGGGTGCTTGCTCTCGACCACTTCGCCGACCGTGCCGCCCTGCATCACCTGGCCCAGCGGCTGCGGCTGCGCGTAGCTCTTGGCGTCGTTCATGCGCCCGCGCATGTACGGGTCGAGGCTCATGAAGTGGTGGCGCACCAGCACCTGGTTGTCTTGCAGCGCAGGCGTCTCGCTCGTCACGAGCTTGAAGTTGCTGGCAACGGCTTCGCCCTCGGGGCGGTTGTCGAGGTGGATCTGCTTGTTGGTAGGCATGAAGGTGTCTCCGGAAAGGGAATGTGAGTCGGTCAGTCGGTCGATGGCGGACGCATCGCGTTCGCGCTCGCGGGGCCGGTCGGCAGCCGGCGCTTCACGTACTTGAAGGTGCCGGTGGCATGGGCGCACACGCGCTCCTGCTCGTCGTAGATCTTGGCTTCGGTAAAAGCCAGCGTCGCGGTGCGATGCAGCAGCGTGCCGCGCGCATGCAGCGGGCCGACCGACGGCTGCATGAAGCTGGTCTTCATCTCGATGGTGACCACGCCGGTCTCGGGCGTCACGCTGCGTGCAGCGGCGGCCATGGCGATGTCGAGCAGCGTCATGCAGGCGCCGCCGTGCGTCACGTCGAAGGTGTTCAGGTGCTCGGGCTTGGCCGTGTACAGGATCTCCGATTCACCGCCCTCGAACTTCGTGAGCTCGAAGCCGAGGTGGCGCGCGAACGGAATCTGGGTCGTGTACGAGCGGATGTTGATGTCGCTGGACGTTTCGGGCGAATCGGACATGTCAGGCCGCACCCAGCACCACGCTCACGCCACCGTCCACCGCGACCCACTGGCCGGTGATGTGCTTGCCGGCATCGCTCGCGTACAGCAGCGTCAGGCCCTTCAGGTCTTCGTCGTCGCCCAGGCGGCCCAGCGGCGCCGAGGCGGCCATGTGCTCTTCACCCAGCGACTTGATCAGGCCGGCCGCCATCTTCGTCATGAAGAAGCCCGGGCAGATCGCGTTGACGTTGATGTTGTACTTGCCCCATTCGGCGGCCAGCGTCTTCGTGAAGCCGATCACCGCGGTCTTCGAAGTGTTGTAGGCCAGCGTCTGCATGCCGGGCGGGTTGCCGTTCAGGCCCGCGATCGAGGCGATGTTGATGATGCGACCGCGCTTCTTCGGGATCATGTAGCCGTTGGCAACGTGCTGCGCCAGGATGAAGTAGCCGCGCACGTTGAGGTTCATCACCTTGTCCCAGGCCTCGACCGGGTGGCTCTCGGCGGGCGAACCCCAGCTGGCGCCGGCGTTGTTGATGAGGATGTCGATGCCGCCCATGCGCTGCAGCGTTTCGTCGGCCAGGCGGCGGGTGTCTTCTTCCTTCGAGCAGTCGGCGGCGATCCAGCGCGCGTCGATGCCGGCGGCCTGCAGCTCGGCGGCGGCCTGCTCCAGGTCTTCGGCCTTGCGCGAGCTCAGCATGATCTTCGCGCCGGCTTCGCCGAGCGCATGGGCCATCTGCAGGCCCAGGCCGCGCGAGCCGCCGGTGATGAGGGCGGTCTGGCCCGTGAGGTCGAACAGTTGTTGGGTGGTGCGGGGCTTCGTCATGTCGGTGTCTCCGATGTGGATGATGAAAGAAGAGGATGGTGTTGGCAGTGCTTCGGGCCCGTCAGGACGCAGCGTCGTCGGCTTCGACGGCGGCGGCCTTGCCGGCGGCCACGGCTTTTTTCAGCCGGCGCCAGTCGGCCTGGTTCACGTCGGCATAGCCTTCCGCGAAGTCCGCGAGCGCTGTGTTGAAGGTCTTGGAGCGCCCCAGGTAGCCGTCGATGGCCCAGGCGTCGCCACCCTTGGCATGCGCGCGGGCCAGGCTGTAGCCGCAGGCTTCGGCGAACTCGAGCAGGTCGACCGGCTTGAAGTCTTCGAGCTTGTAGGAGGCCTTCATGTCGCGCAGCTGCCGCACATAGAAGCCGCGCCCGCCCGGTCCCTGGGCCCAGCCCAGGAAGACGTCGCTGGCGGCCTGTGCCAACCGCTGGCCCTGCACCACGCGCTGGCCTGGCGACGCCGTGCCCGGTGCCGCGTCCAGCGGGGCTTCAAGCACCGAATCTCCGGCCTCCTTGCACTGCAGGAACAGCGGGTGCGCGCGGTCGGCCACGAACAGCAGCAGGAAGCAGCGCCGGCCGACCGAGCCGACGCCGGGCGTGAGCACCGCGACGTCGTGCAGTTCGTAGCGGTCGAACAGCCGCTGGCGCTCGGGCGGCAGGCTGGCGCGGTACTGCGCCAGGAAGGCCGGCAGCCCGGCGCGAAAGCGCTTGATTTCACGCGCCGTTGCGCGGGCGTCGTGGTACACGAACGGCGGCTGGTCGCGGATCATGAGGCGGCCGTCGACCATCTCGGTCGCGCTGTCAGCAAACACGCGCGAGGTGCTGCGGCGCGCCTTCTTGATGACCGCGAGCTCGGTCGCGTCTTCGGCGCCGAGCTTCAGCAGGGTTTGCGACGTGAGCCGCGCGTACCAGGCCTCCAGCGTGTCCATGCGTGCAAAGGCACGCATGCGATCGCGGTAGGCCTCGGCCAGGTGCTCCACGGCCTCGCGCCCGACGCGCGGCTTGAAACCCCGGTCGCGCGCGGCCACCACGAAGGAGGTGGCCAGCCGGCGCACGTCCCAGTCGAAAGGCCCTTGCAGGGTCTCGTCGAAATCGTTGATGTCGAAGACCAGCGCGCGCTCGGGGCTGGCAAAGAAACCGAAGTTCGCGAGGTGCGCGTCGCCGCACAGCTGCGTCGCGATGCCGCTGTGCGGCAGTCTGGCCAGGTCGTTCGCCATCAGGCTCGCGGCGCCGCGGTAGAAGGTGAAGGGGCTGACCAGCATGCGGCCGTGGCGCACCGGCACCAGTTCGGGCACGCGGCCACGGTTGGAGGCCTTCAGCCAGCCGAGCGGGTCGCGGTCCTTGGCGTCGGGCCGGGGCGCCTGCGCCCACTGGCCGAGCGCGCAACGCGTGCGCTGTGCACGGCCGAACGCCCGCCGCTCGGCCGGTGAGGCCGTGGCGTCGGGCGCGTGGGGTTCAGAGCTCATAGTCCATGCACTGGCGGGCCTCTCGCACGGCGCCGATGAAGGGCTTGAGCGCCACGTGCTGCGGATGGTCCGCATAGGCCGCGAGCGCGGCGGCGTCGGTGAACTCCGAGTTGAGGATCAGGTCGTAGGTGGCCTCGAGCCCGGGTTGGGCAATGGCCACCTCGAAACGGTGCGTGCCGGGCGAGAGCTTCGCGCAGGCGTCGAGCAGCGCCTTGGCCTTGCGCAGGTTGGTCGCCTTGTCGGCGCCCTCGGCGTGTTCCTTGAACTTCCACATCACGATGTGCTTGAGCATGGTCTGGGTCCTTGCCTTGTTTTTTTACTTGAGCCGCGAACGCACGTAGATGAGCACGATGCCCACCGCGGTGACGACGCCGCCGGGCACGGCCATCGACCAGCCCAGTGCGGGCTCGGTGCGGCCCGTGGCCACGCCCAGGATCACGAGAAACAGGCCGCCGTAGATCAGGATCCAGATCCACTTCTCGAGCCGCGCATGCGGCTTGGGTGGTTTCGGCGGCTGGGCGGCGGGCGGGGGTGAGTTCGGGGCGGCGTTGGCCATTGTCAGAAAGCGTCCTCAGGCAAAGCGGTACAGGTCGGGTCACGGCTCTCCACCACGTTGAGCCAGGCACCGATTTTCGGCAGCTCGTAGTGGAAGAAGTAGTCCGTGGCGCCAATCTTGCCAGCTGTTACCGCCCTCTCCTTCTGCGCGTCGATTTCCAGCGCCCGCAGGGCCACGTCGAGCCAGAGCCAGGCCAGCACGGTGTGGCCGAAGGCCTGCATGTAGGGCACGGCGTTGGCCAGCGCGTCGGCCGGATCACCGGTGGACCAGGCGGCCTCGGTCGCGCTGCCGATGCGCTGCAGCGCGGCGCCCAGCGCCTTGGCGTGCGGCGCCAGCGCGGGCACCTGGGCGGCGCGGCCGATGGTCTCGGTGACGCGGCCAGCCAGCAGCTGCAGGCCGCGGCCTTTTTCCATCAGCACCTTGCGGCCCAGCAGGTCGGCCGCCTGGATGCCGTGCGTGCCCTCGTGGATCATGTTCAGGCGGTTGTCGCGCCAGTACTGCTCCACCGGAAAGTCGCGCGTGTAGCCGTAGCCGCCGTGCACCTGGATCGCCAGCGAGTTGGCTTCCAGGCACCATTCGCTGGGCCAGCTCTTGGCGATGGGCGTGAGCACTTCGAGCAGCAGGCGCGCGTCGTCGGCCGTCTGCGCATCGCCGGTCTTCTGCGTGTCGACCAGGCGGGCGCAGTACAGCTCCAGCGCCAGCGCGCCCTCACAGTACGCCTTCTGGGCGAGCAGCATGCGGCGCACGTCGGCGTGCTCGATGATGCGCACCTGCGGCGCGGCGGAGTCCTTGACCACGGCGGCGCCGGCCGCTTCAGGCTTCTTCACCAGCCGGCCCTGCGGGCGGCTCCTGGCGTAGTCGAGCGAGGCGTAGTAGCCGGCCATGCCGAGCATGGTGGCGGCGGTGCCGACGCCGATGCGGGCCTCGTTCATCATGTGGAACATGCAGTGCAGGCCCTTGCCGGGCGAGCCGACCAGGTAGCCCACCGCGCCGGCCTTGCCGCCGACCGGGTACTTGCCTTCGCCGAAGTTCAGCAGCGTGTTGGTGGTGCCGCGCCAGCCGAGCTTGTGGTTCAGGCCGGCCAGCGCCACGTCGTTGCGCTCGCCCGTGAGTGCGCCCTGCGTGTCGACCATGCGCTTGGGCACGATGAACAACGAAATGCCGCGCGTGCCCGGCACCAGCTTGCCGTTCTCGTCGGGGATTTTGGCGAGCACGATGTGCACGATGTTCTCGGTCAGTTCGTGGTCGCCGGCCGAGATCCACATCTTGTTGCCGGTGAGGCGATAGCGCGGGCCCAGCGGATCGTTCTGGTAGTCGGCACCATCGGGCACGGCGCGCGTGGCCACGTCGCTCAGCGACGAGCCGGCTTGCGGCTCCGACAGGCACATCGTGCCGGCCCAGCGGCCCGAAAATTCGTTCTTGGCGAACACCTCTTTCTGCATCTCGGTGCCGTGCACCATGAGCAGGTTGGCATTGCCGCTGGTGAGCATGTTTGAGCCGATGCTCACCGAGGCCATCGCGAAGAAGCTGTTGGCGGCGGCCTGCACCGTGTAGGGCAGCTGCATGCCGCCAATGTCGTAGTCTTGCGCGGCGCTCATCATTCCCGACTCGACGAAGGCCTTGTGCGCATCGTGCGTGGCCTGCGGCAGGATGACTTTTTCGCCGTCGAAATGCGGCTCCTGCGTGTCGACGGTGCGGTTGAACGGCGCGTATTTTTCGCGCGCAATGCGCTCGCAGGTGTCGAGCACGGCGTCGAAGGTCTCGCGCGAGTGGTCGGCAAAACGCTCGCTCTGGTTGAGCTTCTCGGCGTCGAGCCAGTCGTAAAGCAGAAAGTCGAGGGTGGGACGCAGGCTCATGGTGATGTCTTCTTCAGGCTACGACTTCGCGGGTGACGAAGTCTTCTTCTTCGGGGAATCGGGCAGCGTGGCAATGGTGCCCTGCGCCAGCGCGCAGAGCTTCTCGGTGCCGTCGTCGGCCACCGCCACCACCTCGCAGGTGCACACGGCCTGCGAGCTGCCGGTGTGCACGGCCCGGGCGCGCGCAATCAACCGCTGGCCGATGGCGGGCCGCACGTAGTTGATCTTGAATTCGGAGGTCACGACCGGCACACGCAAGGCGCTGCCGCCCGCAAAGGTCAGCGCGTTGTCGGCCATGTAGCTCACGATGCCGCCATGGGCGAAACCGTGCTGCTGCTTCAGCTGCGCGGTGAGCGGCAGCTGAAGCTCGGCATGGCCCGGCGCGAGGGCGTGCAGCTCGGCGCCGATCAGCACGCTGAAGGGCTGCGCAGCGAGCACGCTGCGCCCATATTCCAGGACGGCTTCGGGCGAGACCTCCTGGTCAATGCCCAAGCCGGACATGGTTACAGGACCTCGAACACGCCCGCAGCGCCCATGCCGCCGCCGATGCACATCGTGACCACGACCTTCTTGGCGCCGCGGCGCTTGCCTTCGATGAGCGCGTGGCCCGTGAGGCGCTGGCCGCTCACGCCGTAGGGGTGACCCACGGCGATGGCGCCGCCGTTCACGTTCAGGCGGTCGCCCGGAATGCCCAGCTTGTCGCGGCAGTAGATGACCTGCACGGCGAAGGCTTCGTTCAGTTCCCACAGGTCGATGTCGTTGACCGTGAGGCCCAGGCGCTTGAGCACCTTGGGGATGGCGAAGACCGGGCCGATGCCCATTTCGTCGGGCTCGCAACCGGCCACGGCAAAGCCGAGGAAACGGCCGATGGGCGCCAGGCCCTTCTGCTGCGCGTACTTCTCGTCGACCAGCACGCAGGCGCCGCCGCCGTCCGAGAACTGGCTGGCGTTGCCGGCCGAGATCAGGCCGCCGGGCATGGCCGGGCGGATGCCGCTGATGCCTTCCTTGGTGGTACCGGGACGAATGCCTTCGTCGTTCTCGATCGTGACTTCCTTGGTGCGCAGGCCCAGCACGGGGTCGGCCACGCCGGCCAGCACGGTGATGGGGGCGATTTCTGCCTTGAACAGGCCCGCTTCGAGCGCGGCGGTGGCGCGCTGCTGGCTCTGTGCGCCATACTCGTCCATGGCGTCGCGGCCGATGTTGTAGCGCTTGGCGACCTGCTCGGCGGTCTGCAGCATGTTCCAGTAGATCTCGGGCTTGTGCTTCACGAGCCACGGGTCGGCCAGCATGTGCGTGTTGGCTTCGTTCTGCACGCACGAGATGCTCTCGACGCCGCCGGCCACGTACACCTCGCCCTCGCCCGCGATGATGCGCTGGGCGGCGGTGGCGATGGTCTGCAGGCCCGACGAGCAGAAGCGGTTGATGGTCATGCCCGAGGTGGTGACCGGCAGGCCGGCGCGCAGTGCGATCTGGCGCGCGATGTTGGAGCCGGTGGCGCCTTCAGGCGTGGCGCAACCCATGATGACGTCGTCGACCGAAGCCGGGTCGATGCCGGCGCGCTGCACCGCGTGCTGCACGGCATGGCCGCCCAGCGTGGCGCCGTGCGTCATGTTGAAGGCACCCTTCCAGCTCTTCGCGAGCGGCGTGCGGGCGGTGGAAACGATGACGGCGCTGGTCATGGTGAGGTCCTTTGAAGATGGAAGGGAAAAGAGGAAGAAGACGGGGTCGTCATTGCGCCGGCGCGGCAGCGTTCGTGTTGCGCAGGAGCTGGTGGTAGAAGCCGATCATCTCGCCGTAGTTCGAGATGGCCAGGCGTTCGTTGTTGCCGTGGAAGCGCGCCAGGTCTTCGCCCTTCACGCGGAACGGCGAGAAGCGGAAGACGGCATCGCTCACGAGGCTGAAGTGGCGCGAGTCGGTGGCGGCGGTCATGAGGCCGGGCGCCACCACGGCGTCGGGGAAGCTCTGGCGCACGGCTTGCTGGATCGCGCGGTAGCCGGTGCTGTCGGTGGGCGACACCGGCGAGGGCTCCGAGTTGCCGGGATACGGCTTGATCTTGATCTCGTCGTCGCCCAAAGCCTTGCGCAGGTGCGCCTCGACGCTGGCGAGCGTGTCGCCGGGCAGCACGCGGAAGTTGACGGCAGCCTCGGCGCGGCCGGGCAGCACGTTGTCCTTGTTGCCGGCGCGCACGATGGTCAATGCAGTGGTCGTGCGCAGCATGGCGTTGCTGCTCGGGCTCTTCTCGAGCTGGCCACGCACCAGCGGCTCGGTGAGCCACAGGTTCGACAGCATGACGCGGTTGACGCCGCCCATCTCGGGGGCGAGCGCACCGAACATCTGGCCCGCCACGCCCTGGATGCCGCCGGGCATCTGGTTGGCTTCGAGCCGCGCGAGCGCGGCGCTCATGCGGCCGATGGCGCTTTTTTGCGGCGGCATCGACGAATGGCCGGGCGCGGTGTCGAGCGACAGGAAGAAAGTGCCGTAGCCCTTCTCGGCCAGGCCGATCAGCGCCGCGGGTTTGCTCAGGCCCGGCAGCACGCCGTCGAGCACGAGCAGGCCTTCGTCGAGCACCCAGTCGAGGCGCACGTTGCGCGACTTGAGCAGTTCGGCGATGGGCTGCGCGCCGCGCAGGCCGCTCACCTCTTCATCGTCGCCCATCACGAGGTAGACCGTCTGCTTCGGCTGGAAGCCGCTGCCGATGAGCAGTTCGATGGCTTCCATCTGCGCGAAGAGGTTGCCCTTGTTG
Organism: Variovorax paradoxus; assembly: GCF_009498455.1. Taxonomy (NCBI): domain Bacteria; kingdom Pseudomonadati; phylum Pseudomonadota; class Betaproteobacteria; order Burkholderiales; family Comamonadaceae; genus Variovorax; species Variovorax paradoxus. The sequence goes on along the minus strand of NZ_CP045644.1, from coordinate 5,324,463 downwards.
TCGAGCGTGCCGCGGCCCCAGACAAAGCCGTCCTTGATCTCGCCCGCAAAGGGGTCGACCGACCAGGCCTTTTCGGTGCCGGACGCGATGGGCACCATGTCCTGGTGCGCCATGAGCGCGATCGGCTTGGCCGACGGTTCGGTGCCGGTCCAGGTGTAGAGCAAGGCCTTCTGGCCCACCACTTCCTTCTTGAGGGTGGCGTGGACCTTCGGGTACTGCTGCGCCAGGTAGGCGTGCAGCTTGTCGAACTCGGCCAGGTTGGCGGCCGGATCGTCCAGGCTCGACACCGTGCGGATCGGGATCGCACCGGCCAGCCGCTTCGCAGCGGCCTGCAGGTCGATCTCGAGCTTCGGTGCGGGCGCCACCGCAAGCTGTTGCGATGGCGTGGTCCAGGTCTTGACCGCCACGGCCGCCACGAGTGCCAGCAGCACCAGCAGCAGCCCGAGGAAGATGCGTTTCAACATGGGCGGTCTTGATCCGGGTTCAGTCGTGTCAGCTGAAGGACTTGCCTTCGGCCACCAGCTTCTGGATCAGCGGTGCGGGCTGCCAGAACTCGGCGTCGTCGCGCGGGTTCTGCGCAAAGCGCTTCATCGTCTCGGCCACGTTGTACAGGCCGACCTGCGAGGCGTAGTGCATCGGGCCACCGCGGTAGATCGGGAAGCCGTAGCCGGTGAGGTACACCATGTCGATGTCGCCCGACTTGGAGGCAATGCCGTCTTCCAGGATGTGCGCGCCTTCGTTGACGAGGGCGAACACCAGGCGCTGCACGATTTCCGTGTCGGAGATCTTGCGCGGCGTGATGCCCAGTTCCTTGCGGTGGTCCTCGATCATCTTGTTGACGAGTTCCGACGGAATGGCGTCGCGCTTGCCGGCCTGGTAGTCGTACCACCCTGCCCCGGTCTTCTGGCCGAAGCGGCCCAGTTCGCAGAGCTTGTCGGCGGTGCGGCTGTACTTCATGTCGGCGCGCTCGGTGGCGCGGCGCTTGCGAATCGCCCAGCCGATGTCGTTGCCGGCCAGGTCGCCCATGCGGAACGGGCCCATGGCAAAGCCGAACTTCTCGACGGCCTTGTCGACCTGCTGCGGCGTGGCGCCTTCGTCCAGCAGGAAACCGGCCTGGCGGCTGTACTGCTCGATCATGCGGTTGCCGATGAAGCCGTCGCACACGCCCGACACGACCGAGGTCTTCTTGATCTTCTTGCCGATGGCCATCACGGTGGCCAGCACGTCCTTGGACGTGGCCTTGCCGCGCACCACTTCGAGCAGCTTCATCACGTTGGCGGGGCTGAAGAAGTGCATGCCGACCACGTCTTGCGGACGGTCGGTGAACGAGGCGATCTTGTCGACGTCGAGCGTCGAGGTGTTCGAGGCCAGGATGGCGCCCTTCTTGGCGACGCGGTCGAGTTCCTTGAAGACCTTTTCCTTGACGCCGATTTCTTCGAACACGGCTTCGATGATGAGGTCGGCGTCCTTCAGGTCGTCGTAGCTCAGCGTGGTGCTCAACAGCGCCATGCGTTGCTCGTACTTGTCCTGCTTGAGCTTGCCCTTCTTGACCTGGGCTTCGTAGTTCTTCTTGATGGTGGCAATGCCGCGGTCGAGTGCCTCTTGCTTCATCTCGAGGATCTTGACGGGGATGCCCGCGTTCAGGAAGTTCATCGAGATGCCGCCGCCCATGGTGCCGGCGCCGATGACGCCGACGGCCTTGATGTCGCGCTGGGGCGTGTCTTCGGGCACGTCGGGAATCTTGCTTGCAGCGCGCTCGGCCATGAACAGGTGGCGCAGCGCCAGCGATTCGGGCGTGAACATCAGCGCGGTGAAGAGGCGACGCTCTTCGGCCATGCCGTCGTCGAACTTCATCTTCGTTGCGGCCTGCACAGCGTCGACGCACTTCAGCGGCGCGGGGTAGTTCTTCGACATGCCACCGACCATGTTCTTGGCGAACTGGAAGTAGGCATCGCCTTGCGGGTGCTTGCACGGCAGGTTGCGCACCAGCGGCAGGTCGCCGCCCTTGGCTGCGACCGACTTGGCGAGCTCGACGGCTTCGTCGAACACCGACTCGGCCGAGACGGCCAGCTTGTCGAACAGCTTCTGGCCCGGCAGGCTGGCGAGCAGTTCGCTCTTCACCGGCTCGCCGCTGACGATCATGTTGAGGGCCGTTTCCACGCCGAGCACGCGCGGCAGGCGCTGCGTGCCGCCGGCGCCCGGCAGCAGGCCGAGCTTGACTTCAGGCAGTGCCACGCTGGTGCCGGGAGCGGCCACACGGTAGTGGCAGCCGAGCGCCAGCTCGAGGCCGCCGCCCATGCACACGGAGTGGATGGCTGCGACGATGGGCTTGGGAGAGGCTTCGAGCGAGAGGATCACGCTCAGCAGGTTGGGCTCTTGCAGCGCCTTGGGCGTGCCGAATTCCTTGATGTCCGCACCGCCCGAGAACGCCTTGCCGGCGCCCGTGATGACGATGGCCTTGACGGCGCTGTCGGCATTGGCCTTGGACAGGCCGTCGGTGATGCCGATGCGTGTCGAGAAGCCGAGACCGTTGACCGGCGGGTTGGTCAGGGTGATCACGGCGACATCGCCGAGCACTTTGTATTCAGCCGTCATGCTGCGTTCCTTGGTGTGTGAAGAAAAAGAAGAAAAAGCACGAGTGTTCTTTTTCGAAGATTCTAGGCGTTTTGCGCGTCGCAACAATGGCACGCAGTCGCTGTCGGGACAAGGGGAATCCGGGGCGCAGCCCGGACTCCCGGCTGGATCAGACTTCCAACCATTCCCTGCGGGTGTTGCCGTCGGCGCGCAGGCTGTCGGGCGTGCCGTCGAACACGATGCTGCCGTGGCCCATGACGAGCGCGCGGTCCGAAATCTGCATCGCGATGGTGAGCTTCTGTTCGATGAGGAGCACCGAGATGCCCTTATCCTTCAGCGTGCGCAGGTACTGCCCCACCAGCTCGACGATCTTGGGCGCAAGGCCTTCGGTCGGCTCGTCGATGATGATCAGGTCGGGGTCGCCCATGAGCGTGCGGCACAGCGTGAGCATCTGCTGCTCACCGCCCGAGAGCACGCCGGCCTCGGTGTGCTGGCGCTCCTTCAGGCGCGGGAACATCGTGTACATGTCGTCGAACTGCCAGCGGCTGCCTTTGCCCGTGCCCTTCTGCCCCAGCAGCAGGTTCTGGTGCACCGTGAGCTTGGGGAAGATCTCGCGGTTCTCGGGCACGTAGCCGATGCCCATGTGCGCGATCTCGTAGGCCTTGCGGCGCAGGATGTCGTTGCCCTTCCACTGCAGCGTGCCTTCGGCATGCACCAGGCCCATGATGGCCTTGGCCGTGGTCGAGCGGCCCGAGCCGTTGCGTCCCAGCAGGGCCACGATTTCGCCCGGGCGGACGTCGAAGGAAACGCCATGCAGCACATGGCTCTTGCCGTAGTAGGCGTGGATGTCGTGAAGCTTCAGCATGTCAGTGTCCCGCCCCCTGTGCATCGGCCACGGAGGAACCGAGGTAAGCCTCCTGCACGCGCGCATTGGCGCGCACGGCAGCCGGCGTATCGAAGGCGATGACTTCGCCGTAGACCACCACGGCGATCTTGTCGGCCAGCCCGAAGACCACGCCCATGTCGTGCTCCACCGTCAGCAGCGTCTTGCCGACGGTGACGTGCTTGATGAGCGAGATGAAGTGCGAAGTCTCGGTCTTGCTCATGCCGGCCGTCGGCTCGTCCAGCAGGATGACGCCGGCGCCGCCGGCAATCGTCACGCCGATCTCGAGCGCGCGCTGTTCGGCATAGGTGAGGTTCACCGCATGCACGTCGCGCTTGCGCTCCAGGCCGATCTGCTTGATGAGCTCTTCGGTGCGCGCGTTGGCGTCGTCCAGGTTCGAGAGAAAGCGCAGGAAGGTGTACTTGTAGCCCAGGCTCCACAGCACGCCGCAGCGCAGGTTCTCGAAGACGCTGAGCTTCGGGAAGATGTTGGTGATCTGGAAGCTGCGCGACAGCCCCAGGCGGTTGATTTCGTAAGGCTTCTTGCCGTCGATGCGCTGGCCGTTGAGCAGCACCTCGCCGCTGGTGGGCGTGAGCCGCCCGCTGATCAGGTTGAACAGCGTCGACTTGCCCGCGCCGTTCGGTCCGATCACGGCGATGCGTTCGCCGGCCTTCACCGCCAGGTCCACGCCGCGGATGATTTCGGTCTTGCCGAAATTCTTGCGCAGCGCCTTCAGTTCCAATGCGTATTGCGCGCTCATTTACGCCGCCTCCCGACGTTTGATTTCTGCTTCGATCTCTTCCTGCGCCTGGCCCCAGACCCGCACGAAGCGGCGCCGGGCCACCTCGAGCAGGCCCAGGCCGACGGCCAGGATCGCGATGGCGCCGAGCCAGCTGCTCATGCCCGCCGTGTTCAGCGTGGTGCCGAAGAACTTCAGGTCCGGGCCCATCGCCGCATTGAGCTGGATGTGATAGATCATCTCGATCAGCGCAGCCGCACCGATGACGACCGGCACCAGTGCCACGGCGAGCGCGGCGTACAGGCCCCAGAAGCGGTTGAACTTGCCGAACTTGGCCACGCGCAGGTTCATCATGACCAGGCTCGCGATGCCGCCCGGGGCGAACATCACCATGAACACGAACACCAGGCCGAAGTACAGCTGCCAGGCCTTCGACAGTTCGGACAGCAGGATCGAGGCGAACACCAGCAGCACCGCACCGATGATCGGACCGAAGAAGAACACCGCGCCGCCCAGGAAGGTGAACAGCAGGTAGCCGCCCGAGCGGATGGCGTTCAGGCTGTCGGCCGCGTTCACGATCTCGAAGTTGATCGAGGCCAGGCCGCCGCCGATGCCAGCGAAGAAGCCCGCGATGATGAACGCGAAGTAGCGCACGCGCTGCGTGTTGTAGCCGATGAACTCGACGCGCTCCGGGTTGTCGCGCACCGCGTTCAGCATGCGGCCCAGCGGCGTGCCGGTGAAGGCATACATCAGGGCGGTGCACACGAAGCAGTACGCGGCGATCAGGTAGTACACCTGGATCTGCGAACCGAAGTTGAAGCCGAAGAAGGTCGGGCCGTACACGCGGTCGGTGGTGATGCCGCCCTCGCCGCCGAAGAAGCTCGGGAACATCAGCGCCATCGAGGCCACGAGCTCGCCGATGCCCATGGTGATCATGGCAAAGGTGGTGCCCGATTTCTTGGTGGTCACGAAGCCCAGCAGGATGGCGAAGAACATCCCCGCCAGACCGCCGACGAGCGGAATGAGCACCAGCGGAATCGTCGGGCCTCCCTTGGTCGCCAGGTTCATCGCATGGATGGCGATGAACGAGCCCAGGCCGGTGTAGACGGCATGGCCGAAGCTCAGCATGCCGCCCTGCCCCAGCAGGATGTTGTAGCTCAGGCAGATGATGATCAGGTAGCCCATCTGCGAGAGCATCGTCAGCGCCAGGCTGCTCTTGAACAGCATCGGCGAGATGATCAGCACCAGCGCGAACAGCGCCCAGATCAGGTAGCGCCCGATGTTCCAGGGCTTGAAGCGGTAGTACCGCGTCGGGGTCGGGGAAGTGGTGGTTGCGGTGGTCATGGTGTCAGTCCTCCCGGGTGCCCAGAAGACCCTTCGGGCGGAAGATGAGGATCAGCACGAGGAACAGGTACGGCAGGATCGGCGCGACCTGCGAGATCGTGAGCTTGAGCAGCTCGTAGCCGAAGGTCTGGTCGGTCACGGCCACGCCCAGCGCCTGCAGCGCGGTGGCCAGCGAGTGGTCCAGCGCCACGGCGAAGGTCTGGATGATGCCGATCAGCAGCGACGCCAGGAAGGCGCCCGCCAGCGAGCCCATGCCGCCGACCACCACCACCACAAAGATGATGGAGCCGACCGAACCCGCCATGGCCGGTTCGGTGACGTAGGTGTTGCCGCCGACCACGCCCGCCAGGCCGGCGAGCGCGGCACCGCCGCCGAACACCAGCATGAACACGCGCGGCACGTTGTGGCCCAGCGCCTCGACCATGTCGGGGTGCTTGAGCGCCGCCTGGATCACCAGGCCGATGCGCGTGCGCGTGAGCAGCAGCCACACGGACACCAGCATCAGCAGCGCCACCAGCATGATGAACGAGCGCGACTTGGGGAACTGCGTGCCGTACAGCGTGAAGAGCGGCCCCTGCAGTGCCTCGGGCAGACCGTAGGGCACCGTGGAGCGGCCCCAGACCAGCTGGACCAGCTCGAGGATGAGGTACGAAAGGCCGAAGGTCACCAGCAGCTCGGGCACGTGGCCGAACTTGTGGACCCGGCGCAGGCTGTAGCGCTCGAAGGCCGCACCCAGTGCGCCCACCAGCAGCGGCGAGAGAAAGAGCGCAGGCCAGAAGCCGACGACGCCCGACAGGGTGTAGGCGAAATAGGCGCCCAGCATGTAGAAACTGGCGTGTGCAAAGTTGAGCACACCCATCATGCTGAAGATCAGCGTAAGGCCAGAGCTCAGCATGAACAACAGCAAGCCGTAGCTGACGCCGTTGAGCAGTGAGATGACGAAGAATTCGACGTTCATCGGTCTTCCGTGTCGGTTGAAAAAGAAAGAGGCCCGAGTGTTGAAGTCGGGCCTCGACCGGTCAGGGGGCGATCAGACGCCGATCAGGAGGCGCCGCCGGGTCGCTTCATCTGGCACGACGTGGGCGTGCTCGAGACGTAGGGCTCGTAGTACTTCACCGGTGCCAGCGTGTAGCCGGTGTTTTCCGGGCTGTACGGGCTCTTCGCGTCGGCCTTCTGCCAGCGCGTGATCCACAGGCCCTGCTGCAGCTGGTGGTCGGACTTGCGCATCTCGACGTCGCCGTTGAAGCTCTTGAACTTCATGCCTTCCATGGCGGCGGCCACCTTGACGGGGTCGGTCGACTTGGTGCGCACGAAGGCTTCGGCGAGCATCGCGTACACGGTGTACGGCGAGGTCGTGTACAGGTCTTCGTTGAAGCGCTTCTTGAACTCGTTCATCATCGGCGCGATCGGGCCCGGGGCGTTGTAGTGGCTGTAGCCCACCATGTACACCTTGCCGTCCGAGGCCGCGCCCATGGCCGTCGGCGTGCCGTTGGTCACGGCGTAGTAGGTGTAGAACTTGACGTTCAGGCCCGAGTCGTTGGCCGACTTGATGAGCAGCGCGAGGTCGGAACCCCAGTTGCCGGTAATGACGGTGTCGGCGCCCGACGCCTTGATCTTCGCGATGTAGGGCGCGAAGTCGCGCACCTGGGCCAGCGGGTGCAGGTCGTCGCCGACGATCTGCACGTCGGGGCGCTTGCTCTTGAGGTTGTCCTTGGCGTACTTCGAGACCTGCTGGCCGTGCGAGTAGTTCTGGTTGATCAGGTAGACCTTCTTGATGTCGGTCTGGTCCTTCATGAAGGTGGTCAGCGCTTCCATCTTCATGGAGGTGTCGGCGTCCAGGCGGAAGTGCCAGTAGCTGCACTTGCTGTTGGTCAGGTCGGGATCGACGGCCGCGTAGTTGAAGTACACGACTTCCTTGCCCGGGTTGCGGGCGTTGTGCTTCTCCAGCGCGTCCATGATGGCCAGCGCCGGGCCGGAGCCATTGCCCTGCACCACGTAGCGCGCGCCCTGGTCCATGGCCGAGCGCAGCGCGGCGGTGGTTTCCTGCGGGCTGAGCTTGTTGTCGATGCCGATGACCTCGAACTTCACGCCGGCCGCGTTCTTCTTGTTGAATTCTTCGGCCAGGAACTGGAAGGTCTTGAGCTGGTTGGTGCCGACCGCCGCCATCAGGCCCGACAGCGGGTCGAGCCACGCGATCTTGACGGTCTCACCCTTCTGGGCGAATGCACCGGCGGCAGTTGCCGCGAGCACGGCGGCGGTAGCGATCTTCAGAGCGAACTTCAATCTATATCTCCTGGTCAGAACCGATATCAAAAACGCTGCACAAGCGTACAAGTCTTTGCCACCCCACCCCTCAGGGAATGCCCGTAAGGAAGGGGCCGCAAGGGCACGTATCTATCGCGCAGGCGACAGTGCATTTCCTGATTTGCTACCCATCGGTAGGTTTTTTCTACCGATGGGTAGGAAATGCGTTCACAAAGACGCCTAGGGGCGCTTCATCTGGCAGGTCGTGGGCGTGCTCGCCACATACGACTCGTAATACTTCACAGGGACGTTGGTGTAGCCGGTGTTCTCGGCGTCGTAGGGGTACTTGGCGCTGGCCTTCTCCCAGCGCGAGATGTACAGGCCCTGCTGCAGCTGGTGGTCGGCCTTGCGCATCTCGACCTCGCCGTTGAAGCTCTTGATCTTCATGCCTTCGAGCGCCGCGGCCACCTTGACGGGGTCGGTCGACTTGGTCTGCACGAAGGCGGCATCGAGCAATGCGAAGGTGTGATAGATCGACGACTGCGTCAGGTCGTCGTTCATCTTCTTCTTGTAGCCGGTCAGCAGCTTCTGGATTTCACCGCCCATGTTGTAGTGGGCATAGGCCACGGTGTAGACCTTGCCTGCCGAGGTGGCGCCCATGGCCGTGGGCGTACCGGCGCCCGGTGCGTAGTACGTGAGGAACTTGACGTCCAGGCCCGAGTCGTTGGCCGCCTTGATGAGCAGCGAGAGGTCGGAGCCCCAGTTGCCGGTGATGACGGTGTCGGCGCCCGAGGCCTTGATCTTGGCGATGTACGGCGAGAAATCGCGCACCTGGGCCAGCGGATGCAGGTCGTCGCCCACGATCTGGATGTCGGGGCGCTTGACCTTCAGGTCTTCCTTGGCGTACTTGGACACCTGCACGCCGTGCGCGTAGTTCTGGCCGAGGATATAGACCTTCTTGATGTCGGTCTGGTCCTTCATCCAGGTGGTCAGCGCCTCCATCTTCATGGAGGTGTCGGCATCGAGGCGAAAGTGCCAGTAGCTGCACTTGCTGTTGGTGAGGTCGGGATCGACCGCCGCGTAGTTCAGGTAGAGCAGTTCCTTGCCGGGGTTGCGCGCGTTGTTCTTCTCGATGGCATCGATGATCGCCAGCGCCGGGCCCGAGCCGTTGCCCTGGGTGATGTAGCGCGCGCCCTGGTCCTGCGCCGAGCGCAGCGCGGCGGTGGTCTCCTGCGGGCTCAGCTTGTTGTCGATCGCGATGATCTCGAACTTCACGCCCGAGGCATTCTTCTTGTTGAACTCTTCCGCCAGGAACTGCGTGGTCTTGAGCTGGTTGGTGCCCACGGCGGCCATGAGACCCGACAGCGGGTCGAGCCAGGCGATCTTGACGGTCTCGCCCTTCTGGGCAAATGACGCTGAAACGCTCACCAACATGGCACAGGCTGCCACTGACTTGATACCGAAGTGCATGAAGAGTCTCCTGAGTGAAAGAGCCGGGGGACGCCAGCGTACAAGCGCCCTTTTCTTCGCCGCACAGGGATTGCCCGGAAGGAAAGCCGCCGAAGCGGCCTTCCTATCGCGTGCGCGACAGTGCGGGTGGGCTTTGGCCGTGCTTCAAAGGCCCGGCAGCTTGTAGTCCTTGAGCAGTTCGCGAAGCTTGGTCTTCAGAATCTTGCCGGTGGCGCCGATCGGAATGGCCTCCACGAACACCACGTCGTCGGGAATCTGCCACTTGGCGGTCTTGCCCTCGTAGAACTTCAGCAGCTCCTCGCGGGTGACTTCGGCGCCGGGCTTCTTTACGACGGCGATGATCGGGCGCTCGTCCCACTTGGGATGGAACACGCCGATGCAGGCCGCCATGGCAATGGCCGGGTGCGCAACGGCGATGTTCTCGATCTCGATGGAGCTGATCCACTCGCCGCCCGACTTGATCACGTCCTTGCTGCGGTCGGTGATCTGCAGGTAGCCCTCGGCGTCGATGGTGGCCACGTCGCCGGTGGGGAACCAGCCCCGGCCCGCGCCGTCGGCGACCAGCGGGTTGCCGCCCTCGCCCTTGTAGTACTCCTTGACGACCCAGGGGCCTTTGACCAGCAGGTCGCCGTAGGCCTTGCCGTCCCAGGGCAGCTCGTCGCCGTTGCCGTCGACGATCTTCATGTCGACGCCGAAGATGGCGCGGCCCTGCTTCATGCGGATCTGCAGCTGCGCGTCGGCGGGCAGCGACAGGTGCTTGTTCTTCAGCGTGCACAGCGTGCCCAGCGGGCTCATCTCGGTCATGCCCCAGGCGTGCAGCACCTCGACGTTGTAGTTCTCCTGGAACGCCGTGATCATGGCCGGCGGGCAGGCCGAGCCGCCGATGACGGTGCGGTTCAGCTTGCTGAACTTCAGGCCGTTGGCCTGCATGTGGCCCAGCATCATCTGCCAGACCGTAGGCACGCCGGCCGCGAAGGTCACGCCCTCGGCTTCGATGAGTTCGTACACCGACTTGCCGTCGAGCGACGGGCCCGGGAACACGAGCTTGCAGCCCACCAGCGCGGCCGAGTACGGAATGCCCCAGGCGTTGACGTGGAACATCGGCACCACCGGCAGCACCGAGTCTTGCGCCGAGATGCGCATGACGTCGGGCAGCGCGGCAGCGTAGGCATGCAGCATGGTCGAGCGGTGGCTGTACAGCGCAGCCTTCGGGTTGCCCGTGGTGCCGCTCGTGTAGCACATGCTCGAGGCCGAGTTCTCGTCGAAGGTGGGCCAGTCGTAGTCGGTGGACTGCGCGCCCATCCAGGTTTCGTAGCTCACGAGATTGGGCACGCCGCTGTCGGCCGGCAGCTTGTCGGCGTCACACAGTGCAACCCATTTCCGGATCGTGGGACAACGCGCATGCACGGCCTGCACGAGCGGCAGGAAGCTCAGGTCGAAACACAGGATCTGGTCTTCGGCATGGTTGGCGATCCACGCGATCTGGTCGGGGTGCAGGCGCGGGTTGATGGTGTGCAGCACGCGGCCGCTGCCGCTCACGCCGTAGTACAGCTCCAGGTGGCGGTAGCCGTTCCAGGCCAGGGTGGCGATGCGGTCGCTGAACAGCAGTTGCTCGCCGTCCAGCGCGTTGGCCACCTGCCGGGCGCGCGATGCGATGTCGCTCCAGGTGCAGCGGTGGATATCACCCTCGACACGACGCGAGACGATCTCGCCGTCGCCGTTGTGGCGCTCGACGAACTCGATCAGCGACGAGATCAAAAGCGGTTGGTCTTGCATCAAACCCAGCATCTACGGACTCCTATGTGAAATGACTTCAAAAAGCTTTGCGAACGAGAGATTCACGCAAGCTTCGGCCACTTGCACAATGACACAAACCCGCACTGCATGATTGAACGAAGCGGCTCTTCAAGGGACCGTCACCGGCGTGATCTTGGCGGCCGTCGGCGTCGCGTCGAGCAGCATCTGCGAAGGCCACGTGCCCCAGGTTGCACCGAGTTCGGGCGTGTTCGGATCGCCGTTGCGCATGAACGCGCCGACGCTGGCCATGACGGCCTTCGACAGCGCCACGCGCCCCTTCTCGTTGGCCTTGCCGCCCATCACGTTGCTGAGCAGCGAGCCTTCGAAATTGCCGAACACGAACGGCAGGTCGAAGGCGTGCGCGGCGCCGTACACGTCGTTCCACGGTGCGGCCTCCTGCGACCAGTCGAGGCGGTAGTGCCAGATGTTCGACTGGCGCGTCTTCATGGTGTTGAGCAGGTTGTCGCGGTTGGCGCCGAACAGGCCCTGCGTGATGGTGTCCGTGGCCGCGTTGTAGCCCAGGCCAACCGCACCTACCGGCAGGTAGGTCGGGTGGATGATGTCGGCCACCGTGAGCGTGGGCGCGGCATCGGGGTTGAAGCCGAACATCATCGAGAAGCGCTGGGCGTCGGTGACGATCCAGCCGGGGTCCGGGTAGCCGATGGTCTTCAGCAGCGACGCGAAGAGCTTGCCTTCGTCGCGCGTGTTTCCCGCGAGCATGGGCACCTTGACGTACTTGTCGGCTGCGATGGCGCCGATCGGGTCGGCCGGCAGTACCGTGCCGTCGGGAATGGGCGCAACGGCCCCCAGGCCGGCTGCAGCGACCTTGGTCAGCAGCGCCCCGCCCTCCTGCGCACGCAGGTACTCGGCAATCTGCGCCGGCGTGCGCGTGCCGATGTACACCTTGGCCGCCGCGTCATCGGCCACAGTACCGTCGGCGACAAGCAGCTTTTCGAGGATCGTCTGGCCCTGCGTCAGCGACACCGACACCGGCTGCAGCGTCGGCAGCGTCTTTGCCGGCAGGTTGGTCGCGAGCGAAATGCCGCCGCTCATCTCGAAGGCCTTGTGGAACAGGCCCTTGGCCATCGGCGAGGTCATCACCGCCAGCAGGTTGGTCGCGCCGGCCGATTCGCCCGACAGCGTGACGTTGCCCGGGTCGCCACCGAAGTTGGCGACATTGCCTTGAATGAAGCGCAGCGCCGCCATGTTGTCCAGCAGCGCGAAGTTGCCCGAATCGTCGCCCGCGCTGCCGCCCGGCCGCAGCTGCGGCATGTTCAGGAAGCCCAGGATGCCCAGCCGGTAGCTGGCGGTGATGACCACCGCGTTGGTGGCCTTGGCCAGCGCCGCGCCGTCGTACAGCGGATCGGCCGTGTAGCCTGAAATATTGCTGCCGCCGTGGATGAACAGCAGCACCGGCAGGTTCTTGTCGGTGGTGGCCGGGCGCCAGATGTTGACGAACAGGCAGTCTTCGCTGCCGACCGGCTTGCCCAGGTTGGTGCCGATGGTTGCGTCGTAGGTGTTGCTGGTGCCGGGGCTGAAGAGCCGACCGATCTGCAGACAGGCGTTGCCGAAGGCCTTGGCCGGGCGGATGCCGGTCCACGCCTCGGGCTCGACCGGTGCGCGCCAGCGCAGCGCGCCGACCGGGGGCTGGGCAAACGGAACGCCTTTCCAGGACCAGGTGCCGGTCTTGGCGCTGTCGTCCACGCCTTCGACCTTGCCGGCCGTGGTCTGGCGCACCATGGGGCCGTCGGCGGCGGGCGCCGGAGCGGGGGCAGGTGCCGGTGCCGGTGCGGGCGGCAGGATCGGGAAGCCTGGCGATCCCGACGAGCCACCGCCGCAGGCCGCGAGCGCCGCCGCGGCGGCCAGCGTGGCCACCGTTGCAATGGCGCGCGCCATCGCCGTCTGTCCTGCCGCACCCTGGTTTTGTGCCGTTGTCGTTGTCTTCATGTTTTGTCTCCACACCGGGTTAATCGGAATTCCTGGCTCGGTGCGCGCCGCCCATACTGCGGGGCCGCTGTGCACTGGAAAAATTCTAGGAACCGGCGCCGTTTTCACCGCTATCGCAAGCGAGCCAATCGAATGACTTCAGAAGCCTCCCTGCCACGCCATTCGCGCCGGCCGCCGCGCCGCCCCGGCTGCCCGCAGCCGGAGCTGCGCACCAGTTCGGCCGCGTGGCTGGAAGGCGTGCTGTCGATGTTCCAGGCCGAGGGGCTGAACGTGCCTGCGCTGCTGCGCGACGCCGGCTTCGACCCTGAATCGCTGCACCGCCAGAACGCGCGCTTCCCGGTCGACGAAATCTCGGTGCTCTGGCAGGTGGCCGTGGCGCACGCCGGACGGCCCACGCTGGGCCTGGACCGCGACCTGGCCGCCACGCACAGCAAGCTGGGCACCGTGGGCCACGCCATGGCCTGCAGCCCCCACCTGGGCGCGGCGCTCACGCGGCTTGCGCGCTACATGGCCGTGATCTCCGACGCCACCGCCTTCTCGCTGCAGTCCGACGCGCGCGGCTGCTGGATGGTCATGGAGCACACCGGCGGCACGCTGCCGATTCCGCGCCAGCGCGTCGAGTACGCCCTGCTCACCGTCTTCATGCAGTGCCAGTGGCTCACGCGCCGCGAGCTGCAGCCGCTGGCCATGGAGTTCGTCTACCCGCCGCCGGCCGACGACCGGCTGCACCGCGAAGCCTTCGGCTGCGAGATCCGCTTCAACGCGCCCGCCAACCGCCTGCTGCTGTCGTCGGCCGACATGACGATGCCGCTGCCGACCCACCACGCGGCGCTGGGCGAGATGCAGGAGCACCTGCTCGACGACCAGCTCAACCTGCTGGGCCAGACCACCACCGCCAGCCTGGTGTGCGCCGAGATCGCGCGCCGGCTGCAGCACGGCGAGCCGCGCCGCCAGGACGTGGCTTCGGGCCTCGGGCTGGCCGACCGCACCCTGCAGCGCCGCTTGCAGGAAGAGTCGGTGTCGTTCCAGGCCCTGCTCGACCGTACGCGCCGCGAACTCGCCAAGCAGTACCTGGCCGAGCAGCGCCACACGCTCGCGGACGTGGCCGACCGGCTGGGCTTCGTGGACGTCAGCAACTTCTTCCGCGCCTGCAAACGCTGGTTCGGCCTGCCGCCGGCCCAGTACCGCGCCAGCCTCGCGCTCGGCGGCGCCGGGGCGCTGCGCGGCGCGCTGCTGAACTGATCGGCCGCAGCCGCCACCCCAACCACCCCACGTCGCCGATGGCCTCTGCGGCCCGGGGTTTCGTGGGCTGCCGGACAATCCGGGCATGAGCTTGCTAGCCGAAGACACCCCGGTCGCCGACCTGGGCCTGCGCTGGAAGCCCGGCTTCTCGACGCTGGGCTCCGCCTTTTTCACCGAACTGCGCCCCACGCCGCTGCCCGACCCGTACTGGGTGTGCCACAGCGACGCCGTGGCGCGCCAGCTGGGCCTGCCGCCTGGCTGGCGCGACTCGGACACCACGCTCGCCGCACTCACCGGCAGCCTGCCGGTCGCTGGCACGCGCCCCATCGCCACGGTCTACAGCGGCCACCAGTTCGGCGTCTGGGCCGGGCAGTTGGGCGACGGCCGCGCGATCCTGCTCGGCGAGACCGAGGGCGGGCTCGAAGTGCAGCTCAAGGGCGCGGGGCGCACGCCCTACTCGCGCGGCGGCGACGGCCGCGCCGTGCTGCGCTCGAGCATCCGCGAGTTCCTGTGCAGCGAAGCCATGCACGGCCTGGGCATTCCGACCACGCGCGCACTGTGCGTGACCGGCTCCGACGCGCCCATCTACCGCGAAACCGCCGAAAGCGCCGCTGTCGTGACCCGCGTCGCGCCGAGCTTCGTGCGCTTCGGGCATTTCGAGCACTTCGCCGCCAACCAGCGCGAAGACGAGCTGCGCGCGCTGGCCGACTACGTCATCGACCGCTATTACCCCGAATGCCGCAATACCGCGCGCTTCAACGGCAACGCCTACGCGGCGTTCCTCGAAGCCGTGAGCGAGCGCACCGCCGCCCTGCTCGCCCAGTGGCAGTCCGTGGGCTTCTGCCACGGGGTGATGAACACCGACAACATGAGCATCCTCGGGCTCACCATCGACTACGGGCCGTTCCAGTTCCTCGATGGCTTCGACCCGCGCCACATCTGCAACCACAGCGACACCCAGGGCCGCTACGCCTTCAACCAGCAACCCAACGTCGCCTACTGGAACCTGTTCTGCCTGGCGCAGGCACTGCTGCCGCTCATCGGCGACCAGGAAGTCGCCGTGGCCGCGCTGGAGTCGTACAAGACCGTGTTCCCCAACGCGTTCGAGGACCGCATGCGCGCCAAGCTGGGCCTGGCCACGCCCGCCGAGGGCGACCGCGCGCTCATCGAAGGCGTGCTCAAGCTGCTGGCGGCCGAGAAGGTCGACCACACCATCTTCTGGCGCCGCCTGTCGAACCACATGGCCGACGGCAATGTCGAGCCGGTGCGCGACCTGTTCCTCGACCGGCCCGGCTTCGACGCCTGGATGCTCTCTTTTTCAGAGCGGCATGCGCCATTGCCGCGGGCCGCGGCGGCAAAATTGATGCTGCGGACGAACCCCAAGTTCGTACTGCGCAACCACCTGGGCCAGCAGGCCATCGAAGCCAGTCAGCAAAAGGACCACACGGGTGTGGCAACCTTGCTGACGCTGCTCCAAACCCCATGTGAAGAACACCCCGGTGCCGACGATTACGCCGGCTTCCCGCCCGACTGGGCCTCCACGATCGAAATCAGTTGCTCATCATGACCACGCCCGTACAGAAAACCGACGCCGAATGGAAAGCCCTGCTCGCTGAAAAGGGCGCCGAACCCGCCGCCTTCGAGGTGACGCGCCACGCCGCCACCGAACGCCCCTTCACCGGCAAGTACGAAGCCCACTGGGACGACGGCACGTACCACTGCATCTGCTGCGGCGCCAAGCTGTTCGAAGCGGCCACCAAGTTCGACGCCGGCTGCGGCTGGCCCAGCTTCTCCGAAGAAGCCGTGCCCGGCGCCATCCGCAACATCGTCGACCGCTCGCACGGCATGGTGCGCACCGAAAACGTGTGCGCCAATTGCGGCGCCCACCTGGGCCACGTGTTCCCCGACGGCCCCACCGAAACCGGCCTGCGCTACTGCATGAACTCGGCGTCGCTCGACTTCCAAAAGAAATGAAACTGCTCCTCGACTTCTTCCCGATCCTGCTGTTCTTCGGCGCCTACAAGTTCGCCGACATCTACACCGCCACCGGCGTGCTCATGGCCGCCACCGTGGTGCAGATGGCCGTCATCTACGCCATGGAACGCAAGCTGCAGGCGATGCAGAAGGCCACGCTGGTGCTGATCCTGCTGTTCGGCACGCTCACGCTGGTGCTGCACGACGACCGCTTCATCAAGTGGAAGCCGACGGTGCTGTACGGCGCCATGGCGATCGCATTGGCGGTAGCGCTGTGGGCGCTGAAGAAGAACTTCCTGAAGATGCTGCTGGGCGCGCAGCTCGAGCTGCCCGAGCGCATCTGGGCCCGGCTCAATGTGGCGTGGATCGGTTATTGCCTCTTCATGGCACTCATCAACGGCTACGTGGCGGCGTACTTCACGACCGAGGCCTGGGTCAACTTCAAGCTCTGGGGCTATGTGTTCCCGATCGTCTTCCTGGTGGCGCAGGGCCTGTACATCGCGCCGCACCTCAAGGAAGACAAGCCGACCGCATGACCGACGCCACCACCTTTCCCCTGCCCACCGTGGCCGCGCTCGAAGCGGCGTTGCGCGCATCGCTGGCGCCCACGCAGCTTGAAGTGATCGACGAAAGCGCGTCCCATGCGGGCCATGCGGGCGCCAACGCCGAGGGCTACGGCACCCATTTCCGGGTGCGCATCGCCTCCCCGCTGTTCGACGGGAAGCCCCGCGTGGCGCGGCATCGGCTTGTGTATGATGCCCTCCAAGTTTTTATCGCACAGGGTCTGCACGCCATCGCCATCGAGGTGCTCTGAGTCGTCCAATCGGTTGCTTGCCGCGTTCGCCGCGGCCGCCCACCCTCTCCTTCTTTCCTCCTGATTCCTGCTTTCTTTCCCGCGCCTTTTCCTACACGCGCATTTCCTCTCCAGCCTGATATTCATTTCATGAAAAAACACATCTTGCAGGCCGTTGCGGCCGCAGCGCTGATCAGTGCACTCCCCTTGTCAGCTCTGGCGCAGAACGCCGCCATCGTCAACGGCAAGGCGGTGCCCAAGGCCCGCATGGACGTCCTGGCCCAGCAGCTGGCTGCCGCCGGCCGCCCGGTGACGCCTGAAATGCAAAACCAGCTGCGCGAGGAAATCGTGGCGCGCGAAGTGTTCATGCAGGAAGCGCAGAAGCAAGGCCTCGACGCCACCGAGGACTACAAGAACCAGCTCGAACTCGCCCGCCAGGCCATCCTGATCCGCGCGCTGTTCGAGAACTACCGCAAGACCAACGCGGTGTCCGACGCCGACGTGAAGGCCGAGTACGACAAGTTCGTGGCAGCCAACGGCGGCAAGGAATTCAAGGCCCGCCACATCCTGGTCGAAACCGAAGACCAGGCCAAGAAGATCATGGCCGACCTGAAGAAGGGCGCCAAGTTCGAAGACATCGCCAAGAAGCAGAGCAAGGACCCGGGTTCGGGCGCCAATGGCGGCGACCTCGACTGGGCCAACCCCGCCAGCTTCGTGCCCGAGTTCTCGGAGGCGATGATCAAGCTCAAGAAGGGCGAGACCACCCCTGCCCCGATCAAGACCCAGTTCGGTTATCACATCATTCGCGTCGACGACATCCGCCAGGCCCAACTGCCGAAGCTGGAAGAAGTGAAGCCGCAGATCACGCAGCAGCTGCAACAGCAGCGCCTGCAGAAGTACCAGGAAGAGCTGCGCGCGAAGGCCAAGGTCGAGTAAGCCTCGGCCCATCGCCCAACGAAGAAGCCCCGCAGTCGCGGGGCTTTTTTCATTGCGGCGTGATGTTGAAGTCTTTGACAAACCGGGCGTAGTCGTTCGACTCCTTGCGCACGAAGCCCGTGAAGTCCGCCGCCGAGCCGCCGATGACCTCGAGGCTGAGGTCGGTGAACTGCTTCTGCGTGTCGGCGTTCTTGAGCAGCGCCTGCACCTGTTCGTTGAGCTTGGCGATGATCGGTGCCGGGGTTCCGGCCGGGGCCACCAGGCCGACCCAGCCCATGAACCGGTAACCCGGCACGCCGGACTCGGCCACCGTCGGCACGTCGGGCAAGGTCGAAACGCGCTTGTCGCCCGTGACCGCCAGCGCCTTCAGCTTGCCGCTCCTGGCGTAGGGAACGGCGGTCGGCGAGGTCTCGAACATCATGTCGATCTGCCCGCCGATCAGGTCGGACAGCGCAGGCGCCCCGCCCTTGTACGCCACGTTGAGCAAGTCGGTGCCGGTCATCTGCATGAAGCGGCGCGCGGCCACGTCCTGCGGGCCACCCACGCCCGAGGTGCCGACGCTGAGCTTGCCGGGGTTGGCCTTGGCGTAGGCCACCAGTTCGCCGACGTTCTTGAACGACCACTTGGGATTCATGATGAGCACGTTGGGCTGGTCGGCCACGCGGATCACGGGCGCCAGGTCCTTGATCGGGTCGTAGGGCAGCTTCGCGAACATGTGGGCGTTGGAAGCCAGGCCGGTGTGCACCATCAACAAGGTGTAGCCGTCCTTGGGCGCCTTGGCGACGTAGTCCATGCCGATGTTGCCGCTGGCGCCGGGACGGTTGTCCACCAGCACGGGCTGGCCCAGCGCCGTCGAGAGCTTCTGGCCGACCAGGCGCGCCGTCATGTCGATGCTGCCGCCCGGCGGGAACGGCACCACCATGCGGATCGGCTTGGACGGATAGGCGTCCTGCGCGTGGGCGACGGGCACGATGCACGCCAGGCCGGCGGCAAAACAGGCGAACGAGGCGAGCGGGAAACGGAAGCGCTGGGTCATGGAGTTCTCCGGAGTTTCTTGAGGGTTGGCAGACGGGTCAATCGGCGGTGGCACGCAGGGCGCGTTCGATGTCGGCAGCCCACGCGAGCAGCGCGGCATCGCGCATCGGCAGGCCTGCAAGGCTCAGGCCCACGGGCGCTTCGCCGGCCGCATGGCAGGGCAAGGAGATGGCGCAGCCGTCCATGAAGTTGACGATGGAGGGGTTGCGCAGCATCGCGGCGTTGACCGCGAAGTACTGCGCCTCGTCGGCTTCGAGGGCCTCGATGCGCGGCGCCACCAGCGGCACGGTCGGCATGAGCCAGCCGTCGACCTCGCCCAGGCGCATCGCCACGCGGCGTTGCCAGTCGGCCCGCTGCGCCTGCAGCGTGAGGTAGGCCCGCGCCGTGAAGTCCTTGCCGCGCAGGATGCGGTTGAGCACGCGCGGGTCGTAGCCGCTGCCGCTGCGTTCGATCAGCTCGGCATGCCACGCCCATGACTCCGCGGCGCTGAAGCCGCCTGCGGCATTGATGGCGGCGAGCTCGTCGAACTCGGGCACCACCAGCTCGACCAGTTCCGCACCGGCGGCCGAGAGGCGCTGCAGCGCACGCCGGAACGTGGCGGCGACGTGCGCGTCCATGTCGTCCTGCACCAGCGTGGTCGGCACCGCGAAGCGCGCCTGGCGCAGGCGCTGCGCCCGGGGTACCTCGGACACGCCGGACAGCACCGCGTCCATCGCCGCGCAACCGGCCACGTCGAGCGCCATCACGCCGACCGCATCGAGGCTGTGCGAGAGCGGCACGAGCCCGGTGCCCGGCATGCGACGCGCCGTCGGCTTGAAACCGGTGATGCCGCACAGCGCCGCCGGAATACGTGCCGAGCCGCCGGTGTCGCTGCCGACGCTCGCGACGCACATGCCGTCGGCCACCGCCACCGCCGCGCCCGACGACGAGCCGCCGGGAATGCGCCGTTCGCCGCGCTGCCACGGATTGGCCGGCGTCCCGTAGTGCGGATTGAGGCCGAGGCCGGAGTACGCGAACTCGGTCATGTTCGTCTTGCCGACCAGCACCGCACCCGCCGCCAGCAGGCGCTGCACGGCCTCGGCGTCGTGCGCGGCAGGCGGCGCATCGCGCAGCACGACGGAGCCGGCGGTCGTCGTTTCGCCGGCCACGTCGAACAGGTCCTTGACGGAGACCGGCAAGCCTTCGAGCGGCGAGCGCACGAGGCCGCCTGCGCGCAAGCTGTCGGAGGCGCGCGCCAGGTGCCGGGCGCGGTCTGCCAGCACACGGGTGAAGGTGCGCGAGCCTTCGCCGGAAGGATCGGCGATGCGTTGCAGCGCCGATGCAGTCAGTTCGGCGGAGGTGGCACGGCCCGCGGCCAGATCGGCGCGGGCGGCTGCGAGGGAGATCGGGGCGGGCATGTGCGGTCCTTGCGCGTCAGGCGACGATGGGCAGCGAGACCGCGCGGTACTCGTGCGCGATGCGGCGGCCGGTGTGCTCGTCCACCAGTTCCATGCGGAAACGCGCGGCCGGGCGAATGCCGCCGATGGCGCCGACCGTGCCGCAGGTCATCGCGAAACCGTCGGCCGGTTCACCGTCGGCCGCGGCGCAGCGCGCCAGCAGATCGGCCGGCGGGCGCAGCGCGGCCAGCGTGCCTTCCTGGTACAGGCGCCATTCACCGCCCTCCTCGATCCACGAACGCAGCACCAGCGTGTCCCAGCGCTCCTGCACGTCGGCCAGCCGCCAGGCGCTGCGCGCCACGGGCTTGACGCAGATCTGCTTGGACAGCGCCACGCTGTGCGCTTCCAGCGCGCGGTCGGTGTGGTCCGAGCCGATCGAGACGAAGAACTCGCCCCCGTGCAGGAACAGCAGCGGTTCGACCTCGCCCGAGGTGTCGGCCCCCACCACCTGCACGACGTCGGCCTGGCTCAGCTGCTGGGTGGCCACCCGGTAGAACAGCGGCACGGCGCTGGGCGCGGGCACGCCCAGCTCGGCAAGTTCCTCGATGTGGTGCTCGATGGCGGCGGTGTCGCGCCCGGTCCAGCCGGCGATCACGAGGTGCCTGGCCTCGAAGCTCAGCGTGTGCGGGGCATTCCCCTGGGGAAGTTCGAAAGACAGGTTCATGGCGGTGCTCTGTTGAAGTTTCAGTGAAATTTCACAACGATATTACAGTGAGTCCACAAAAACTTCAAAGGGATTTCCCACAGGTACCATCAGGGCACCCCACCATGAAGACCTCGCGCCGATGAAAGCAGCCACGCCCGCCCGCAAAGCCCCCGCCCGGCGGCCCGAAGCAGCCATCTCCCTCAACGAGACGGCCTACCTGCGCCTGAAGGAAGCCCTGGTGACCCTGGCCTACAAGCCCGGGGAGTACCTCAACACTGCCCAGGTGATGGAGCGGCTGGGCGTGGGCCGCACGCCGGTCAACCAGGCGCTGCACCGCCTGTCGGCCGAGGGCCTGGTCCGCATCATTCCGCGCAAGGGCGCGATGGCCTCGCCGCTGTCGATCAACGACGCGCTGGAGCTCATCGAGGTCCGGCTGGTGAACGAAGTGCTGTGCATGCGCCTGGCCGCGGCGGCCATCACCGAAGGCGAACTGGCCGAGCTGCAGGCCATTGCCGAGCAGTTCGAGGCGGCGGCGCGGCGGCGCGATGCGATGTCGGTGATGAACCTCGACCGCCTCTTCCACGAGAAGATCGCTGCAGCGGCGCGCAACGCGATGCTGCAGGACATCCTGAGCGTGCTGCACGCGCGCTCGCAGCGCTTCTGGGCGATTTCACTGGCCGCCGAGGGACACCTGGCGGAGGTGATCGAAGAGCACCGCACCATCGTCGCCACGCTGCAGCGGCACGATGCCGACGCGGCGGCCGAAGCGGCGAAGACCCATGTGCTGTCGTTCAAGGCGTCGATGCTGAACAGCCAGCGCTGATCGACAGCGCTTCGGGCGCACCAACCCCCATGAAAAATGCCCTCCAGACCAAAAGCCTGGAGGGCATTTCTTGTTGACCTGATTCAGGCCGCTCGCACGGCCTGAGGGTGCCCGATCAACCCACCCACTTGCGCGCGTTGCGCCAGATCTGCATCCACGGGCTCAGTTCGCTCTTGTCGCCCGACGTCCAGCTCATCTGGATGTTGCGGAACACGCGCTCGGGGTGCGGCATCACGGCGGTGAAGCGACCGTCCGGCGTGGTCACCGAGGTCAGGCCACCCGCGCTGCCGTTCGGGTTGAACGGGTACTGCTCGGTCGGCTGGCCGTGGTTGTCCACGAAGCGCATTGCGCCGATGGCCTTGGCGGCGTCGCCGCGGTGCTTGAAGTTGGCATAGCCCTCGCCGTGCGCGACTGCGATCGGCAGGCGGCTGCCGGCCATGCCCGCGAAGAAGATGCTGGGCGACTCGAGCACCTCGACCATCGACAGGCGCGCCTCGAAACGCTCGCTCTGGTTGGTGGTGAAGCGCGGCCAGGCGTCGGCGCCCGGAATGATGTCGGCCAGCTCGGCGAACATCTGGCAGCCGTTGCACACCCCCAGGCCGAAGGTGTCGTCACGGCCGAAGAAGGTCTTGAACTGCTCGGCCAGCTTCGGGTTGAAGGTGATGCTGCGCGCCCAGCCGATGCCGGCGCCCAGCGTGTCGCCGTAGCTGAAGCCGCCGCAGGCGACCACGCCCTTGAAGTTGGCGAGGTCCGCCCTGCCCGTCTGCAGGTCGGTCATGTGGACGTCGTAGGCCTCGAAGCCGGCTTCGGTGAAGGCATACGCCATCTCGACATGCGAGTTGACGCCCTGCTCGCGCAGGATCGCGACCTTGGGGCGCGATTGCAGGATGGCCGGCGCTGCAGGCTGTGCGTTCGGCAGGAACACATGCATGCCCGGGTCGTTCGGCACGCCGGCGGCGGCGTGCTCTGCATCGGCGCAGGCCGGGTTGTCGCGCTCGCGGGCGATCTTCCAGCTGACCGAATCCCACACCTGGTGCAGGTCGTGCAGGCTGGCGCTGAACACCGACTTGGCATCGCGCCAGACTTCGAGCTTGCCCTTGCCGGCGTCCATCGTGGAACTTGCGGGCCGCGTCTTGCCGACAAAATGGCTGTGCGCGCTGAGGCCGTGGGCGCGCAGCACCTGCATGACGTCGTTGCGCTCGGCCGTGCGCACCTGCAGCACCATGCCCAGCTCTTCGTTGAACAGCGCCTTGAGCGTGAGTTCTTCGCGGCGCGCGCTGACCTGCTGGGCCCAGTTCTTGGCGTCGCCGGTTTCCATGCGGCTGTCGGAAATGCCGTCGCCTTCGGTGACGAGCATGTCGACATTCAGCGCCACGCCCACATGGCCGGCAAAGGCCATTTCGCAGGCGGTGGCGAACAGGCCGCCGTCGCTGCGGTCGTGCATCGCGAGGATCTTGCCGTCGGCGCGCAGCGCGTTCACGGCGTTGACCAGCGCGACCAGTTGCGCCGGGTCGTCGAGGTCGGGCACGGTGTCGCCGCTCTGGTTGAGCGTCTGCGACAGGATGCTGCCGGCCATGCGGTGCTGGCCACGGCCGAGGTCGATGAGCACGAGCGTGGTGTCGTCTTCCGTCGCGTCAAGCTGCGGCGTGAGCGTGCCGCGCACGTCGGCCAGCGACGCGAAGGCGGTGACGATCAGGCTGACCGGCGACGTGACCTTCTTGGCTTCGCCATCGTCCTTCCACTGCGTGCGCATCGACAGCGAATCCTTGCCGACCGGAATCGACACGCCCAGCGCCGGGCACAGTTCCAGGCCCACGGCCTTGACGGTCTCGTACAGCGCGGCGTCTTCGCCGGGTTCGCCGCAGGCCGCCATCCAGTTGGCCGACAGCTTGACGCGCGACAGCTCGATCGGCGCGGCCAGCAGGTTGGTGATGGCCTCGGCCACGGCCATGCGGCCCGAGGCCGGCGCATCGAGCGCAGCCAGCGGCGTGCGCTCGCCCATGCTCATCGCCTCGCCGGCAAAGCCCTTGTAGTCGGCCAGCGTCACGGCGCAATCGGCCACGGGCACCTGCCACGGGCCGACCATCTGGTCGCGGTGCGTCAGGCCGCCGACGGTGCGGTCGCCGATGGTGATGAGGAAGCGCTTCGAGGCCACAGTCGGGTGCGCGAGCACGTCGATGGCGGCCTTCTGCAGGTCGACGCCCGTGAGGTCGAGGGGCTTGAAGCTGCGCGCCACGGTCTTGACGTCGCGGTGCATCTTGGGCGGCTTGCCGAGCAGCACGTCCATCGGCATGTCGACCGGCTGGACTGCGGCGCCTTCGTCGGCCACCAGCAGCTGGCGCTCTTCGGTCGCCACGCCGACCACCGAGAACGGGCAGCGCTCGCGTTCGCAGAAGGCCTTGAACTGTTCGAGCGATGCCGGCGCGATGGCCAGCACGTAGCGCTCCTGGCTTTCGTTGCACCAGATTTCCTTGGGCGCCATGCCCGATTCTTCGAGCGGCACGGCGCGCAGGTCGAAGCGCGCGCCGCGGCCGGCGTCGTTGGTCAGCTCGGGGAACGCATTGCTCAGGCCGCCCGCGCCCACGTCGTGGATCGCCAGGATCGGGTTGGCCGCGCCCTGCTGCCAGCAGTGGTTGATGACCTCTTGCGCACGGCGTTCGATTTCGGGGTTGCCGCGCTGCACCGAGTCGAAGTCGAGTTCGGCCGCGTTGGCGCCGGTCGCCATCGAGCTGGCGGCGCTGCCGCCCATGCCGATGCGCATGCCGGGGCCGCCGAGCTGGATCAGCAGCGAGCCGGCCGGGAACAGGATCTTCTTGGCCTGGGTGGCGTCGATGCTGCCCAGGCCGCCCGCGATCATGATGGGCTTGTGATAGCCGCGCTGCACGGTGTCGAGGTCGCTCGCCACGGCCTGCTCGTACTCGCGGAAGTAGCCCAGGAGGTTGGGACGGCCGAATTCGTTGTTGAACGCGGCGCCGCCCAGCGGGCCCTCGGTCATGATCTGCAGCGGGCTGGCGATGTGCTCGGGCTTGCCGTAATGACCCTCTTCCGGCCAGAGCTTGGAGACCGTGAAGCCGGTCAGGCCGGCCTTGGGCTTGGAGCCGCGGCCGGTGGCGCCTTCGTCGCGGATCTCGCCGCCCGCGCCGGTCGAGGCGCCGGGGAACGGGGAAATGGCGGTCGGGTGGTTGTGCGTCTCGACCTTCATCAGCACGTGGCTCAGAGCGCTATCTTTTTGATAGCTCTGCGAGCCTTCGACGGGAATGAAGCGCTCGATGGTCGCGCCTTCCATGACCGAGGCGTTGTCCGCATAGGCGATCACCGTGTGCTGCGGGTTCTGCTTCTCGGTGTGGCGGATCATCGAGAACAGGCTCTGGGGCTGGGCCACGCCATCGATGGTGAAGTTGGCGTTGAAGATCTTGTGGCGGCAGTGCTCGCTGTTGGCCTGCGCGAACATCATCAGCTCGACGTCGCTGGGGTTGCGACCCAGGCGGGTGAAGGCTTCGACGAGGTAGTCGATTTCGTCTTCCGCCAGCGCCAGGCCGAAGCCCGTGTTGGCCGCCACCAGGGCGTCGCGGCCGCCGGTTTGCACGTCGACCTGCGCCATCGGCTGGGCCGGCAGTTCGCTGAACAGGCTGGCCGCCTGCTCGACCGCGGCGAGCACCGATTCGGTCATGCGGTCATGCAGCGGGCCGGCCACGGCGGCCAGGGCGTCGCCCTCGAGCACAGGGGCCTTGCCGATCAGCGGGGCCTTGAGCTTCAGGTGGTACTGGGTGACGCGCTCCACGCGGCGCAGCGCCAGGCCGCAGTTGTGGGCGATGTCGGTGGCCTTGGAAGCCCAGGGCGACACGGTGCCCAGGCGGGGCGTGACCACGACCGAGGCGCTCGCCTTGGCCGCCACGGCCTCGAAGGGCTCGCCGTAGGTCAGGAGCGCGGCAAAGCGTTCGCGGTCGGCCGCATCCAGCGACCCATCAGTGACCACCAGGTGGACGAAACGGGCCGAAATGCCCTCGATGCGCGGCTCGATGGCCTGCAGTTTCGGCAGCAGCTGCCGTGCACGGAAATCGCTGAGTGCGCTGCCGCCCTCGAACAGGGTTACGACAGGAAGGGCTTGGGATGCGGGCTGCGTCACGGTCGATGGGGGGCCTGGGGGCCGCGTTGGGAATCAAGGAATCTGGGCGGAGGGCCGCTGACTGGGGTCATCCGCGTTAACCCGGGATTTTAGCCGGGTCAATGGGATAATTCGGGGCATGAGCATTACCTACAAAGACGCCGCAGGCATCGAAGCCATGCGGGTCGCCTGCCGCCTCGGCTCCGAGGTGCTGGACTACCTCACGCCCTTCATCAAGCCCGGCATCACGACCAACGACGTGGACCGGCTGGCCGCCGAATACATGGTCAAGCAGGGCACCACCTCGGCCACGGTGGGCTACATGGGCGCCAGCAGCGTCCCGTTCCCGAAGTCGCTGTGTACCTCGGTGAACCACGTGGTGTGCCACGGCATCCCCAATGACAAGCCCCTGAAGAAGGGCGACATCATGAACGTCGACGTCACCGTCATCAAGGACGGCTGGTTCGGCGACAACAGCCGCATGTTCGTGATCGGCGACGCCTCCATTGCGGCCAAGCGCCTGTGCAGCGTCACCTTCGAAGCCATGTGGCACGGCATCCTGCAGGTGC
Source organism: Variovorax paradoxus (assembly GCF_009498455.1). NCBI lineage: Bacteria > Pseudomonadati > Pseudomonadota > Betaproteobacteria > Burkholderiales > Comamonadaceae > Variovorax > Variovorax paradoxus. The sequence continues at coordinate 5,297,906 of NZ_CP045644.1, read as the reverse complement.
GCCCTGGCGCTCACCTGGGCGATGTGGGCCATGCGATCCAGAAGTTCGCCGAAGGCCAGGGCTTCTCGATCGTGCGCGAGTTCTGCGGCCACGGCGTGGGCCAGCGCTTCCATGAAGAACCCCAGGTGCTGCACTACGGCCGCCCGGGCACCATGGAAGAGCTCAAGCCCGGCATGATCTTCACCATCGAGCCGATGATCAACGCCGGCAAACGCGACGTGAAGGAAGACTTCAAGGGCGGCCAGTACGATGGCTGGACCATCGTCACGCGCGACCACTCGCTGTCGGCCCAGTGGGAGCACACCGTGCTCGTCACCGAAACCGGCTACGAGGTGCTGACCCTTTCCGAAGGCAGCCCGCCGCTGCCGGCCTTCGTCACCTCGACCAAAACCTGACGCGCCCAAGCGCGCCCCCGCCGTGATCGAAGCAGCCAAGATCGACGTGGCAATGCTGCGCGAAGCCTATCGCGCGAAAAAGCTCGCCCTTTTCGACACCCTGCGCTTCGCACGCGCGCCCACCCGCAGCGTCCACACGGTGCTGCGCCAGCTCTCGGCGCTGGCCGACCAGACACTCACGGCGCTCTGGAACGAAGCCGGCTTCGGCGACGCCTTCGCGCTGGCCGCGGTCGGCGGTTTCGGGCGCGGCGAGCTGTTCCCCTACTCCGACGTCGACGTGCTCCTGCTGCTGCCGCCCGACGGGCAGGACAGCGGCATCGACCCGGCGCGCATCGAGGCCTTCATCGGCCAGTGCTGGGACGCCGGCCTCGAGATCGGCTCCAGCGTGCGCACGCTCGACGAGTGCCTGGACGAGGCCGCCAAGGACATCACGGTCCAGACCTCGCTGCTCGAGTCGCGCCTCATCACGGGCGACAAGAAGCTCTTTGCGTCCTTTCGCCGCCAGTTCACGCAGGCCATCGACCCGCAGGCTTTCTTCGTGGCCAAGTCGCAGGAAATGCGGCACCGCCACCAGAAGTTCGACAACACGCCCTACGCGCTCGAACCCAACTGCAAGGAATCGCCGGGCGGCCTGCGCGATCTGCAGACCATCCTCTGGATGAGCAAGGCCGCCGGCTTCGGCAGCCGCTGGGACGACCTGGCGAAAAACGGTCTGGCCACGCCTTTCGAGGCACAGCAGATCAAGCGCAACGAAGCCTTGCTCTCGCTGATTCGCGCCCGCCTGCACGTGATTGCCAACCGCCGCGAAGACCGGCTGGTGTTCGACCTGCAGACCGCCGTGGCCGCGAGCTTCGGCTACGAGAGCGAGTCGCAGCGCAAGTCGAGCGAAGCGCTGATGCGCCGCTACTACTGGGCGGCCAAGGCGGTGTCGCAGCTCAACCAGATCCTGCTGCTCAACATTTCCGAGCGGCTGCAGCCCATCGACGAGCAGCCCACGACCATCAACGAGCGCTTCTACGAGCGCGCCGGCCTCATCGAGATTGCCAGCGACGACCTCTACGAGCGCGAGCCGCATGCGGTGCTCGAGACCTTCCTGCTGTACCAGAAGACCATCGGCGTGAAGGGCCTGTCGGCGCGCACGCTGCGCGCGCTGTATAACGCGCGCCACGTGATGGACAGCAAGTTCCGCAACGACCCGGTCAACCACGTGACCTTCATGCGGATCCTGCAGCAGCCCTACGGCATCACGCATGCCTTCCGGCTGATGAACCAGACCTCGGTGCTGGGGCGCTACCTGCGCGTGTTCCGCAGCATCGTGGGGCAGATGCAGCACGACCTGTTCCATGTGTACACGGTCGACCAGCACATCCTGATGGTGCTGCGCAATGTGCGCCGCTTCTTCATTGCCGAGCATGCGCACGAGTACCCGTTCTGCTCGCAGCTCGCGGCCGGTTGGGACAAGCCCTGGATTCTTTACGTCGCCGCCCTCTTCCACGACATCGCCAAGGGCCGCGGCGGCGATCACTCCACGCTCGGCGCACGCGACGTGCAACGGTTCTGCAAGCAGCACGGCATCGCACGCGAAGACGCGAAGCTCATCGAGTTCCTCGTGGCCGAACACCTGGTGATGAGCCAGGTCGCGCAAAAGCAGGACCTGAGCGACCCCGAAGTCATCGGCGCCTTCGCCAAGCGCGTGGGCAATGAGCGCTACCTCACCGCGCTGTATCTACTGACCATTGCCGACATCCGCGGCACCTCGCCGCGCGTGTGGAATGCGTGGAAAGGCAAGCTGCTCGAAGACCTGTACCGCTTCACGCTGCGCGCGCTCGGCGGGCGCATGCCCGATCCCGACGCCGAGGTCGAGTCACGCAAGCGCGAGGCGCTGGTGCTGCTCGCCCTGCATGCGCAGCGCTTCGAGGCGCACAAGGCGCTGTGGGACACGCTGGACGTCGGCTACTTCATGCGCCACGACGCCACCGAGATCGCCTGGCACGCCAAGCAACTCTCGCGCTTCGTGCCGCCGAAGAACGTGCCCATCGACCCGAAGGCGCTGCCCATCGTGCGCGCGCACCTGTCGCCGGTGGGCGAAGGGCTGCAGGTGGTGGTCTACACGCCCGACCAGTCCGACCTGTTCGCGCGCATCTGCGGCTACTTCGATCAGTCGTCGTTCAGCATCCTGGACGCCAAGGTCCACACCACGAGCAACGGCTATGCGCTCGACACCTTCCAGGTGGTGACAACCTTCCAGCCCGACCACTACCGCGACCTGATCAGCATGGTCGAGACGGGCCTGGCGCAAACGCTCACCGAGGCCGGCGCCCTGCCCGCGCCGAGCATGGGACGCGTGTCACGCCGGGTGCGCAGTTTTCCGATCAAGCCGCGCATCAGCCTCGTGCCCGACGACAAGGCGCAGCGCTGGCTGCTCAGCATCTCGGCCAGCGACCGCGCGGGGCTGCTGTATTCGGTGGCGCGCGTGCTCGCGCGGCATCACCTGAACCTGCAACTGGCGAAGGTGACGACCTTGGGCGAACGGGTGGAAGACACCTTCCTGATCAGCGGGCCGGAGCTGCAGGGCCAGAAGACGCAGTTGGCCATCGAGACCGAACTGATGGCCGCGCTCGCCTGAGCGGCGCACAAAAATTCGCTTTTCCCAAGATCCAGCGCGGCAGGTGTTGCGTAGGGGTGAGTTAAACGGTTTCCGATTGTGAACGCCGTTCGACATTTGTTGTCGATTATTAACAGCTCCAACACAATGCCCCGATATGGACATCGCAGAGCCCGTTTTTCAGCACTACGAACGGCGCGCGTGCAGCGCACAGTGGTTGGCATTCAACCGGGGCATAGCCGCCGAACTGAGTGCCGGTCTGCCGCCTGAAGACATTCGCCAGCTTTTCTTCCGCATCGGCCAGCGCGTGGCCAACGCCTTGCCCGTGTCCCCGTGCGACACGCTGGCCGACCTGCAGTCGCAGTTCAATGCGCGCTGGGACGGCATCGACTGGGGCTTCAGCAGCCTGCGCGAAGAGGCCGACTGCCTCGCCATCACGCACGCGTGCAGCCCCCTGGCCATGGCCTTCGGCCCCGAGGCACTGGGCTGGAGCAGCGGCTTCTTCGAAGGCGTCTACCAGGCCTGGTTCGACGCCCAGCGCATGCCGCCCTCGCTGCGCGTGACGGCGCTCGAACGCCATGCGCCGGCAGGCCCCGTCGTCGCGCTGCGCCTCGCGAGGAGCTCGCCATGAACCCCGACGACCGCTCTGCCGAAGACGTCGCCGGCCTGTTTCGCAAGTTCGGCGGCGACGCCCACGCGTACAAGGAGTTCGAGCCCCCCGAGGCACAGGCGCAGGCCGCGAGCCCCTGGCCGCTGCTCTCGGGCGGGCCGATCGATCGCACGCCGGCGGCGGCGCCCGCGATGGCGCCCATGCCACCCGCTCCGTCCGTTCCGCCGGCGCCCTTTGCCGCGCCGGTGGCGCCGCTGTTTTCCGCGGCTGCCGGCCCTGCGCCGAACGAACTGCAGGCGTTGTTTGCCCGGCTCGCGGAGCCCGCGCGCACCGCGGTGCCGCCGGGTCCCATGTCACGCTGGCGCCGGCCGACGTGACGATGGTCGTCATCCCTGTCATTTCCTCCAAGGGCGGTGTCGGCAAGACGACCATTGCCGCGAACCTCGCCACCACCCTCGCGGCGCGCGGACGCCAGGTGCTGGCCATCGACCTCGATCCGCAGAACGCGCTGCGCTTTCATGTGGCGAACGACCCGCACCACGGCGGTGAAGATGGCCTGCTGGCTGCGGCGGCCGGCCAGCTGCCCTGGACGCAGGCGATGTGCCCCGCGCACGGCGGCGTGGTGCTGCTGCCCTTCGGCACGGTGGACGACGAGCGGCTGATCGGCTTCGAGCACGAGCTGTCCCGCCGCCCCGGCTGGCTGGGCGACACGCTGGCGCGCTTCGGGCTGCCGCCCGACATGCTGGTGATCGTCGACACGCCGCCCGGTCCCACCGTCTATCTGCAGCAGGCGCTGCGTGCGGCCGACGTCTGCGTGATCCCGGTGCTCGCCGACGCCGGCTCGTTCGCCACGCTGCCGATCGTCGAGCGCATGGTCGACAAGTACTGCCGCGCCCGCGCCGGCTACCGCGGCAGCGCCTATGTCATCAACCAGGTCGATCCCGGCCGGCGCCTGAACCACGACGTCTTCGCGATGCTGCGCGCGCGCCTGCAGCAGGAGCTGCTCGGCGTGCTGCACCTGGACGCCTCGGTGTCGGAGGCGCTCGCCTCGGCCCTGCCCGTGCGGCACTACGCGCCCCTGAGCCAGGCGGCCGAGGACGTGTCGGTGATCGCCGAGCGGCTCCTCGCGCGCCTTGCCTCGCCCTTGCCCTCGTCCGCGCAGGCCTTTGCGCCACGCCAGGAACCGACCCGATGAAAAGCAATACCGGCGACACCGGCTACGTGCCGCGCGAAGCGCCCGGCTTCCTGCGCCTGTGGCCGGTGCGCCTGCTGGGCTGGCTCGTGGCGCTGGCCGTGCTGCCGGCGCTGGTCATCGCACCGATGACCTTCGAGCAGCAGCTGGTGCTGTCGGTCGGCATCTTCGCCGCGGCGCTGGTGACGAACCGCTTCCGCGGCCGCTTTGCCGGGCTGGTGATGATCGTGCTGTCGGTCGTCGTGTCCTCGCGCTACACCTATTGGCGCGTGACCGAGACGATGTACATGGACAACCTGCTGGACCTCGTGCTGGGCGTGGGCCTGCTGATGGCCGAGCTTTACGCGTTCGTGGTGCTCCTGCTGGGTTATGTGCAGACCGCCTGGCCGCTGGAGCGCAAGCCGGTCCCGCTCCCGGAAGACACGGCGCTCTGGCCGACCATCGACCTCTTCATTCCGACCTACAACGAGCCGCTCTCGGTGGTGCGCCCGACGGTGCTGGCGGCCCAGTCGATCGACTGGCCGCGCGACAAGATCAAGATCTTCGTGCTCGACGACGGCCGGCGCGAGGAGTTCCGCGCGTTCTGCGAAGAGCTCGGCGTGACCCACGTCACGCGCGACAACAACCGCCATGCGAAGGCCGGCAACATCAACGCGGCGCTGAAGAACACCACGGCCGAGTTCGTCGCGATCTTCGATTGCGACCACATCCCGACGCGCTCGTTCATGCAGATCGCCATGGGCTGGTTCGGCCGCGACCCGAAGCTGGGCATGGTGCAGCTGCCGCACTACTTCTTCTCGGCCGACCCGTTCGAGCGCAACCTGGACACCTTCGGCCGCGTGCCCAACGAAGGCGAGCTGTTCTACGGACTGATCCAGGACGGCAACGACCTGTGGAACGCGACCTTCTTCTGCGGTTCGTGCGCGGTGCTGCGCCGGACCATCGTCGAAGAGGTCGGCGGCATCGCGGTGGAGACCGTCACCGAAGACGCCCACACCGCGCTCAAGATGCACCGCCGCGGCTACAACACCGCCTACCTGGCGTTGCCGCAGGCGGCCGGGCTGGCCACCGAGAGCCTCTCGGGCCACGTCGGCCAGCGCATCCGCTGGGCGCGCGGCATGGCGCAGATCTTCCGCATCGACAACCCGCTGTTCGGGCGTGGCCTGCACTGGGCGCAGCGGCTGTGCTACCTGAACGCGATGCTGCACTTCCTGTATGGCCTGCCGCGCCTGATCTACCTCACGGCGCCGCTGGCCTACCTGTTCTTCGGCGCGAGCGTGATCCACGCGTCGGCGTCGATGATCTTCGCCTTCGCGCTGCCGCACATCCTGCATGCGAACCTCACCAACAGCCGCATCCAGGGGCGCTTTCGCTACCTGCTGTGGAACGAGGTCTACGAGGCGGTGCTGGCCTGGTACATCTTCCGGCCCACGCTGGTGGCGCTCATCAACCCCAAGCTCGGCAGCTTCAACGTGACGGCCAAGGGCGGCCTGGTGCAGGAGGCGTACTTCGACACCCAGATCGCCCGCGCCAGCCTGGTGCTGCTGATGCTGAACTTCCTGGGCGTGTGCGCGGGCGTCTGGCGCCTGACCTGGGTCGATCCGCAGAACATCGCGACCGTGTGGCTCACGCTGGCCTGGACCGTCTACAACCTGATGATCCTGGGCGCCTGCGTGGCCGCGGCCAACGAGTCGCGCCAGGTGCGCAGCGCGCACCGCGTGGCGCTGGAGGTGCCGGCCACGCTGTACCTCGAAGACGGCACCTCGATGCGCTGCAGCACCTTCGACTTTTCCAGCGGCGGCCTGGGCATCGCGCTGCCGGCCGACGTCCCGCTCGCGCAGGACGCGAAGGTGGGGGTGGCGCTGTACCGCGGCGAGACCGAGTCGCGCTTTGCCGCCACTGTGCGCTTCAGCAGCGGACGACGCCTGGGCCTGCGCTTTGCGCCGATGACGCTCGTGCAGGAACGCGCGCTGGTGCAATGCACGATGGCGCGCGCCGACATCTGGGCCGCGCGCTGGGGCAACTACCCGCGCGTGGGCATTCACCGCGTGCTCAGCCACCTCGTGCGCATCAGCGCGACGGGCTTTCGCAACATGTTCGCCCACTACTACCGCGCCGCCACCTCCCGGCTGCGCCCCTCCGCGGCTTCGTCCCCGAAGCCGCCTGTCGAAGCGAAGGACCCTGTGTGACGACCTCCCTGCATGTGCCCGGCGGCATGGCGACCCTTCCGCGGCCGGCATCGCGCCGCGGCGCCACCCTGGTGGCGCTCGCGCTGGCTGCCGCGGCATCGGGCGGCGCGTGGGCCCAACCGCAACAGCCCCAGGCCCCTTCACCCGCACCGGCACGGCCGGCCACGCCGGTGGCGACCGCGGCCGCCCCCGGCGGCGCGGTGCGCGAGCTCAACCTCACGCAGCTGGGCATCGACTACGCCGTGCAGCTGCGCGGCATCAGCGGCACCGTGGGCATTCCGTTCAACGTGCGCGCCGACGAGCTGGTCACCGCCGCGTCGCTCAAGCTCAACTACGCCTACTCGCCGTCGCTCATCCCCGAGCTCTCGCACCTGAAGGTCACGGTGAACGACGTGCTCGTCGCCACGCTGCCGGTGAGCCGCGCCGAGGCCGGCAAGCCCCAGACGCAGGACATCCCGATCGACCGGCGCCTGATCACCGAGTTCAACCGCATCAACGTGGAGCTGGTCGGGCACTACACGCGCGAATGCGAAGACCCGGCCCACACCAGCCTGTGGGCGCGCATCGATGCGTCGAGCACGCTGCGGCTGAATGTGTCGCCGCTCAAGCTCACGAGCGACCTGGCCACGCTGCCGCAGCCCTTCTTCGACCGACGCGACGTGCGGCGCGCGCGCATTCCGTTCGTGTTCGGGGACGCCGAATCGCCGCCGTTGCTCGAGGCGGCCGGCATCGTGTCGTCCTGGTTCGGCGCACTCGCCGACTACCGCGGCGCCACCTTCCCGGTGACGCGCGGCGAACTGCCGGCCGGGCACGCCGTGGTCTTCGTGCTGCCCGACACGCGCATCGCCAACCTCGCGCTGCCGGCCGTGCAGGGCCCGGCGCTGGCGGTGGTCGACCACCCGCAGGACGCGGCGTCGAAGCTGCTGCTGGTGATGGGCCGCGACGCCGCCGAGCTGCGCACCGCCGCGGCGGCGCTGGCGCTGAACAGCCGCGCGTTCTCGGGCGAACGCACCGGCATCAGCGCGTTCCAGGAGCCGCCGCCGCGCAAGCCCTACGACGCACCGCGCTGGGTGCCGAGCGACCGTCCGCTGCAGCTGGGCGAACTCACCGCCGCCGCCGACCTCTCGGTGTCGGGCTACACGCCCGACGTGGTGCGCGTGAACCTGCAGCTGCCGCCCGACCTCTTCACCTGGCGCAGCCGCGGCATTCCGCTCGACCTGCAGTACCGCTACACGCCGCGCGTGCGGCCCGACCAGTCGACGCTCAACGTGAACGTCGACAACAACTTCATCGGCGCACTGCCGCTGCGCGCGGCCAACCCGGCCGGCGACCGCTGGTGGAACCCGCTGGCCGTGAAGGTCATGCCCGACGGCACGGTGGCCGAAAACCGGCAGGTCATGCTGCCGCCGCTGGCCTTGGGCCCGCGCAGCCAGCTGCGTTTGCACTACTACTTCGAACCCTCGGGCGGTCGGTGCCAGCCGCTGCTGGACAACGTGCGCGGCGCGATCGACCCGACCTCGACCATCGACGTGTCGGGCTTTGCGCACTACATCGCGATGCCCGACCTGGCGGCTTACGCCAACGGCGGCTTTCCGTTCTCGCGCATGGCCGACCTTTCGGAAACGGCCGTCATCCTGCCGAACGCGCCCGACGCCGCCGACACCGAAACCTACCTGGGCCTGCTCGGGCAGATCGGGCATGCCACCGGCTACCCCGCGCTGCGCGTGAAGGTCGGGCGCCCGGCAGAGGTTGCGCAGTGGGCCGACAAGGACCTGCTGGTGATCGGCAACCTGCAGAACCAGCCGCTGTTCGCGCAGTGGTCCGCCCACATGCCGCTGCAGCGCAACGGCACGTCGCCGCAGCTGAAACTCAACAGCTGGCTGGACACCGCCGTCGACTTCGTCATCGGGGCGCGCCAGCGCGAAGACCTGCCCGGCGCGATGCAGATCGCCATGAGCGACGACGGCCGCGACGCGGTGCTGGCGGGCTTCGAGTCGCCGCTGCGCAGTGGGCGCAGCGTGGTCGCCGCCGTCACCAGCGCGGCCTCGAAAGAAGCCCTGCTGGCTGCGCTGATGACGCCCGACCTGCTCAAGCGCGTGCAGGGCAGCATGACCATCGTGCGCGACGCGCAGGTGCACAGCGTGCTCGGCCAGGACACCTACTACGTGGGCAGCCTGCCGCCGATCGCCTGGCTGAAATGGAACCTGTCGCGCAGCCCGCTGCTGCTCGCCGGGCTGGTCGTGGCGCTGGCCTTGCTGACCGCGGCGGTGGCGTTTGCCAGCCTGCAGTTGCGGGCGCGGCGCCGTTTGCATTGAGGAGGTTGCCCATGACACGCACCGCACCGCCATCCCCCTCGCACATCGGCCGACGCCCCCTGCTCGCGGCAGCCGCGCTGGGCTGGGCCGCCTCGCGCGCCGCCTCGGCAGCGCCGGCCGCCGCACCGTGCCATCCCGCCTCCGACTGGGCCACCTTCGCCGCGCGGCATATCCAGCGCGACGGGCGCGTGATCGACTTCCACACGCCGCAGCAGCAATCGACCTCCGAAGGCCAGTCGTACAGCCTGTTCTTCGCGCTCGTTCACAACGACAAGCCGACCTTCGCGCGCGTGCTCGCCTGGACCGAAGCCAACCTCGCGCAAGGCAGCCTGGCCACCCAGCTGCCGGCCTGGCAGTGGGGCAAGAAAGCAGACGGCGGCTGGGGCGTGCTCGATGCGAACGCCGCCTCCGACGCCGACCTGTGGATCGCCTATGCGCTCATGGAAGCCGGCCGCCTCTGGAACGAGCCGCGCTACGCGAAGCTCGGCCGCAGCCTGCTGGCGCTGGTGATGCGCGACGAAGTGGTGGCGTTGCCGGGACTCGGCCGCATGCTGCTGCCGTGGCCTGCCTCGGTGGCCAGCGGGCCACTGTGGCGGCTCAACCCGAGCTACATGCCGCTGCAGCTGCTGCGCTACTTTCAGCAGGCCGACCCGCGCGGCCCGTGGCGCGAAGTGGCGGACAACACCGTGCGCATGCTTGACGCCGTGGCGCCCAAGGGCTTCGCGCCGGACTGGTGTGCCTGGTCGCAAACGGCCAACGCCTTCGTCGCCGATCCGGAGAAAGGCACGGTGGGCAGCTACGACGCCATCCGTGTCTACCTCTGGGCCGGCATGCTGTCGCCGCGCACCCCCGAGCGCAAGGCGCTGCTGCAGCGCCTGAACGGCCCGCGCCAACTGCTTGCGGATCGCCATCCCATGCCCGAATCGGTGGACACCGCCACCGGCGCCGGGCGCGGCACGGGCCCGGCTGGCTTTGGCGGCGCCTTGCTGCCGTACCTGAAGGCGCAGGAGCTGCCCGAGGCGCTGGCCACCGAATCGGCCCGGCTGCCGGGCGGTCGCGCCGAAACATCTTCCCCGGCGGCGCCAACCCCGCCGCTGCCGTATTACGAGCAGGTGCTGGCGGTCTTCGGCCAGGCCTGGCTCGACGGCCGTTACGAATTCGATCGCGACGGCCAGTTGCAAACCTCCTGGAGACTGCTATGTCGATCCACCCGAGCGGCATGAAGCCGTTGTGTCCACCGGCGCTGCGCCGGGGCCCGGGACGCATTCCCGCCGCGCAATGGATGGCCTGCCTGGGCCTGCTCGCAGCGGTCTGCGCGAGCGACCCCGCGCGGGCGCAGGCGAGCGCCAGCGCTGCGCTCGTCGAGCAAGGCAACTACTGGCAGGCCCAAGGGCGCGCGGACCTCGCGGAGGAAAGCTGGCGCAAGCTGCTGCGCGTCGATCCGCAGTCGGCCGATGCCATGTACGGCATGGCGCAGGTCGAGCTGTCGCGCGGCAATGCCGAGCCAGCGCGCACGTGGATCTCGCGACTGCGCACCGCGCACCCGAACGACGGCCGCATCGCGCGCCTGCAGCAGCAGGCCCAGCAACCCGGCCAGGGCAGCACGCTGCAGCGTGCCCGCGCTGCGGCCCGCGCGGGCCGCAGCGCCGAGGCGGTCGAGCTGTACCGCAGTCAGTTCGACAACCGCCCGCCGCCGCAAGCGCTGGCGCTGGAGTACTACCAGGTGCTCAGCGCCACGCCACAAGGCGCCGACGAAGCGCGCAAGGGCATCGAGCAGCTGGTGAAGGACCAGCCCGACAACGCGAGCTACAAGCTCGCGCTCGCCCAGTTGCGCACCTACAGCGAATCGACACGGCGCGAAGGCATCCGCAGCCTCGTGGAGCTGGCGAAGCAACCCACCGTGGGCGCCGCCGCGCGCGCGAGCTGGCGCCAGGCCCTCATCTGGCTCGATGCGCGCGCGCCCGACATTGCGCTCTACCAGGACTATCTGGCGAGCAACCCGAACGATGCCGCCGTGTCGGCGCGCCTGGAAACGCTGACCGCCGGCAAGGCCGCCGCAGCCGCCTCGCCCGGCGTGCCGCTCGGCGAAGGCTTCCGCGCGCTGGACCGCGGCGACCCGGCCACCGCCGAACAACGCTTCCAGCAGGCGTTGCGCGCGAAGGCCGACGACCCTGAAGCGCTGGGCGGCCTGGGCCTGGTGCGGCTGCGTCAGGAGCGTTTCGGCGAAGCACAGGAACTGCTGGAACGCGCCGCACGCGGCGCGGGCGGCAGCAAGTGGAATTCGGCGCTGCAAAGCGCCACCTATTGGAGCCTGGTCGGCCAGGCGCGCACGGCGCGCGAGAAGAACGACACGCGCGGCGCGCAGGCGCTGCTCGAGCGCGCCGTGCGCATCGACCCGCGCGAGAGCGTCGGCCAGATCGCGCTGGCCGACCTGCGCGCCGCCGCCGGCGACCTGCCGCGGGCCGAACAGGGCTACAAGCGCGTGCTCGACAGCAAGCCGTCGAATGCGCAGGCGCTGCGCGGGCTCATCGCCGTGTACGGTCGCCAGGGCCGCGCCGACGACGCGCTCGCGCTGGCGCGCCAGCTCCCGCCCGAACAGGCCGGCCAGCTCGGCGGCCTGCGCGACATCCAGGTCGAGCAGGCGCGCGCCAAGGCTCGCCAGCAGGCCGATGCCGGCGACGCCGCCGGTGCGCAGCGGACGCTCGAAGACGCGATGCTCGCCGCGCCGGACAGCCCGTGGGTACGACTGGACCTCGCCAACATCTACCGCCGCCAGGGCCTGGTGGCCGAGGCGCGCGGCGTGATGGAAGGCCTGCTGATGTCGCAGCCCGACATGCCCGACGCGCTCTACGCGAGCGCCCTGCTCGCCTCCGAGACCGGCGACGCGGCCGGCGGCATCCAGTACCTGGAGCGCATTCCCGCCGCCTCGAGAACGCGCGACATGGCGGCCCTGCAGCGCCGGCTCTGGGCGCAATCGCAGGCCCAGCGCGCACAGGCGCTGGCGCGCCAGGGCCAGGTCGATGCCGCGCGGCAGGTGCTCGGCCAGGCCGAGGCGGCGCTGAGCAGCGACATGCCCGCCGAAATCTGGGGCCAGCTCGCCGGCGCGTATGCGGAAATCGGCGATGCGCCGCGCGCGCTCGCCATGAGCCGCCAGCTGCTCGCGCGCAGCCCCAACCCGGGCATCGGCGACCGGCTGCTCTATGCATCGGTGCTGCTCAAGACGAAGCAGGACGTCGAGCTGTCGGCGGTGCTGCGCCAGCTGCAGCCTGCCGGCATGACCGCCGCGCAACGCAGCGACTTCGACAGCCTGCGCATCGCCTTCGCGCTGCGCCAGACCGATGCGCTGCGCGAGGCCGGCAACCTCGAGGCCGCCTACAACGCCATGGCCCCGGTGCTGGCCGAGCGGCCGGACGATCCGCGCGCGCTTGCGGCGCTCGCGCGCCTGTATTCGGCCGCACGCGACGAAACCCAGGCGCTGGCGCTCTACCAGCGCGTGCTGCAGCGCAGCCCCACCGACCTGGACGCGCTGCTCGCCGCGGCCGCCAGCGCCAGCGCGCTGCGCCAGCACAGCGAGGCCGAGAACTACGTGATGGCCGCGCTGAAGCAGGCGCCCGACCAGTCGCGTGTGCTGGCCGCCGCGGGCCGCGTCTACCGCAATGCCGGCGACAGCCGCAAGGCGGAGCAGTACCTGCGCGCCGCCGTGGAAGCCGACAGTCGCGTGGCCACGGGCGGCATGCCCGGCGCGGCGCCGGCGGGCCTGCCCGCGGCCAATCCGTTTGCGGGCATGACGGGCGGCGCGCCAGGCGCGGTCGTGCCGGCCAGCCATCCCGGCGCGGGCGGCAATCCCTTTGCGCAGCCGCGCATGCAGCCGATGGCCTATGCGGCGGCGCCGGCCTATGCCGCCGCGCCCGCAAGCCCTGGCTACCCGGTCGCAGGCGCGGCGCCGGGTGCGCTGCCCTGGACCTCAGGCGCGGCGCCGGCCCCGGCCACCGGCAGCAAGGGCCGACGCACGGCGGCGGGCACGGCGTCATCGCGCAACGCCAACGCCGAGGCACGCAACACGCCGCAGGCCACGGCCTACATCGCGACGCCGGTGCAGCAGTACCCGGTCGCGAACGCGCCGGCCGGCGCCTATCCTTCGCCGACCTATCCGTACGCGCAGGCCGGCGGCATCGCCCCGCTGCCGGTTCCCGGCACGTCCGCTTCGGGCTGGAACGCGCCGCTGCGCACCGCCGCGCCCGCCGACACGGTGGCGGCGGAACTGCGCGAACTGCAGGCGCAGCGCTCGATCGACCTGACCGCCGGCACCGTCTACCGCAACCGCGCCGGCGAAGCCGGGCTGAGCCAGCTGTCGGACTTCCAGATTCCGATCCAGGCGCGCTTCCCGGTCGGCGAAGGCAAGGTCGTCGTGGGCGTCACGCCGACGGTGCTCGATGCGGGTACGCCGTCCGTCGACTACGCCACGGGCAGCCGCTTCGGGGGCGGCCCCGGTGCCGCGATCAACGGCCTGCTGGCCGGCACCAGCGCAGGCCAGCAGAATGCGGCCGGCGTCGGGCTGAGCGTGGGCTACGAAGGCAAGAACTTCGGCGCGAGCATCGGCACCACGCCGCTGGGCTTTCCCGAGACCAACGTGGTCGGCAACGTGTCGTATGCCGGCTCGTTCGGCGATTCGTGGAACGCCAAGGTCGACGTGTCGCGCCGCGCGGTCACCGACAGCCTGCTGTCGTTCGCGGGCGCCAAGGACCAGCGCACCAACGAGCGCTGGGGCGGCGTGGTCGCCACCGGCGTGCGCGGCGACATCGGCTACGACGACGGCACCTACGGCGTGTACGGCTATGCCGCGATGCACGGCATCACGGGCAAGAACGTCGCGAGCAACAGCCGCTTCGAGACCGGCGGCGGCGCCTACCTGCACCTGGTCAACAACCCGGGTTCCAAGCTCACGCTGGGCATGAACCTGGGCCTCATGGGCTACGACAAGAACCTGAGCTACTACACCTTCGGGCAAGGCGGCTACTTCAGTCCGCAGAGCTTCGTGAGCGTGGCCTTCCCGGTCGACTGGAGCGGGCGCAGCGATCGCCTGTCGTGGCGCCTGAATGCCTCGCTGGGCGTGCAGTCGTTCAACCAGAAAGCGTCGCCCTACTTTCCGACCGACAGCGCGCGCGCGCGCGATGCGGGAGGCGCGGCCGCCTACGCCGCCTCGCTGGGGCTGAGCAGCGTGCCCTTCACCGGCATGTACGAGAAGACGTCGAAGACCGGCCTGGCCTACAACCTGGCCGCGATCCTCGAGTACCAGCTCGCACCCAAGATGTTCCTGGGTGGATCGATCGGCCTGAACAACGCGCAGAACTACCGCCAGCTGACGGGCGGCGTGTACCTTCGCTACGTGTTCGACGGCGCCGGAACGCTGGGCGTGCCGAGCGGCACGACGCTGCGTCCGCTGGTCTCGCCCTACACGCCGCTGCTCTGAGGAGGGGCGCGAGCGGCAGGATGCTCTGCACGATCGCGCGGTCGGCCTCGCCGACACGCATGTCGCGCATGCCGCGCATGTCGCGGCGCTCCGGATGACCGGCGGCTGCTAGCCGCAATAGGCGCCGAGGATGCGCCCCGTGGGATCGACCTGCGCGTTGAGCCGCGTGGCGTCCTGTGCCGGATCGGCGGGGGCCGTGGCGGGCACCGTGCGGGCGGTCTTTGCACCGGCGCGCTGGCGCATCTCGTCGAGCAAGGGGCGCGTGGCCTGCATGCCGAGCGCAAAGCGCACTTCGGGGGCCTGGCAACTCTCGGGTGGCGGCGTGAAGCTCGGCGGCGCCGGCACGTCGGAGGTCAGCGGGCGGTCCTTGGGCGGGGCCTCGCAGCCCGCGAGCACAGCAGCCAGAGCCATCAGAAGAACCCCGTGCCGGCCAAACGTCATGCGCATCTTGTCTTGCTCCTTGAAACCAGCCTGAAGCTTAGCCGCCCGCGGTGGCCCGCTCATGACCCCTTGCGTTGCAACGGGGACAGCAGCCCCAGGCGGATGCCCGTGATCACGGCCTCGGTGCGATTGTGCACACCCAGCGCCTGGAACAAGGTGCCGATGTACTCCTTCACCGTGTGCTCCGAAAGACCGAGTTCGCGCGCGATCGACTTGGTCGGCAGCCCGCGCGCCAGGCCGTGCAAGGTGTCGGCCTGCCGCGGACTGAGCGCGGGCCTGGCGACGCTCTTCGGCCCCAGGTGCAGGATCTCCTGAGGAAGGTAGACCTCTCCCGCGAGCACGGTCTCGAAGGCCCGCTTCAGGAAATCGGCCGGCATGCTCTTGGGCACGAAGCTCATGGCACCGGCCTCCAGGCAGCCACGGATGATGTCGACATCGGTCGATGCCGACACCACCACCACCGCGATGTCGGGTGCCGCCGCTTTCAGGCGCACCAGCGCATCCAGGCCGTACTCGCCCTTGAGTTCGAGGTCCAGCAGGCAGATCGCCAGGTCCGGGTGGCGCAGCGCCAATGCGCAGGCCTCGTCGACCGTGGCAGCTTCGAAGATTTCGGCGCGGCTTTCCATGCTCTCGAGCAGCATGCGCAGGCCCGCACGAAACAACGCGTGATCGTCCAGCGTCATCACTTTCATGGCACACCCCCTTCGACCTTGTTGGTCGATATGCAGCCCCATTCTGACGCCGGCGAGGACGAGTGAACCCGCAAGGCCTTGGAACTAGATCACCCTCCACGCAAAAAACTACCAGCCCCCTGCGAAGGAGGGGTTGGGCCCCTGGTGCGATTGGAGGAGATTCCCCTCCGACCGCTGTTGCCGCCAAAGGAGGCCGACCATGAACGCCAGCTTTCAAGACCGCCTGATCTCGCTCGTCGCCGAATCGCAGCCCCAGTGGAAATCCGAACTCGCCCGCCAGTGCGGCGTCAGCGCTCCCACGGTGATCCGCTGGCTCACAGACCGCCACAGCTGCGCAGGCACCCTGCACCTGCATGCGATCGCGGCGTACTTCAAAGTGCCCGCCCGATGGCTGGCCACAGGCGACGGCCCGGAGCGGGTCCGCGCACGGCGCTCACATTGAAAGGGTTGTAAGCGAACCGCTGCGAACGGCCGCGCAGGCGGCAAGCCGGCCACGGCCATGGCGTATGCTGAAAGCCCGTGCACGGCACCGCCGGCACGCTCCCTTTCATCACCCGCTTTCGACATGAGCACTTCTTCCCATCCCCTCGCGGGCCAGCCGGCCCCGTCTGATCTGCTGGTGGACGTGCCGCGCCTCGTCTCGGCCTACTACACCGGTCGCCCCGACCCAGCCGTGCCGAGCCAGCGCGTGGCCTTCGGCACCTCGGGCCATCGCGGCTCCTCGTTCGACGACGCGTTCAACGAATGGCACGTGCTGGCGGTCAGCCAGGCCATCTGCGACTACCGCAAACAGAAAGGCATCGACGGTCCGCTGTTCCTGGGCATCGACACGCACGCGCTGTCCACGCCCGCCTTCGCCAGCGCGGTCGAGGTGCTGGCGGCCAATGGCGTCGAGCTGATGCTCTCGAAGGACGACGAGTACACGCCCACGCCGGCCGTGTCGCATGCGATCCTGGTCTACAACCGCGGACGCACGACGGGCCTGGCCGACGGCATCGTCATCACGCCCTCGCACAACCCGCCCGAGAGCGGCGGCTTCAAATACAACCCGCCGAATGGTGGACCCGCAGGCACCGACATCACCTCCGCCGTCGAAGCTGCTGCCAACCAGATGCTGGCGAACAAGCTCGAAGGCGTGAAGCGCATGCCGCTCGCGCAGGCGCTGAAGGCCTCCACCACGCACCGCCACGACTACCTCAACACCTACGTCGAAGACCTGGCCCAGGTGCTCGACATGGACGCGATCCGCGGCGGCAGCATCGACCTGGGCGTCGATCCGCTGGGCGGTGCCGGCGTGCACTACTGGCCCGCCATTGCCGCGCGCTACAAGCTCCAGCGCCTGAACGTGCTGAGCCAGGCGGTCGACCCGACCTTCCGCTTCATGTCGCTCGACTGGGACGGCCGCATCCGCATGGACCCGTCGTCGCCCGACGCGATGCACGGCTTGGTCGCGCTCAAAGACCGCTTCGGCATCGCCTTCGCCTGCGACACCGACCACGACCGCCACGGCGTGGTCACGCGCAGCGCGGGCCTCATGCAGCCGAACAACTACCTCGCGGTGATGATCGACTACCTCTTCACGCACCGTCCGCACTGGCCCGCGCAGGCGGCCGTCGGCAAGACGGCGGTCAGCAGCCGCATGATCGACCGCGTGGCCGCGCAACTGGGCCGCCCGCTGTACGAGGTGCCCGTGGGCTTCAAGTGGTTCGTCGACGGGCTGGTCGACGGCTCGCTCGGTTTCGGCGGCGAAGAAAGCGCGGGCGCCACCTTCCTGCGCCACGACGGCAGCGCGTGGACCACCGACAAGGACGGCATCGTGCCCGCCCTGCTCTCGGCCGAAATCGCTGCGCGCACGGGGCGCGACCCCGGCGAGCGCTTCAACGAACTCACGCAGGCGCTGGGGCGCCCTGTGTCCGATCGCGTGGACGCACCCGCCACGCCCGAGCAGAAGAAGCGCCTGTCGGCCCTATCGCCGCAGCAGATCACCTCGACCACGCTGGCCGGCGAGAAGATCGAGAACGTGCTGAGCCACGCGCCGGGCAACGGCGCGGCCATCGGCGGCGTGAAGGTCGTCACCGAGAACGGCTGGTTCGCCGCTCGGCCTTCGGGCACGGAGAACATCTACAAGATCTACGGCGAGAGCTTCCTCGGCGACGAGCACCTCGCACGCATCCTCGGCGAGGCGCAGCAGGTGGTCGACAAGGCGCTGTCGGCGAGCTGACGCGAGGCAACAGCGCATGGACACGCTTGTGCTGCGGCTGCAACCCGGCGACGACCTGCGCGCGGCACTCGATGCCGTGCTGAAGCAGGGCGGCATCGGCGACGCGGCCTTCGTGGTCTCGGGCATCGGCAGCCTGCGCGGCGCGCGCATTCGTTTCGCGGGCGCCGAAGCGGCGACGCGCATCGAAGGCGACCTTGAAATCCTTACGCTCGCCGGCACGCTGTCGCCCGATGGCTCGCACCTGCATCTCAGCGTGTCGGATGCCGCCGGCCGGGTGTCGGGCGGCCATGCCGCACCGGGCTGCGTGGTACGGACCACAGCCGAGGTCCTCGTCGCGGTGCTGCCCGAATGGCGCTTCTCGCGCGAGCCCGACACGCAGACCGGCTACGCCGAGCTGGCGCCCAGGCGCCGCTCGAGCCAGACGCTGTAGCGCGACAGCCCGAAGCACAGCAGCCAGTAGACGGCCGCGACGAACAGGTAGCCCTCGAGGTAGAACGGCCGCCAGACCGGATCGCCGCCCAGCGCGAGCCCGAGCGCGCCGGTCAGCTCGAACAGACCGACCACGGTCACCAGCGAGGTGTCCTTCAGCGTACCGACCACGCTGTTGGTCAGCGCGGGCACCACGAGGCGCAGCGCCTGCGGCAGCACGATGTCGCGCTGCACCGGCCAGCGACCGAAGCCCAGCGCCATCGCCACCTCGGTCTGGCCGCGCGGCACGGCCTGCAGGCCGCCGCGGATGATCTCCGCCAGATACGCTGCGACGAACAGCGTGAGCCCCATCAGCACGCGCACCAGCACGTCGGGCTGCCAGCCCGCGGGCCACAGCAACGGCAACAGGAACGAGGCCATGAACAGCACCGAGATCAGCGGCACGCCGCGCACCAGCTCGATGTAGCTCGCGCTCAGCGTGCGCACCACCGGCCATTCGGAGCGCCGCCCCATCGCGAGCAGCAACGCCAGTGGAAAGGCCAGCGCCAGCCCGACCACGGCCAGACCGATGGTGAGCGGCAGGCCACCCCAGCGGCTGGTCGGCACCGTGCTCATCCCGGCCACGCCACCGTGCATCAGCCCGACGAACAGCAGTAACGCCACGAGCCACAGCGGCACCAGCCACCAGCGCCAGCTGCGCGGCCAGGCGCTGAGCACGGTCACCGCAGACAGCACGACCACCGCGAGGGCCGGACGCCATTGCTCTTCATACGGAAAGCGACCGAACAGCATCGGCCGCCACTTCTCGGCGACCACGCCCCAGCAGGCGCCGTGCTGAACGGCGCGGCAGGCATCCGCGTCGGGGCGGAACACGGCGTGCACCACGCCCCATTCGAACGCGTGGAAGCCGGCCCACGCGAGCAAGCCCAACAACAGCACCGTGGCGAGCGCGCGCAGCGGCGACCCCCACAGCTCGCTGCGCCACGCGATGGGGCCTTGCGCGACGCGCCTCATCGCCAGCCTCGCAGCGCGACGCGCGCGTTGTAGCGGTTCATGCCGAAGGAGATCACGAGCGACAGCAGCAAATACACCGCCATGATGATCGCGATGCACTCGAATGCCCGTCCGTTCGAGCCGATGGTGGTGTTGGCCACCGACACCAGCTCCGGATAGCCCACGGCGACGGCCAGCGACGAATTCTTGGTGAGGCTCAGCAACTGGTTGGTGAGCGAGGGCACGATCACGCGCAGCGCCTGCGGCAGGATCACGATGCGCAGCTGCTGCACCGACGACAGCCCCAGCGCCTGCCCCGCCAGCACCTGCCCCTGCGAGACCGAGAGGATGCCGGCGCGCACGATCTCGGCGACGAAAGCCGCCGAATACAGCGACAGCCCGGCGACGATGGTCACGTACTCCGGGCTCAGCGCGGCGCCGCCGCTCACGCCGAAGTCACCGCGCTCGGGCCATTCGAAATGCGTGGGCCACCAGCCGCCCTCGCCCGTCACGGGCCAGGGCACGCTGAGCCCGCCCTTGCTGAGCCACACGCCCGGCAGCAGGTGCACGGGCTCGGTCGGGTCGGGCAGCAGGTTGGCCATCGCGAAGGCCAGCATCAGCAGCTGCACCAGCAGCGGCACGTTGCGCAGCAGCTCCACGTACGCGGTGCAGATGCCGCGCAGCAGCACGTGCGGCGCGAGCCGGCCGATGCCGATCAGCGTGCCGAGCACCACCGCGAAGATGGCGGCCGGCACGGCTGCGCGCACGGTGTTGATCAGGCCCGCAAGAAACGCGCGCCACGAAGGTTGGCTGGCATCGAAATCGAGCCAGCCTTCGCTGATCGAAAAGCCTGCGGGCTCGGTGAGAAAGTCGAAGCCCGAACGCACGCCGCGTGCGCGCAGCACCTCGAGCGCATGGTTCACCACCCAGGCGGCGCCCGCCACGACGGCCAGCACCAAAAGGGCCTGCACGAGCCAGGCCAGCCAGGCGCCGCGGCGCGAGGCCTGCCCACTCATCGAACAGGAGGTGCGTAGATCAGGCCGCCTTTGCTCCACAGATTGTTGGAGCCGCGCGGCAGCTTGAGCACCGACTTCGGTCCGACGTTGCGCTCGAACATCTCGCCGTAGTTGCCCACGGCCTTGATGGCGCGGTACGACCAGTCCTTGTCCAGGCCCAGCAGCTTTCCGAGGTCTTCACCGGCGCCGAGCAGGCGCTGCTGCGCCGGGTCTTTGCTGCTGCCCTTGAGCTGGTCGGCATTGGCTTGCGTGACGCCGAACTCTTCGGCCTCGATGAGCGCGTTGGGCACCCACTTGGCGATCGCGAACCACTCGTCGTCGCCGCGGCGCACCAGCGGCGCGAGCGGCTCCTTGGAGATCAGCTCGGGCAGGATGAGGTAGTCGTCGGGGTTCGGCGCTTCCTTGTTGCGCAGGCCGGCCAGCGCCGAGGCGTCGGTCGTGAAAGCCTGGCAGCGGCCCGAGAAGAAGGCCTTGAACGAGGCTTCGAAGCTCTCGAACACCACGGTCTTCACCGGGATGTTCTGCGCGCGGAAGTAGTCCGACACGTTCTTCTCGTTGGTGGTGCCCGACTGCGTGCAGATGGTGGCGTTCTTGAGCTGCTTGGCGCTCGTCACCTTGAGCTTCTTGGGCACCAGGAAGCCCTGGCCGTCGTAGTAGGTGATGGTGGTGAAGTTGAAACCCAGCGACGCGTCGCGCGTGAGCGTCCAGGTGGTGTTGCGCGCGAGGATGTCGATCTCGCCGGCCTGCAGGGCCGAGAAGCGCTGCTGCGAGTTGAGCGGCACGAAGTCGACCTTCTTCGGATCGCCCAGCACGGCCGCGGCGATGGCGCGGCAGGTGTCGACATCCAGGCCCGACCAGTTGCCCTGCGTGTCGGGCGCCGAGAAACCGGCCACGCCGTTGGTCACGCCGCACTTGACGGTGCCGCGCTGCTTGACCGCGTCGAGCGTCTTGCCGGCGAAGGCCGGGGCCGCGGCGGCCAGCGCGACAACGGAGGCGGCGGCCAGCAGTGCCGGACGGAATCGGGTGTTTTTCATCATGGGTGTGTGCTCCTCAACAGTAGGCAAAAGGCAGTGTACGGGGCGATGCCGGCCGGCGACAAAGAACCCCGCGTTGGATACATATGTCGATCCGTTCGCGGGCGACCGGTTGGCGGCGCGGCGAGTTTCACTACCATACGGCCCTTTCATCACTGCTGAACAGGAATCACACCATGGTCAAGTCCGACGACACCGGCAAGCTCATCCTGCGCGTTGCGCTGGGCATCCTCATCCTGCTGCATGGCATTGCCAAAGTCGGCAAGGGCGTCGACGGCATCGGCGGCATGCTCGCGTCGCACGGCCTGCCCGCGGTGCTGGCCTACGGGGTCTACGTGGGCGAGATCCTGGCGCCGGTGCTGCTGATCGTCGGCCTGTTCACGCGGCCCGCCGCGCTGGTCGTGGCCATCAACATGGTCGTGGCGATCTGGCTGGCGCACCGCAAGGACCTGGGCGCGCTGAACGCGCAAGGCGGCTGGGCGCTGGAACTGCAGGGCATGTTCCTGTTCGCGGCCATTTCGCTCGCGTTCACGGGCGGCGGTCGCTTCGGGCTCAACAACAAGTAAGCCAGCCAACGGACGGACGACCCTTCAGTCGTCGTCCGCCGCATCGAGGCCTGGAAACAAGACCTCGGTGTAGCCGAAGCGCGAGAAATCGCGCACCCGCATCGGGTACAGCTTGCCGAACAGGTGATCGACTTCATGCTGCACCACGCGCGCATGAAAACCATCGGCGGTGCGGTCGATCGGGTCGCCGTACAGGTCGAAGCCCGTATAGCGGATGTGGGCGAAGCGCGGCACCACGCCACGCAGGCCCGGCACCGACAGACAGCCTTCCCAGCCCTCTTCCTCTTCGTCGCCCAGCGGCGTGATGACGGGGTTGAGCAGCACGGTGCGCGGCACCGGCGGTGCGTCGGGGTAGCGGGGATTGACGGTGTCGGTGCCGAAGATCACCAGCTGCAGATCGACGCCGATCTGCGGCGCCGCAAGGCCGGCGCCATTGACCGCTTTCATGGTCTCGAACATGTCGCGCACCAGCAGGTGCAGTTCGTCGGTGTCGAAAGCGGCGACCGGCTGCGCAGTGCGCAGCAGCCGGGGGTCGCCCATCTTGAGGATTTCGCGGAAGGCCATGGCGGGATTATGGCCAGCGCGCCACGCCCTCGCTGGGGCGTGTGCTTGCTTTGTGTCAGGGCTTGTCGGCCAGCGCCGGCGCGTCACGCCACGGCACGCCCGGCGGCGGGCGCATCGCGTTGCTCGGGTAGTTGGGCGACACGCCCGGGTGCGCAGGCGAAACGGCCGGCGGACGCATCTGAACCGGCGGACGGCCGGATGGATAGGTCGGCCGCACGGCTGGATAGCTGGGACGCACCGCGGGATAGCCGGGTCGGCCATAGTAGGGACGGCGGTCGTAGTACGGGCGACGGTTGTCGTAGTAGCCGCCACCCTGGATGTAGACCGGCGCCGGCACCACAACGGGACCAGGATCGGAGTAGTACGGATCGGAATAGCCGCCGGAGTAATACGGATCGCCAGGAACGGCCACGCAGCCGCCCAGCAGCGCGATGCCGCCGAGTGCGAGGCTGGTCGCGAGAACACGAATTTTTTGCATGAGGGACTCCTTGTCGGCCTTCTGTAATCGTTCAACGCCCGCTTGTAGACCCTGTTGACTGCGCGGATGTGAAGTCGCGTAACGGCCGGTAAGGGCCACAGTCAACGCCGCCGCCCGCTTCAGGCTTCGGAAGCCGGCGGAACCCCGCTCGCGAGAATCTCCAGCATACGCGCCTCGTCGATCACGGTAACGCCGATGTTGCGCGCCTTGTCGAGCTTGCTGCCAGCCTCTTCCCCGGCCACGAGGTAGTGGGTCTTCTTGCTGACGGAACCGGCCACCTTGGCGCCGGCTGCCTCCAATTTATCCTTCGCATCGTCGCGGCTCAGCGTAGGAAGGGTGCCGGTGATGACGAAGGTCAGCCCCGCCAAAGGCTTGGGCGCGCGGGCTTCGGGCTCGAACTCTTCCCAGGTCAGGCCGCAGGCCCGCAGTTGCTCGACCACTTCTCGGTTGTGCGGCTGGTCGAAGAAGGTGCGCAGGCTTTGCGCCACCACGGGGCCGACGTCGTTCACTTCGAGCAGTTGCTCTTCGGTCGCGTCCATGATCGCGTCCAGCTTGCCGAAATGCTTGGCGAGGTCCTTGGCCGTGCTCTCGCCAACATGGCGGATGCCCAGGCCGAACAGGAAGCGCGGCAACGTCGTCTTCTTCGAGGCTTCGAGCGAGTCGACGAGGTTCTTGGCCGACTTTTCCGCCATGCGGTCCAGGCCCGCCAGCGTGACGAAGCCGAGCTTGTAGAGATCGGGCAAGGTGCGGATCAGGTTGGCATCGACCAGCTGCTCGACCAGCTTGTCGCCCAGCCCGTCGACATCGACCGCACGCCGTGCCGCGAAGTGCAGGATGGCTTCCTTGCGCTGCGCCGCGCAGAACAGACCGCCGGTGCAGCGGTAGTCGACCTCGCCCTCCTCCCGTACCGCCTCGGAATCGCACACGGGGCAGGTGTGCGGCATCGTGAAGATGGCGCCGCGCCGGTCGTCGGGCTTGGCCAGGCTGTCGGGGGCGACGCCGACCACTTCGGGAATCACGTCGCCGGCGCGCCGCACGATCACGGTGTCACCCACGCGCACGTCCTTGCGGCGGGCCTCGTCTTCGTTGTGCAGCGTGGCGTTGGTCACGGTCACGCCGCCGACGAACACCGGCGCCAGCTTGGCGACCGGCGTGAGCTTGCCGGTGCGACCCACCTGGATCTCGATGCCGACCACCTCGGTCAGCTGCTCCTGCGCCGGGTACTTGTGGGCCACGGCCCAGCGCGGTTCGCGCGAGACAAAACCCAGCTGTCGCTGCAGCGCCAGGCTGTCGACCTTGTAGACCACGCCGTCGATGTCGTACGGCAGCGCATCGCGCTGGCGGCCGATGGTTTCGTGGAACGCTATCAGTTCAATAGCACCTGTCGCCCGCGCAGTCTGCGTCGCGACAGGAAATCCCCATGCATGGAACTGCTGCAGCCAGTCGAACTGGGTGGCAATCTCCGGACCGCCTTCGCTCGCGGACGAAACCTCGCCAAGGCCGTAGGCGAAGAAGCTCAGCGGGCGCGCCGCCGCGATCGCGGGATCGTGCTGGCGCACCGCGCCGGCCGCCGCGTTGCGCGGGTTGACGAACACCTTCTCGTTCTTCTGCCCGGCGGCGATCTTCTCGCGCTGGCGCTCGTTGAGCGCGTCGAAATCGGCGCGCTTCATGTAGACCTCGCCGCGCACCTCGACCACGGGCGGCGCCGTGCCCTTGAGCTTCAGCGGAACCTCCCGGATGGTGCGGATGTTCTGCGTGACGTCTTCGCCCACCTCGCCGTCGCCGCGCGTGGCGGCAAGCACCAGCACGCCGTGCTCGTAGCGCAGGCTCATGGCCAGCCCGTCGAACTTGAGTTCGCAGACGTAGGCGATCTGCGCTGCGTCTTCGGCCAAGCCCAGTTCGCGGCGCACGCGCGCATCGAAGGCGCTGGCGCCGGTCGGCGTGATGTCGGTTTCGGTGCGGATCGACAGCATCGGCACGCGATGCCGCACCTTGGCCAGGCCGTCGAGCACCGCACCGCCCACGCGCTGCGTCGGCGAGTCGGGTGTGCGCAGCTCGGGAAACTCGGTTTCCAGCGCCTGCAGGCGCTGGAACATCTTGTCGTACTCCGCGTCGGGCAACTCGGGGGCGTCGAGCACGTAGTAGAGATGGGCGTGGCGATGCAGCTGCTCGCTCAGTGCGGCGGCTTCGCGTGCCGCTTCGTCGCGCGTGGTCATTGGGGGTCCCTCGGGAAAAAGACGGATCAGCTGAAGAGGCGTCGCGCGAGCGGCGAGCCCGCGGCGAGGTCGCGTGCGTCGAGCGTGTCGTACAGCTGCTCGAGGTCGGTGCCGATCACGTCCATGGTTTCGTCGCGCAGCAACTGGCCGTCGCTGTCGGTCACCACGCCGTCCATCTCGCGGGCGAGCGTGGCAGCAGCTTCGCGCATGCGGCGGAACGGCTCTTCGCCGCGGTCGACCTGCGGCACATCGAGGCTCAGGCTGAGTTCGCGGATCGCCGATTGCGCCGGATCGTCGGCCAGCGCGGCCTGGGTGTCGAACGAGAGCCCGAGGATCGGCGGCAAGCCGACCTCACTGGTCGGCAGCACCATGCGGCCCGGGATGATCCCGGCGACAAAGCCCAGCCGCGCAGCGTTCTGCTGCACATAGCCCGGACTCCAGGCCGCATGCAGCGCACGCAGCACGAAGCCCAGTTGCGCGTCGTGCGCGCTGGCGAACTGGTCGAGCTCGCGGGCGCGGGCCACTTCGTCGAGCATCTCGGGAAACTCGGGCGCGCCGTTCACGGCGTCGGCAAAGGCCTGCGCCTTGACCACGAACTCGGAGTACTCGATCTCATTGAGCGCCCCGGTGCGGTTGGCCAGCTGCACGCCGACCTGGAAAGCGCGGTAGCGCTGGCCGGGTGCCGGCGGTTCCCACTGGCTGGTGAAGTCGTTCAAACCTTCGATGGCCACCGGCTTGCTGCCGGCGCGGCGCGTCGACGGCATCGCAGCAAGCGCGGCATCGCCCGAGGCCAGGCCTTCGAGCGAAATGGGCGCGATGACATCGATCAGCGGATCGAGCCCGCCGCGGCGCTCGCCCGTGGGCACGGGCACGCCGCTGGGCGCGGGCAGGTCGGGATCGAACAGTGGCTCGTGGCGGTCGCTGCCGGCCACCTGGCTCGGATCGGCATGGAGCATCGGCTCCACGCCGCCGTCGCTGCCGCCGGCCAGCGCGCGTTCGGCTTCGGCCAAGGCGACATCGACCGCGTCGGGTTGGCGCGGCGCATTGCGGCGCGACATCAGGGTGTTGTAAGCCACGACGGCCGCGAGAACGAGGCCGCCGAGGATCGCCAGGGCGAGGGTGAGATTGCTCATGCGCGCCTGCCTTATGCCGCTTCGACCATCGAGGCCGCCGACTCCATGTCGACCGCAACGATGCGCGACACGCCCTGCTCCTGCATCGTCACGCCGATCAGCTGTTCGGCCATTTCCATGGCGATCTTGTTGTGGCTGATGAAGAGGAACTGGGTTTCACGGCTCATGGCGGTCACGAGTTTGGCGTAGCGTTCGGTGTTGGCGTCGTCCAGCGGCGCGTCCACTTCGTCCAGCAGACAGAAAGGCGCCGGGTTGAGTTGGAAGATGGCGAACACAAGCGCAATGGCTGTGAGCGCCTTCTCGCCGCCCGAGAGCAGGTGGATGGTCTGGTTCTTCTTGCCGGGCGGCTGCGCGAGCACCTGCACGCCGGCATCGAGGATTTCGTCGCCGGTCATCACGAGGCGCGCATTTCCGCCGCCGAACAGCTCGGGGAACATGCGGCTGAAGTGCTCGTTGACGATCTTGAAGGTGCCGCCGAGCAGGTCGCGTGTTTCGGCGTCGATCTTGCGAATGGCGTCTTCGAGCGTGCCGATGGCTTCGTTCAGGTCGGCCGACTGCGCGTCGAGAAAGATCTTGCGTTCGCTCGCAATGGCGAGTTCGTCGAGCGCGGCGAGGTTGACGGCGCCGAGCGCGACCACTTCGCGGTTCAGCCGGTCGATTTCGCTTTGCAGGCCGGTCAGGCGCACCTTCTCGGTCTCGATCGATTGCGCGACCGCTTCGAGGTCGGCACCGGCGTCGTCCAGGAGCTGCTGGTACTGCTCGACACCCAGGCGCGCAGCCTGTTCCTTGAGCTGGAACTCGGTGATGCGCTGGCGCAGCGGATCGAGTTCGCGCTCCAGCTGCAGCCGGCGCTCGTCGCTGGCGCGCAGCTTGAGCGTGAGGTCGTCGTACTGGCTGCGAGCGGCGCCCAAGGCGGTCTCGCGCTCCAGCTTGAGCGACAGCGCATCCTGCAGGCCGGCTTGCGCGGCGGCATCCGACAGGCGACTCAGCTCGGCGCGGGCGCGCTCGTCTTCATCGGTGAGCGCCACGATCTGTTGCGCGGCGGTTTCGATGCTGCGGTTCAGTTCGCCGCGGCGCGCTTCGAGCGTGCGCTGCGAGAA
Organism: Variovorax paradoxus; assembly: GCF_009498455.1. Lineage (NCBI taxonomy): Bacteria > Pseudomonadati > Pseudomonadota > Betaproteobacteria > Burkholderiales > Comamonadaceae > Variovorax > Variovorax paradoxus. Next base: position 5,270,247 of record NZ_CP045644.1, on the reverse strand, counting down.
GGTGGCTTCCTGTGCCTGCCGCTCGAGGCTGCGATGCTGCTCGCGGCTGGCCGTGAGCGCGCGGCCGGCTTCGATGACGCGCTCGTCGAGCTGCGCATGGCGTTCCTGGCTGTCGGCCAGCTGCATGTCGAGCTCTTCGAAGCGGCCTTCGGCGGCGATGCGTTTTTCTTGCAGTTCTTCGAGTTGCGCATCGACCTCGCCGAGGTCGGCGGCCAGCTGCTGGCTGCGCGCGCGGGTCTGTTCGGCAAGCTGCGTCATGCGCAGTGTCTCGACCTGCAGTTCATGGGCGCGCGACTGCGTTTCGGCGGCTTCCCGGCGCGCCGCGACAAGGCGCTGCGCAGCGTCGCCGTAGGCGGCTTCGGCGCGGACCAGCGCGGTGCGCGCCTCTTCGTTGATGAGCGTCTGGGCTTTGAGCTGGCGCTCGAGGTTTTCCATTTCCTGCTGACGGGCCAGGAGGCCGGCCTGCTCGGAATCGGGCGCGTAGAAGTTCACGCTGTGCGACGACACGGCGTGGCCGCTGCGCACGTAGATCACTTCGCCGGGCTGCAAGGTGGCTCGCTGGGCGAGCGCTTCTTCGAAAGTCTCGGCCGTGAAGCAGCCGTGCAGCCAGTCGTTCAGCAGCGCTTGCTGGCCGGCGTCGTTCAGGCGCAGCAGGCTCGACAGCTTGGGCAGTGCGCCCGCGCCCTGCGGCACGCCGGCGGCAGGTGGGCTGTAGAAGGCCAGCTTGGCGGGCGGCGCGTCGTTGCCGAAGGCACGCACCATGTCGAGCCGGCTGACTTCGAGCGCACCCAGGCGCTCGCGCAGTGCGGCTTCGAGTGCGCTCTCCCAGCCCTGTTCGATGTGAATGCGGCTCCACAGGCCTTGCAGGCCGTCGAGGCCGTGCTTGGCGAGCCAGGGCGCGAGCTTGCCGTCGGTCTTGACCTTCTCTTGCAGCGCGCGCAGCGCTTCGAGGCGGGCCGAAAACTCGGCGTGGCGAGCGCCCTCGGTGTTGACGGCCTGCTGCTTGGCGCGACGGTCTTCGTCGAGCTGCGGCACGGCTTCCTGCAATTCCTGCAGGCGGGCATCGGATTCGCTGGCGGCTTCTTGCGCCGCAGCCAGCTGCTCCTGCATTTCGGTCAGCCGGTCTTCGTCGGGCGCAGCCAGTGCGTTCTGGTCGGCGCGCAGGCGCTCGCTGCGCAGCGTGAGCTGGCGGCTCTGGTCTTCGATGTTGCGCTGGTCGGCGGCCAGCACCTGGATCTGCTGCTGCACCTGCGACACCGTGGCGCGCTGGGTGTTGGCTTCGTTCTGCGCGCGCTGCACGGCCTCTTCGAGGTCGGGCAGGCGCGCGTCGTGCTCTTCGAGCTGCGCGGCCAGCAGGATGGCCTGCTCCTCGGCGTCGACGCCGGCACCGGCCAGCGTCTCGATCTCGGCTTCGGCTTCTTCGCGGCGGCGGCCCCACTGGCCCATCTGTTCGCGCAGCTGCACCAGGCGTTGCTCTACGCGCTGGCGGCCTTCGACCACGAAGCGGATTTCGCCTTCGAGCCGGCCGACTTCGGCGCTGGCTTCGTACAGCTTGCCCTGCGCCTGGTTCACCAGGTCGCCGGCACCGTAGTGGGCCTGACGCACGGTTTCAAGTTCGGACTCGATGCGGCGCAGGTCGGCGGTGCGCGATTCGAGGTCGTTGATGGCCTTTTCCGAATCGGCCTTGATCTTGGCCTGGTCGGCGTCGCTTTCGCCGCGCTTGAGAAACCACAGTTGGTGCTGCTTCTTCGTGGCATCGCCCTGCAGCGCGTTGTAGCGCGCCGCCACCTCGGCCTGCTTCTCGAGCTTTTCGAGGTTGGCGTTGAGCTCGCGCAGGATGTCTTCGACGCGCGTGAGGTTCTCGCGCGTGTCGCCCAGGCGGTTCTCGGTTTCGCGGCGGCGCTCCTTGTACTTGGAGACACCCGCGGCTTCTTCGAGGAACAGGCGCAGTTCCTCGGGCTTGGACTCGATGATCCGGCTGATCGTGCCTTGGCCGATGATGGCGTAGGCGCGCGGCCCGAGGCCGGTACCCAGGAACACGTCCTGCACGTCGCGACGGCGCACCGGCTGGTTGTTGATGTAGTAGCTGCTGGTGCCGTCGCGCGTGAGCACGCGGCGCACGGCGATTTCGGTGAACTGGTTCCACTGCCCGCCGGCGCGGTGGTCGGCGTTGTCGAACACCAGTTCGACGCTCGAACGGCTGGCCTGCTTGCGCGTGGTCGTGCCGTTGAAGATCACGTCCTGCATCGACTCGCCGCGCAGTTCCGACGCACGCGACTCGCCGAGCACCCAACGCACGGCATCCATGATGTTCGACTTGCCGCAGCCGTTCGGCCCCACCACCCCGACCAGTTGGCCCGGCAGCAGGAAGTTGGTGGGTTCGGCGAACGACTTGAAGCCCGAGAGCTTGATGGAGTTAAGACGCACGACTTGTCGCCCTGCCTTGGCTTAGCGCCAAGGTATTGATTTGTAAGGAAAATTGCACGGGCCCGCAGCTTGAAGCGGGCCGCCGCCCCAGCGGTGGATGATAACGTCAGGGCATGAGTGATTCCCTGGCTTCTCCCCTCGCGGCGCGACGCACCTGCCTGCTGGCAGGCACCGCGGCCGCCCTGCTCGCACCGCTGGCGCTGGCGGGCTGTTCATCCCTTCGATCCACCGAGCGCGCCGAACCCTACGGCAACCAGGAGTGGCTGCAATCCGCCACCAACCGCATCGCCAATCTGTCGCTGCGCGACAACCTGCAGTCGGTGCGGCGCGTACAGACCACGCTGTACCGGCGCAACCCACGCGAATGGCGCAAATCGGCCGCCAGCATGGAAGAAGCCACGCAGCGCACCTGGGACGCCGTGATGCAGGGCACGCCCTTGCCCGAACTGCGCGGCGTGACCGGCATCGATGCCATCCGATTGGCCTTCGAGACCGGCCCGCAGGCCTACCAGGGCGACCGCGTGGCGGCGCTGGTCGTCGGCTGGGCTTCCATGCTCAAGCAGGCCAACGGCAACACCTGGGACCAGACCATGATCGACGGGGTCGACGCCGAGAACAGCTACCGCACGGCGCGCAACTTCGAAATTTCGCTCTGGCTGATCTCGTCCAAGACCGGCCCCGACGGCCAGCCGCTGCTGCTGGCCACCGAGATCAGCGATCGCGGGCGCAACCTCGTGGCCGACCGCGAGCTGTCGAAGGTGGTGGCGCGGCTCGACCTTCTGGCCGCGCAAGCCGACGAGAAATACCGCCGGGCAGCCCTCGATTTCGGCCAGAACTGGGTGATGGGCGTGGTCATGCCGCTCTTCACGCTGATCCCCAAGTAGGCTTTTTACCTCGGAAATATGTTTCCCATATAGGCATTTGCGGTAATATCTTTCCGTGGACAAGCAGGAACTCATCACCGCCCTCACGGCCCGACGCGGGGCCACCGGCCTCACGAACGCCGAGATCGCACTGCGCTCCGGGCTCACCGAGCGCTCGGTGCGCAACGCCCTGAGCCTGAAGGGCAATCCGCAGCTGTCGTCGCTGCTCGCGCTGGTCGATGCGCTGGGGCTCGAACTGCAGCTCGCGCCCAAGGGTTTCGGCGAAGGCACCGCGGTCGATCCCGGCTACCGCCCGGTCGCCACGCGTGTCGGCCGGGCGCTGGCTGAAGCGCCCGCCGCGCCGCCCTACGTGCGAGGCCGCCGCTCACCACCATGAACGTCAAGATCCTCGAGATTTCCCTCGGCGCGCACCGCCTCGGCAAGCTGTTTCAGTACGCCGACCTGTGCCGCTTCGTGGCGGAGCCCGAGCTGATCGCCAGCCCGCCGCCGGGCGTGCTGTCGCTGTCGATGGTGGCGAGCGACCCGGCGGCCCAGGCTGCGCTGTGGAGCGACGTGAAGAACCCGCTGTTCAACGCTCAGGGCGGCCAATTGCCCGGCTTCTTCCAGAACCTGTTGCCCGAGGGCGTGCTGCGCAGCCACATCGCGCAGCTGCGCGGCTGCCGCGACAACGATCACTTCGAATTGCTGGCGGCCTGTGGCGGCGACCTGCCCGGCGCCGTGGCCGCACGCCCGGTGTCGGTGGACCGCGGCACATTGCAACGGCTCATCACGCAGGACCAGGACGCGCTCGAGATGTCGGTGGTCGAGCTGCCGATGCCGCAGGGCATTTCGGTCTCGGGCGTGCAACCCAAGCTGGGCCTGCGCCGCCAGGGCGGTCGCTACGTGGCGCGCGTGCGATCGGGCGCCAGCACGCGCGTGATCGCCAAACTGCCGGTAGCCGGACGGCCCCACATGCCGCAACTCGAAATGCTCTCGCTGCAGATGGCCGGGGCGGCGGGCGTCGAGGTGTGCCACGCCGAACTCGCGCCGCTGTCGGCCATCGCGGCGGAGCACAGCTATGCGCTGCCGGACGAGCCCGAGTTCCTGGCGGTCACGCGCTTCGACCGCGACGGTGCACGCCGCATCCATTTCGAAGATTTCGCCCAGGTGCTCGCGGTCGATCCGATGCACAAGTACAGCGGAAGCTACCTCGACATGGCGCTCGCGATGCGCGCCTTTCCGTCGCTGGGCGAAGACGCCGTGCTCGAACTGGTGCGGCGGCTCGTGGTCAACGATCTGCTGGGCAACCCCGATGCGCACCTGAAGAACTTCGGCGTGCTGTACCCCGATGGCATCGCCCCGCGTCTGGCGCCGGCCTACGACATCGTGGCTTACGCAGCGTTGCAGGGCGTCGAAGGCCATGCGCTCCCGCTGCTGCCGTCCCCGGTGGGTGCAGCCGCTGTGCGTCGCACCGCCATGTTCACACCGACCAACGTGCGCGCCTTCTGTTTCTCGGCCGGCGTGCACGAGCCGCGCATGCGGCGCGTCGTCGCCGACACAGCCCGCCTCGCACGCGACCAGTGGCCCGCGATGATCGACGGCTCGACGCTGCCCGCCCCGTGGAAAAAGCGACTGCAGCAGCGCTTGCAGGCACATCCCTTGCTGCAAGGCATGAGCAAGCGGGGTCGCTAGCCACAGTGGCGCAGCAAGCGAACCCTAGAATGAATCCGCCCTCCTCCACCCCTCAACCCATTCGAGGCAGCAACCACTCATGAGCTCCATCAATTTCATCGGCGGCGAAAAAGGCGGTGTCGGCAAATCGGTCACGGCACGCGTGCTGGCCCAGTACTTCATCGATCGCAGTCGGCCTTTCACCGGCTTCGACACCGACCGTTCGCACAGCTCCTTCACCCGCTTCTACGAGGGCTTTGCCTCGCCCGTGGTGGTCGACAGCTTCGAAGGCCTCGACACGGTGGTCAACGGCTTCGAGACCAACCCGAAGCAGAGCGTGATCGTCGACCTCGCGGCGCAAACGCTGGCGCCACTGTCGCGCTGGATCAAGGAATCCGACCTGTTCGACGTGTTCGAGGAAATCGATGTCACGGTCAACTTCTGGCACGTGCTGGACGACGGCAAGGACTCCACCGACCTGCTCGGCACGCTGATCGACACCTTCGGCAACCGCCCCAACTACATCGTGGTGCAGAACTACGGACGCGGCAGCGACTTCGGGATGCTGCTGGCGTCGCAGTCGCTGTCGAAGGCCAATGCGAACGGCGCGCGCGTCATTGCACTGCCGCGCCTGCACGAAGCCAGCATGCGCAAGATCGATGCGCAGAACACGAGCTTCTGGAAGGCCGTGAACGACCGCGAAGGCTCGCATGCGCTCGGGTTGCTGGAACGGCAGCGCGTGAAGTCTTGGCTGGCGACGGCTTACGCTGCGTTCGATACGCTGCCTCTTTAGACCTTTGGAGGACGCCCGACAGGCGGCACGGCGCGGTCGGCCCCACTGTGCCGGCCCTTCGGGCTTCCCTGCGGTGCTCGCGTTTCGCGGGGTCTCGCAGAACTCGCCTTCGGCTCAGACAGCTCCGAGCCCTGATCCGCGAAACGCTGTGCTCCTCGGCGGCACAGAGGGGCCGCCCGCACCGCACCGCCTGCCGGGCTCCGGGGATGAATGAGTGCCCCGTCCTTCAACGAGAAAGACGAATGCGGAGCGCTCCTTGTTGGAGGCTCCAATGCCTCAGATCATCCCGCCGTTGATCGAGATCACCTGCCCCGTGATGTACGCGGCTTCATCGCCTGCCAGGAACGCCGCCAGCGCCGCCACTTCCTGCGGCGTGCCGGCGCGCTTCACGGGCACCATCTGGTTGATGAGCGCAGGGTCGAACACCGCGTCGGCCATCGGCGAGGCGATGATCCCCGGCGCGATCGCGTTCACCGTCACGCCGCGCGACGCCACTTCGAGCGACAGCGCCTTGGTCGCGCTGTTCAGCGCCCCCTTGGCCGCGGCGTAGTTCACCTGCCCCCGGTTCCCTGCGATGGCGGCGACGGACGAGATGTTCAGCACGCGCCCCCAGCGGGTGCGCATCATCGGCAACAGCAGCGGTTGCGTCACGCGGAAGAAGCCGTTCAGCGATACGTCGATCACCTTGTGCCATTGCTCGGCGCGCATGCCGGGCAGCACGGCGTCGTCGTGCACGCCCGCGTTGTTGACGAGGATCTGCACCGCCCCGCCTTCGAGAATGCGCGCGCAGCCGGCCGCACAGGCCTCGTCGCTGCGCAGATCGAACACATGGCATTCCGCCTTACCGCCGGCGGCGGTGATCGACGCGGCCAGTTGCTCGATCGCCTCGGGCCGCGAATTCGCGTGCAGCAGCACGGTCGCGCCATCGCGCGCAAAGCGCTCCGCCATGGCGGCGCCGAGCGCGCCGCTGGCGCCGGTGATCAGTGTGCGTTTTCCTTCGAAATTCATGACGGTGTGCTTCCCATGTCCGCCAGCGGCGTGTTCAAGACCACCACGGCCCGGCCCTCGGCCAGCAGGCGGCCGTCGTCGGCCGCCACCGTGAATTCATACAAGACCTGCCGGTCGTCGCCGGACAGCCGCTGGGCGCGCACCTGCAATGCCCCGTCGATGTCGTCCAGCCGCGCCACCGCGAGCTTCACGTTGCGCGCGCTGGCCAGGAAGCCGGCCGATGGCGTGCTGCCCTCCGTGGCCAGCAGGCCACCGTGCAGCGCCATCGCTTGCGCCGCGTACTCGATGGCGTTCGGCGCGAGCAGCCCGCTGTCGGTGCGCAGCGGGTTGTCCGCCTGGCTGTGCGTCGTGGTGCTGCAATGGATCGACTCGGCGTCCCAGCCTTCGAGGCGCTCCAGCAGGCACATGCTGCCGCTGTGCGGAATGCGCTGCGCAATGCCTGCGCGGTCGAGCGTCTGCGGTGCCGTCAAACGACGGCCTCCAGATCGGCCACCAGCAGCACGTTGGCAAACGGCGTGCCTTCGCTCATCGGAATGCTCTGCACGCGGAACCCCAGGCGCTGCAGCAGCGCGGTCCATTCGGTCAGCGGCCGACCCCAGGTCGGCGAGACCTTGTGGCCGCGGATGCGCGTCACGGTGCGATCGACCCACTGGCTGATCGCGAAACCACGCGTGCTCGACGCGTCGCCCACGCGCAGCAGCAGGCGCGCCTTCGGGTTGCCGCCACGGCGGAGCGCGTCACGCACGCGCGTCAACACACCCTCCTGCGCGGTGAGGTCCACGTAGTGCAGCACGTCGAGGATCACGACCAGGTCGCAATCGGGCAAGGCGGCCGTGCACATGTCGGCGCACACGAGCCGCGGCGTGGGCTTCAGGTGACCGACCGACGCTTCGGCGCGCGCGACGTCCTTCGGCATCAGCTCGATGCCCGTGTAGTCCGCGGCGGCCGGCGTGGCGGCCCATGACGCGGGCCAGCGTCCTTGCTGCTGCATCGCGCTCATCGACGCCAGCAGGCTCACGAAGAGGCCCTGGCCGCAGCCGATGTCGACCACGCGCCGATGCTGCGCGTCGATCAGCCCGCGTTCGAGCAGGCCGCGGAACACCGGGTCGCGCCCGAGCTTGCCGCGGGCGAACTGCCAGGCGAAGGTGCCGCCCTTCTTGTAGGGAACGGTCGCGGCTTCGTGCAGCTCGCGCCAGGCGTTGTCAGTGGTCATCGTCGATGGCATCACGGCACTCATGCGGTCTTCAATCCTTCAGGCAGGGTCACGGCACGCAATCCGTCGGTGCGCAGGCGTTGGAGCAACAAGGGCAAAACCTCCAGCAGAACGGGTTGCCCCGCAGCGGTACGCGCGGCGTTGCCGTCGTGCAGCAGCAGGATGTCGCGCGCCAGCAGGTTGCGGGCGAGGCGCGCCATCACCTTGGCGGCGTCGCCTTCGCGGGTGTCGAAACCGCGCCGCGTCCAGCTCACGAGCGAGAGGCCGAGGCGGTGCAGCACGGGTTCAAGGAAAGGGTTGCGCAGGCCGGCGGGTGCGCGAAAACAGGTCGGGCGCTGGCCGGTCACGTCGGTCAGGATGTCTTGCGCCCGCGCGATCTCCGCTGCGAAGCCGCGCGGCCCGAGGAAGGAGAAGTTGTGCCGATGCTGCGCCGTGTGGTTCTGGATGCTGTGGCCGCGCACGACGATCTCGCGCGCCAGTACCGGGTGCGCCTGCACGCGCTCGGCGATGCAGAAGAAGGTGGCGCGCTGGCCGTGGGCGTCCAGCAGGTCGAGCACGCGAGGGGTGACGTCGGGCTCGGGCCCATCGTCGATCGTGATCGCCACCTCGCGACGCGCACCGGCGGCCTCAGGCAGGCGCGTGACGTTCGGGCCGAGCAGGTTGCTGCGCGGCGTGAGGCCCGCGCCGGTGATCAGCGCATGGTTCAGCACCACCGCGCCGACGGCCCAGGGCCACGCGCCCGGCACCAGCACGCCCGCGCCCAGGGCCGCAGCATGCACGGCCGCACTGGCGCGCATGGCCGGTGGCCAGGGCCAGGATCCGGGGGCGGCAGAACCGGAGGAAGGGGCGGAAGGCGACGACATGGTGGGTCCGGATTTTCCCATCAGCGCGGTCGCTGCGGACTCGGGCCCTTCCCGGGCGCCACGTTGCGTGCAAACGCGGCCGACAGCAGCAGCGCCAGCAAGGCGCCGGGCGCCACCACGCGGCCGATGGACGACAGCGCCGGAATGTCCGAGATCGCGATCAGCCCGAACGACACCACCGTCGTGAGGTTGGCCAGCATCAGCGAAGCCAGCGTGTCTTCGTCGGCGCGCCCGGTCGTGCGCAGCTGGTCGAAGAACAGCGCGTAGTTCGACCCCACCGCGACGATCAGCAACAGCCCCACGAGGTGCAGGATGCCGAGCGCGGCCTGCGCTAGCGCCATGCCGCCCAGCGTGAGCACCACCGCGAACAGCAGCGGCTGGCACACGGCCAGCAGCCGGCGCCAGGAGCGCAGGTACACGCCCAGCAGCACCACCACCGCCAGCGCGCCCAGCAGCACCTGCACGAAGGCCTCGTGCAGGTAGCGTTGGTAGAGGCCGCCGAGTTCGCGGCCGACGTCCACCACCTGCACCTCGGGCAGTCCGGCCAGTGCGGCTTCGAGGCGCCCCTGGTCGAAGCCCGGGCCGGGATGCAGCACGACCAGCGTGGACCAGCCACCGCCCGGCCGTTCGTACATCAGCGTGTTGACCACGGAACCCAGCGGGCCGCCCATCAGGTCGGCGCGCTGCACGGGCGCCTGCTTGCGCGCGGCCTCCACATCGGTCACGAAGGCACCGAGCCGGGAGGCCGGCAACGGCAAGCCCTTCGTCGCTTCGACCAGGTTGGCGCGCAGCGTGTCGGCATCGGGCAGGCTGGCCAGGCGCGCGGTCTGCGCCGCCACGCTCGGCAGCACGCGGGTCACGGTTTCGTAGCCGCTGAGCTCGCCCTTGTCGACCAAGGCGTCGAGGCGCGCGGCCGCGGCCTCGGTGTGGCGCAGCGCGGCCTGTTCGTCGTCGCCGAAGGCCACGACCAGCACACCGCCGTCGCTGGCGCCGATGTCCTTGCGCAGCATCTCGTCGAGCAGCTGGGCCGAGCGCGGCACCGGGCTCATCGCGCTCAGGTCGGCGCGCCACAGATGGCCGCCCTGCCACAGCACCAGCGCCAGCGCAGCGACGCCGAGTGCCGCCAGCGGCCAGCGCAGGCGCGGCAGGCCACGCACCAGCAGGCCGGCCAGCCGTGCCATGTGCCGACGCATGCCCATGCCGGTCGCGCCATCGGGCGCCAGCACCGGCAGCACGTAGCGCGTGGCCAATGCGGCCGACACCAGCCCGGCGATCGAGAACACGCCCAGCTGCGCCAGCCCCGGGAAGCCCGAGAACACCAGCGCCGCAAAGCCGCACACGGAGGTCAGCAGGCCCAGGCGCACCGTGGGCCAATGCACCTCGCGCCAGCGTTGCCAGCCGGTGCCGGCCACGGCCGCGCCGCGCGCCTGGATCAGGTAATAGATGGCGTAGTCGACCGTTTCGCCGATCAGCGTGCTGCCGAAGCCCAGCGTGAGCCCGTGCACCGAGCCGAACACGAGGCTGACCGACGCCGTGCCGACCACCACGCCCGTGGCCACCGGCAAAAAGGCGATGACGAGCGCGCGCGGCGAGGCAAAAGCCAGCAGCAGCAACACGCTCATGACGATGCCGCCGACCACCGCGAGGTGCATGGCCTCGGTCTTGATCTTTTCGCGGCTCATCACCGAGAACACGGGCGCTCCGCTCAGCAGCAGCTTGGGCGAAGCCTCCCCCATGCCGCGCGCGGCAGCTTCATAGGCGGCCTGCACACGCGCGATGGCGACGGCCTGCGCATCGAGGTCGCCGCCGGCCGCACGCGTCGTGGCGATCATGAGCGCACGCGGCGCGTCGCGCGACATCCAGACGCCGCCTTCGCTGCGCGGTGCGCTCGCCGGCACCAGCTCCATCGCGACGCGCTGGGTTTCGCCGGTCGGGTCGCGGTCGAGCAAGGGCTTGATCGCGTTGCCGGCCGGCGTGCCGAGCATCGACAGCGTGTCGATGATGGCGTCGCGCAGCCCGGCCACCGTGAACTGCCCTGGCATCACGCCGGACGACAGCTGGTAGCGGTGCTCGAACACCCAGGTGCCGGCCTCGCTCCAGTCGCTCACGTCGCCGTTCTGCACCAGGTCGAAGAGCTTGCTCTCGCGCATCGCCTTGCCGACGGCGCGCGAGACTTCAGCGCGCTGTTCGACGCTGCCGCCCTCGAAACCCAGCATCAGCGTGCGCGAGGCGACGCCGCTTTGCAGCTGCTCGATCAGCACGCGCTGGCGCAGGTCCGGGCTCTTGGGGAGAAAAGCCGACAGGTCGGCGCCGATCTGGGTGCGCGCGATGACGACCGCGCCCAGGCCCACGACCAGCAGCCACGCCAGAAGAACGACGATGCGGCGCGACCACCCGGGCGGCCCGCCCGCCTGCGCCAGGCTCACGGCGTCGCGCGCCCGGGGGCGCTGGCCGGCACCGCCGACGGGGCGGCTTTGGGCGAGATGTTCATGACCGAGCGGTCGCCGCCCACGAACTCCATCTCCAGCCCCAGCACCTCGCCGCCGCGGCCCGTGATGCGCATGCTGCGCACCTGCGCGGCCAGACGACTGTCATTGGGGGTCAGGTCGAGCGTCCACTGGTTGGCGGCGCCGGACACGGTGCTCTTGAAATAGCGCTGCAACGTGGTGCCGTCGCCGGTCAGGGTGCCGCGCATGGCTTCGACCAGGCCCAGCAGCTCGGGCATGCTGTCCAGCGCGAGGGTGCGGTTGCGGTTGCCGCGCGACAAGGTCAGCGTGTTGCCGTCGACCGCCATGGTTTCGATGCGCGGCGAGAGCGTGCGACGCACCAGCTTGTCGGGCGCTTCGAAGCTCAGCGTGCCGCTCGCGTCGAGCGGGCCTTCGAGGCCGTGCACGAAGCGTTGTTCGGTGAAGCGCGCTTCGCCGCTTTTCTGCTTGGACAGCAGGCCCATCAGTTCGGGCAGGTCGAACGCCGCCCACGCCGGCGCGGCGCAGAAAGCCACGGCGAGCACCAACACCTTGCAAAGCCGATCAAGCCGCATCTTCGAGCCAGAAATCATGAAAGTTGAACCAGTTGTACGGGTAGGCGCGGCACAGCGCCTCGAGGCGGGCCACATAGGCTTCGACCGCGCTGCGGATGCGGCGTTCACGCTCCGCGGCATCGGCGAACGGCGTGCCGAAGTCGGCCAGCGGGTCGAACCGGACATCGTAGCGGGCACCGCCGCCGTACATGCCGGCCATGAAGAACACCTTGCGGCGCAACAGCGCCGCAAGCCGGAACGGACCGTCGTTGAAGACGGCCGGCTGCCCCAGAAAAGGCAGCACGATGTTGTTGCCGCGCTGGTTCGCCGGCTGCTCCTCGCTGCCCGGCAGCGTGCGGTCGGCGAGCATGCCGCCGAGGCCGCCGCCATCGAGCCAGTCGCGCAGCGCGAGCATGGAGTGCGGGCGGCCCAGCGAGATCACGTGCGGCCGCATCTCGGGCAGCGCGATCGCGTTCAGGATGGCGGTGATGCGCTGCGCGTTGTCGGGATACATCAGCATCGCCAGCCGCAGGTGGTTCTGGGGCGCCTGCTGCTTGCAGGCGCCAAGCACCTCGAAGCTGCCGATGTGCGCGCCGAGCAGGAAAGCGCCCCGCCCTTCGGCCACCTCGGCCTCGATGGGGGCGTTGCCTTCGATCTTCAGCTTGAACAGGTCCATGCGCCCGCGCAGGAAGTACACGCGGTCGAGCACGGTCGAAGAAAACGCGTGCAGCAAACGGTAGCCGTCGACCCAGCCCGCACGCGGACCGATGGCGCGGAACAGGTAGCGCTTGATATGGCGGCGCGGCGCGGGCGCAAACAGCAGGAAGTACAGGCTGATCGGCGGCAGCAGCAGCCGCGTGACATGGCGCCCGCACACCAGCGCCATCAGGCAGATGAAGCGCAGCGCCAGCATGTTGCTGCGCTCGGGCGCGCGCGCCCAGTCGCCCTGCTGCGCCGTCGGGCGGGCAGTCTGCCGCGCCGCTTCGTCCAGGGCGCGCGTCTCGGCGTCGGTGTGCTTCATTGCGCCGACTCTGGCACAGCCGTCCAGCGGCCGGTGACAGCCACCACGCCGTCGCAGCGCACGTCGAAGCGCACGCCGCGGCCGGTGCCGGCCTCCGGCTGCAGCTCGATGGAGAGCGTGCTGCCGGGCCGCACCGGCGCAAGGAACTTGGCGGCCGCCAGCGTCGGGCTCGGGCCGAGCCGCGCCGACAAGGCCGGCACACGCCGCACGACCTCCATGACTTCGGCCAGCAGCAACGCGCCGGGCACCAGCGGCTGGCCGGGGAAATGGCCGGCGAAGGCCGGATGGTCGACCGGCACCGTGTGCGCCATCTGCACCGGCGTCTGGTCGTCGGCGAGTTGGGCCAGCGCAAATTCGCGCAGCGCCCGCACCGTGAGCTTGCCCGTGCCTTCGCGCGGGAAGGCCTTGACCTGCACCACGCGGCGCGGCACGAACACGGGTTCCAGGCGTTGCCGCAATGCAGCAATGATGTCGGTCGCCGACAGCGTCGGCGCGACGACGAACGCCACCGGGCGCACCACGCCGTCGGCCACCTCGTCGGGCAGCCAGAAGGCCCCGTCTTCGACGCCCGCGATGCTGTTGAGGTGGTAGTTCAGGTGCGCCAGCGAGCTGCGCCGCCCGGCGACGTGAATCAAATCGTTGGCGCGGCCGAACAGCCGGAAGCGCCGTGCGTCGAGCAGTTCGAGCACGTCGGCCATCGGCGTGGGTTCGGGGATGAAGTCGCCGCTGAAGATGAAGCGCTCGGGGCCGTCGCCCTCCCCCGGCTCCGCGTGCACGCGGATCTCGCCGAAGGTTTCCCAGATCTCGCTGTCGGTCGTGCGGCGCGTCGCCACCTGGCCCGATTCGGTGCTGCCGTAGATTTCGAGCAGCACCCCGCCCAGTGCCTGCTCGGCCTGCAAGGCCAGTTGCGGCGACAGCGGCGCGGTGGCCGACAGGATCAGGTCGACCGACGGTAACTCGATGCCCGACAGCAGCAGCGTCTTCAGATGGAACGGCGTGGTCACCAGTGCGCGCGGGCGCGGCACCGAGGCCAGCGCCTTCGCGACGTCGGCCGGGAAGAACGGTCGCCCGGTTTCGAAGGCCGCGCCGCCGAGCATCGCGAGCAGCACCGAGGACTCGAGCCCGTAGCTGTGTTGCACCGGCACGGTCGCGACCAGCGTGAGCCCTTCGAGCGTGGGCCGCTGCAGCACGCGGCACAGCCGCTCGACCGCGACTTCGACATCGCCGACCAGCGTGCGCCAGGCTTTCGCGTGCGGCTGCGGCACGCCGGTGGAGCCCGACGTGAGCAGGCTGGCCGCATGCCGGCCGCCGTCGATGACAGGCACCGGTGCATCGCCCGCCGGCCCCGGAACGGCCTCGACCGGCAGGCGCCGCATGCCGGGGGTGTCGAGCTGGATGTCGTCGGTCAGCGCAAACAGATGCGGACCGCCAGTTTCGGTCAGGCGCGCCAGCGTGTCGGGCCGCGCATCGGGTGGCAGCAGACTCGCATGGCCGCGCACCAGCGCGGCACCCAGGCTCACGGCGAAGGCGTAGCGGTCCAGGCACAGATTGACGGCCGGACCTTCGGCGGGCAGCACGGGTGCCAGGCGCGCGACGTCGGCCAGGAACTGGCGCGCGCTGACCGGTTGGCCGCTTCGCCAGGCCAGCGGGGCGTCGGGGTTGCGGTCCGCGAGCAGCGGCAGGAAAGAGGAAGAAGCGGTGTCGATGGTCACGCGGGCTGCCTGCGCCTGTTTCATTGGCCGCCGGCGCCGTGGTCCACCGTCGAGGTGCCGTAGAACGCGCGCACCGCATCGACGAGCCGCGTGCGTTCGAATTCGGGGTGCAGGCGGTAGCGCACGAGGTGCTCGCCCACGAACAGCAGGGCCACGCTCAGCGGCGACAGCACGTTGGCCAAGAGCGACCAGGCCGAGAACGACATCGTCAGGTAGACCACGATCGACGAGACGACCACGACGGCGAAGTACACCGTCCACACCTGCGTGAGATGCGTCGTGTACGACAGCATGTGCCCCTTCAGGGGGTGCACGCGCTGCGCGAACTGGGTGATCAGCGGCAAGCCCTTGCCGCGCAGCGTCGAGCCGAACCAGCCGCAGAGCGCGCCGTTGATGCCGACGTGCTGCAGCACATACAGACGGTTGGTGTCGCCCGCCTCACCGAGGAAGACGAGCGAGAAACCGCCGATGCCCATCGCCGCGGCGGCTGCGAGGCCCCAGCGGCCGAACCAGCTGGCGGCGAAGCCCATGGCCGCGATCCACAGCGGGCCGAGCAACACCACCACAGCCCAGGGTTCGGTGGCGTGGAACAGCGTCATCCAGTGGGAAAGGCCGGCATACGTGACCCCCACCAGCAGCAGGAGGACGAGTCGCCATCGAGACATGGATCAGGTGGCGCTGCGGTGCTCGGCGACGTGGGTCGCGAGCGTACGCAGCGACTGGAAGATCTGCTGGTTGCGCTCGTCGTCCGAGCGCAGCTGGAAACCGTAGCGGCGCGAAACTTCGAGCGCGACTTCGAGGATGTCGATGGAGTCGAGGCCCAGACCTTCGCCGTACAGCGGGTCGGTGGGAACGATCTCTTCAGGCGCGACTTCGAGATTGAGCGCGTTCACGAGCAACACGGCCAGCTCTTTTTCGATCGGCGACTGTTCGGATGCATCGCCAGTGGCGGGAATGGGGGGCTGAGCAGTCGATGACAAAAAAACCTCCTGAACTTTTTTCCTGGACGACCGTGCGGGGTCGTGAATTATAGGAGTGGCGGTTGATTAGACTGCGCGCTTCGATACGACCCGGAGCGCCCCATGGCCGACCCCCTTCTGATCGCACGCCACGACACCATCGAGTGCGCCCTCCTGCCCGGCCTGGCCAACCGCCACGGCCTGATCACCGGCGCCACCGGCACCGGCAAGACCGTCTCGCTCCAGACCATCGCCGAGCAGCTGTCGAACATCGGCGTGCCGGTGTTCATGGCCGACGTCAAGGGCGACCTGACCGGCATCAGCCAGAAAGGCGCCGTCGGCGAAAAGCTGGCCGCCACGCTCAAGGAACGCGGCATCGAGGTGCCCGAGCCCGCCGCCTGCCCCGTCACCCTGTGGGACGTGTTCGGCGAACAGGGCCATCCGGTGCGGGCCACGGTGTCCGACATGGGTCCGCTGCTCCTGGGCCGCATGCTCGACGTGAACGAAACCCAGGCCGGTGTGCTGAACCTGGTGTTCAAGATCGCCGACGACAACGGCATGCTGCTGCTCGACCTGAAAGACCTGCGCGCCATGCTGCAGCATGTGGGCGAAAACGCGAGCCAGTTCACCACCGAGTACGGCAACATCAGCGCCGCCAGCGTGGGCGCCATTCAGCGCGGCCTGCTGCAGATCGAGACCCAGGGCGGCGACAAGTTCTTCGGCGAGCCGATGCTCAACATCTCCGACTTCATGCAGACGGTGGGCGGCAAGGGGGTGGTGAACATCCTGGCGGCCGACAAGCTCATGAACTCGCCGCGCCTGTACGCCACCTTCTTGCTGTGGATGCTGTCCGAGCTCTTTGAGCAGTTGCCCGAAATCGGCGACCCCGAGCAGCCGAAGCTGGCCTTCTTCTTCGACGAGGCCCACCTGCTGTTCAACGAGGCGCCCAAGGCGCTGGTCGAACGCATCGAACTGGTGGTGCGGCTGGTGCGCTCCAAGGGCGTCGGCGTGTACTTCGTCACCCAGAACCCGCTCGACATTCCCGACTCGGTGCTGGCCCAACTGGGCAACCGCGTGCAGCACGCGCTGCGCGCCTTCACGCCGCGCGACCAGAAGGCCGTGAAGGCTGCTGCCAGCACCATGCGCCAGAAGCCCGGCCTGGACATCGAGACCGCCATCACCGAACTCGCCGTGGGCGAGGCGCTGGTGAGCTTCCTGGATTCCAAGGGCCGTCCGAGCATCACCGAGCGCGTGTACGTGCTGCCGCCGGGCAGCCAGCTCGGCCCGATCACGCCCGACCAGCGCAAGGCGCTGATTGCCAACTCGCTGGTGGCCGGCGTGTACGAGAAGACAGTCGACCGCGAATCGGCCTACGAAAAGCTCAAGGGCCGCGCCGAGAGCGCACCCGATGCGCCGGCTGCGGGCGCCAAGGGCGGGGCCGCGGCAGCGGAAGAATCGTCCGGCATGGGCGGCATGCTCAACGACATGCTCTTCGGCAGCACCGGCCCGCGCGGGGGCAAGCGCGACGGCCTCGTGCAGACCATGGCCAAGTCGGCGGTGCGCACCATGGGCACGTCGGTGGGCAAGGAGATCTTGCGCGGCGTGCTGGGCGGGATCTTCGGCAGCAAGAAGCGCTGAAACAGCGCCCCCGCTACCAGCGCAGCAGGCGCGGCCCCAGTGCCGCGCCCAGCAGCATCGGTACGGCGATTCCGCTCACATACCAGACCGCCAGGAACGGCGCCGTGAGTTCGGGGCAGCGCAGCGCATAGACCGCCGCGCCGAGCCCGCCGGCCAGCGCCCCTGCCGCAGCACCCGCCCACCCGGGCCGCGTCGGCGCCAACCCGCGCAGCGCCACGAAGGTGGCCGCGAACACGGGCAGTGCCATCACGCCGATGCTCAACGCACAGATGCGCCACGACTGCCCCATCAGCGACGGCATGCGCTCCTCGGCCGGCAGTGAAAACCAGGCGAGCGCCGCCAGCGCCCAGATTCCCAGCACCGGCAGCACCCCGCCCCACCACGCGTGACGCACACGCACGCCGGGCCGGGCCAGCCGCTGCAGCGTCACGAAGGCGGCGGCCGCGACGCACAGCGGAAACAGCACCTTGACCCAGAACATCGGCCAGAACATCGCCTGCACCAGATCGCGCCGCAGCCCGTACGCGGCGAACAGGATCACGAAAGACAGCGGGAGCGCCGCAAGCACCGCCCACCCGATGCGCCCGCTGGCGCTGCGACGCTGCACGGCCACGTCGCCGGCGGCCAGCAGGTCGATGAGGTCGTCGGTCTTCATGAGGCTCCACCTGCGAACTTCGCGGCCAGGGCTTTCAGGCCGCGGTGGATGCCGACCTTCACCGCCGACTCCGACATGCCCGTGAGGCGCGCCGTCTCGGCCACCGAGAGGCCGTCGATCTTCACGTGCACGATCGGCAGACGCTGGCGTTCGGGCAAAGTCTGCAGCAGGCCGCCGAGGTCGCGCTTCGCGTCGCTGGCCTCGGTGGCGGATTCGGCGAACACGGCCAGGTCGTCGTCCAGCGGGTCATGCAGGTCTTCGCGGACCGACTTGGCGCGCAGCAGGTCGATCATCTTGTAGCGCGCAATCGCATGCACCCAGGCCGTCAACGGCTGGTCGGTCTGGTACGTGTGGCGCTGGTTGTGCATGGCGAGCAGGCATTCCTGGACAAGGTCTTCCACTTCATCGGGCCAGCCGAAGAGGCGCTTGCCCAGAAAGGCGCGCAGGTGCGCGCTGAGCTTCTGCAGAAACTCGCGGTACGCGTCAGCGTCGCCCCCGAGCCCGCGAAGGAACAGGCTGCGCAGCGCCGCTTCTGCGTCGCCCCAATCCGTCGTGCGTCCTGCAGTGGTTCGTGCCATCCGGCGGGCCGGTTACAGCCGTTGTCAAAAAGATTGCAAGCGATTGTGCCCTCCCCGGCGGGGCTCCGCTAAGCTGCGCCGATGCTGGCCGGACTCGTCTCGCACCCTTGGGCCTACCCGGCGCTGGAGGCGGCGCACATCGTGGGCATTGCGCTGCTGTTCGGCGGCTTGCTGGTGTTCGAGCTGCGCGCGCTCGGCCTGGGCCGCGAGCTGCCGGCGCCGATGCTGGCCCGCCTCACGCTGCGGCCGGCCCTTGTCGGCTTCGGGCTGTGCGCCGTCACCGGACTCACCATGTTCTCGGGCCAACCCGACGAGCTGCTGGCGAACAACGCCTTTCGCGTCAAGCTGGGCCTGATCGCTCTGGCCGGCGCCAATGCGGCGCTCTTTCACTGGCGCAGCGGCGTGGCCGCCACCGACCGCTTCGGCAAGGCGCAATGCCTTCTCTCGCTGGGGTTTTGGCTCGCTGTCATCATCTGCGGGCGCTGGATTGCCTATGCCTGACCAAGGAGAACGCGATGCTGCATCGACGCATGTTCGTGGCCGGTTCGATCGGCCTGGCCCTGCCCGCCTGGGCCCACCACGGCTGGAGCAGTTTTGACCAGGAGCGCCCGCTGTATCTGGAAGGCCGCGCCACCAAGGTGAGCTGGCGCAATCCGCACGGCGAACTGGAACTCGAGCTGCCCGAGAAGCTCGCGCTGCCGCCCGACCTGAAGCAGCGGCCCCTGCCCCACCAGAGCGCATCGGTCGACGGCCCGGCGCTGCTGGCCAAGGCGCAGCTGCCGACGCGGCGCGACCGCAAGTGGCAGGTCGAACTGGCCCCGCTCACGCGGCTGCAGGCCTGGGGGGTCGAGGAGATCAAGCCCGGCACGCCCGTGGCGGTGCTCGGCTTCACCTTCACCGGCGAAAAAGGCGACGCGGTGCTGCGCGCCGAGTACCTGTTCGTGCACGGCAAGACCTACGGCCTGCGTTCGTCGCCCGCCTGAAGGTCGATGCGCAACAGCGCGGCCAGCCCGCGCGGGCCCTCGCTTGCCAGCCGCACAAGTGCTCGGTACATTGCATTTTTTGAGGGCTCCCAATGTCCGTAGATAGCACCGCGATCCCTTCCGCATTGCCGGCTGGCACGGCACCCCACCCTGCGCTGCATCCCTCCACGTCGACAGGCCACATCCGCTTGACGTCACATGCCGGCGGTTTCGGCGCCCTGCCCATCCAGTGGGGCGCGGCCACCGCCACCGAGCGTGGCCCCGTGGTCGGCACAACCACCAAGCGCGCGCACCGCAACGTCATCGGCACGCACAGCGGCTCGTACAGCGTCTACCGCGCGCTCGCCGTGGCGGCCGGTGCCCTGAAGCGCGAACACAAGGCCGACCTCACCAACACCGCGCCCACCGACATCATCGGCCCCTATCCGCAGTGGAGCGAACCCGGGCGCATCGTCTCGCTCGACCCCTGGGGCGCGCTGGTGGCCGACGTGTTTTCCACCGAACTCGCGGCCGGCTACGACATCCGCCCGACCATCGCGATCACCAAGGCCCACGTGATCCTGCCCGAGGTGATCGAGGCGCTGCAAAGCGGCCGCCTCAAGGCCGACGGCCATTTCCTCACCACCGGCGGCGCCGCGATGGTGACCAAGGCGGCCATCGAACCCGTGTGGTACCTGCCCGAGGTAGCGCGCCGCTTCGGCTGCTCCGAGACCGACCTGCGCCGCACGCTCTTCGAGGAAACCGGTGGCATGTACCCCGAACTCGTCACGCGCTCCGACCTCGAGGTGTTCTTGCCGCCCATCGGCGGGCAGACGCTCTACATCTTCGGCAACCCGCGCGACCTGGCGAACCCCGCCGTCGAACTCACCGCGCGCATCCACGACGAGTGCAACGGCTCCGACGTGTTCGGCTCCGACATCTGCACCTGCCGGCCCTACCTCACGCACGCCATCGAGGAATGCATCCAGGGCGCGCAGCGCGGTGGCGTGGGCCTCATTGCCTACTCGCGCAAGGAAGGCCGCGCGCTCGGCGAGGTGACCAAGTTCCTCGTCTACAACGCCCGCAAGCGCCAGGTCGGCGGCGACACGGCCGACCAGTATTTCGCGCGCACCGAGTGCGTGGCCGGCGTGCAGGACATGCGCTTCCAGGAGCTGATGCCCGACGTCTTCCACTGGCTCGGCATCCAGAAGATCCACCGCCTCGTGTCGATGAGCAACATGAAGTTCGACGCCATCACCGGCTCGGGCATCGAGATCGGCGAGCGCGTGAACATTCCCGACGCACTGATCCCGGCCGACGCCCGCGTCGAGATGGACGCCAAGATGGCGGCCGGCTACTTCACCCCCGGCCCCGTGCCGGACGCAGAGGAACTGAAAAAGGCCAAGGGCCGAGGACTGAGCGAATGAGCCGAAGCACCGACATCAACCTGCCCGCCGATGGTTCCGGCAGCCTGCGCCCCGGCGGCGCGGGCGATGTCGATCCGTCGATCGAATTCACGCCCGACACCGCCCACCCGGCCGGCGCCGCCACCTTGCTGCGCACCACGACCGCCATCCGCCAGCGTGCCGGCGCCCTGCTGGCGCGCGCGCGCCGCGACGAATCGCAGTGGTTCCGCATCGGCAACGACGACGCGCTCGAAGACGCCGCGCGCACCGTGGCCGAGGTCACGCGCGAGCGCTACCCGTGGGACACCATCCCGTACCACAGCCGCTGGCGCCATTTCGAGGCCGGCGGCGTCGATCGCCGCCAGCAGCTCGATGCATTGCTCGGCACAGGCATCGACGCCCGCCAGCGCGCCCGCGCCTACATCGACCTCGTGCTCGTGAGCGTGCTGCTCGACGCCGGCGCCGGCCCCACCTGGCACTACACCGAATCGGCCAGCGGCCAGCGCTTCACGCGCTCCGAAGGCCTGGGCGTGGCGAGCTTCCATGCGTTCACGAGCGGGCTTTTCTCGTCCGACCCCGACCATCCGCTGCAGGTCGACGCAGCCGGCCTGCGCGGCCTCGTGACCGACCGACTGGGCGACGCCTTCCAGGTGAGCGACGTCAACCCGCTCGTCGGCCTGGCCGGGCGCACGGTGCTGCTGCGCCGGCTCGGCGAGGCGATGAGCGAGCAGCCCGAAACCTTCGGCGACGACGGCCGGCCCGCCGGGCTTTTCGATGCGCTCGTGGCCCCGCTGGGCGCGGCCTCGCCGCCCACGGCCGAGATCACCGCGCACCAGATCCTGTCGCTGCTGCTCGAAACCCTCTCGCGCATCTGGCCCGCGGCCAATGCCATCGACAGCCTGGCGGCCGATGGCAGCGACAACCTGGGCGGCACCGGCGACCCGGCCTTCGCGCTGGGCGACTGCTGGCGCCACAGCGCCGTGCGCGGGCCCGGGCTCACCAACGGCTGGATGCCGTTCCACAAGCTGTCGCAGTGGCTCACGTATTCGCTGCTCGAACCCTTCGAATGGGCCGGCGTGAAGGTGCGCCAGCTCGACGCGCTCACCGCCCTGCCCGAATACCGCAACGGCGGCCTGCTGATCGACAGCGGCGTGATCGTGCCGCGCGAGGCGGCCTTTCTCACCCGCCGCTGGAAGGCAGGCGACGAGTTCATCGTCGAATGGCGCGCCCTGACCGTGGCGCTGCTGGATGAAATCGCGCCGCGCGTGCGCAAGGTGCTCGACCGCACCGAGGAAGAACTGCCCCTGGCCTGCGTGCTCGAAGGCGGCACCTGGGCCGCGGGCCGGGTGCTGGCACAGCGTTTGCGGGACGGTGCACCACCGCTGCTGATCGAGAGCGACGGCACCGTCTTCTAGTCTTTTAGACTCTCCTGTTTTCCGCAACGGCACACCAAAAGAAGACTCCAATGAGCAACGTCCACCTTGTCGACCACCCCCTCGTCCAGCACAAGCTCACGCTGATGCGCCGCAAGGACGCTTCCACCAACAGCTTCCGCCGGCTCCTGAACGAAATCAGCATGCTCATGGCCTACGAGGTCACGCGCGACATGCCGATGCAGGACATCGAGGTCGAGACCCCGCTGGAGACCATGCACGCCAAGGTCATCGACGGCAAGAAGGTGGTGCTGGTGTCGATCCTGCGTGCCGGCACCGGCATCCTGGACGGCATGCTCACGGTGGTGCCAGGCGCGCGCGTCGGCCACATCGGCCTGTACCGCGATCCCAAGACGCTCACGGCCGTCGAGTACTACTTCAAGATGCCCGGCGAGATGGACAGCCGCGACGTGATCGTGGTCGACCCGATGCTGGCCACCGGCAACTCGGCCGTCGCCGCGGTCGAGCGGTTGAAAGAGCTCAACCCCAAGTCGATCAAGTTCGTCTGCCTGCTGACCTGCCCCGAAGGCATCAAGACGATGCAGGCCGCGCACCCCGACGTGCCGATCTACACCGCTGCCATCGACCGCGAGTTGGACAGCCACGGCTACATCCTGCCGGGCCTCGGCGACGCCGGCGACCGCATCTTCGGCACGAAGTAAGGCTCGCCCCCAGGCTTCGCGCACTTCGTGTCGCTACTCCTTCCCCCTACCGGGGGCAACACCTGAGGCCTGGCGAAGCCAGTTCCTCGGTGTTTGCTGGAAGGGAGCCCGCCGGGAGGGCGGGCTCTGTTGGGTGGGCATGGGGATTGCAGCGCTGGTTTCTTTCATTTATCGAGGAGAAGACCGTGACAGCACGCCGTCAGTTGATCGTTCGTTCCATCGCCGTTGCCGCAGCCCTTGCGGCCGGTGCCCCGGGCCTTGCGCTCGCGCAGGCCAAGCTCAAGGTGGCGGCCGTGTACACGGTGCCTTTCGAGCAGCAATGGGTGGGCCGCATCCACAAGGCGCTGAAGGCGGCCGAGGCGCGGGGGGAGATCGAATACAAGGCGACCGAGAACGTGAGCAATGCGGACTACGAGCGCGTGATGCGCGAGTACGCCACGGGCGGCAACCAGCTGATCCTGGGTGAGGTGTTCGGCGTGGAAGCGGCGGCGCGCAAGGTCGCGAAAGACTTTCCCAAGGTCGCGTTCCTCATGGGCTCGTCGTTGAAGCCGCAGGCGCCGAACTTCTCGGTGTTCGACAACTACATCCAGGAACCGGCCTACCTCAGCGGCATGGTCGCGGGCGGCATGACCAAGAGCAACCGCATCGGCATGGTCGGCGGCTTCCCGATTCCCGAAGTCAATCGCCTCATGAAGGCGTTCATGGCGGGCGCGAAGGAAACGAATCCGAAGGTGGAGTTCAGCGTGAGCTTCATCAACAGCTGGTTCGACCCGCCGAAGGCCAAGGAAGCGGCCTTCGCGATGATCGACAAGGGCGCCGACGTGATGTACGCCGAGCGCTTCGGCGTGTCGGACGCGGCCAAGGAAAAGGGCAAGCTCGCCATCGGCAACGTGATCGACACGCAGGCCCAGTACCCCGACACGGTGGTGGCTTCGGCGCTGTGGAACTTCGAGCCTTCGGCCGACCGCGCGATCAAGCTCGTGAAGGAAGGCAAGTTCGCCGCCGAAGACTACGGCGTGTACTCGCACATGAAGCACAAGGGCTCCGAACTCGCGCCGCTGGGCACCTTCGAGAAGAAGGTGCCGGCCGACATCGCGGCCAAGGTGAAGGCCAGGCAGGCCGACATCCTGGGCGGCAAGTTCACTGTGAAGGTGGACGATTCGCAGCCGAAGTCGACCGCGAAATAAAACAAGAAAAACAGGGAGTTGCTGGAACCTATGAAGCGTGCGCGATGGCAGACCGCAGTCCATGGTGTGGCCGTCGCGGCGTTGGCCGCCGCGCTCGCCGCCTGTCAACCTGAGCCGGCGGCAATAACCCCGGCGGCGGCACCTGCCTCGGCACCGGCTGCCATTGCGCCGCCTGTGGTCGCGCCACCGGTCGGCATTCCGGCCGCGCTGCAGGCGCGTGCCGACGCCGTGCTCGCCGCGCACCGCCAGATGATCGTGCTGATGACCGGCGAACGTGCGCTCGACGCGGCCGAGAAGCGCGCCGTCAGCGCCGTCGGGCAGCAGCTGTTTCACGAGATGCAGGAGCGCCAGCAGGCGCTGATCGCCCAGGCCGACAACACGACAGACCCGGCCACGGTGGCGGGCCTGAACGCGCTGCTCGAACGCATCGAAAGCGAGCCGAGCTGGTTCGATGCCGACCGGCTGGCGTTCAAGGAATTCCTGGGCGAGCTGAGCACGCGCTACAGCCAGGCGCAGTCGCTGTCCGGGCTCAAGCTCGGCCGCCGCGCCAGCGAAGACCTGGCCGTGCTCGCCGAGATCGAGCAGGCCTACGACCGCGAACTGAAAGACGTGTTCGGCCGCTTTGCGCAACGCGGCATCGAGCCCAAGCGCGAGAAATGGGCCGACTACGTCGCCAAGCTGCAGGGCCTGTACTCGCGCGAACAGATCCTGAAAGACTTCGGCGCCATCGTCCCCTACACGCAGCCGCCGGGCGGTGCCAAGGAGAAGGAAGCGCCAGACACGCGCGAGATCTTTGGCACCTCGCTGCCCGCCAAGACCGTCGTGCTGACCTTCGACGACGGCCCGCACGCCAGGCACACCGACGAGATCCTCGAGATCCTGAAGCGCTACGACGCGCCCGCCATCTTCTTCCAGCTTGGCCGCAACCTGGGCAAGCTCGACGCACAGGGCAAGGCCCAGCTCAATGCCAACGGCGCAACGGCCAAGCGCGTGCTGGCCGCCGGCCACGTGCTCGCCAACCACAGCTTCAGCCACGGCATGATGGCCAAGATGACCGACGACGCGGTGCGCGTCGAGGCCAGCGAAACCGAAACGCTGCTCGACGCCACCGGCCGGCCGCAGTCCACCCTCTTTCGCTTTCCCTACGGCGCGCGCAACGAAGCCAAGCTGAGCACGGTCGAGGCGCTCAAGCTGCGCTCGATGATGTGGACCGTCGACTCGATGGACTGGGCCGACCCGGTGCCCAAGTCGATCGCCGACCGCGTGCTGGCCGAGGTCGACAAGGCCAAGCGCGGCGTCATCCTGTTCCACGACATTCAGGGCCGCACCGTGCAGGCCCTGCCCACCGTGCTCGACCAGCTGGTGGCCGACGGCTACCGCTTTGCCACCTGGCGCGACGGCAAGTTCGTCGTCAGCGCGTCGAAAAAGGCGGCGCCCGACGACGGCGTGGCCGCCACCTCGGGCGACACGCTCTACCGCGAAAGCCACGCGCTGGTGATAGGCATCGACAAGTACGCCCAATGGCCCGGCCTGCACCACGCCGTGCCCGACGCCAAGGCGATGGAGCAAATCCTCGTCACGCGCTTCGGCTTCAAGCCCGAGAACATCACGGCGCTGTACGACGACCAGGCGACGCGCGCCAACATCCTGCGCGCGCTGAATGAAAAGCTGACCGACGGCAAGCGCGTGAAGCGCGACGACCGCGTGCTGGTGTTCTTTGCCGGCCATGGCAGCACCCGCAAGCTCGCGAGCGGGCGCGACGTCGGCTACATCGTGCCGGTCGATGCCGCGCTCGACAACCTGCCGTCCGACGCCATCTCGATGCCGCAGCTGCAGGAAGTGGCCGAGGCGCTGTCGGCCAAGCATGTGCTGTTTCTGGTGGACGCCTGCTACTCCGGCCTGGGCCTCACGCGCGGTGGCGCCTCGCAGGGCAACAGGAACTTCCTGACCGACAACGCGCGGCGCATCGGCCGCCAGATGCTCACCGCCGGCGGCGCCGACCAGCAGGTGGCCGACGACGGCCCCGGCGGCCACTCGGTCTTCACCTGGACGATGTTGCAGGCGCTGTCGGGCAAGGCCGACCTGAACGGGGACAGCGTCATCACCGGCACCGAACTCGCAGCCTACGTGGCGCCGGCGGTCTCGGCCATCGCGCGGCAGACGCCGGCCTTCGGCAGCCTGCCGGGCTCGGAGGGCGGCGAGTTCGTGTTCGCGCTGCCCGTCGAGCGCGAAGGCCTCAGCGGCGATAGCCTGCAGCTCGACGCCGCCGCGAGCCAGGTCAACAAGCGCATCGACCAGGCCAACGAGCAGGCCGTGCACGCCGCCGCAGCACCGAAGGCGACCAAGGCCGGCCCGGCCGCCGTCGAGGTCGTGGTGAAGAACCTCGAAGGCGCCGACACCAAGCTGACCATGCCGGCCGCCGCGCCGCTCACGCCACGCGTGGCCGCCCAGCGCGCCAACGACCGCGGCCTGCAGCTGTACCGCGAGCGCCGCTACGACGAGGCCGAAGCCGCCTTCACCGAGGCACTGAAGCTGCAGCCGCGCTTTGCGCTGGCGGCCAACAACCTCGGCTTCGTGTACTTCAAGCGCGGCAAGCCGGTCGAGGCCGCGCGCTGGTTCGAGCAGGCCATCGACATGGACGGCAGCCGCGCCCTCGCCTACCTGAACCTGGGCGATGCGTACCTGCAGGCCGGCAACGATGCCAAGGCGCTCACCGCCTACACCACCTTCGTGGGCCTGGCACCGAAGCACGCGCGCGTCGCCGCGCTGCAAGCGTGGATCGCCACGCCCGACGCCGAACACCGCCCCCCACTTCCGCCCACCAACTCATGATGACGACGATGAACACTTCCTCGCTTCTCCAGCGCCTGCGCGCCCCGGTCCTGGCCGCCGCGCTCGGCCTCGTGCTGACGGGCTGCGTCGGCGTCTACAAGTCGTCGGACGTCGTCAGCATCAACAGCAGCACGCGGCTGGACGACACGCCGCGCCTGGCCGTGATCTCGGCCTTCGAGCCTGAGCTCAAGCTGCTGCTGACGCGCGTGCAAGGCCCTCGAAAACACAACGTGAACGGCGTCGAGTTCACTACCGGCACGCTCGAAGGCAAGCCCGTGGTGTTGTTCCTGTCGGGCATCAGCATGACGAACGCGACCATGAACACGCAGCTCGTGCTCAACCGCTTTCGCATCACCGGCATCGTGTTCAGCGGCATCGCGGGCGGCGTGAACCCGTCCCTGCATGTGGGCGATGTGACGGTGCCGGCCCAGTGGGGCCAGTACCTCGAAGTGCTCATGGCGCGCGAAACCGCGCCCGGCAAGTACAGCGCGCCGCCCTTCATCACCGACGCCACGCTGCCCAACTTCGGCATGAACTTCCCGCGCCCGGTCGAAGTGCGCTCGGCCGCTAAGCCAGGCATCGAGCGCAAGTTCTGGTTCGCAGCCGATCCGAAGATGCTCGAGGTGGCGCGCAGCATCCGCAACGTCGAGCTGGCGAACTGCGGCGCCGGCAAGTGCCTGCCGCGCAAGCCGCAGTTGGTGGTCGGCGGCAACGGCGTGTCGGGCCAGGCCTTCATGGACAACAAGGCCTACCGCGAATACACCTACAAGACCTTCCAGGCCAACGTGCTCGACATGGAAACCGCCGCCGTGGGCATGGTCGCCTACAGCAACGGCGTGCCCTACATCGCCTTCCGCTCGCTCAGCGACCTCGCGGGTGGCGGCGACGGCGAGAACGAGATGGGCACCTTCATGAGCATCGCGGCCGACAACTCGGCCAAGGTCATGCTGGCATTCCTGGCCGCCTGGAAGTGACGGTGGCGCCCGAGCGGCCCCTTCGTCTTGTGTTGCTGCCGGGCATGGACGGCACTGGCGATCTCTTCGCGCCGCTGGCGCAGGCCCTAGGAGCGCATGCCTCCATCGACGTCGTGCGCTACCCGGGCCAGCAAGTGCTGGGCTACGACGAACTCGAACCGCTCGTGCGTGCGCAACTGCCCACGCAAGAGCCCTTCGTGCTGCTCGGCGAATCGTTTTCCGGGCCGCTGGCCATCTCCATCGCGGCCTCGCGCCCGCCGGGGCTGCAAGGCCTTATCCTGTGCTGCAGCTTCGCGCGCCGGCCCGCGCTTGGCCTCGCGTTGATGCGCGCGGGCCTGCTCGAGCTGTCGATGCGCCTGCTGCATTCGAAGCTGATGCGCGCGCCGATGCGGCACCTGCTGCTGGGTGGCTCGTCGGCGCCGCACCTGTCGGACATG
Source organism: Variovorax paradoxus (assembly GCF_009498455.1). Lineage (NCBI taxonomy): Bacteria > Pseudomonadati > Pseudomonadota > Betaproteobacteria > Burkholderiales > Comamonadaceae > Variovorax > Variovorax paradoxus. The sequence goes on along the minus strand of NZ_CP045644.1, from coordinate 5,241,934 downwards.
CTCCAGGCCTCGCTGAAGCAGGTGTCGGTCGCCGTCATGACCCGCCGCATGAAGGAAGTGCAGCGCGTCGACGTGCGCGACAAGCTGCCGCTGGTGCGGGTGCCCGCGATGTACCTGCAGGCGCTGCAGGACCGCGTGGTGCCGCGCCGCGCGGCAGCGGCCATCCAGCGCGGGCTGTCGGCGCTGCACCTCGTGCAGCTCGACGGCCCCCACGGCCTGCTGCAGGCCTCGCCCGTTGCCTCCGCCCGGGCCATCGAAAATTTCTGTCGCGGTCTGTCGCCGCAACCTGTGTCCCCATGAACCCCACCGTGCTTCGCCTCCAGGGCATCACCAAGCGTTTCGGCCCCCTCGTGGCCAACGACGCCATCTCTCTCGACCTGCAGGCCGGCGAAGTGCTCGCGCTGCTCGGCGAGAACGGCGCCGGCAAGTCGACGCTGATGTCGATCCTGTTCGGCCACTACGTCGCCGACGAAGGCCGCATCGAAGTGTTCGGCTCTGCCCTGCCGCCCGGCAACCCCAAGGCCGCGCTCGCCGCCGGCGTGGGCATGGTGCACCAGCACTTCACGCTGGCCGACAACCTCAGCGTGCTCGACAACGTGATGATGGGCACCGAGCCGCTGTGGCGCCCGCGCTCGCGCCGCGCCGCCGCCCGCGCGCGGCTGCTCGAGGTCGCCCAGCGCTTCGGCCTGCCGGTGCAGCCCGACGCGACCATCGGCAGTCTTTCGGTCGGCGAGCGCCAGCGCGTGGAAATTCTCAAGGCGCTGTACCGCGGCGCGCGCATCCTGATCCTCGATGAGCCCACGGCCGTGCTCACGCCGCAGGAGAGTGAAGCGCTGTTCGCCACGCTCGCGCAGATGGTGGCGCAGGGCCTGTCGGTGATCTTCATCAGCCACAAGCTCGGCGAGGTGCTGCGGGTGTCGCAGCGCATCGCGGTGCTGCGCGGCGGCAAGCTCGTGGCCGAGGCGCGCACGGCCGACACCACGCAGGCGCAGCTCGCGCTGTGGATGGTCGGCCATGCGGTCGAAGCGCCGCAACGCCGGCCTGCGAAATCGGTGGGCGACGCGGTCTGCGTGCTCGACCATGTGAGTACCGCGTCGGCAAAAGACGGTGGGCAGGACCGCCTGCGCGAGGTGTCGCTCACGCTGCGCGCCGGCGAGATCACCGCCATCGCGGGCGTCTCGGGCAACGGCCAGGTCGCGCTCGCCGAGCTGCTGAGCGGCACGCGCCGCGCCGTCTCCGGCACCGCGCAGTTCATGGGCCGCGCGCTGCCGCCCTCGCCCGCCCGGCTGGTGCAGCGTGGCGTGGCGCGCATCCCCGAAGACCGCCACGCGGTCGGCGTGGTCGGCGATTTGCCGGTGTGGGAGAACGCCGTGTCCGAGCGGCTGCGCAGCCCGGTGTTCTCGCGCTGGTCGTTCATCGTGCGGCGTGCGGCCGCGCGGCTGCATGCCCGGCGCATCGAGAAAGCCTTCGACGTGCGCGGCGCCGGCCTCATGGCGCCGGCTCGTTCGCTCTCGGGCGGCAACATGCAGAAACTGATCCTGGGGCGGGCGCTGCTGGCGCCCGAGCCAATGGAACAAGACACCGACAACAAGAAGTACCCGAACCGCGCACCGCGCCTCATCGTCGCGCACCAGCCGACCTGGGGCCTGGACATCGGCGCCGTCGCCTACGTGCAGCAGCAGCTCATCGCCGCGCGCGATGCCGGCGCGGCGGTGCTGGTGATCTCGGACGACCTCGACGAAGTGCTCGCGCTCGGCGACCGCGTGGCCGTGGTGCACGGCGGCCACCTCGGCGAAGCGCGCCCCGCCGCGGCGTGGACGCGCGAGGCCATCGGCCTGGCGATGGCCGGCGCCACCGCGCCACAACGCCCGGGAGCCGCCGCATGATGCGCCTCGAACGACGCCACGAAAGCTCACGCATCGCGCTGGTACTGGCGCCCATCGGCGCGGTGCTGTTCACGCTGCTGGTGAGCGCGCTGCTCGTGCGCTGGGCCGGCGCGCCGGTCGGCCGCACCTACGCGCTGCTGCTGCAGGGCGGCTTCGGCTCGGTGTTCGCGTGGAGCGAAACACTGACGCGCGCGATTCCGCTGATCCTCACCGGCCTGGCCGCCACCGTCGCCTTCAAGGCGCGGCTCTTCAACATCGGCGCCGAGGGGCAGCTGTTCGCGGGCGCGCTCGCCGCCGTGGCCGTGGGCGGCATGCACGGCGGCACGGGCTTCGAACTGTCGCCGTGGCTGCTGTTCCCGCTGATGATGCTGGCCGCCGCGGTGGCCGGTGCGCTGATGCTGCTGGGCCCGGCGCTCATGAAGAACAAGCTCGGTGTCGACGAAGTGGTGACCACGCTGCTCATCAATTTCATCGTGCTGCTCGGCGTGTCGGCATTGCTCGACGGGCCGATGAAAGACCCGACGGCGATGGGCTGGCCGCAGAGCGTGTCGCTGCAGCCTGACCTTGAGCTGGGCAAGCTCATCGCGCAGACGCGCGTGCACACCGGGCTGCTGTGGGCCGTGTCGCTCGCAGTGTGCGTGTGGGCGATCTTCAAGTACACGGTGCTGGGTTTCGACATCCGCGCCGTCGGCGCCAATGCGCGCGCCGCGGCCTTCGCCGGCGTGCCGGTGACGCGCACCGTGGTCATGGTCGCGCTGCTCTCGGGTGCGCTGGCCGGGCTGGCCGGCGCCATCGAGGTGGCGGGCCGCACCAGCTACGTCACGCTCGACATGTCGCCGGGCTACGGCTACACCGGCATCGTGATCGCGATGCTCGCCGGCCTGCATCCGCTGGGCGTGATCGCCGCCGGCGTGTTCGTGGCCGGCGTGCTGGTCGGTGCCGACACCATGAGCCGCGCCGTGGGCGTGCCGACCTACATCGCCGACGTGATCGTCGCGGCCTCGCTGATCGCGGTGCTGGTGGCGACGCTGCTCACGCAGTACCGCGTGCGGGTGGCCAAATGACGGCGCCCATGATTTCGGTCTTGCCCCTTCCCCTTCCGGGGGAAGGCTGGGATGGGGGCAACGGCCTCCACATCGAGCGCCGCGTGCCCCACCCGGCCCTCCCAGCGGGGAGGGAGAAACTCCCCATGACCGATCTGCTCGACATTCTTTCCAACCCCGCCTTCTGGGTCGCGGTGCTGCGCATCGCCACGCCGCTCATCCTCGGCACGCTGGGCGTCCTGTTGTGCGAACGCGCGGGCGTGCTCAACCTCGGCATCGAAGGGATCATGGTCGCGGGCGCCTTCACCGGCTGGCTCGCGGTGTACGCTGGCGCGCCGCTGTGGGCCGGCGTCGGCGTGGCCGCGCTCACGGGCATGGTGTTCGGCCTGCTGCACGCCTTCCTGACCGTCGGGCTCGCGCTGTCGCAGCACGTCTCGGGGCTGGGCATCACGCTGCTGGCGACGGCGCTGAGCTACTTCGGCTACCGCGTGAGCTTTCCGAAGGTGAACACGCCGCCGACCATCACGCCCTTCGCGCCGATGGACTGGCTGCCCGTGCCCATCCTCAACGCACAGACCGCGCTCACGCTGTTCGCGCTGCTGCTGGTGCCGGCCGTGGCCTGGGTGCTGTACCGCACGCCGCTCGGCCTGGCGCTGCGCATGGTGGGCGAGAACCCGCAGGCGGCCGAGAGCCAGGGCGTGTCGGTCGCGGCCACGCGCACCGGCGCCATCGTGGCGGGCTCGGCGCTGATGGGCGTGGCGGGCGCGTTCCTCACGCTGTCGGCTTTCAACGCCTTCTTCTTCAACATGGTGAACGGGCGGGGATGGATCTGCGTGGCGCTGGTGGTGTTCGCGTCGTGGCGGCCCGGCAAGGCCCTGCTCGGCGCGCTGCTGTTCGCGTTCTTCGACGCACTGCAGCTGCGGCTGCAACAATCGGGCGATGCCGTGCTGCCTTACCAGCTGTACCTGATGCTGCCCTACCTGCTGTCGATCCTGGCGCTGGTGCTGGTGGCCCGCAAGGCCAGCTACCCGCAGGCGCTGATGAAACCCTATCGCAAGGGGGAACGCTGACATGCCAATGACGCTGCGCCGCCTCCGTCGCCTGCTGGCCGCCACGCTGCTCGCCATGGCCGGCAGCGGCGCCCATGCACTCGGTGCCGACTACGGCGCCGAGCGCTTCGCCACCCACGATGCCGTCACCTGGGTGCAGACCTGCGGCACCTGGGGCCCCGACCACCACGGCACCTACCGCGTGATCCACGCCGAAGCCTTCGCGCAATCGTTCCTCTACGTGCAGTGGATGGCGCGCGGCGAGGCCGACCGCAACTACAGCCTGTACGCCGTGCACACCACCGCCATCGCCGAGCTCGACAACGACCACGCAGAGATTTCACTGAGCGACCTGACCTGCCGCGCCACGCCGCGCGGCATCGTGGTGACCGCCAAGGCCGACGCGGGCCACGACGACAAGCTGCGCCGCGTGACCATCGAGGTCGGGCCGGCGCCTGGACAGTACCGCTTCCGCGCGCAACGTACGCGCTGAACGCCACCTCAAAAAAGACACCCACCGATGCTCGACCTCCTCATCACCAACGCCACCCTCCCCGACGGCCGCACCGGCATGTCGGTCGCCGTGCAGGACGGCCGCATCGCCGAGGTCACGCCCGGCCTCGCCGCGCCCGCGCACGAAACGCTCGATGCGCAAGGCCTGCTGCTCTCGCCGCATTTCGTCGACCCGCATTTCCACATGGACGCCACGCTGAGCTACGGCCAGCCGCGCGTCAACCAGAGCGGCACGCTGCTCGAAGGCATTGCGCTGTGGGGCGAGCTCAAGCCGCTGCTCACGGCCGATGCGCTCATCGAACGCGCGCTCGCGTACTGCGACTGGGCCGTGGCCAAGGGCCTGCTGGCGATCCGCTCGCACGTGGACACGAGCGACCCCAGCCTGCTCGCGGTCGATGCGCTGCTCGAGGTGAAGCGCCAGGTGGCGCCGTACCTCGACCTGCAGCTGGTCGCGTTTCCGCAAGATGGCGTGCTGCGCTCGCCGGGTGGCGTCGACAACCTCACGCGCGCGCTCGACAAGGGTGTCGACGTGGTCGGTGGCATTCCGCATTTCGAGCGCTCCATGGCCGACGGTGCCGCCAGCGTGAAGCTGCTGTGCGAGCTGGCCGCCGAGCGCGGCAAGCTGGTCGACATGCACTGCGACGAGTCGGACGACCCGCTCTCGCGCCACATCGAGACCCTGGCCTCGGAGACGCTGCGCCTGGGCCTGCAAGGCCGCGTGACGGGCTCGCACTGCACGTCGATGCACTCGATGGACAACTACTACGTGAGCAAGCTGCTGCCGCTCATCGCCGAGAGCGGCGTGAGCGTGGTGTCGAACCCGCTCATCAACATCACGCTGCAGGGCCGCCACGACAGCTACCCCAAGCGCCGCGGCATGACGCGCGTGCCCGAGCTGCTGGCGGCCGGCGTCAACGTCGCCTTCGGCCACGACTGCGTGATGGACCCGTGGTACGGCATGGGCTCGGGCGACATGCTCGAGGTGGCCCACATGGGCCTGCACGTGGCGCAGATGACCGGCCAGGCCGGCATCCACCAGTGCTTCGAAGCCGTGACCACGCGCGCGGCGCGCGTGATGCACCTGGACGGCTACGGCCTTGAAGCCGGCTGCGACGCCAGCTTCGTGCTGCTGCAGGCGCGCGACCCGGTCGAGGCCATCCGCCTGCGCGCGACGCGGCTCAAGGTGTTCCGCAAGGGCCGGCTGCTGGCCGAGACACCCGCGGCCACCGCCGCGCTGCACCTGCCGGGACGCGGCGACCGCACGCGCTGGATGCTCGGCGAACATTGAGTCGAAGGAGTTCGGACATGAGCGCCTCCCCCCTGCTGCGCACGCTGTTCCAGTACCACGCGTGGGCCAACGACGAATTGCTGGACCGCATGGCCAGCCTCGACCCCGTGCAGCACGCGGACGCCCGCCATGCCGCGATCCGCGTGGTCAACCATGCCCATGTGGTGAACCGGATCTTCGCGGGCCATCTCACGGGCACGCCTCACGGCTTCACCGACGACAACACGCCCGAAACGCCCGCGCTGGCCGAGTTGCGCGCGGCCGTGGCCGAGTCCGATCGCTGGTACCTCGCCTATCTGGACACGCTCACGCCGGCGCTATTGGCAGAGTCGGTGCCCTTCGTGTTCACCGACGGCGACAAGGGCTGCATGACGCGCGAAGAGATGCTGGCGCACGTCATGACGCACAACGGCTACCACCGGGGAGAAGCCGGCCGGCTGCTCGCGCAATGCGCGGTGCGCCCGCCGCGCGACACGCTGGCGGTGCACCTGCACCGCAGCGAACCCGCGCGCCGCGAGCGCGGCTGACGCAGCAGGCTCAGGCCGCGTGCGTGGTCGCGACGGTCATCTCGACCTCGACCGTCGCGTTCTTCGGCAGCGCATAGACGCCGACCGCCGTGCGCACATGCACGCCGGCCTCGCCGAACACGCGGTGCAGCAGGTCGGACGCGGCATCGGCCACCTCGCTCTGCTGCGTGAAGTCGGCCGTGCACTGCACGAAGACGCCGACGCGCAGCACCTTCTCGACCGCATCGAGCGAACCGAGCGCCCGGCGCAGCAACGCGAGGCTGCGCAGTGCGCAGATCTGGGCGCCTTCGCGCGCGGTGTCGAGCGACACGGCATCGCCCACGCGGCCGGTGACGACCACGGTGGTGCCCACGCGCGGCACCTGGCCGCTGAGATAAACGGTGCGGCCGTCGCGCACCAGCGGCACGTAGTGGCCGCCGGCCAGGATCTCGCCGTCGAAGCGGTGGCCCAGCTCGGCGGCGATGTGGTCAGCGATCTGGTCGCGGCTGTGTGGTTCTGTCATCGGATGTCCAGGAAAACGGGCCTCGATTGTCGCCAACCGGTCCCGTGCGAACAGAGACAGATCGCCCCCGCAGGAGGCAGAACAGTTCAGCCCTCGAACGCCAGAAACACCCGCCCGCCCTCGATCTTCACCGGATAGGTGCGCAGGTCTTCCGTGAGCGGCGCGCACATGGCCTTGCCGCTGCGCACGTCGAAACGGCCCTGGTGCAGCGGGCATTCGATCTCGTGGCCTTCGAGAAAACCATCGCACAGCCGCGCATGGCCGTGCGTGCAGATGTTGTCGGTGGCGTGGATGCCGTCGTCGGTGCCGTACAGCGCGATGTCGCGCCCCTGCACCTCGATGCCGACCACGTCGTCGGCGGGAACGTCGTCGACCGCCGCGGCGTCAACCCAGGTCATCGTGCTCATCGTGTGTTCCCTTTTTTTCAATCAGGCTTGAGGCCGGCGCGGTCGATCACAGGCTTCCAGCGGCGCAGTTCCTCGTCCATGAACTTCGACAAGCCTTCGGGCGTGCTGCCCACGGGGTCGAAGTACGCGGTCTGCAGGCGCTTGACGGTTTCGGGGTCTTTCAGCGTGGCAGCGATCTCACGGCTCATGCGCTGCACCACGTCGTTCGGCGTGCCCTTGGGCGCCATGTAGGCGAACCACGGCACGGCCTGAATGTCGGGCAGGCCCGATTCGCGCAACGTGGGCAGGTCGGGCAGCAGCGCCGATCGCTCGGCCGAGGTGACGGCCAGCGCCTTGATGCGCCCGGCCTTGACCTGCGGCATCACCGTGACCGGCGGCAGGCAGGCGTACTGCACGTCGCCCTGCACGATGGCCGTGACGGCCTGGCCCGACGACGCGTACGGAATGTGCACCGCGAACGACTGCGTCCTGGCCTTGATGAGTTCCACACCCAGGTGCGAGATCGAGCCGTTGCCGGTCGAGGCGAAGTTGAACTTGCCGGGGTTCTTCTTCATCGCGGCGAGCCAGCCCTTGACCGAATCGACGCCCATCGAATTCGAGACCGCGCAGACGTTCGGCGTGGTCGCGGCCAGCGACACCGGCACGAGGTCCTTGAACGGGTCGTACGGCAGGTTCTTGTAGAGGATCGTGTTGTAGACCAGCGGTGCGTTCACCGACAGCAGAAAGGTGTAGCCGTCGGGCTGCGCCTTCGAGACCGTGTCGGTGCCGCTGTTGCCGCCCGCGCCGGGCTTGTTCTCGACGATCAGCGGCTGGCCGATGCGCGCCGCGAGCTGGTCGTTGACGATGCGCGCCAGGATGTCGGGCGACGAGCCCGCCGCGAACGGCACCACGATGCGCACGGGGCGTTGCGGCCACTCCTGCGCATGGGCAGCCGCGGCCATCGCCACGGCGGTGAAGGCGACGAAGAGGCGTGCGCGCGTCATGGCTGCACCTCCACGTCGGCCATGCCCAGATGGTCCTGCTGCTCGCGCGCGATGAAGCCCGCGATGAGCGCGCGGTAGGCGGCCTCGACCACCTCCGGGTAGGCGCCCTCCTTTTCGGCCAGCGCCTTCACCTTGTCGATCACTTCCTGCTGGCGCTGCGGCGCCGACACCTGAAAGGCATCGCGCTTGAAGCGCGCCGCGTCCTTCACGTAGCGGCCGCGCTCGGCCAGCAGCGCGACGATCTGGCGGTCGAGCCGGTCGATGTTCTCGCGCACCTCGGCGAGGTTGGCGCACAGCGGCACGTAGGCCGGGTCGGTGAAGCGGCGCAGCGGCGCACCGTGGGTCTCTGGTTCTTTTTCTGGCATGGCTGGGTTTCAGATGGGATAGATGATGGAGTTCGGGATCATTTCGCTGTCGAACACACAGAGGCGCGACGCGAACTTCAAGCCTTCAGGCGTCGGCACGACCTTGTCGATGTAGCGCCCCACATTGAACACGGTCGAGGGCCCGTCGAGCTTGGTGCGGAACACCGCGTAGTTGGCCTCGCTGTGAATGGCGCCGTCATCGTCGACACGGTGCACCAGCGGCAGGCCCACCACGTGGCGCTGGTAGTACGGGTCGTGGAACAGCGTCTCCTTGATGCCGTAGACGCGGTCTTCGAGCATGCCGCGGCTCTCGAACGAGAGCGTGGCCAGCGGCAGGCCGCGCTCGTGGTTTTCTCGCGGCTGCAGGCGGTAGCTGCACGCTTCGGTGAAGAACGCGGGCCACAGGTCCCAGTCGCCCGAATCGACGGCGTGCGCATACGCCGCGTACAGGCGCGACAGGTCGAGGTAGGTGGAAGCGTCGAGCGTGTTCATGCGGCCTCCATGACCTCGCGCCAGTAGCGGTACATGCCGCGGATGAGGGTCTCGGTCACCATGTGATCGGTGTTCTCGACCTCGCGCCCGCCGAGTTCGGCCAGCGTGCGGTGAAACGGCTTCTGCTCGAAGCCTTCCTGCGAGAACTCGATCACCTCGCCGTCGTCGGCCGACACGAAGCCCGCGGGGCCGAACAGGTTGGCCTGGCGCAGGCGGCGCTGCGTCATCTCAGGCGTGTCGTCTTCGAAGCCGAAGTGCGTCCAGACGAAATCGAAGGCGTCGTGGCCCACGGGCTGGATGTGGCGCGTCGACACGCTGTTGACCTGCTGCTGCAGGATCAAGCTGGGGAACAGCGTCATCATCACCGCCGTCGGCCCGCCCCACCAGGGCTCGGGCACGATGTCCAGAAAGCGCGGGTCCTTGAGCTGCATGCTCTCCTTGAAGCTCGAGACCTGCGTCACCTGCGCGGCCTTGCCGGCGCTGCCGCGCGTGGAGATCATCGCGGCGTGGCGGCCGTGCGCGTCCATCTTCAGCTCCGACTTGTTGTCGGCGCGCCAGAGCCCGAAGGTCACGAACCAGGTGTGCAGCAGGCCGGGGTGGTACGGGTCCTTGATGTTCTCCTGCATGAGCTTCCAGTTGCCCGGAATGCGCTGGCGGCTGTAGCCCAGGATGGTGAGCTTGCGGCCGTCGAACAGGCGGTCGAAATAATGAAGGATGTCGGGGCCGAGAAAGTCCTCGAACGACTCGATGTCGTGGTCGAACGACGCAAACACCACGCCGCCGCGCGAGGCCACCTTGAGCTTGGTGAGCCCATGGTCCTCGGTCTTGAAGTCGGCCGGCATGCCGCCGTGCACCTTGCCGTCCTGCTTCACGCCGCGGCGGAACGGCACGCCCTGCAGGTCGCCCTTCAGCGTGTAGTTCCACTGGTGGTAGGGGCAGACAAACTCTTTCTTGTTGCCGTGGCGCTCGCGGCAGAACTGCATGCCGCGGTGGGCGCAGACGTTCTCGAACACGTGGATGGCGCCGGCCTCGTCACGCGACAGGATGACCGAGCGCTCGCCGATGGCGGTGCGCTTGAAGTCGCCCGGGTTCGGGATCTCGGCCTCCAGGCCGACGTAGCACCAGTGCTTGTCGTAGAAGAAGCGCTGCAGCTCCTTCTTGTGCAGCGCCTCGTCGGTGTAGGCCATGAAGGGAATGCGGCTGGTCTTATCGCTTTCCCAGCGCAATTCGATGGGGAAGACGGCTTGCGTGGTCATCGGGTCTCCTTTTCTTGTGTCTGTTCTTCAGGTGCCTTGCAGGTAGAAGGCATCGGCATGCGTCTGCTCGGGCGCCAGGCCGTGCGCCTGCACCAGCCGGCTCGCAGCCTCCACCATCGGCGGCGAGCCGCAGAGGTAGGCGCGCCAGCCGTCGAGCCCCGCAGGCAGGTCGGCGCGGATCGCGTCGGTGATGAGCCCCAGCCGCTGGCCGTCGCGCGCGGGCCCGGCGACCACCACCACGTGCACCTTCAGGCCCGGGTGCTGCGCCTGCAGCTCGCGCAGCTCGGGCAGGCCGTACACGTCGGCATCGGAACGCACGCCGAGGTAGACATGGATCGGCTGCATCAGCCCCGCGGCGACCGCGCCGCGCACGATGGACAGGATGGGTGCGAGCCCCGTGCCGCCCGCCGCGCAGAGCATCGGCCCGCGGTGCTTGGTGCGCAAATAGGCGGTGCCCAGCGGGCCGCTCACGCGCACGGTGTCGCCCACGCGCAGCTGCTCGAAGATGTGGGCGGTGACGCGGCCACCCGGCACGCGGCGCACATGAAATTCAAGCTCCGCGTCGCGGCTCAGCCCGGCCATCGAATACGGCCGCGCCAGCTCGGGGCCGAACTGCAGCTGCGCGTACTGCCCCGGCGAAAACTCCAGCGGCTTGTTGGGCTTGAGGCGCAGGCGGCGGATGTCGTGCGTGAGCACGTCGATGCCCGTGACCGTGGCCTTGAGCACGCGCGCCGGGTGCACCACGACCTCGTCGGGCTCGGGAATCTCGATGGTGCAGCTTTCGGTCAGCGTGCTCTGGCAGGCCAGCACGTAGCGCTCGCCCTGCCCGTCGGGCCGGATCGCGTTCTGGCCGCCGTCGAGCAGCTGGCCCGACACCACCTTGCAGCGGCAGGTGCCGCAGCGCCCCGACATGCAGCTGTACGACACCGGCACCTGGTGCTCGCGCAGCACCTCGAGCAGGTTCGCGCCGGGGCGGACCTCGAGGGTGCGGGCAAGGGGGTGAATGTGCAGGTCCATCGTCGGGCTCTCTTTTTGGCGCCGGTGGCAGGCCCGGCTTGTCTCTGGGAACGGATGATGCGCGGCGCCTGAAAATTGACCAATAGAATCTGGTGAATCGGCTGTATCACCATCGTGAATAAAGGTGCGCCATGCAACTCAAGGACATCGACCTCAACCTGCTGCTGGTGTTCGACCGCATGCTGGCCGAGAAGCGCGTGTCGGCCGTGGCCGCATCGCTGGGCCTCTCGCAGCCCGCCATCAGCAACGCGCTGGCGCGCCTGCGCAAGCTGCTGGGCGACGAGCTTTTTCTGCGCACCGCGCGCGGCATGGAGCCCACGCCCTTCGCGCTGCAGCTGGCCGAGCCGGTCGCCTACGCCATGGGTGCACTGCACACGGCGCTCAACCAGCAGGTGGTGTTCGACCCCGCCACGAGCACGCGCAGCTTCACGCTCGCGATGACCGACATCGGCGAGATCTACTTCACGCCGCGGCTCATGGAAACGCTCTCGGCCGCCGCGCCGGGCGTGACCATCAGCACGCTGCGCAACAACACCGCGACCAACCTGCGCGACGAGCTGGAGGCCGGCCAGGTCGACATTGCCATCGGCCTGCTGCCGCAACTCAAGTCGGGCGTGTTCCAGCGCCGGCTGTTCCTGCAGCGCTACGTGTGCCTGTTCTCCGGCACACATCCGCTGGCGCGCAAGCGCAGCGTGTCACTGAAAGACTTCAGCGCGGCCGACCACGTGCAGGTGCAGGCCGCCGGCACGGGCCATGGCAAGGCCGACGACGTGATGGCGGCGCAAGGCATCCAGCGCCGCATCCGGCTCAAGGTGCCGCACTTCGTGGCCATCGGCCACATCCTGCAGTCGAGCGAAATGATCGCGACCGTACCCGAGCGCCTGGCCCGCAGCATCGCCGAGCCCTTCGGCCTCGTGTGGCGACCGCACCCCGTGGCGCTGCCGCAGATCGCGATCAACCTGTTCTGGCACGCGAAGGTGCACCGCGACCCGGGCAACCAGTGGCTGCGCGGGCTGCTGTTCGACACCTTTGCGGACGACGACGGCGCTTAGGCGGCCACCTCGGCGGGCCAGCGGCCCAGCACCTCGTGCACGCCCTCGCCCACGTGGCTGTCGATGAGCACCAGTGAATGGGCGGTCCACCGGGCGGGCGCTTCGAGCGCGTGCTTTTCGAGCTTGCGCCGCGCATAGGCGACGGTCATGTGCGGCGTGAACGCGCGCGAGGGCTTCAGGCCGACATCGGCCAGCGCTTCGCCCAGGCGTTGCCTGAATTCCCGCAACGCCGCGACGTTGGCTTCGTCGTCGGCGCACAGCACCAGCGCGCCCTTGGCGTAACTCATGGATCTTTCGAAAACGACGTCGAGTGCCGGCACGCGCACTGCGGCGGCGGCACTCGACGCCTGGGCCACCTTGTCGGCCGGCACCTGGTCGTGGTCGCCGAGGTCGAACAGCGTGACATGCAGGCGCTGCGCCTCGACCACCGTGCCCTTCAGGGCGTGTTGAGAGTTCATGCGCTCGCCGAGCGCGGCGATCGTCGCGGCGTCTTGCGTGTCGGGGAGCAGTGCGAAGAAAAGCGAGTGCGGCAGCGGCGCCTTGCGAGGTGCCTTGGTGCCGCGCGGTCGCGGCAGGTGCCGCGGCGGGGGATCGATTCCGGGAAGAAGAAGCTGGGCTGACATGCCTCGATCATCGCCCATGGCAAGGGCCCTTCATGAGACCTTCAGCAAACGCGAAGCCCGTCTTCAGCTTGGTTTTTGAGAATCGTCGGACGGTGGCGGCAAGGCGAACAACGACACGCCGTTCATCCACGCATTCATTCAATCAATCAACCCACAGGATTTCATCTTGACGAAAACGCAAGCCCGCCTCGCACTCGCAGCCCTCTGCCTCGGCACCGCCGCCATCGGCGCCCAAGCCGCCGGTCTCGACAAGGACACCGGGCTGTATGTCGGCGGCGCCATCGGCCGCTCCAGCTACAGCCTGTCGTCCTCGAAGAACCACGTGCCCGTGCCATGGGGCGGCCAGAAGGCCAACAAGAGCGGCACCGCCTACAAGCTGTACGGCGGCTACCGCCTGACCGAACACTTCGGCGTGGAAGCCGGCTACGCCCGCCTCGGCCGCGTGAGCCAGTGGAGTTCGAACTACGGTGGCTCCAAACTGCAGACCGGCACCGGCCAGGTCTTCTACGCGGCCGCCACCGCCCGCATGCCGCTGGGCGACGCCTTCGCCGTCAACGGCCGCCTCGGCGTGGCACGCGGACGCATCTCCGGCGACAGCAACTGGGCCCCGGCCAACCAGCGCCTCTCGGGCACCAGCACGGGCCTGATGGTCGGTGTCGGCGCCGAGTACCGCATGACGCAGAACCTCGCGATCACGGCGGACTACGACTACTTCGGCAAGCTGTCGAAGCAGGCGAAGGGCGGGATGTTCACGGTGGGGTTGAAGGCGAGCTTCTGATCGACGGGTCACCCGCCAAAGAAGAAAGGCGCCTTGCGGCGCCTTTCTTCTTTTCAGGAGTTCACTCCCACTCGATCGTCGCCGGCGGCTTGCTCGACACGTCGTAGGTCACGCGGTTGATGCCGCGCACCTCGTTGATGATGCGGCCCGACACCTTCTTGAGCAGCGCGTACGGCAGTTCGGCCCAGTCGGCGGTCATGAAGTCGCTGGTCTGCACGGCGCGCAGTGCGACGACGTAGTCGTAGGTGCGGCCGTCGCCCATCACGCCCACGCTCTTCACGGGCAGGAACACGGTGAAGGCCTGGCTCGTGAGGTCGTACCAGCTCTTGCCGGTTTCGTCCTTGAAGTTGCGCAGCTCCTCGATGAAGATCGCGTCGGCGCGGCGCAGGAGGTCGGCGTATTCCTTCTTCACTTCGCCCAGGATGCGAACGCCCAGGCCGGGGCCGGGGAACGGATGGCGGTACACCATCTCGGGCGGCAGCCCGAGGGCCACGCCGAGCTCGCGCACTTCGTCCTTGAACAGGTCGCGCAGCGGTTCGAGCAGCTTGAGGCCGAGCTGTTCGGGCAGGCCGCCCACGTTGTGGTGGCTCTTGATGGTGACGGCCTTCTTGCTCTTGGCGCCGCCCGATTCGATGACGTCGGGGTAGATCGTGCCTTGCGCGAGGAACGTGGCGCCCTTGTGGCCGCCGTCGCCGGCCTTGAGCTTGGCGGCCTCCTGCTTGAACACGGTAACGAACTCGCCGCCGATGATCTTGCGCTTGGCTTCGGGGTCGCTCACGCCGGCGAGCTTGCCGAGGAACAGATCGCTGGCATCGACGCGAATGACCTTCGCGTGCAGCTTGCCTTCGAACATCTCCATGACCATGTCGCCTTCATTCAGGCGCAACAGGCCGTGGTCGACGAACACGCAGGTCAGCTGGTCGCCGATGGCGCGGTGAATGAGCGCGGCCGCCACGCTCGAATCAACACCGCCCGACAGGCCGAGGATGACTTCTTCGTCGCCCACCTGCTCGCGGATCTTCTGCACGGCTTCGGCGATGTGATCGCGCATGACCCAGTCGGGCTTGGCTTCGCAGATGCCGAGCACGAAGCGGTCGATGATGGCCTTGCCCTGCACGGTGTGGGTGACTTCGGGGTGGAACTGCAGCGCGTAGTAGCGGCGCGCCTCGTCGGCCATGCCGGCGATGGGGCAGCTGTCGGTGCTGGCCATGAGCTTGAAGCCGGGCGGCAGCTCGGTGACCTTGTCGCCGTGGCTCATCCACACGTTGAGCATGCCGTGGCCTTCAGGCGTGGTGAAGTCGGCGATGTCCTTCAGCAGCGCGGTGTGGCCATGGGCGCGCACGGCCGCGAAGCCGAACTCGCGCTTGTGGCCGCCCTCGACCTTGCCGCCGAGCTGGTGCGCCATGGTCTGCATGCCGTAGCAGATGCCAAGCACCGGAATGCCGAGGTCGAACACGGCTTGCGGGCACTTGTCGGTGGTCTCTTCGTACACGCTGGCGTGGCTGCCCGAAAGAATCACGCCCTTGAGGTGGCCGTCCGCCGCGTACTCGCGCACCCATTCGTCGGTGACGTCGCAGGGATGCACTTCGCTGAGCACATGCGCTTCGCGCACGCGGCGTGCGATGAGCTGGGTGACTTGCGAGCCGAAGTCGAGGATGAGGATCTTGTCGTGTTGCATGGCGAAAGGACTCAGAGCGTTGAAATGTCGAACAGCTTGACGCCCGCTTGCGGCGCCGCCTGGATGAGGTGCTCGTCGAAGGTGGCGAGCGGAAGATTGAGCGACTTGGCGAGCCAGAGATAGCCCGCATCGTAGAGCGAGACGCCCGCGTCGATGGCGACGGCGAGCACGGCCTTGTGCTGGGCCGGCGCGAGGTCGTGCAGCTCCACGCGATGGCGGATGGCGTCGAGCACGCTCCACAGGCCTTCGACGGCCGACGCCGGGATGCGGCCGCTGCGCACGCCGTTGGCGAGGATGTTGGCGCACTCCCATTGCCAGGCATTGGGCGCCTGCGGCTCGACCTCGTCGCGGCGGATGGCGGCGTAGAGCCTGCGGGTGTGTTCGCTGGCCTGGTCGGGCAGCAGCCAGGCGGCGGTGACCGAGGCGTCCATGACGAAAGCGGTCATGGCTGGCGTCCTTGGTTCAGGAGCTCGCGGGTCGTGGGGCCGGGCTGGATGGTGGCGTGCAGCGCGTCGATCTGCCCGAGCTCGCGGGCGATCTGCTCGTCGGTGATGACGGGCTTGCGGCGCACCGGCAGCATGCGCACGACTTCCTTGCCGTGGCGGGTAATGCGAACCTCTTCGCCCTTTTCGACCGAGTCGATCAGGGCCGAGAAGTTGTTCTTGGCTTCAGCGATACCGATGGATTGCATTTGGGCCAGAAATTTTGAATCTGGCCCAAATTCTAAACCGAGTCTGGCCTGACTTTCAAGGTCTGGCCAGATTGGGGTTAAGGCCGGCGCCGGGCCGCCCCAAGGCGGCCTGCGGCCCCCTTGGGGGGCAGCGCCCCACACGCAGTGGGGGCGCGTGGGGGCCACATTACTCTGCGCGGTAGTTCGGCGCTTCCTTGGTGATCTGCACGTCATGGACGTGGCTCTCACGGATGCCGGCCGTGGTGATCTCGACGAACTCGGCCTTGTTCTGCATGTCCTCGATGGTCGCGCAGCCGCAGTAGCCCATGCTGGCACGCACGCCGCCGGCCATCTGGTAGACGATGGAGACGATCGAGCCCTTGTAGGGCACGCGGCCTTCGATGCCTTCGGGCACGAGCTTGTCGGTGTTGGGGTTGCCGGTGGTCGATTCCTGGAAGTACCGGTCGGCACTGCCCTGTTGCATCGCACCGATGGAGCCCATGCCGCGGTAGCTCTTGTAGCTGCGGCCCTGGTACAGCACGATTTCGCCCGGTGCCTCTTCGGTGCCGGCGAACATGCTGCCCATCATGACGGTGCTGGCACCGGCGGCAATCGCCTTGGCGATGTCGCCCGAGTAGCGCACGCCGCCGTCGGAGATCAGCGGAATGCCCGTGCCGTGCAGTGCGGTGGCGACGCTGTCGACCGCCATGATCTGCGGCACGCCCACGCCGGCCACGATGCGGGTGGTACAGATGGAGCCCGGGCCGATGCCGACCTTGACCGCGTCGGCGCCGACGTCGGCCAGCGCACGCGCCGCGTCGCCGGTGGCGATGTTGCCGCCGATGACGTCGACCTGCGGGTAGTTCTTCTTGACCCAGCGCACGCGCTCGATCACGCCGGCGCTGTGGCCGTGCGCGGTGTCGACCACGATGGCGTCGACGCCGGCCTTCACGAGGGCTTCGACGCGCTCTTCGGTGCCGTCACCCACGCCGACCGCCGCGCCCACGCGCAGGCGGCCACTGGCGTCGCGTGCGGCGTTGGGGAAGCTGGTCTGCTTGGTGATGTCCTTGACAGTGATGAGGCCCTTGAGCTCCCAGTCGCTGTTGATGACGAGCAGGCGCTCGAGTTTGTGCTTGTTCAGCAGCGCCTTGGCTTCGGCCAGCGTGGTGCCGTCAGGCACGGTGATGAGCCGGTCGCGCTGCGTCATGATTTCGCTGACGGGCACGTCGTAGCGGTTTTCGAAGCGCAGGTCGCGCCCCGTGACGATGCCGACGACCTTGCCGGCGTCGATCACCGGGAAACCCGAGATGCCGAGCTGGTCGGACAGTGCCATCACCTGGCGCACGGAGTGCGTCGGCGTGATCACCACCGGGTCTCGCAGAACACCCGACTCATAGCGCTTCACGCGGGCCACTTCGGCGGCCTGCTGTTGCGCGGTGAGGTTCTTGTGCACGATCCCGATGCCGCCTTCCTGCGCGATGGCGATCGCGAGGCGGGCTTCGGTCACGGTGTCCATGGCCGCAGAGACGAGCGGCAGGTTCAACGTGATGTTGCGGGAGAACTTGGTGGCGAGGGACGTGTCCTTGGGCAGGACTTGGGAGAATGCTGGCACCAACAACACGTCGTCGAAGGTGAGCGCTTTGCCTAGAAGGCGCATGGGTGAGGCTCCAAAAGACGGATTGTAACGAGGGCTCCGCCCGCTTCGCCGGCACGGGTTTTTTCTGACCGTTGCAAAACCGCCGACTACGGATGTTGCCAAACGTAAGGCGCAGCTAAACTCCGCGCATGAATTTCCTGCATTGGCTGGTATTGGGTTGCGCGTGCGCGCTGCCGCTCTCGGCGAGCGCGCAATGGCAATGGGTCGACAACAGCGGCAAGAAGGTCTTCAGCGACCAGCCGCCGCCCACCGACATCCCCGAGAAAAACATCCTGCGCCGCGCCGGCCCTTCGCCGTCGGCCCGGGCGCCCGCTCCGGTCACGCCGGCGCCTGAGGGAAGCAGCGACGCAGCCGCGGCCCCCAAGGCCGCAGCGCCCAAGCCCACGGGCGTGGACAAGGATCTCGAAGAAAAGACCAAGAAGGCCGAAGCCGAGCAGAAGGCCAAGGAAGCCGCCGAAACGGCAAAGGTCGCCAAGGCCAAGGCCGAGAGCTGTGCCCGCGCACGCGAGGGCAAGGCCACGATCGACAGTGGCATCCGCCTTGCCAAGGTCAACGCCAAGGGCGAGCGCGAAATCATGGACGACGCTGCGCGCGCAGCCGAGCAGAAGCGGGTTCAGTCGGTCATCGACAGCGACTGCAAGTAAGCCGGCGCCGGCAATGGCTCAATAGCCGTCCTTGCCGCCCTTGCGCTTGTTCGCGAACAGCCCTGTGCCACGCGCACCCTGCCGCTGAAAGCGTTCACGCCGCGCCACCTTCGGATCGACCGTGAGCGGACGGCACAGCTCGATGCGGTCACCGTCCTTCAGCGGCTGATCCCACGTTACCGCGCGGCCCCAGACACCGGGCGTCATGGTGTGTCGCCAGTCCAGATCGGGAAAGCGTTGCATGAGGTCGCTGGCCTTCACCGCCTCGCTCACCGCGGTGCCGGGCGCGAGCTGCAGGACCTGCTCGAACACCTCGCGCGCCGCCGGCGAACAGCTCAGCGTGACCTCGATGCGGCTGTCGGCCATCAGCCTTCGCCGTAGACCTGTTCGGCGCGCTTGACGAAGGCTTCGACCAGGCTCGACGCAATGGTGTCGAACACCGGCCCCACCAGGGCCTGCAATGCGAAGTTGCTGAAGCCGTAGCTCATCTGCAGCTCGACACGGCAGGCGCGTTCGCCCTGCTCGCCGACGGGATGGAATTTCCAGGTGCCGTCAAGGTTGGAGAACGGTCCGTCAACCAGCTTCAGCTGGACTTCACGGCCGGGGATGTGGGTGTTGCGGGTGGTGAAACTCTGGTGCAGCCCGGCAAAGGCCAGGCCGACTTCGGCGGTCATGCCGCCTTCGTCCTGCTCGATGACGCGCGACTTGTCGCACCAGGGCAAAAACTGCGGGTACTTCGCCACATCGGTGACGAGCGCGTACATTTCTTCGGCGCTGTACCAGATGAGGACGGACTTGTGGACTGTTTTCATAGAATCGGCACCGCGTGCGCGACGGATTGTATTGAAGCCATGCGCCCCCAACTTCTCGAGCCATGGCCACCAAGAAACAAGACACCTCCTCCCGCATCGCCGACAACAAGAAGGCCGCCTACAACTATTTCTTCGAAGAACGCTTCGAGGCCGGCATGGTCCTCGAGGGTTGGGAAGTCAAATCGCTTCGCGAAGGCAAGGTGCAGCTGACCGACGGCTACGTGGTGATCCGCGACGGCGAGCTGTTCGTTGTGGGCCTGCAGATCAACCCGCTCAAGAGCGCCTCGACGCACGTCAATCCTGACTCGATCCGCACCAAGAAGTTGCTGCTGCACAAGGAAGAGATCAAGCGCCTCGTCGGCAAGGTCGAACAAAAGGGCTACACGCTGGTGCCGCTCAATTTGCACTGGAAGGCCGGCAAGGTGAAGTGCGACATCGCGCTGGCCAAGGGCAAGGCCGAGCACGACAAGCGCGACACCATCAAGGACCGCGAAGGCAAGCGCGAAGTCGAGCGCGCCATGAAGAGCCGCAACCGCTGATTCGTTTTCTTTTCGCGCGCAGGGAATAAAAGACGCCCCCGTGGCGTTTGTGCGGTTGTCGACATCGGACCGTGCCGGTGACGACACCATCGCCCAGGAGTGTTCCATGCCGCCGTTGCCTGCTGTTGTTGTCCGCTCCATTGCCGGGTCTGCCGGGCGCTGAGCCGCCCTGCCATCGCTGCCCATGGACGTCCGCCTGCTGATCGACCACATCCCGAGCTTGCGCCGCTATGCGCGCGCGCTGACGGGCGATGCCTGGGCGGCCGACGACCTGGTGCAGGACACGCTCGAGCGCGCCTGCGGCAAGTGGCGGCTCTGGGTGGTGGGCAGCGACCTGCGCGCCTGGCTCTTCACGGTCATGCACAACCTCTTCGCCAGCCAGGTGCGGCGCCGGCCGCCGCCGCATGCGGTCGTGCCGCTGGACGACGTGGCGCCCGAGCTGCTGCAGGGCGGTTCCGATCCGGGCCGCGACCCGGGCCTCGGGCTCGACCTGCAGCGCTGCCTGATGCAGCTGCCCGAGGAGCAACGCGCCGTGCTGTTGCTGGTGACGCTCGAAGACCTGTCCTACGCCGAGGTGGCAAAAGTGCTCGGCATCCCGATCGGCACCGTGATGTCGCGCCTCTCGCGGGCCCGCCATCGCCTGCAGGAACTGATGGACGGCGCCGCCGCGCCCAGCCGCCCTGGCCTGCGCCGCCTCAAGTGATTTGAAGCTCTCGCCATGAACCGCCCCACCCTGCCCCCTACCGACGACGAGCTGCACGCCTGGGTCGACGGCCAGCTGCCGCCGGAACGCCGTGAAGTGGTCGAGGATGCCATCGCGCGCGATCCGGCCGTGGCGGCCCGCGTGGCAGCCTGGCATGCCCAGCGGGACGCCTTGCGCCGCCTGCATGGCGGTCTGCTCGATGAGCCCGCGCCTGCGCCGCTGATGGGCGTGCTCGAACGGCGTCGTGCCGAGACCGGTCGCTCTGCCCCCTGGCTGCGCTGGGGCGGCATGGCCGCCGGCCTGCTCATCGCCTTCACCGCGGGCTGGCTCGGCAATGCCCAATGGTCGGGCGCGCCGCGCGCCTCTGGCGCGACCTTGGCCCGCGCACCGGCCGTGCGCGAATTCGTCCGCGACGCCTCGGTGGCCCACGTCGTCTACACGCCCGAAAAACGGCACCCCGTCGAAGTGGCCGCCGCCGAGCAGCAGCACCTCGTGCAGTGGCTGTCCAAGCGCCTCGACCATCCGCTCAAGGTGCCCGACCTGTCCCCGCTCGGCTACACGCTGGTCGGCGGGCGCCTGCTGCCCGGCGAAACGGGCGCGCGCGCCCAGCTCATGTTCGAGGATGCGGCGGGCGAACGCATCACGCTCTACATCGGCACGCTCGAGGCGCAGGCCGCGGACGCCGCAGCCTCGCGCGAAACCGCCTTCCGCTTCGCCTCGGACGGCGCCGTGCCGAGCTTTTACTGGATCGACCGGGGGTTCGGCTACGCCGTGGCCGGTCGCCTGCCGCGCGATGCGCTGTTGAGACTCGCGACCCTGGCCTACCGCGAGTTATCGTAGCGACGGCATAAACTGCCGGTTCGCGCATTCACCTGGCTTGTTTTCGCGATTGATTTTTCAACTGAAGGAGAAACTGCATGAAATTGCTCAGCGCCTCGATCCTCGCAGCGGCCCTGCTCGCCGGCTGCGGTGGCATGTCCACCAAGACCGCTGGAGCGCCCGACACGCCCACCCGCACCGCCGACGGCGTGCTGGTCGGCCCGAACGGCATGACGCTCTACACCTTCGCCCGTGACACCGCCAACGCCGGCACCTCGGCCTGCAACGGCCAATGCGCCACCAACTGGCCGCCGCTCGGCGTGGCCGATGCCGCCAAGCCGATGGGCGGCTACACCATCGTCGTGCGTGAAGACGGCAAGAAACAGTGGGCCTACAAGGGCTGGCCGCTGTACTACTGGGCCAAGGACACCAAGGCCGGTGACAAGACCGGCGACGGCGTGGCCAACGGCGCCTGGAAGGTCGCCCGTCCCTGATGCCGCTGAAGTGATGGCGTCGGTCTGAACCGGCGCTTTCAGCGACCCAAGCCTCGGCATCCGCCGGGGCTTTTTTCATGGGCACCCACGGCAGAATGGCCCGATGACTTTTGCCGACACCCACCCGGATGCCTTCCAGGCGCTCTTGTCCCACGGCCTCATCACTGACGCGCAGCACGATGCCGCGCTCGCGCACCCCGAGGCCCCCGCCCTGCCGCCGATTCCCGGCCCCGCGCATGCACTGGCCTGGATGCGCCTCAAGAACCTGATCACCGAGGAAGAAGTCGATGCCGCCGTGGACCGCATCGAAGCCGCGTCGCCCGCCGACGCAGCGTTCACCGACGCGGAAGACATCGCCTGGGACGCGGAGGACCTGCTGGAGATCGGCACGACCGGCATCACGCACGAGGCCGTGGTCGCGCTGTTCAACGAAGGACTGATCGACACCGAGACCCGCGACCTGGCGCTGAGTGCCGCGCCCCTCACCGGCGCGCCCGCCGCCCTGGGGCCCGCGCTGGGCTGGCTGGTGACCGACGGTCTGCTCGATACGGAACCGTTCGAGGCGCTCCGCGCCCGTGTCGCCGCCGAGCCAGCCTTTGCGACGGCAGCCGACCATCGGCGCATCCTCGACGAGGCTCAGGCGATCGTCGCCGCCGACGAGCAGGAGACCGCCGACATGCTCAAAGAGTTCGCGCGCAGCCAACAAGCCAGCTGGCGCAATTTCGGAATGATCGTGGTGGCCGTCGTGATCGTGATCGGCTGGTACCTCTTCGGTCGCTGAGGGCCAGCGGAGGGTCAGTGCGCGCCCGGCAGCGCGCTGTCCGCCAGTGTGGTGCGGCGCCCGCGCAGCGCGAGCAGCTCGTTGAACACCAGCGCCCCGATCACCAGCACGCCGCCCGTCAGCACGCTGGCCGCGGGCGTTTCGCCCGCGCCGAGCCAGGCCAATGCGATGCCGAAGATCACCTCGAGCAATGCCAGCAGCGCCACCTCGGGCGCCTTGAGAACCTGCGCGCACAGCACCGAGAGCACGCAGGGAATCGCCAGCTGAAAGACACCGAGGAAGGCCAGCAGCCCCAGGTCATGCAGGCCGGCGCGGAACGGCCAGGCCAGCGGCAAAGTGACGAGCGCGGAAATGGTGGCGCCAATCAGCACCGCGGGCACGAGGTCGACCTCCTGCCCCTTGGCGTGCGCATGCTGGACCACGGTCCATTGCGTCGCGCCCGCCAGCGGCACGCACAGCGCCACCAGCGTGCCGGCGAGCGACCCGCCGCCACCGCCCAGCAGCTGCGTGCCGTACATCCAGCCGATGCCCAGCCCGGCGACCACGATGGCTGCCCAGGTGCGTGCGGGCAGCTTGTGCCCGATGAAGAGACGCGCAGCGAGCGCGGTGAAGAGCGGCCCGAGCGACATCGTGACCAGCACGCTCGCGGTGGAGGTGAGGGTCAGCGCCACCATGAAGGCCGTGAACATCACGGCCCAGCAGACGCCCGAGATCCAGAGCGACTGCCCGCCTCGGCGAAGCTGCGAGAACACCGCGCGCCCCCGCCAAAGCGGCAAGATCACCAGCAGCGCCAGCATCGTGAAGAAGCTGCGCCAGAAGGTGATCTCGAAACTGTGGGCCTGCGCGAGGTGCCGTGTGACGACGCCCGCCGTGCCCCACATGAGGGTCACGACGGCCATCAGCCCGACTGCGGCGCCGTGCGTCAGGCGCATGGCCGATCGAAGGCGATCAGCCGTTCGACGTGTCGCGGCCGGCGCGCTTGCGGTCGCTTTCCTTCAGGAAACGCTTGCGCAGGCGCACGCTCTTGGGCGTGATTTCGACCAGCTCGTCGTCCTCGATGAACTCGACGCCGTATTCCAGCGTGAGGTCGATCGGGGGCGTGATCTTGATCGCGTCTTCCTTGCCGCTCACGCGGAAGTTGGTCAGCTGCTTGGTGCGCGTGGCGTTCACCACGAGGTCGTTGTCGCGGCTGTGGATGCCGACGATCATGCCTTCGTACACCGGATCGTTCGCCTTCACGAACATGCGGCCGCGGTCGTCCAGCTTGCCCAGCGCGTAGGTGAAGATTTCACCGTCGTCCATCGAGATCAGCACGCCGTTCTTGCGGCTGCCGATCTCGCCCTTGTGGGCTTCGTAGCTGTCGAAGATGTTGCTGATGAGGCCCGAGCCGCGCGTCAGATTCAGGAATTCGTTCGTGAAGCCGATCAGGCCACGCGCCGGAATGCGGTACTCCAGGCGCACGCGGCCGCGGCCGTCCGGTTCCATGTTGACCAGCTCGCCCTTGCGCTCGCCCAATGCCTGCATCACGCCGCCCTGGTGGGTTTCCTCGATGTCGGCCGTGACCAATTCGATGGGCTCGTGCTTCTCGCCGTTCACGGTGCGGAACACCACGCGCGGCTTCGACACGGCCATTTCATAGCCTTCGCGGCGCATGTTTTCCAGCAGGATGGTCAGGTGCAGTTCGCCGCGGCCCATGACTTCGAAGATGCCTTCTTCGTCGGTCTCGCTCACGCGCAGTGCCACGTTGTGCTGCAGCTCCTTTTGCAGGCGGTCCCAGATCTGGCGGCTGGTGACGAACTTGCCTTCGCGGCCAGCCAGCGGGCTGGTGTTCACGCAGAAGTTCATGGTCAGGGTCGGTTCGTCGACCTTGAGCATGGGCAGCGGCGCAGGCTTGTCCTTGTCGGTCACGGTGACGCCGATGCCGATGTCGGTGATGCCGTTGATCAGCACGATTTCGCCGGGGCCGGCTTCGGTCGATTGCACGCGGTCCAGGCCCTGGAAGGTCAGCACCTGGTTGACGCGGCCCTTGACGGTCTTGCCGTCCGGACCTTCCATGACCAGCACGTCGGTCATGGGACGCAGCGTGCCCTGGCTGATGCGGCCCACGCCGATGCGGCCGACGAAGGTCGAGAAGTCGAGCGCGGAAATCTGCAGCTGCAGCGGCGCGTTCGGGTCACCCTTTTGCGACGGCACGTGCTTCAGGATGGTGTTGAACAGGGCCGACATGTCGGGGCCCCACTGCTCACCGGCTGCGCCTTCTTCGAGCGACGACCAGCCGTTGATGCCCGAGGCGTACACCACGGGGAAGTCGAGCTGTTCGTCGGTCGCGCCGAGCTTGTCGAACAGATCGAAAGCGGCGTTGACGACCTTGTCGGGGTTGGCACCCGGCTTGTCGACCTTGTTCACGACCAGGATCGGCTTCAGGCCCAGGGCCAGTGCCTTCTTGGTCACGAAACGCGTCTGGGGCATCGGGCCTTCCTGCGCGTCGATCAGCAGCACCACGCCGTCGACCATCGACAGCGCGCGTTCCACTTCACCGCCGAAGTCCGCGTGGCCCGGGGTGTCGACGATGTTGATGTGCGTGCCTTCCCAGGTCACGGCGCAGTTCTTGGCCAGGATCGTGATGCCACGTTCCTTTTCGATGGCGTTGTTGTCCATCACCGTGTCGACGACCTTCTCGTGTTCGGCGAAGGTGCCCGACTGGCGCAGCAGCTGGTCGACCATGGTGGTCTTGCCATGGTCCACGTGGGCAATGATGGCGATATTGCGGATTTGCTTGGTACTCATGGTGTCGCTTCGGTCTGTGGTGCGTTCAAAAGAATTTGCTGAATTTCGATGGGGTTCAGCAAGCGCCCCGGGATCAGTTCGCCGGCGCTCACATGGGCGGTGCCCAGGAACGCCTGCGGGTCGGTGCCGAACACGGCCACCGCTTCGGCATCGGCCCAGCCGCCGCGGCGGCGCAGGCCCGAAAGAAAACGTGCCGCATCTTCGGCGGCGAGCGTGACGCGGCTGTGGCCCTCGACCAGCGCTTCGGCAGGCAACAGGCGTGCCAGGCGCTCGTCTTCGGTCATGGCCTCGAGCGCCTCGATCGTGACGCACTGCGCCTCGCCGAAACCGCCGGTGGCCGTGCGGCGCAGGAAGCTCAGGTGCACGCCGCAGCCCAATGCCTCGCCGATGTCCTCGCCCAGGGTGCGAATGTAGGTGCCCTTGCTCACGCTCGCAACAATGCGGATGCTTGTGTCGTCCAGCCGCGTCAGCGCGAGCTTGTAGATGACGACATCGCGCGGCGCGCGCTCGATCTCGATGCCTTCGCGTGCGTACTCGTACAGCGCCTTGCCGTCTTTCTTGAGCGCACTGTGCATCGGCGGCACCTGACGGATCGGGCCGGTGAATTGGGCCTCGACGCGGGCCAGGTCTTCTGGCGACACCTGCACCGGGCGTTCGGCGATCACCTCGCCTTCGGCGTCACCGGTGGACGTCTTGACGCCCAGGCGCGCAATCGCCTCGTACGTCTTGTCGGCGTCGAGGTGGAGTTGACTGAATTTGGTGGCGGCGCCGAAACAAAGCGGCAGCACGCCTGTGGCGAGCGGATCGAGCGTGCCGGTGTGGCCCGCTTTTTCGGCGCGCAGCAACCACTTGGCCTTTTGCAAGGCCTGGTTGCTGGAAAAACCCAGCGGCTTGTCGAGCAGCAACACCCCATGCACAGGGCGCCGCTGCACCCGTGTGCGTGGCGCGTTCATCGCTATTCGTCTTTCGAGCGCGAAGCAACGGCCTGTGCGATGAGCGCATTCATGTCGGCCGCGCGCTCGGTGGTGCGGTCGAACAGGAAGTGCAGCGTCGGCACGGTGTGGATGTGCAGGCGCTTGAACAGGCCGTTGCGCAGGAAGCCTGCGGCCTGGTTCAGCGCTTCCGTGGTCTCGGCCACATCGCCTGTGAGCAGGCTGAAGAAGATCTTCGCATGCGCATAGTCGGGCGTGACCTCGACCGCCTGGATCGTGACCATGCCCACGCGCGGGTCCTTCAACTCGCGCGCGATCAGTTCCGTCAGATCGCGCTGGATCTGATCGGCGACCTTGAAGGCACGGTTGGGTGCGGCTGCTTTTCTTTTGGGCATTTGATCAATCACTAGCGTCGCGAGATCGGGCTCAGTGCAAGGCGCGCCGTCGCAGACAGTACTTCAGTACGGCAAGACGGCTGCAACGCGGCAATGAGCTCGATATCGCGGCGCGCGTCACAACGTACGCGCAATCTCCTTGATTTCGAAGAACTCGAGCTGATCGCCTTCCTTGATGTCGTTGTAGTTCTTGAGCTTGATACCGCACTCAAAACCTTCGCGGACTTCGCGGACATCGTCCTTCATGCGCTTGATCGAATCGACTTCGCCGGTGTAGATCACCACGTTGTCGCGCAGCAGGCGGAAATGCGCGCTGCGGTTGACCGAGCCCGAAGTGACGTACGAGCCGGCCACGGTGCCGATCTTCGAGGCCACGAACACCGTGCGGATCTCGGCCGAGCCGATGATCTCTTCGCGGCGCTCCGGTGCCAGCATGCCCGACATCGCGACCTTGATCTCGTCGACGGCGTCGTAAATGATGCTGTAGTAGTTCAGCTGCACGCCGTTGCCTTCGGCCAGCTTGCGCGCACCGGAATCGGCCCGCACATTGAAGCCGATGACCACAGCCTTCGACGCGATCGCGAGGTTGATGTCGCTTTCGCTGATGCCGCCGACGCCGGCGTACACGATCTGCACCTTGACTTCTTCGGTCGCCAGCTTGAGCAGCGACTGGGCCAGTGCTTCCTGCGAGCCCTGCACGTCGGCCTTGATGATGATGCGCAGCGTCTGCACTTCACCCGCCGACAGGTCGGTGAACATGTTCTGCAGGTTCGCGGCTTGCGCCTTCGCCAGCTTCGTGTTGCGGAACTTGCCGGCACGGTAGGTGGCGATTTCGCGCGCACGGCGCTCGTCGGCCATCACCATGAACTCGTCGCCCGCTTGCGGCACTTCGGTCAGACCCTGGATTTCGACCGGGATCGACGGACCCGCCGACTTGGTGGCCTTGCCGTCTTCGTCCAGCATGGCGCGCACGCGGCCATAGGTCGAACCGGCCAGCACCACGTCGCCGGTCTTGAGCGTGCCGGACTGCACCAGCACCGTCGCGACCGGGCCGCGGCCCTTGTCGAGCTGCGCTTCGATGACCAGGCCCTTGGCGGCGGCTTCGACCGGCGCCTTGAGTTCCAGCACTTCGGCCTGCAACAGCACCTGCTCGAGCAGGTCGTCGATGCCTTGGCCCGTCTTGGCGGACACGGGCACGAACGGCACGTCGCCGCCGTACTCTTCAGGCACGACTTCTTCGGCCACCAGTTCCTGCTTCACGCGGTCCAGGTTGGCGTCGGGCTTGTCCACCTTGTTGATCGCAACCACGATCGGCACACCGGCCGCTTTCGCGTGCTTGATGGCTTCCTTGGTCTGGGGCATGACGCCGTCGTCGGCCGCCACCACCAGGATCACGATGTCGGTGGCCTGCGCACCGCGGGCACGCATGGCGGTGAACGCCTCGTGACCCGGGGTGTCGAGGAACGACACCATGCCGCGTTCGGTTTCGACGTGGTACGCACCGATGTGCTGCGTGATGCCACCGGCTTCGCCCGCAGCGACCTTGGCGCGGCGGATGTAGTCCAGCAGCGAGGTCTTGCCGTGGTCGACGTGACCCATGACGGTCACGACCGGTGCGCGCGGCAGGGCTTCGGCCTGTTGCGCCGACACGTCCTCGTCGGTGAAGGCTTCCGGGTCGTCCAGCGCGGCAACCACCGCGTTGTGGCCCATTTCCTCCACGATGATCATCGCGGTGTCCTGGTCGAGCGACTGGTTGATGGTCGCCATCATGCCCAGCTTCATCAGCTGCTTGATGACTTCCTGTGCCTTCACGGCCATCTTGTGCGCGAGCTCGGCGACCGTGATGGTCTCGGGCACGTGCACTTCCAGAATGCGCGCCTCGACCGGTGCGGCCGGTGCGTGCTGCTCGTCGTGACCGCCACGGTCGTTGCCGCGACGGCCGCGCGGGCCTCCGCGCCAGTTGCCGCGACCGACACCGCCGCTGGCATCGCCACGGGTCTTGATTTCCTTCTTCTTGGCAGGATCGCCGGCCCAGCTCGACGAGAGCTTGGCGGACTTGACTTCCTTGCCTGCACCGGCTGCGCCGGGTGCTGCCGCTGCGCCTGCCGCGGCAGGCGCGCCAGGACGTGCGGGCGGCGTGGCCGGCTTGTGCAGCGTGCCCTTGACCGCCGACTTTTCGGGTTGCGGCTTCTCGGGCGCCTTGTGCGGCACCAGCACGCGGGCCGGTGCGTTCATCATGGCGCGGATGGCCTCGGCTTCGGCGAGGGCCTTGCGGCGACGCTCGTCGAGGTCCTTGGCGCGGGCAGCCTCTTCGTCGGCACGGGCCTTCGATTCAGCAGCGGCCTTGGCCTTGGCGTCTTCCTTGGCCTGGTTCGCAGCGTTTTGCGCGGCCAGCTTCGTGTCGGCAGCCTGCTTTTCAGCGGCGGCAGCGGTTTCCGCGGCAGCGGCGGCGGCGGCAACGGCGGCCGGCGCGGCGGGGGCAGCCACCGGCTGCTTCGCAGCTTCCTTGGCGGACGCAGCAGCGGCTTCAGCGGCCTTCTTCTCGGCGTTGAGACGTGCAGCTTCCTGCTCGGCCTGCTCTGCGCGCTCGGCCTTCTCGGCCTGCTCGCGTTCGCGGGCTTCGGTTTCTTCGCGCTGTCGACGCTTCTCGGCCAGCTCTTCTTCCTGGCGGCGGATCAGCTCGGCCTGGCGGCGTGCGTCTTCCTCGCGACGGGCCAGTTCGGCTTCGTCGATCTGAGGTGCGCTCGGTGCCGCCGACGTTTCGGCCGCCTGCTGCTGCGAGCTCTCGGCCGTGGCCGGGTGACCCTCATCACGCTGGATGAAGGTGCGCTTCTTGCGCACCTCGACCTGGATGGTGCGGGCGCGGCCGGTGGCATCGGCCTGCTTGATCTCGCTGGTCGACTTCTTGGTCAGCGTGATCTTCTTGCGCTCCGGCTCGGCCGTGCCGTGGCTGGCCTTCAGGAAACCGAGCAAGCGCTGCTTGTCGGCCTCCGTGAGTGCATCGGTGGCGGCCGCTTTGGGCACGCCTGCGCTCTTGAGCTGGTCAAGCAAGGTTTCGGGAGTCTTCTTGAGCTCGTTCGCGAACTCGGCGACAGTGGTACTGGACATATTGCTTTCGTGCCTCCATACCGTCACTCTTGGCCGGCGAACCAATGTTCGCGGGCTTTCAAGATGAGGGCTTTGGCGTCATCGGCGCTCAGGCCGGTGATTTCGGTGAGTTCATCGACCGCGAGGTCGGCCAGGTCGTCACGGGTGTTCACACCCGCTTCAGCCAGCTGCGGAATCAGGTCGGGATTGAGGCCTTCGAGGTCGCGCAGGTTCTGCGAAACGGTCTCGACACCTTCTTCCTTGGCGATTTCCATGGTCAGCAGCGCATCCTTTGCACGGGCGCGCAGCTCATTGATGGTGTCTTCGTCGAAGGCCTCGATCTCAAGCATCTCGGAAATCGGCACGTAGGCCACTTCTTCGAGGCTGTTGAAACCTTCCGAAATCAGGATGTCGGCGATTTCCTCGTCGACATCGAGCTTTTCCATGAAGAGCTTGCGGCTGGCATCGGTCTCGACGGCCTGCTTCTGGGCCGACTCGTTCGCGTCCATGATGTTGATCTTCCAACCGGTGAGGTCGGAAGCCAGGCGCACGTTCTGGCCGCCGCGGCCGATGGCGATGGCGAGGTTTTCCTCGTCGACCACCACGTCCATGGCGTGCTTTTCTTCGTCGACCACGATCGACGAGACGTTTGCGGGTGCCAGGGCGCCGATCACGAACTGGGCCGGGTCTTCGCTCCACAGCACGATGTCCACGCGCTCGCCGGCGAGTTCGTTCGTGACGGCGTTGACGCGGGTGCCGCGCACGCCGACGCAGGTGCCGATCGGGTCGACACGCTTGTCATGCGAGAGCACGGCGATCTTGGCGCGCGAACCGGGGTCGCGGGCGCAGCTCTTGATTTCGAGCAGGCCTTGCTCGATCTCGGGCACTTCCTGGCGGAACAGCTCGATCATGAACTCGGGGGCCGAGCGCGACAGGATGATCGGCGCGCCGCGCAGCGTCAGGTCGACCTCCATGATCATGGCCCGCACGCGGTCGCCATTGCGCAGGTTTTCCTTGGCGATCATCTCGCTGCGGCGCAGGCGGCCTTCGACGCGCCCGGCTTCCACGATGATGTCGCCCTTGTCCAGGCGCTTGACGGTGCCCACGAAGATCTTGTCGCCGCGCGACATGAAGTCGTTGAGCAGCATCTCGCGCTCGGCGTCGCGAATCTTCTGCAGGATCACCTGCTTGGCAGCCATGGCGCCGATGCGGCCGATCGGCACCGAGTCCACCGCTTCCTCGATGTACTCGCCGACTTCGATATCGGACATCTCTTCCTTGGCCTCGAAGAGCAGGATCTCCTGGTCGGGCAGCTGCAGGCCGGCTTCGTCGGGAACGACGTGCCAACGACGGAAAGTTTCGTAGTCGCCGCTGTCGCGATCGACTGCCACGCGGATATCCACATCACCCTGATGGAGCTTCTTGGTGGCTTGCGCCAGTGCGGATTCGACCGCGCCGAAGACCACGTCGCGCTCGACGTTCTTCTCGCGCGAGATCGCATCCACCAACATCAACATTTCGCGATTCATGCCACCACTCCTCTTGTTCAGTCCGGAACACTCGTTCCGTCGTCAATATCCGAAAAACCCGGTTGGGTTTTGGCCTTGCGGCCCTTGAAATCCACAATCGGCGCGAGCCGCGCATCACGCAGCTCGTCCAATACGAAGCCCAGCGCATGCAACGGTGCAGGCGCGCGCTTCTTGCTCACTTTTTGACCGGGCTTGACCTTGGCCTCGTCGCTCCAGACGACCTGCCAGCCCGAACCGCTCTCCGCACGCTCCAGCGTGCCGCGAAACTTCTTGCGCGTGGCCGACACCTGGCCCGCCGCGGCAGCGCCCATGGGCGCCTTGAGGGTGACGTCGATCACCGCACCCACGAATCGCTCGAAATCCTGTTCATTGCGCAAGGGTCGGTCGATACCGGGCGAGGAGACCTCGAGCCGCTTGTAATCGACCGCATCGACTTCCAGCGCGAATTGCAGCTGGCGCGTCACCTTTTCGCAGTCTTCCACCGTCACGAAGGGCTCGGGCGTGCCGGCCGCCACAGCTTCCGAGGTGGGGGGCGTCCAGGGCAAATCAATCGTCACGCGCAGCAATCCACCGGCCGAGCGCTCGACCTCGACCAGGTCGTAGCCGAGACCGGCCACGGTTTGTTCTACTGTTTGCTGCAATGCCACGTGTTTGAAAGCGCCTTCTGAATCAATGCCCAAGCCGCAGCACCCGCCCACCACGGATGCCACGACGCCAAATAATTGCTGCTTGAGAATGCATAGACCAAAAAAAACGGGCGGTTGGTACCCGCCCGTTTGGTCGTGAGCCTCGAATTATATGCTATTCGCGTGCATAAATGAAGGGCATCCGCTATTCAAACGGCCAACGGGCGCCTGTATTTCGACCAGACCACGGCAAACAGCACCGCACCCAGCGCCAATGCGGCGGCAGCCACCAGCAAAGGCAGCTCGAAAGAGCCGGTGCGCTGGGCCAGTGGCGCCGCAAACAGCGGCCCTATGATCTGCCCCACCCCGTAGGACGCCGTGGCATAGCCGATCAGCCCCGCTGCGGCATTGCCGCGCAGCCGGCGCGCCTCCCGCATGGCGAAAAGTGTGATGGCGGTGAAAGGCATGCCGAGCAACAGGCTACCCACTGCAAAACCTGCAATGGTCGGCCAGACCACCGAAAACACGACGCCGAGCGCCTGCAACGCATAGGCGGCGGCCAGCAGCAACCTGTTGTCCCAATGCACCGGGGCGCGGGCGCCGATCAATGCACCCGGAATGATGGCTGCCCCGAACAACGGCCAGAAGAAATCCGGCCACGGCGATCCGGGCAATGCCTGCCGGGCGATCACTGGCAGAAAGGTGGCAGTAATGATGTAACCAAAGCCTGCCAGTCCATAGAGAGCGACCAGCCAGATCGCATCGCTGCGCGCCAAGGCCGATCCGGCGGCGCCAGCGGCCGCGACCGGGACGGCAGCCGCCCCGCCGGTCGCCGTTGCCACCCGCTCGCCATCGTCGAACACCCGCCAGATCACGGCAATCAGCACCACGGCCAACAGACCGAGGCCAATCCAGCCCGCC
Organism: Variovorax paradoxus; assembly: GCF_009498455.1. NCBI lineage: Bacteria > Pseudomonadati > Pseudomonadota > Betaproteobacteria > Burkholderiales > Comamonadaceae > Variovorax > Variovorax paradoxus. The sequence goes on along the minus strand of NZ_CP045644.1, from coordinate 5,209,079 downwards.
TCCGACCCCCAGCGGCCCAGCGCCCCGCCAAGCAAGCCCGTCATGGCGATCCCGATGCCCGGGCCGGTGTAGATCACACCGGCCAGCATGGGCGAATTCGTCTCAGCCAGCCGGCGCAGCCCCCAGCCCGAAGCGAACACGAAGACCCAGGCGCTCATCACCCCGGCCGCTGCGCGCAGCACGCCCCATCCGATGAAGCTGTGCAGCAGCCCCATGCCCACCAGCAGCGCCGCCGTGGCCAGCAGGCCGCCGCGCACCATGCTCGACGCCTTGATGCCGATGGCCGCGCAACTGACCGCACCGAAGAAATAGCCCAGGTAATTCAGAGAGGCCAATAGCCCACCGCCGGCCAGCTCGAGTTTTCCCTCGCTCAGCATGATGGGCAGCATGGGCGTGAAGGCAAAGCGCCCCAGGCCCATGGCCACTGCCAGCGTGACCATGCAGGCCAGCGCCGCGCGCCAGGCGCCGCGCCGGCCGTGTCCGATTCCCGACATTGCGTGCGATCTCCGTGTTTTTATTCCAGCAGCGCCGCGGCCACCAGCTTTTGCGTGTAGGGATGCTCGGGGGCGTCGAGGACGCGCAGGGCCGGTCCGGATTCGAGGATCGCGCCGTCCTTCATCACGATCACCTGGTGCGCCATCGCGCGGATCACCTCGACGTCGTGCGTGATCAGCAGGTAGCTCAGCCCTCGTTCGCGCTGCAGCCGCTGCAGCAGGCCGAGCACCTGCTTTTGGATGGTCACGTCGAGTGCGCTCGTGGGCTCGTCGAGCACCAGCAACCGCGGATCGACGATGAGCGCCCGGGCGATCGCCAGCCGCTGGCGCTGCCCGCCCGAGAACTCGTGCGGATAGCGGTCGAGCAGCGCGGGAAACTGCGCCTCGCTCAAACCCACATCGGCCAGCGCCGCGAGCGCGCGCGCCCTGCGGGCGGCGGTGTCGAGCTCGGGCGCATGCACGCGCAGCCCCTCGCCCACGATCTGCTCCACCGTCATGCGCGGCGAGAGCGACGAGAACGGGTCCTGGAACACCACCTGCATCGTGCGGCGCAGCGCGAGGTCGGAGGCGCGGTCCACCGCCCAGCCCTTCCCCGTCACCTGCAGCTCGCCCTGGTGCTTGAGCAGGCCCAACGCGGCCAGCGCCAGCGTCGACTTGCCCGAGCCCGATTCGCCGACCACGCCCAGCGTCTCGCCCGGCGCAATCCGGAAATCAGCGCCCTGCACGGCGACGAACTCGCCCTTGCGGAACCAGCCCGCAAAACCGGGGCGCGACACCGGATAGCTCACGCGCAGCGCCCGCGCTTCGAGCACCGGCGGCGCTGCGCCGTCAACGGCGGCTTCGGCCACGTCGCGCGATGGATGGCTGTCGATCAGCTTGCGGGTGTACGCGTGTTGCGGCGCCTCGAACACCGTATCGACCGGGCCGTGCTCGACGATGTGGCCGCGCTCCATCACCGCCACGCGATCGGCGAAACGGCGCACCAAATTCAGGTCGTGGGTGATGAGCAGCACGGCCATGCCGTATTTGCGCTGCAGGTCGGCCAGCAGTTCGAGGATCTGCGCGCGCACCGTGACGTCGAGCGCCGTGGTCGGCTCGTCGGCCAGCAGCAGGCGCGGCTTGCAGGCCAGCGCCATCGCGATCATGGCGCGCTGGCGCTGCCCGCCCGAGAGCTGGTGCGGGAACGCCCTCGCCCGCCGCGCCGGTTCGGGAATGCCGGTGTCGGCCAGCAGCTGCACGGCCGCCTCTTGCGCGGCGCGGGCCGACAGCCCTTCGTGCAGTTCGAGCACCTCGGCGATCTGATCGCCCACGGTGTACAGCGCATTGAGCGCGGTCATCGGCTCCTGGAAGATCATCGCGATCTCCTTGCCGCGGATGCCGCGCAGTTCGCGCTCCGGAATCGACAGCAGGTCGCGCGCACCGTGCTGGTCTTGCGAACCCGACAGGGTCGCCACGCCGGCGAGATCGGCGTTCTGCACCAACCGCAGCAGCGAGAGTGCCGTGACGGTCTTGCCCGAGCCCGACTCGCCGACCAGCGCGAGCTTTTCGCCCGCCGCGATCTGCAGGTCGATGCTGTGCACCACCGGCTTGCCGCCGAACGAGACGCTCAGTCCCTTCACGTCGAGCAGGGGTTTGTTGTTCGTGTCGCGCATCGTCGTCATTTGTCGGCCTTCCGCGGGTCGAGCGCATCGCGCAGCGCGTCGCCCATGAAGGTCAGCAGCATCAGCGTGACGACCAGCACGCAGAAGGTGGACAGCGAAATCCACCAAGCGTCGATGTTCCCCTTGCCCTGGCTCAGCAGTTCGCCGAGCGACGGCGTGCCGGGCGGAACGCCGAGCCCGAGGAAGTCGAGCGAGGTCAGCGCGAGGATGGCCGCGCTCATGCGGAACGGCAGGAAGGTGACGACCGGCACCATGCTGTTGGGCAGGATGTGGCGCCACATGATCTGCAGGTTGCCCACGCCGAGCGCCCGTGCGGCGCGCACGTAATCCATCTGGCGATTGCGCAGGAACTCGGCGCGCACGTAGTCCGACAGTCCCATCCAGCCGAACAGGCTCAGCAAGATCAAGAGCAGCGACACGCTGGGCGTGAAGATCGCGCTGAAGATGATCAGCAGGTACAGCTCGGGCATCGCGCTCCAGATCTCGATGAGGCGCTGGAAGGTCAGGTCGATCTTGCCGCCGAAGAAGCCCTGCACGGCACCGGTCGCGATGCCCAGCACCACGCCGACCACCGTGAGCGCCAGCGCGAACAGCACGCTCACGCGAAAGCCGTAGATCAGCTGGGCCAGCAGGTCGCGCCCGCGCTCGTCGGTGCCGAGCAGGTTCTCATGCGAGGGCGCAGCCGGGTTCGGTGGCTTCGAGAAGTAGTTGAGCGTGGCCGGGCCGTAGCGATTGGGCGCATACAGCGCCCAGTTGTCGCCCTGGGTGATGCGCTGCTCGATGAAGGGGTCGAGGTAGTCGGCGGGCGTTTCGAAGTCGCCGCCGAAGGTCTTCTCGGAATAGTCGCGCAGCACAGGGAAATAGGTCTGGCCTTCATAGCGCACCACCAGCGGCCTGTCGGTGGAGAGCACGTCGGCGAACAGGCTCAGCACCACCAGCGTCGAGAAGACGACGAGGCTCCAGAACCCCAGCGGGTTGCGGCGAAAACGGCGCCAGGCACGGCGCCCGGGGCTCACGGACACGGCGGCGGCTTCAGTCAAACTTCACCCTCGGATCGACCCAGACGTAGCAAAGATCGGAAATGAGCTTGGTCACCAGCCCGATCAGCGTGAACAAGTAAAGCGTGCCCAGAAACACCGGGTAGTCGCGCCGCAGCACGCTCTCGTAGCTGAGCAGGCCCATGCCGTCGAGCGAGAACAGCGTCTCGATGAGCAGCGCGCCCGAGAAGAAGGCGCCGATGAACGCCGTCGGAAAGCCCGTGATGATCGGGATCAGCGCGTTGCGGAACACGTGCTTCCACAGCACCTGCCGCTCGGCCAGCCCCTTGGCGCGCGCCGTCAGCACGTACTGCTTGCGGATCTCCTCGAGGAAGGAGTTCTTGGTGAGCATCGCGGTGATCGCGAAGCTGCCCAGCACCATGGCCGTCACCGGCAAGGTGATGTGCCACAGGTAATCGACAATGCGGGCGCCCCAGCTCAAAGACTCCCAGTTCGGCGAGGTCAGCCCCCGCAGCGGAAACCACTGCAGCTGACCGCCGAAAATCACCAGCAGCGCCACGCCCAGCACAAAGCCCGGAATGGCGTAGCCGACGAGCACCAGCAGCGTCGTGAAGAAGTCGAAGCGCGAGCCCGCGCGCACCGCCTTGGCCACCCCCAGCGGCACCGCGATGAGGTAGCTGATGAAGAAGGTCCACAGCCCCAGGCTGATCGACACCGGCAGCTTCTCCTTGATGAGCTGCCACACGTCCTTGCTCTGGAAGAAGCTCTTGCCCAGGTCGAAGCGCGCGAACTGCTTGAGCATCTGCCAGAAGCGCTCGGGGGCCGGCTTGTCGAAGCCGTAGAGCGCCTTGATCTCGGCCACCTGCTTGGCGTCGAGCGTGCGGCCGGTGGGGCCGCCGGAGATGCGGTTCTCTTTGTTGGTGAGTTGCGAAAGCAGTTGCTCGGCCGGACCGCCCGGCACGAACTGCACGATGGCGAAGTTGAGCAACAGCACGCCGAACAGCGTGGGAACGATCAGCAGGAGGCGTCGGATCAGGTAGGCGGCCATGGGTGTTCTTTTACTTGGCGCTCGGGTCGATCCACCACATCGTCAGCATCGCCGAGCCTGCCAGCAGGCGCTGCGGCAGGGGCGCGTCCGGTCGGCGCAGCTTGCGCTTGTGGGCAATGAAATACTGCTTGCCGTAGTACATCGGGGTCACGTAGTGCTGGTGGAGCAGGTAGCGGTCCAGCAGCCGCGCGGCCGCTGCGAGCGAGGCGCGGTCATGGCTGTTGACGATCACCTCGACGATCTCGTCGACCACCGGATCGCTGATGCCGCTCAGATTCTGGCTGCCCTTCTCGCTCGCCGATTTCGAGCCGAAGTCGTCGTACAGCTCGTTGCCGGGGCTCGATGAGCCGCCCACGAGGCTGATGGCCATGTCGAAGTCGAAGTCATCCAGCTTCTTTTTCAAAAGGCTCGGATCGCGCAGGCGGTACTCCAGCCGGATGCCCAGCTTGCCGAGGTTGCGCGCATACGGCGCCAGCACCACGTTGGAGCTGCGGTCGGCAATGTCGATGGTGATCACGAACGGCGTGCCGGCCTTGTCGCGCAGCGCGCCGTCGCGGTAGGTCCAGCCGGCCTCCTTCAGCAGTTCTTGCGCCTTCACGAGGTTGCGCCGCAGGCCATCGGCGGTGTCGCCGCTGCTGTCGGGACGCGGCAGTTCGCCCTGGGTGTTGTCGATGTAGCGCTGTTTGGTCTTGAGCTTGTCGATCAGCGCCTGCTCCTCGGGGCTGACCGTGGGCTGGGCCATGAGGTCGTTGCTGTTCTGGAAGTAGCTCTGCGTGCGCCCGCGGCGTCCGTAGAACAGGTGGGCGTTGAGCCAGTCGAAATCGAAGGCCAGCGCCAGCGCCCTGCGCACACGCATATCGGCGAAGCGGGGCTGCCGCAGGTTGGGCGCCAGGCCCTGCATGCCAGTGAAGCGGCGGTGATCGATCTCTTCCTTGACCAGCTCGCCGGAGTCGAAGCGGCGTCCCTTGTAGCGACGCACCCACGCGATGATCGAGCGCTCCTCCATCGCGTCGAGCGCGCCGGCCTTGAGCGATTCTTCCTCGCCGAGCGAGTCCTTGAAGTACTGGTACGACACCGTGTCGTAGTTGAACATCCCCTTGCGCACCGGCAGGTTGGCGGCCCAGTAGTCCGGGCGCCGGCGGTACGAGATGAACTTGCCGTAGTCGACCTTGTCCACCGCGTAAGGCCCGCTCGCGATCGGCGGCTCGGTCACGATCTGGTCGAAGGGCTTGCCCTTGCCCCAGGCGCTGGAGAACACCGGCAGTCCGCCGATGATCATGTGCAGTTCGGCGTTCTGGCGCACGAAGTCGAAGCGGATGGTGCGCTCGCCTGTCACCACGGCCTCCTTGATGTCGGCCCAATACGAGCGGAAGGTCGGCCCGGCCGCCTTGCTGCGCAGGGTGTCGAAGGAGTACTTCACGTCTTTCGCGAGCACCGGCGAGCCGTCGGAAAACCGCGCCTTGGGATTCAGCCGGAACGTGACGCTGAGGCGGTCGGGCGCCAGCTGGATGTCTTCGGCCAGCAGGCCGTACTGCGAGAAAGGCTCGTCCTCGCTCGGCGTGGTCAGCGAGTCGAAGAGCAGGCCGTACTCCGAGAACACGAAGCCGTTGGCGCTGTAGCCCATGCCCACCGGGGGCACGCCGCGCAAGGTGAAGGGGTTGAGCTTGTCGAAGCCGCCGGCGGCCGACAACGTGAGGTCGCCGCCCTTCGGCGCGTTGGGATTCACGTAGTCGAAATGCGTGAACGACGCCGGGTACTTGGGTTCGTAACCCATGCCCAGTCCGTGCGCTGCCCACGAGGGCAGCGCCAGGAGCGCCAACATCCAGAGCAGCCAACCTCGCATGCGAGAATTCTGCCCAAGATTTTCACGAGGCAACTTCATGGGCTTTCTTTCCGGCAAGAAACTGTTGATCACCGGTGTGTTGAGCAATCGCTCCATTGCATATGGCATTGCCAAGGCCTGTCACGACCAGGGCGCGGAACTCGCCTTCAGTTATGTCGGCGAGCGATTCAAGGACCGTATCACCGAATATGCCGCAGACTTCGGCTCGAAACTCATTTTTGACTGCGACGTGAGCGACGACGCGCAGATCGACAAGCTCTTTGCCGACCTCGCCCAGACCTGGCCCACCTTCGACGGCTTCGTGCACAGCATCGGTTTCGCCACGCGCGAGTCGATCTCCGGCGACTTCCTGGACGGCCTCTCGCGCGAAGGCTTCAAGATCGCGCACGACATCAGTGCGTACAGCTTCCCGGCCATGGCCAAGGCGGCCCTGCCCTACCTCAACGACAAGTCGGCCCTGCTCACGCTGACCTACCTGGGCGCCGCGCGCGCGCTGCCCAACTACAACACCATGGGCCTGGCCAAGGCTTCGCTCGAAGCCTCGGTGCGCTACACCGCCGCGTCGCTCGGACCGAAGGGCATGCGCGTGAACGGCATCAGCGCCGGCCCGATCAAGACGCTCGCCGCCAGCGGCATCAAGGGCTTCGGCAAGATGCTCGCGGCCGTGGCCGACGCGTCGCCCATCGGCCGCAACGTGACCATCGAGGAAGTCGGCAACGTGGCCGCCTTCCTGCTGAGCGACCTCGCCAGCGGCGTGACCGCCGAGATCACCTATGTCGACGGCGGCTTCAGCAACGTGGTCGGAGGCATGGCGGAGTAATTCGCACCCTCGGGCGCACGGCGCCCACCCACGCTCCACTCCAGCGCACTCACCGTGTTGAACCGACGCTCCCTTCTCCTGTTCGCGGGACTGGGCACGGCCCTTTTCGGCCATGCCACCTTCGCGGGCGCGGCCGCGCCCGCCCTGATGCTGGCCGAGGTGTACCGCCCCGGCATGTCGCTCGCGGGCTACTGGGTCAGCGAGAAGTTCGACGGCCTGCGTGGCTACTGGGACGGCCAGAAACTCTGGACCCGCGGCGGCGAGCCCGTCGTGGCGCCCATCTGGTTCACCGCCTCGCTGCCCAAGCAGCCGCTCGACGGCGAACTGTGGGCGGGGCGCGGTCGCTTCAATCACGCGCTGTCGACCGTGCGCAGCCAGACGCCCAACGATGCCGCCTGGCAGGAAATCCGTTTCATGGTGTTCGACCTGCCGGCCCAGGGCGGCGACTTCAACACCCGCCTTGCCGTGCTACGCAAGCTGCTGCCGATCACCGATGCCCCGTGGGTCATGGCCGTGCCGCAGCAGCCCGCGACCACGCACGAAGAGCTGCAGGCGCTGCTCGACAAGACCGTGAAGATGGGTGGCGAAGGCCTGATGCTGCACCGGGGCGCGTCGATGTACCGCGGCGAGCGCAACAACGACCTGCTCAAGGTCAAGCCCTTTGAAGACGCCGAGGCCCGCGTCGTTGCGCACCTGCCCGGCAAAGGCAAACACCAGGGCCGGCTCGGCGCGTTGATGGTCGAGATGCCCGGCGGCCTGCGCTTCCGCCTCGGCACCGGCCTGACCGACGCCGAACGCGACCACCCGCCGCCGATCGGCAGCCTGGTGACCTACCGCTACAACGGCACGCACCCGAGCGGGCTGCCGAAGTTCGCGCGCTTCATGCGGATACGCGAAAGCTAGAACTTCGCGCACCGCGCGTGCCCCTCGCTGGGGCACGTCCTCCGCTCAGCTCGGCTGACGCACGCAGTCCGCGTAGTACCGCTTCTTGCCCGTCTCGTCGATCCGCGCCACGAGGCCGTGGATGTCGGTCTCGAAGCCCGGGCACTGCAGGTTGAACTCGCGCGAGAACTTCAGGTAGTCGACGATCTTCTTGTTGAACACTTCACCGGGGATCAGCAGCGGAATGCCCGGCGGATACGGCGTGATGAGGCTGGTGGTGATGCGGCCTTCGAGCTCGTCGATCTCCACGCGCTCGGTCTTGCGGTGCGCGATGTGGGCGAAGGCGTCGCTGGGCTTCATGGCCGGCGTGAGGTCGCTCAGGTACATCTCGGTCGTGAGACGCGCCACGTCGTAGCGCGCGTACAGCTGGTGGATGTGCTGGCACAGGTCGCGCAGGCCCAGGCGCTCGTAGCCGGGGTGCTGCTGGCAGAACTCGGGCAGGATGCGCCACATCGGCTGGTTGCGCGCGTAGTCGTCCTTGAACTGCTGCAGCGCCGTGAGCAGCGTGTTCCAGCGGCCCTTGGTGATGCCGATGGTGAACATGATGAAGAAGCTGTACAGGCCCGTCTTCTCCACGATCACGCCGTGCTCGGCGAGGAACTTGGTCACCACGCTGGCGGGGATGCCGGTCTCGGCGAAGTTGCCCTCGAGGTCGAGGCCGGGCGTGACGATGGTCGACTTGATCGGGTCGAGCATGTTGAAGCCGTCGGCCAGCTCGCCGAAGCCGTGCCAGTTGCGCGGCGACTTGCTGCTCTTGCTCCTGGTCTTGCCCGGCTTGCCGTTCTTCTCGCCCGTCATGATCCAGTCTTCGGCGCGGCCGATGCCTTCGTCGACGAGCTTCTCGGGGCCCCAGACCTTGAACCACCACTCGTCCTTGCCGAACTCTTCCTCGACCTTGCGCATGGCGCGGCGGAAGTCGAGCGCCTCCAGGATGCTCTCTTCCACCAGCGCGGTGCCGCCGGGCGGCTCCATCATGGCGGCGGCCACGTCGCAGCTCGCGATGATCGCGTACTGCGGGCTGGTCGACGAGTGCATCAGGTAGGCCTCGTTGAAGAGGTCGCGGTCGAGCGCGCGGTTCTGCGAGTCCTGCACCAGCACATGGCTGGCCTGGCTGATGCCGGCCAGCAGCTTGTGCGTCGACTGCGTGGCGAACACCAGCGATTCCTTCGGGCGCACGCGGCGCTTGCCCATCGCGTGGTACGCACCGTAGAACGGATGGAAGGCGGCGTGCGGCAGCCAGGCTTCGTCGAAGTGCAGCGTGTCGACGTAGCCGTCGAGCATGTTCTTGATGGTCTCGGTGTTGTAGATCACGCCGTCGTAGGTCGACTGCGTGAGCGTCATCACGCGCGGCTTGACCTTGTTCGGGTCCACGTCGGCCAGCAGCGGGTTGGCCTTGATCTTGGCCTTGATCGCGCTCTGCTCGAACTCGCTCTTCGGAATCGGTCCGATGATGCCGAAGTGGTTGCGCGTGGGCTTCATGAACACCGGGATCGCGCCGGTCATGATGATCGCGTGCAGGATCGACTTGTGGCAGTTGCGGTCGACCACCACCACGTCGTCGGGCGCCACCGTGTGGTGCCAGACCATCTTGTTGCTGGTGCTGGTGCCGTTGGTCACGAAGAAGCAGTGGTCGGCATTGAAGATGCGCGCCGCGTTGCGCTCGCTGGCCGCCACCGGGCCGGTGTGGTCGAGCAGCTGGCCCAGTTCTTCCACGGCGTTGCAGACGTCGGCACGCAGCATGTTCTCCCCGAAGAACTGGTGGAACATCTGGCCCACCGGGCTCTTCAGGAATGCCACGCCACCCGAATGGCCCGGGCAGTGCCACGAGTACGAACCGTCTTCGGCGTAGTCGATCAGCGCCTTGAAGAACGGCGGCTGCACGCCTTCCAGGTAGCTCTTGGCCTCGCGGATGATGTGACGTGCCACGAATTCGGGGGTGTCCTCGAACATGTGGATGAAGCCGTGCAGCTCGCGCAGGATGTCGTTGGGAATGTGGCGCGAGGTCTTGGTCTCGCCGTAGATGTAGATCGGCACGTCGGCGTTCTTGCGACGCACCTCGCCGATGAAGCTGCGCAGGCTCAGCACGGCCGGATCGAGGTCGGGGCCGACCGAAAACTCTTCGTCGTCGATCGACAGGATGAAGGCGCTGGCGCGGCTTTGCTGCTGCGCGAACTGGCTCAGGTCGCCGTAGCTCGTGACGCCCAGCACCTCGAAGCCCTCGCTTTCGAAGGCCTGCGCGAGCGCGCGAATGCCAAGGCCCGAAGTGTTTTCGGAGCGGAAGTCCTCGTCGATGATGACGATGGGAAAGCGAAATTTCATGAGCGGGGCTCCGGACAGGCGGTCAGACAGGCAATGAGCGAGGCGCGAAGTGTACGGAATTCGGATGACGGGTTGCAGCCGCCCCGTTCAAGCCCGCAGAGGCGCGCGGCCACGACGGGCCCCACCGGGCGCCATACCCCTACGCGACACAGGCGCATGGCCCGCCATGCAGCAGAATGGCGACGGTCCAAGTAACAAAACAAGAGAGGAGTTGCCATGGGAAATCCCACCGTCTGGTGGCTGATCGCAGGCGCGGCCATCGTGGCCGAGTTGTTGTCCGGCACGGTGTACCTGCTGCTGCTGGCCACGGGCTTCGCAGCCGCCGCCATCGCCGCGCACCTGGGCTTCGGGCTCGTCACGCAGCTGCTGGTGGCCGCCATCGTCGGCGTAGGCGCGGTCGTGGCCTGGTACCTGATCCGACGCAACCGCCCTGCCGAGCCCTCCAGCGAGGCCAACCGCGACATCAACCTCGACATCGGCGAGAGCGTGTTCGTCGATGCCTGGAACCCCGACGGCACCGCCACCGTGCGCTACCGCGGCTCGCAATGGACCGTCGTGCTGCGCGCGGGCCATGCGCCCTCCACCGGCGAACATCGCGTGGTCGAGGTGGTCGGCAGTCGGCTCGTGGTCGACAAGATCTAGCAGTTCAATCGGTCAGTCAGAACAACGCATTCGAAAAGGAAGCACACCATGGAATTTTCCGTTCCTCTCATCATCCTGGTCATCGCGATCATCTTCATCAGCCAGTCGGTCAAGTTCGTGCCGCAGCAGAACGCCTGGGTGCGCGAGCGCCTGGGCAAGTACCACGGCACCATGACGCCCGGCCCGAACTTCCTGATTCCCTTCATCGACCGCGTGGCCTACAAGCACAGCCTGAAGGAAATCCCGCTCGACGTGCCCAGCCAGATCTGCATCACGCGCGACAACACGCAGCTGCAGGTCGACGGCATCCTGTACTTCCAGGTGACTGACCCGATGCGCGCGAGCTACGGCTCGTCGAACTACATCGTGGCCGTGACCCAGCTCGCACAGACCTCGCTGCGCAGCGTGATCGGCAAGCTCGAGCTCGACAAGACTTTTGAAGAGCGCGACGTGATCAACGCCCAGGTCGTGGCCGCCATCGACGAGGCCGCGCTCAACTGGGGCGTGAAGGTGCTGCGCTACGAAATCAAGGACCTGACGCCGCCGAAGGAAATTCTGCTGGCCATGCAGGCGCAGATCACCGCCGAACGCGGCAAGCGCGCGCTCATCGCCGCCTCGGAAGGCCGTCGCCAGGAACAGATCAACATCGCCACCGGCGAACGCGAAGCCTTCATTGCCCGCTCCGAGGGCGAGAAGCAGGCCCAGATCAACAACGCACAAGGTGAAGCTGCCGCCATCACCGCAGTGGCCACGGCCACGGCAGACGCCATCGAACGCGTGGCCGCTGCCATCCAGAAGCCGGGCGGCGAACAGGCCGTGCAGCTGAAGGTGGCCGAGCGCGCCGTCGATGCCTACGGCAAGGTGGCCGCCGATTCGAAGACCACGCTCATCGTGCCGAGCAACATGACCGAGACGGCCGCGCTGATCTCGTCGGCCATGCGCATGATCCAAACCGGCAAAAGCTCTGGCCCGACCTGAAAACGGCTAAAAACCCGCGCTACAATCGTGGGCTCAGGAGCGGTGGATGAGCGGTTTAAGTCGCACGCCTGGAAAGCGTGTGAGGGTTAATAGCCCTCCGCGGGTTCGAATCCCGCCTGCTCCGCCAGAGAAGTCATGAACAAACGGGGCCTTGTGCCCCGTTTTTCTTTGGCGCTCGTCTTTCAGCCCACTGCTGCAGTGGCGCACCTTCCGCTCTTTCGAAGACTCTAGACTCGACCGCATGACGCGCAAGAGCTCCCGCAAGCCCCTCGTTTTCTTCGCCGTCGTCTTCGGCCTGGGCGCGCTCATCGTCTGGTACTTCAAGGTGCTGGCGCTCGGCTATTACTGGCTGAGCACCACGCTGGGCGCATCGCAGTGGGCCGGCACCTCGCTGTGGCTGCCGGGCTACCAGGTCGCGATCGAGGGCATGCCGATCCAGGGCCTCACGCGCAACACCTCGGGGCTGACCTTCAACACCGAGACCGGCACCCTCTTCACGGTGATCAACCGCCCGCCGCAGATCGCGGAGCTCACCACCGACGGGCGGCTGCTGCGCGTCATCGCGCTCGACGGCGTGAAAGACCCCGAGGGCATTACCTACCTGCAGGGCGACAGCTACGTGATCTCGGACGAAGACAGCCACCGCATGCACTGGGTGCAGATCGCCCGCGAGACGCAGCGCGTGTCGGTGGTCGGCCGACCGAGCCTGGGCATCGGGATCGACAAGCTGCACAACAGCAGCTTCGAGGGCGTCTCGTGGGACAGCGTACACAAGCGCCTGTACGTGGTGCGCGAGAAGCTGCCCATGCGCGTGCTGGTGATCACGGGGCTGGACCCCACCATGCCGTCCTCCGGTTTCAACATCGACATCAGCGAATGGAAATCGTCGCGCGCATCGTCGCTGTTCATGAGCGACCTGTCGTCGGTCACGGTGCACGACGCGACCGGTCATCTGCTGCTGCTCAGCGACGAGTCGGCGCTGGTCGTGGAATACGCGCCGGACGGGCGCCCGGTCAGCATGCTGCCGCTGTGGCCCGGATTCAATGGCCTGCAGCGGAAGGTGCCGCAGCCCGAGGGCGTGGCCGTCGGGCCCGACGGCACGCTGTACCTGCTGTCCGAGCCCAACCTGTTCTACCGCTTCGCGCCGGCAGCGAAACCGTCGTAGCCCGCCTGAACACGCCCGGTTTTTCCTTGACCGGGCACGCAAGGCCCTACCATGGCGGGCATCTCCTGCCCGCTCCGGTCACACGGAGGCCATGATGCCCAGCGATCTCCCGCGCTTCTTTGGATTCGGCGCTTCGCGCGCCACCCCACGCGGCGTGATCAGCCTGCTGAACCGCTACCAGCGCGCGCTGCTGTACGTGGGCGGCGCCGTCACCTCGCTCGTGCTGCTGGCCGCCACCGGCGTGATGCTTTCTTCGCAGGTGCGCGACTACGTGGCCGAACGGCAGGCCGAGTTCAACGCGCGCAGGGCCCTGCTCCACCTCGAACTCTTCGTGCGCCAGGGCTCGGTGCGCATCAACATCTTTCACGAGGAAGGCGCCTGGGAGCGGCGGGCCCGCGCGCCGCAGTCGCTGGTGGACAGCTTCGCCGCGCACGGCGGCCGGCTGGTGCTGCCGAGCAACAAGGACTTCCCGCCGATGCTGCTGCTGGGCGATCTTTCGCCGCAGCGCCCGGCCGACGCCTTCTCGCAGTACCTCGGGCTGGCCGAGGAGGTCGGCTACCGCTCGGCGGCCTACACCAAGACGCTGACGCTGCACTCCAGCTACTTCTACGCGCCCGACCTGAGCTTTCTGGCCGTGGTGCCCGCCCCCGCCGCCGCCGACCTGTTCGAACGCCACGGCGCGCGCAGCACCGAAGACCTGATCCGGCGCATCGCACCCCCCGAGCTCGGCGACCTGAACGACCCGGCCGTGGTCGCCCGCCTGCGCGACAGCGGCACGGCCGTGTGGCTGCCGCCGGCCGTGAGCCCCTTCACGGGCGAGACCGTGCTGCGGCTGGCCCAGCCCGGCTTCCACGACGGCAAGCCCTTCGTGGTGCTGGTGAACGACTACCCGCTGGACATCATCACCGCACACCTGTCGAACGACCGCCACGACGAGGTCTCGATGTTCGTGGGCGCGTCGGGCCGCGTGATCGCCGAGACGCACGGCCCCACCAGCACCGAGGGCCTGCAGGCGCGCGCGCTGCAACGCTCGCAGGCCTCGCTGGCCCCGAACGGCGCGACGCTGCAGTACGGCGACGGCCTCTTCACGCTGCGCGCGCCCATCGCCGACGCGGGCTGGACCTACCTCTACGCCTTTTCGTGGCGCACCATCGCGTCCGAACTCGGCCTGCGGCTCGCGCTCTACGCGGGCGCCATGCTGCTGCTCATCGCCTTCGTCTGGGCCGCCCTGATCCTGCTCGATCGCAAGGTGTTCCGGCCCGGCTATGCGCGCTCGCAGCGCATCGTCGAGAGCGAGAACCTCAACCGCACCATGGTCGCGACCACGCCCTCGGGCCTGGCGCTGCTGCGCTACCCCTCGGGCGAGGTGCTGCTGCAGAACCAGGTGATGCAGGCCTGCACCGACAACGCGCGGCCCGGTGATCCGCCGCTGCCGCAGCGCCTGCTGCGCCTGTACGACGACGCCCCGGGCGCGCCCGAATGGCTGCCCGACCTGGAGCTGCCGGTGACGCTGGCCAGCGGCGACGTCACCGAACTGCTCGTGAGCGTCGTGCGCACCAAGTACCAGGGCAGCGACGTGCTGCTGTGCAACTTCTCCGACATCACGACGCGCAAGAACGCCGAGCGCGCACTCGAGAGCGCCCGCGAGGCCGCGCACCAGGCCAACCACGCGAAGTCGGCCTTCCTGGCCATGATGAGCCACGAGATCCGCACGCCGCTGAACGCGATCATGGGCAACCTCGAGCTGCTGCAGCGCTCGCCGCTGTCGGCCGCGCAGAACGAGCGGCTGGGCGCCGTCACGTCGTCGTCGACCGCGCTGCTGGGCATCATCAACGACATCCTCGACTTCTCGAAGATCGAGTCGGACCAGATGCGGCTGGAGTCGATCCGCTTCGACCTCGCCGACACCGCACGGCAGGTGATCACCGTCTTCACGCCGCTGGCGCAGTCCAAGCGACTCGCGCTCGACTGCGTGGTCGGCGACGACCTCGCCCCGCACTACCTGGGCGACCCGACACGCATCCGCCAGCTGCTGATGAACCTGCTGAGCAACGCCATCAAGTTCACCGACACCGGCGACGTGCTGCTCGAGGTCTACCTGAAGGACGACACCGACCCCGCGTCGCCCGTGGTGATCGGCGTGAGCGACACCGGCATCGGCATGACCGTGGCGCAGCAGCAGGCGCTGTTCCAGCCCTTCACGCAGGCCGACAGCAGCATCGCGCGCCGCTTCGGCGGCACCGGCCTGGGGCTGGCGCTGTGCCGCAAGCTGACCGGACTCATGGGCGGCGACATCCAGGTCGTGAGTGCGCCGGGCAAGGGCAGCACCTTTCTCGTCACGCTGCCGCTGCCAGCCGCACCCGCCCTGCCCGCGCGCGTGGTCGCGGCGCCGAGTGCCGGTACGCAGGCCGCCGCGCCCACGGCGCACATCCTCGTGGTCGACGACCATCCGGCCAACCGCGAGCTGGTGAAGATGCAGCTCGAAGCGCTGGGCTACACCTCCGACCAGGCCTCGGGCGGGCTGCAGGCGCTCGACCTGTTCGCCACGCGCCGGCACGACCTCATCATCACCGACATCAACATGCCCGGCATGGACGGCTACACCCTGGCGCGGGCGCTGCGTGCGCAAGGCTCGCGCGTGCCCATCGTGGCGCTCACGGCCGACGTGGCGGTGCGCGAGCGCGAGCGCTGCGAATCGGCGGGCATCGACACCGCGCTGATCAAGCCCATCCTGCTCGACACGCTCGAGCAGACCGTGCGGCAGCTGACCCTGCGCGATCCGGGCGCCGCACCACCGCCCAACGCCCACCGGCAGGACATCGCCCGGGGCACCCTGCCCGCCTCGGTGCATGGGGCGCTCGCACAGTCGCTGGCCGACACCTCGGCCGCCATCCGCGTGGCCCTTCAAGCCCGCGACACCCGCGCGCTCGGCGCCGGGCTGCATTCGCTGCGCGGCGCCTTCGCGCTGATCCACGAGGCCGGGCTCGCCGCCGACTGCGCCGCCATGGAAACCCGGCTGCGCGACGCAGACTTCGCGGCCCTGGCGCAGGCCTTCGAACGCTTCGAGCCGGCCGCGCGCGCCGCGCTCGAACGCCGCGCGCCGCAGGCCCCCGCCGCCGCCTGAGCCCGGGCCCGTCCGAGGGCGCTTTCGGACGCGATCCGATCCCGACGGAGGCCTCGTCCTAGCCTCCCGCGCGCTTCGTCCGACAAATTAGGACCAGTCCTATGCATTCAGGGGCCGCATTCGGATCAGGCCGCTTAACGGAGGAAGCGCGCCCTTCTAAAGTTCAGCCATCCCCTGCTGGCACCGCCTGAAGCACCCGTTGCAAAGCCCCCGAGCGCCGTTCGCGCCGGGGGCGGAGCGTTCGACAGCAGCCCTTCCTGCCGCCCTGCGCGCAGGCACGACAACTCTGTTCAGACAGGCCCGCCATGAAACCACTCAACCTCCGCGTCCTGATCGCGGACGATCATCCCGCCGTTCGCATCGGCATCGAAAGCACGCTGCGCGAAAGCAATGCGGTCACCGTCGTGGGCGCCGCGCGCGACTCCACCGAGATGATGGAAATGCTCAAGCAGCACGACTGCCAGATCCTGGTGTCCGACTACGCCATGCCGGGCGGCCTGCATGGCGACGGCATCACGCTGTTCGCGCTCGTGCGCCAGCGCTACCCGCTGCTGAAGATCGTGGTGATGACCATGCTGGACAACCCCGGCATCATCCATTCGCTGCTGGACATCGGCGTGCCCTGCATCCTGAACAAGGCCGACTCGGTGAGCCACCTGCTGCCGGCCGTGCATGCGGCCTACGCGAGCGGGCGGTACCTCTCGCCGAGCATGGCCGAGATTGCCGCGCGCACCGCGCCGCACCGCCCCGACACACACGCCCATGCCGCGCTGTCCAAGCGCGAGCTGGAGGTGGTGCGCATGTTCGTGTCCGGGCTGACCGTGACCGAAATCGCCACGCTGCTCCACCGAAGCAAGAAGACCATCAGCACGCAGAAGGGCTCGGCCATGACCAAGCTGGGCATCCTGCGCGACATGGACCTCGTGCGTTACGGCATGGAGATGGGGCTCACGAGCACCTCGGCCGCGCCGGTGCCGCCGGGCCTGCCGGTCGTTTTCTGAGCCGGGCCTACCAGGCCGGCACGGCGCGTCAGGCCTGCGGTTCGCCTGCCGCGGCACCCGTCATCGCGGCGGTTGCCGTCAGGCCGTTTTCCATCGCATAGCGCAGCAGGTCGACATCGCGCTCGATACCGAGCTTTTCCATCGCTTTGGTTTTCTGCGTGCTGATGGTCTTCTTGCTGCGATGCAGCTGCTCGGCGATCTCGTTGATCGTCAGCCCCGACGCATACAACCTCACCACCTCCGATTCGCGCTGGCTCAGCACGCCCGCCGCGTTGCGGCTGCGCACCTCCCAGTCGATGGACCGCACCACGGCGTCCATGGTCGGGGAGTAGTACGTGCCGCCCGTGCGGGCCGCGTGGATGGCGGGAATCAGGTGGGCCACCGCATCGGACTTGCTCACGACGCAGCGAATGCCGCTGGACACCAGCGAGTGCAGCACCGCCGGGTTGTCGAGCATGGTGATCACCACGATCTGGGTGTCGGGAAAGCGGCGCTTGATCAGGTTGAACAGCGGCACCCCGTCGCCGAAGTCGCCGGCGGGCATGGCGTAGTCGGACACCAGCACGTCGCACGGCGTGGTCTCGAGCAGCGCCATGAGCCCGGTCGAGTTGGCCGCCTCGCCCACCAGCGTGATGGTTTCGACCGACGCCAGTTCGTGCTTGACCCCGGCCAGCATGCCGGGGTGGTCGTCGGCCAGGACGACGCGGATTTCGAAGCGATCTATTGCCATTGCCACTTTCGCATTGCGGGCGCGGCAACCGGGCGAAGGCCCGGGCGCGCACGGCGAAAGGCATCTTAACTGCGGGCCTCGCACGCGGGCCGGCCGAAATCGCCGGCGCGCGAAGGCTTCAGACGTGCGCGGTTGACGCTGCGAGCGTGGTGGCAGGCTGGGTGCGCGTGACCTGCACGACCATGTCGCCCGGAAACGCCTGGGCGATGGCCTGGAGCGCCGCGTGGGCCGCCTTCTTCCCCGCCTCGTCCGAGGTGCGGTAGGCGCGCAACAAGACCACCTCGTCGCGACTCACCGACAGGTCTTCGGTGCACGTGGGTATGCCGGTCACGACGTAGAGCACGTCGATGCCGATGACGGCCATGGTGGCCAGGTAGGCGGCGTCGGGGTGATGCTTTCCCTGTTCGAACGAATCCTGCACGGCGGCGTCCACGCCACCCAGCACGGCAAATGCCGCCGCGCTCAGGCCCAGCCGCGAACGCTCGCGGGAGAGCCGGTGTCCGATCATCTTCATGGGGATTCACCTTCTTTCTGAAAGTGCGCGGCGCAGGACCAGCCTGGCGACCCGGGTTGCGGCGATGCAATCGTCTTCACGCAAACCGCCCGGCTCAGGATTCGCGCGATCGGGTGTCGCCGTGCGCGGGCTCGCTGGCCACGACCAGCGCACCAAACAATGTGCTGCCTGGCGCGGCCTGGTGCGCGCTCTGCGGCTTGCCCCGCAGGAGCTTCCAGAGTTTTTTCAAGAAAAAGAGATTCATCACGGGCGCTCCAAAGAAGGAAATAAGTTCGAAGAACTTTGACAATCTCCATGTCGTGAATTTCAGGATGAAATAAATCAACACCCTGATTCAATGAAAATTACAAAGATAGTGTTTCGATCTTAAATTTCCACTCCATGAAAACCAATCGGACCAGTCTGAAAATATCCTGCGGGCCTGACGATTCAATGCACCGGGAGAAACGCGAATTCACTTTGTGTGACGGAATTGGCAAACGCGATGCAACGCCCCGATGGCGCCGGAGGGAAGCTCAATGCTCGAAACCTTCTGCGCCACAAGCGCATGGCCGGACTCACTGGTAGTCGAGCAACACTTGCACCGCGCCCTTGACCGTGCCGGGCAATACGGTGGCTTCGGTCTGAACGTATGACACGTTCATCGGCACCGTGGCCGAGCCGCCGGTCGCCTTGTTGTACGAGGTCACGGGCAGGGAGGTGCCGAATTGGGCAGGTGCATCGCCGGCGTCGGTGAGCTTGATCGCCACACCGCTGGCTGTCGAGCCCGCGACGGGCTTCAGCGCGCCAGGAATACC
Source organism: Variovorax paradoxus (assembly GCF_009498455.1). Lineage (NCBI taxonomy): Bacteria > Pseudomonadati > Pseudomonadota > Betaproteobacteria > Burkholderiales > Comamonadaceae > Variovorax > Variovorax paradoxus. The sequence continues at coordinate 5,190,003 of NZ_CP045644.1, read as the reverse complement.
CGGCACTTGACCGCCCACAGCCGTCAGCAGATGGCCGACGCGATTGAAACCCGCGGGACAGTTTTCCAGCTGGATATTGAACGCACGTTTTCCAGACGTAGTGCCTGGCCCTTTGAACTGGGGGACAACCGCTGGCGCCAGGGTGAGGGTCTGGTTGGACGCGCTGCACGTGCCGGAAATAACCGAAACCGAACTACCCTTCAAAAGAATTCTTAGCTCGTTTCCGGGAAATCCATCGGACTTGCCGAGTGGGTAAAACCGCCACGCTGTCGTTGTGTTACTGGTAACTCCCACGAAGGGGCCACTTTTCAAAGCTCGTCCGTCCCTGATCAATTGCACTTCCATTGCGGAGGATGTCTCCATCAAAAGAATGTTCATATTTCCACTGCTGCCACCGCCTTGCGGCATCCCATTGACCAGGAGTCGCGCAGAAATTCCAGACACATTGGTTTCTGTCAATGCCGTACCTTCTGATGCAAGGAAGCCGTTTTTCAGAAAGACATCTGCGCGCCAGACCGAGCACTTTGGCACACCACATAGCTGCTGGGGCGTGACGTAGTAGCGCGCCACAATGGCGCCGTTCGGAACGAGGCTCGGCAATGTGACGATTCCCCCTCCGAAGGCGAGCACATCCGTTGCCCGCAGCAGACCATCGCTGTTTTGCGCCAGCGACGAAGTCACCCCCATCGACAGCAGCGCAACAACCCACACGCCGCGCACCCATTGAGCGGCACATGCAATCCATGACCTGGGCTGCGCTCTTGAACATAGAAATTTCATGGTCTGTTCCTGGAAGTTCTTCAATCACTGACAACCCGACACGCGGCCCCGGTTATCTCGAATTCAACGCCCCTCTTCATCGCAATTCGCCTCGATCCGCTCATACCCATCTGCCTTCGCGCCCTTCTCCCGCACCGGCATCTCGTAGCTGATCCGGCACATCGCCGCACCGCCCTCGGCCGCCATCACGGTCAGTTGCCCCTTGTCCTGCAGCCCGCGCGCAATGAACTTGCTGCCCTGGCCCACCACGCCGATCGGCTCCTGCTTTTCATCGAGCACCGTCGCGCCGAAGGGCAGCGCGGAACCGTCCGCCTGCTTCACCTGGAACAGCGCCGTGCGGCCCGACTTGGTCTCGTACTTCAGCAGCACGATGGCGCCGGCGCGCGGCGCCACCTGCTGGCTCGTCACCTGCAGTTCGACGTCGGTCGACATGCCCTTGGGGTCGAGCTCGACGCCGTTGCTGCTGTAGGGCGTGAGGTACGGCACGACGACATAGCCGCTGCCGTTGACCTTCACGCCGGGTGCGTTGATGAGGCGTGCGCCTGCGGCGTCCGGGGCTTCGACGATGCCGAAGGTTTCCGACAGCGAAGGCGCCAGCGTGATGCCGCCCGGGTGCGCCACCACGCCGCCGCGCATGCCGACGGAGGCCTGCGTATGACTCGAGCCCACGCCCACCGTGCCCGACAGGTCGCCGACCGAGGTGCGGTAGAACAGGTTGGCGCTGGCGGCCGTCTGGCGCTCTTGCCCCGCGCCGGAGCCGTGGGTGAAGCTGGCGCCGTACGACAGGTCGCTGGCTTCGCCCAGCGAGCCCGACACCGTCGACTGCATGGCGAGGCGGCCCGCGCCGTCGCGCGACATGTTGGCGCTGACCGACACCGGGTTCGTCTTGCCCAGCGGAATCGACAGGCTGGCGCTGTACATGGTGCTCGACTTGCCGTCGGCCGCGCGCTGGCGTGACACCTGCACGCCGTAGCTCACGCTCTTGAAGCGGTTGTTGTAGCCCAGCGTGTAGCCGACATCGGAGGCCGGGCGGTTCCAGTAGCTGGTGGCCGACACGGTCGCCTGCAGCTGGCCCCAGTTGTCACCCAGCTGCTGGCTGTAGGTGGCCTGCGCGCGGTTGCGCTGGCGGCTCACCGACTCGATGGACTGGCCGCGCTCAGCCACGTCGCGCACGCGCAGCGCGGTGTTCAGGTCCATGTAGCCCTCGGTCGAGTAGCGGTACGCGGCCAGCGCGATGTTGCCGCCGGTGCTGGGCAGGTCTTTCGAGTAGCTGACGCGCGCGCTGCCGCCGCCCATGCGCGGCAGGTTGGCCAGCGTGGTCGACGACTGCGTGTAGTCCACGCCGATGGCGCCGAACGAGGTGTTGAAGGCGCCGCCGAGCATCAGCGCGGTGTAGCCCTGCGACAGGTTCACGCCGCCGTAGGCGGTGAGCATGTTGGAAATGCCGCGCTGCCAGGTGGCCTGCACGAGGGCGGGGCTGCCCAGCAGCTGGTTGTTGCGCACCACGCCGGCCGACACGCTGAAGCGGTTGGCGCCCACGCGCAGCGACATCGGCACGGCCGCGTACGGCACGAGGAAGGTGTGCTCGCTGCCGTCCGCCTCGGCGACGGTCACCGCCAGGTCACCGCCGTAGCCGGTGGCGTACAGGTCGTTGATCTCGAAGGCGCCCGGGGCCACGGTGGTCTCGTAGACGACGGAGCCGCTTTGCTTGATGGTGACCTTCGCGTTGCTGCGCGCGGTGCCGCGCACGGTGGGCGCGTAGCCGCGCAGCGACTCCGGCACCATGCGGTCGTCAGTGGCCAGGCGCACGCCGCGAAAGCCGGTCGAGTCGAACAGCTCGCCCGAGGTGTGGGTTTCGCCGATCGTCAGCTGGGCCGACAGCGACGGCAGGTCGCGCTGCACGAAGGTCGTGGTGCGCTGGTAGCGGCTGCCGGTCTCGGAGCTCCACAGCAGCGCGCCGTCGTGGCGAAAGCGCCAGACGTCGGCGTTGAAACCCCAGCGCGTGCCCAGGTAGGCCTGCGTCTGGGTCTGCCCCAGGCTGCGCGAGTGGTTGGCGTAGAGGTTGAAGCTGTAGTCCAGAAAGCCGGCGGTGACGCCCTTGTCCCAGAACTCGGGGCTCACATAGCCGCGCGCCTGGCGGTTCATGGCCACCTGCGGAATGCTCAGCTTGAGGCGTTGGTCGCCGAAGTCGAAATCGGCGCTGGCGCCGGGAACGATCTGCCCGATGGGCAGGCAGGTGCCGGCATCGGCCAGCCGCTCGAGCACGTCGGCGGGAAGCTTCTTCAGGTCGACGCCCGCGCGCTCCAGCTCGCGCTTGCCCAGGCAGGGCTGCGCGCTGGCGCCGTCGGCGGCGCCGTGTTCGCGCTTGAAGGTCACGTCGGTGCGGCCGATCCAGCCGTCGTTCACGAGCAGGTCGACGCTGTACTTGCCGGGCGCCACGATGTTGCCCTTGCTGAAGCGGCTCAGGTCGACGCCCTGGCTGCTGCCCGGTGCGAGGAAGGTGGTTTCGAACTCGACCTGTGCGACCTGGGTGCCCGCCGTGTCCGCATGCGCGCCCACCTGCCAGGCCGACAGCGCAAGCAGCACCATCGCGCAGACGGGGCTGAGCAAGAAGTCCTGGCGGGAAGATCGGGGCTGAAAGTGGCTGTTCATGGCGGTACTCAGTGCAAAGGGACAGGGGCTGGACGCAGCCGTCCCCGGGAGGCCGGCGCACCGGCTTCCGAAAATGGCGTGTGGATGAAGAGGGGTGGAAAGGCAGACCCGGCGAGGGCCCACGAACCGGCGGCCCCTCCTAGCGCACGGGCCGCTGGCCCTTCACGGGACCACCGAAGTCATTGATGGCCGAGTAGTCGATGCGGGCATCGCCCACGGGCCGTTCGTTCAGGCCGCCGAGCGGGAACAGCTGCGAACCCAGCGGCGGCACATAGCCTGCGCCGGCGTCGAAGCGCTTGCCGCCCACAACCAGTTCGAGCTCGCCCAGGTTCACGTGGTACGGCGTGGGGTTGCTGGCGCGCAGCGCGTAGCCCTTGCCGGTGTCGGCGGGAACCACTTCCCAGCTCACCTGGGCGGGTGCTTCTTCCGAGCTGCCCGGCAGGCCCTGGGGGCGGAACATCAGCTTGATGCGCGAGCGGAAGGCCAGCTGGAGCTGGTTGGCCGCATCGCTCTTGGGCGGAACCTCGAGCACGTTGAGCCAGTACATCGTTTCGCGGTCCTGGGCCAGCGGCTCCTTGGTGTAGATGATCCGCAGGGTCTGGCCCTTGTCGGGATCGAGTCGGAACACGGCGGGCGTCAGCGTGAACGGCACGTCGAGCTTCTCGGGCGCGACGCTGGGGTCGCCCTCGTCGAACCAGGCCTGCACGAGGCCGGGCTGCTTGCCGGTGTTCTTGACCTTGAGCGTGACCTCGCGCTCCTGCCCCGGGAAGATGACCCGCGTGCCTTCGATGATGACGCTGGCGTGTGCGACGTTGGCGAGGTTGGCGCCAAGGCCTGCGCCGATGGCAGCCAGGATGCACAGCTTGCGGAACATCTTCTTCATGGTCTTCTTCCTTCCGGGGGTGATGGGTGGGTGTGGGTGTGGATCTGCGGAATGCCCGCTCCTGCCAAACCGTCTCTCGGGGACACCTGAAACGGCTTGAAAGGCCTGGGAGTTCGGCCCGGCCGCCCTTGCGGGACGGCCTGGATGAATGGAAAGGGCTTACTCGTAGGTGATCGAGTACATGACGCGCGACTTGACGGCACCGGCGGTGGCTGCGCCGTTCGAGTAGTACTCGACGTAGTACTTCAGGTCGGCATTGCCGGAAGCCGGGACGTCCACGAGGTTCGTGTTCTGCGTGCCTTCGGCAGCGCCAGCCTTCACGGGCAGGAAACCGTCGTTGAGCAGCTGCAGTTCGACGTTGGCGGCGTTGCCGGCGCCAGCGTCCGCCGTCAGGCGACCGGCGCCATTGGTGGTCAGGCCCGATTCGAAATGCGCGCGAACCTTGGTGTCCGGCGTGCAACCGGTCAGCGTGATCGGCACGGGCACACGGCCGGCGACTTCACCTGCGTTGAGCAGCGTCTTGGTCGAGACCGGCGGCAGGCTGACCGTGAAGGTGGGCGCACCGCCGTTGATGACGCACGAGCTGGACACGACGCTGCCCGTGAAGTCGATCTGGCCGTCAGCGGCGTGGGCGGCGGGAGCGAGGGCGAGCAGACCGAGGGACGCTGCGGCGGCGATGGAAAGGAGGTTCTTTTTCATGGTGATACTCAAAAAATAAAAGGTGAATTGAAAAACACTCTTCGAAGCTGCCATTCCGCTTTTCGCGTCAGACACAAGGTGTTCCGAATGAGTGAATGAAGTTTATTGGCCTATCAGAAATTTCTTAATCAGCCAATGCCTAAAAGAATAGCGCTTCGCATAGGACGAATCCGATAAACCAAAGACTCTGGAAATCGGCCGTTCGCTGGTCGACAGGCTTATTCGTAGGAGATCGAGTACATGACGCGCGACTTCACCGCGCCGGCCGTGGCCGCACCGGTCGAGAAGTACTCGACGTAGTACTGCAGGTCGGCCGCGCCCGTGCCCGACACCGGAATGAAACTGGTGTTCTGCGCGCCCGGGGCAGCACCGGCAACCACCGGGGTGAAGCCGTCGTTCAACAGCTGCAGGTCGACGTTGGCGGCGCCGCCGGCATCCACGGCCAGACGGCCGATGCTCTTGGTGGTCAGGCCCGAATCGAAATGCGCGCGCACCTTGCTGCCCACGGTGCAATTGGTCAACGTGATCGGCACGGGCACGCGCCCCGCCGTCTTGCCTGTTTCGCCCAGCGACTGGGTGGAGACCGGCGGCAGGGTGATCGTGAAGTTGGGCGCGCCGCCGTTGACGACGCACGAACTCGACACGACGCTGCCCGAGAAGTCGATCTGGCCGTCGGCGGCGTGAGCGGCGGGCGCCAGGACGAGCATGCCGATACCGAAGCCGACACCGAAGGCGGCGACGGTCGCGAGCGAAAGGAGGTTCTTTTTCATGGGGAGTCTCGATAAATGAAAGGTGAATAAAAAATGCCCACCGTAGCCGTCATTGCGCTTTCAATTCGTGATGCAAGCGATTTCGAGTGAACAAATCCAGTTTATTTAAGACACCTGTGCTTTCCCATAGGCCCGGGACTAAAACGCGGCCTCAAACATAGGACCCGTCCTATAAACAAAATGGTGTCGAGAAATAAATAGAAACCCGGCGCAATTCGACCTACCATTCGAGTCGCCTGCTTTTTTCTATTCACATGTTTCCGCTGCCCTTTTCCAGCAACGCCAGTTCGACGTCCGCCCGGCAGGCGCACGAGCTGAATCTGCTGCGCCGCTACCAGCACGCGCTGCTCTTCGGCGGCGGCGCGCTGTTGTCGCTGCTCATCGTGCTGGCCGCCGGCCTCGTGCTGTACAACGCCGCCAGCAACGCGTTCGCGAACCTGCGGACCACGCTGGCCACGCACAGCGCGCTGATGCAACTCGACATCGAGGAAAAGCAGACGGCCATGCGCCGTGGCGTGGTGAACGCCGAGCTGCTCTGGAACAACCATGCGCCGCCGGGTGCGGGCACCCTGGAGGCCTTCGTGCGCGACGGCGGGCAGGTGACCCTGCAAGCCGGGGCGCACCTGACACCGGCCATCGCCGCCGTCGACCCCGCACGCACCCAGGACCTGCACGAATTCGCGCCGTACCTGGGCATGCTCGAAATGCAGGCCTACAGCGTCACCGCCGTCGCGCAGCTGCGCAATTCGCCGCTCGGCGCCTACGGCTACTCGCCCGACCACCGCCTGCTCACGCTGATGCCCGCGCCCGAAGGCGGCCTCTCGGGCGTGCTGGCCCGCACCGGCCTGCCCGACACCGCCACCCTCATCGAAAGCCTGAGCTTCGACCTCGGCGACATCGCCCACAACCCGGCGTTGGCCGACCTGTGGCGCACGCAGCGGCGCGTGGCCTGGCAACCGCCGGCGCCCGATCTGCTGATGCCCGACGACGCCCCGTTCAAGCTCGTGCAGCCCGGCTTCGACGCGCAGGGCAAGCCCTTCATGGTGTTCGTGAGCAACCTGCCGTCGAGCGTGCTGGCCAGCCGCCTGCGCCACACGCCGGAAGACACGGCCGCCATGCTGGTCGATCGCCAGGGCCGCGTGCTGCTCTCGGCCGACCACACGGGCGCCGCCATCGACGGGCCCGCGCTGATGGAAACCGCACTGGCGCACAGCCTGCGCAAGGCCAGCCCCGCCCTGCCCCGCGAAACCTACCGCGCGGGCGTGTTCAGCCTGTCGACGCCGCTGAACGGCACCGACTGGTCGATGGTGTACGCCTACTCGTGGCGCACGGTCTTCCATACCCTGCAGCCGCAGTTGCTGCGCTACGGCATCGCCACCCTCGTGGTGCTCGGCGCGCTCTGGGGCCTGCTGCTGCTGTTCAAGCGCAAGCTGCTGGAACCCGCGTACCGCCGCTCGCAGCGGGTATTCGAGAGCGAGCAACTCAACCGCGCGATCATCGACACCTCGTCGTTCGGGGTCTGCCTGATCGCGCTCGACAACGAGCGCGTGCTGCTGCAGAACGCCATGATGCAGGCGTACACGGCAGCCGCCGCCTCGCCCGACCCGTTGCACCAGCAGATGGTTGCGCTCTTTCGGGCGCGGGCCCGCGATCGCGCGCTGCATGACGCGGACATGCGCCTCGCACTGAAAAACGGCCAGGCCTGCGACCTGCTGTTGCAATGCACCCTCGTGCGCTACCAGGGCACCGACGCCCTGCTCTGCGGTTTCTCCGATGCCACCGAGCGCAAGGAACTCGAGAAGAAGCGCGAGGAGGCCCGCGAGGCGGCCGAGGCTGCCAATCGCGCCAAGTCGGTGTTCATCGCCACCATGAGCCACGAGATCCGCACACCGCTGAACGCGGTGCTGGGCAACCTCGAACTGCTCGGCCAGAACGCACGGCCCGAGGTGCAGGCACGCCGCCTGCAGTCGGTGCGCCAGGCCTCGCGCACGCTGCTGGACATCGTGAACAACATCCTCGACCTGTCGAAGATGGAGTCGGGCCACCTGACGCTCGAAACCGTGCGCGTGGCGCTACCCGACATCGCGCGCGCCAGCGTGGAAATGTTCGAGCCGTCGGCGCACGCCAAGGGGCTGCGGCTGGACTGCGTGGTGCACCCGGGCCTGGCGGCCGGCTACGAAGGCGACCCGACACGCATCCGCCAGATCGTCGTCAACCTGCTGAGCAACGCGATCAAGTTCACGGCTGCGGGCGCGGTGACGCTCGAGGTCGGCCCGCGGTCGGCGGGGCAAGCCTCGCCGGTCGTGATCCGCGTGAGCGACACCGGCATGGGCGTGCCGGCGGAGCAGATCCCCCACCTGTTCGAGATCTACATGCAAGCCTCGGCCTCGACCGCGCGCGAGTTCGGCGGCTCGGGGCTGGGGCTGTCGATCTGCCAACGGCTGGCGCACAAGATGGGCGGCACGATCACCGTCAGCAGCCAGCCCGGTGCGGGCTCGTGCTTCACGGTGGAAGTGCCGCTGGTGCCGCTGGCCGACAACGTTGCCGCCGCACCGGAACCCAGGCCCGTCGCGTCCCTGCCCCCACGACCCGTGCGCCTGCTGGTCGTGGACGACCATCCGGCCAACCGCGCGCTCATCGGCGACCAGCTGGGTGCGCTGGGCTTCGATGCCGACGTGGCGCCGGACGGCGAGGCCGCGCTGGCCCTCCTCGCCACGCAGCGCTACGACCTGGTGCTGACCGACCTGAACATGCCCCGCATGGACGGCTACACGCTGGCGCGGCGGCTGCGCGAGCGCATGCCATCGATGCCGCTCATCGCCATCACGGCGCACCTCGAGCAGGAGGGCTACCAGCAATGCTCGCTGGCTGGCTTTGCGGGCGTGCTGCTCAAGCCGGTGCTGCTGCCGGCGCTGGAACAGGCCATCCTCAAGACGCTGGGTGCGGCCTCGTCGCCCCTGACGGCCCCGGCCCCGGTCGCCCCGTGGACAGCACGCCGTACACGCCGAACACGCAGAACACGCCGCTCGACGCGCACCTGCACGAGGCGATGGTCTCGTCGCTGGTGTCATCCGCCGGGCAGGTCCGCCAGGCGCTGGAAACAGGCGACCGGCGCGTCATCGGCGACCAGCTGCATGCGGTGCGGGGTGCCTTCGCCATGATCGGCGAGCCGGCCATCGCCGCAATGTGCGCCCGGCTCAGCGCTTCGGCGAAGCGCGAGGAGATGGCCGTGCTCGCCCCTCGCTGGGCCGAACTGCAAGCGGCCGCCGAAGCGGCACTGGCACGGCGCGCGGCCTGAGCGCGCCCGGCTCGAAGCTCAACCGGCGACGGCCTGGCGCTGCGCCGCGTAGCGCAGCAACGCCGCGTACTGCACGAAGGCCTGCTCGGGCATCGCGTCGGCGTGCTGCGCACCCTGCGTGAAGTGGCAGCCGAGGCTGCGGGCCAGCGCGAGATCCTGTTCGCCGTCGACGCCTTTCACCAGCAGCGTCGCGTCCTGCTCGCGGGCCATCGCGATGATGCTGGCGAGGATGTGGCGTGCATGCGGGTTCTCGCGCGCCTGCAGCAGCTGGCGCGCGCCGATCTGCAGTTCGCTGAACGGCACCTTGAACCAGCGGCTCAGGGTCGAATCGCCCAGGCCGAAGCGATCGATGGCGCAATGGAAGCCGCGCAGCCGCAGGTGCGCGACCGCACCGGCCAGCACGTCGTTGCAGCGCGCGCCGCCGTCTTCGGCGATCTCCAGCACGAGCCGGTCGGCGGCAATGCCGGCGCGCTCGGCCTGGTCTGCCACGCCCTGCGCCCAGGCGACCGAGGCCGCGACCGACGCAGGCACGCGCACGCCCAGACGCACGCCGTGGTCCTTGTGCATGTAGCCGAGCAACTCGAAGGCGCAGTCCAGCATGCGTTGCACCAGCGCTTCGCACAGGCCGGCGTGCGCCACGGCGGGCAGGAAATCGGCGGCGGGCAGCCAGGTGTCGTCGGGCCGGTACCAGCAGGGCTGCAGCTCGGCGCCGTGCAGCACGCCGGTGCGCGTGCAATGCCGGGGCTGGAAGTGGGCGGCGATCTGGCGCGTGGCCAGTGCTTCGCGCAGGACCTCCGCGGTGAAATCCGGCGCGCCCGTCGTTGACAGCGTGACGCCGTCCCTCGGCTGCGCGCGGTGACGCCGTCCGCGCGCCATCGCCTGCGCCGCCGTCGCCATCGTTCGCATGGTGCACGGCTTGGCGATGGCCGAGAGCACGCGCGCCCCGCGGGCCCGGGCGTAGTCTTGCGCCGCCTGCAGGATGCGCGTCGGCTGGGCGCTCATGAGCACCAGCGCCGCAGGGCTGCCGGACTCGACCACGGCGTCGATCATCTGCAGCCCGGTCACCTCGGGCGTGTCGATGTCCACCACCAGCAGGTCGTGGCGCCGATGCTGCACCGCCTCGACAAAGCCATGGCCGCTGCGCGTCACGTCGACGCGCGGAATGCCCGCATAGCGCATGAAGGTGGCCAGCGCGAAGCCGGTGCGTTCGACCTGGTCGATCACGAGTGCGTTTCTGATCATGGCGGGCTGGGAGTGGAAGAGGATGTGTTGCATCTTCCCGGGCACGGCAAGAATCCCCCATCGGCCCCGTCCGAAAGTCGCGGCCCGTTTCATAGGACTGCGGCTGAACCCTGTTGCCGCGCAACAACTGTTGCCAATCCTGAGCGAGTTCGCATCTGGCGGTACGATGCGCGGCATCGACCCTGACATTCCCCCCTCACCTGCCGCAAAAGGAGCCTCGATGGCCGGACCTTCCCCCACCTTGCCGCGCGGCACCACCCCGCTGGACAAGACCCTGAAAAAGAGCGAGCAGGTGGCCGCAGACGTGCAAAGCGCCTCCGACGACCTGGCCGTCGTGAGCACCGTGCTCGAGCAGGAACTGCCGGACGACGTCCAGGTCGGCGAGGTGGCGCAGGCCATCGAGCACACCAGCCAGCTCGAGGAAAAGCTGGCCCAGTCGGCCGAGAAGCTGGCCGAGGTGAATGCGGCGCTGAGCGAAGAAATCGAGAAGCGCATCGAAGCGACCGCCGAGCGCAACGAGAGCCAGGCGCTGGCCGAGCAGCTCAAGGCCCGCCTGCGCGCCCAGGAGCCGTCGGGCAAGCACTGACCGGCGTTGTTTCCGGCACGGTTTCCGTGCGTCGTTCTCCCTTCTCCTACGCAAAGACCGCTTGCGCCACGCTACGCTATTGATTCACAGATCAAAAACGCGGCATGGCCCTCATCACGTTCCTCGTCGAGGACAACAAGACCATCAGGGACAACCTGGTCCCAGCCCTCGAGGACCTCGTCAACGGCCATGTCGTCGGCTATGCCGAAACCGAATCGGGCGCCCTCGCCTGGCTCGCCGCCCATCCCGACGCCTGGCAGCTGCTGATCGTCGACCTGTTCCTGAAAGAAGGCTCCGGCCTCGGCGTGCTGTCGGGATGCCGTGAGCGGCGCCCGCACCAGCGCGTGGTGGTGCTGAGCAACTACGTCACCTCGGACATCCGCACGCGCTGCCTGGCACTGGGCGCCGACGCGGTGTTCGACAAGTCGCGCGACCTCGACGCCTTCATCGAGTACTGCAATGCCGACCGCCCCTCGGGCATGGCCGCGCTCTGAAGACAAACGTACGCGGCGTCTGCGCGCACCCATGAAAAAAGGGCCCGAAGGCCCTTTCTCATTGAACGACCCGAAGGGTCGTATTCAGCGATGCGATCAGCGCACCACGGCGATCTGCGTGCGCACGCCACCCTTGTAGGTGAAGAGCGTCAGGGCGCCGTTCTTGATGTCGCCCTTTTCGTCGAAGGCGATCGGGCCGGTCACGCCCTTGTATTGCACCTTGCCGACTTCAGGCAGGTACTTTTCCGGGTCGGACGAGCCGGCCTTGGCCATGGCTTCGGCCAGCACGTTGACCGCGTCGTACACGTACGGAGCGTAGATCTGCACTTCGACGCCGTTCTTGGTCTTGAACTTGGCCTTGAAGTCTTCCAGCGGCTGCTTGAAGTCACCGTCGACACCGCCGGCTTCGGCGCAGACCACCATGTCTTCACCGATGGCGTCGCCTGCCAGCTTCGGCAGTTCGCCGGTGCACAGGCCGTCGCCGCCCATGAACTTGACGTTCAGGCCGAGTTGCTTGACCTGCTTGAGCATCGGGCCGCCCACGGCGTCCATGCCGCCGAAGAACAGCACGTCGGGCTTGGTGGCCTTCAGCTTGGTCAGGATGGCGTTGAAGTCGGTCGACTTGTCGGTGGTGAACTCGTGGCCCACGATGGTCGCGCCGGCCGCCTTGGCAGCCTTCTCGAACTCTTCGGCAACGCCCTGGCCGTAGGCCGTGCGGTCGTCGATCACGGCGATGTTCTTGCCCTTGAGCGTTTCGACGGCGTACTTGCCCAGCGTGCCGCCGAGCTGCGTGTCGTCGGCCACCACGCGGAACGTGGTCTTGAAGCCCTGGCGCGTGTACTTGGGGTTCGTGGCCGACGGCGAGACCTGCGGAATGCCGGCGTCGCTGTACAGCTTGGAAGCGGGGATGGTGGTGCCCGAGTTCAGGTGACCGACGATGCCGTTGACCTTTTCATCGACCAGCTTCTGGGCGACGGCCGTGCCTTGCTTCGGATCGCCTGCGTCGTCTTCGGGAACCAGCACGAACTTGGCAACCTTGTCGCCGATCTTCATGCCCTTGGCATTCAGGTCTTCGATGGCCATCTTGGCGCCGAGCTCGTTGTCCTTGCCGAGGTGGGCAATGGGACCGCTGGTCGGGCCGACGTGGCCGATCTTGACGATCAGGGCATCGGCAGGAGGCGCAGCAGGGGCCGGGGCCGCAGCCGTGGGTGCCGGCGTCGCGGCCGGCGCAGCAGCTTCTTCTTTCTTGCCGCAAGCCACGAGCGTGAGTGCAGCCAGTGCGACCGCAGTCCATTTCAATTGCATGAGAACCTCCAGAACTTGGATGAAAAGATATAAAAACCGGTCGTTCGATCCGGGCGTTCAGACCTCGCAAGTTTCGCGCCGCAGACCAGCGGCACCCTCACGCCATTCCGACCTGCGGCGCAGTTTAGCCGAGGATTTATGCGCCGGAAGCTGGCGTAGACCCTGTGTTTTCCCCTGTGTTTTCACAGAGTTCAGCGGCCATGGATTCGATGACGAGCGCGCGCAGCACGGCCTCGATTTCGCCGCGCAGACGCGGCACCATTTCGTCGAGCTGATGCTGAACGGCCGCCGACACGGCGTCGCTCAAACGCTCTTCGAGCGACAGGTCGACACGCTGCAGTACGCGGTGCAGCAACTGCTCTTCGAGGCTGACGATTTCAGCCGGCGTGAGCGACACCGAAGGCGGCAACGCGACAGCGCTCGCGGGGTCGGGCGGCGCAGGCTGCGACACGGGTGCGCCCGTGGGCCTCGGCGTCTCGGCGACCGGCACCGGCTCGGCCGGAATCTCGAGCACGGTCGTCAGCGTCGGGACGAACCGCGGCGGCGTGCGCAGCGTGCTGGCCATCAGGAAGCGCTCCTTGCGAAATCGTGCGGCTGGATCGTGTAGCCGCGGTCGGCGTAATGGCGCCAGCGCGTGCGCCCGACCTGTCGGTCGTTGGCCTCGTCGCTCACGATGTCGATCATGCGTTCGAAGCGCTCGAAGCCGGCCGGCACTTCGAGGCCGAGGTTGACCAGCATTTCGCGGTGCGGCAGCGAAGCCGCGTCCCCGCCTTCGGCGCACAGGATGACGGGCGAACGCGCGACCACATGGGCCGGCGCATCGGCGCGGCAGTGCGCGACGAAGTCGACCGGCGACATCTGCCAGAGCGCGGCGTCGACCGTGTCGAGTGCACGCGCATCGCCCACCACCACCACGCGCAGGCCGCGTGTGTTCACGGCCTTGCGAACGAGCCGGCAAGCGTAGGTGAGCTTGTCGGGCGCGTTGTAGTGAAAGCCTATGTCGGTCACTGCGCGGACCGGGCCTTTCGGGCCGGCTTGGCCGGGGCCTTGGGCGAGGCCTTCTTTGCAGGCTTGGCGGCCTTCGGCGTGGCAACAGCGGCATTGCTGCTGCCCGCGCGGTTTGTCAGGTACGACACCAGCAGACCGACGGGCCGGCCGGTCGAGCCCTTGGCCGCCCCGCTCTTCCAGGCCGTGCCTGCGATGTCCAGGTGCGCCCAGGCGTAATCGGCCGTGAAGCGCTGCAGGAACTTGGCCGCGGTGATCGCGCCGCCGGCACGGCCGGCGATGTTGGCGACATCGGCGAAGTTGCTCTTGAGGCCTTCGGCGTAGTCGTCGTCCAGCGGCAGGCGCCAGCAGCGGTCTTGCGAGGCTTCGCCGGCCGACTCCAGCGCGGAGGCCAGCGACTCGTCGCTTGCGAACAGGCCGCTGCGCACGCCGCCCAGGGCCACGACGCAGGCGCCCGTGAGCGTCGCGATGTCGATGACGGCAGCGGGGTCGAAGCGCTTGGCGTAGCTGAGCGCGTCGCACAGGATCAGCCGGCCTTCGGCGTCGGTGTTCAGGATTTCGATGGTCTGCCCGCTCATGCTGGTGACCACGTCGCCGGGCTTGACGGCCTTGCCGTCGTTCATGTTCTCGCACGAAGGAATGAGGCCGACGACGTTGATCGCCGGCTGGATCGCGCCGAGTGCACGGAAGGTGCCCAGCACGCTGGCGGCGCCGCACATGTCGAACTTCATTTCGTCCATCTCGGCTGCGGGCTTGAGCGAGACGCCGCCGGTGTCGAAGGTGATGCCCTTGCCCACGAGCACCACCGGTGCTTCGTCTTTCGCGCCGCCCTGGTAGCGCAGCACGATGAAGCGCAGCGGCTCGGCCGAGCCCTGGGCCACGGCGGCGAACGCGCCCATGCCGAGCTTTTCGACCTCCTTCGGGCCCAGCACTTCGCACTTGATGCGCGGCAGCTTCGCCAGCCCTTTGGCGGCTTCGGCCAGCAGCGTGGGCGTGGCGTGGTTGGCGGGACGGTTGCCCCACTCCTTGGCCAACTCGATGCCGGCGACCGTGGCGCGGGCGTCGTCGAAGGCCTTGGTGACTGCGGCGGCGGCATCGGGCACGCCCAGCGTCAGGTGGCGGATGCTGCGCGGCTCGGCCTTCGACTTGGTCGTGGTGTAGACATAACTGGCATCGGCCGCGGCGGTGACGGCCGCAGCGACGGCAGCGGCATCGGCCGGCTGGGCAAAGACGATCACGACGCGCTTGGGGCCGTTGGCCTTGGCTGCGGCGACCGCCGCGCTCACGGCGCTGCGCACCGAAGCGGCCTTGCCGTCGCCGATGGCGGCGAGCAGCACGCGCGACGGCACCACGGCCTCGGGGCGGTACAGCGCGAGCAGCTTGCCGGCCTTGTCGGGCAGGTCGCCGGCCTTGCGGGCGCTGGCGGCGAGCACGGAAACGGGGTCTTTGGCGGTGGGGAGAGCGCTGCCGACCAGCACGATGAGGAGGTCGGATTTCTCGGCGGCGGCCTGGGCGACGGTGAGGGTCTTGAGTTGAAAGTCCATAATCCTTTTTTTCCTCGAACGATGTTATTCCATTCTTCCCTACGCAAGGAGCTGTCGCGCAGCTTCGGAGCGACCCTCGTCGTCCTGGTCACCATCGTGATGACCATGATGCTCATCCGTACGCTCGGGCTGGCGTCCAAGGGCAGCGTGAACCCACAGGAGGTGTTCCTCGTGATGGCGTACACGGTGCTCGGCTACATGCCGACCATCCTGAGCCTGAGCCTGTTCATCGCCATCGTCGGCACACTCTCGCGCATGTACCGCGACAGCGAAATGGTGATCTGGTTCTCCAGCGGGCGCGGCCTGGCCGATTTCGTCCAGCCGCTGTTCCGCTTCGCCTGGCCGGTGCTGCTGCTCATTGCGGCCATGGCGCTGGTGGGCTGGCCCTGGGCCAACTCGCAGACCATCGGCATGCGCCAGCAGTACGAGCAGCGCAGCGACATCGAGCGCGTCACGCCGGGTGAGTTCCGCGAGTCCTCGGGCCGGCTGCGCGTGTTCTTCATCGACAAGGACACGCCCGACGGCGCCACCGCCACCAACGTGTTCATCTGGGCCGTCGAGCGCGGGCTGCAGATCACCACGTCGGCGCGCAGCGGGCGCATCGAGGATGTGGGCACGCAGCGCTACCTGATGCTGAGCAACGGCCAGCGCCTCGAACGCCCCCTGTTCACGGAGTCGGGCCTGAAGATCAGTGAGTTCAAGACCTACGGCACACGCGCCGGCGGCAGTGCCGCGACCACCACCGACAACACGCCCACGCGCGCCCGCTCCACCCTTTCGCTGCTGCGCGACCGCAGCGACGCCAACTCGGGCGAACTGGGCTGGCGCTTCGGCATGCTGCTGGCCGCCATCAACTTCGTGCTGCTGGCACTGACCGTGTCCAGCGTCAACCCGCGCGTGGGACGCAGCGGCAACCTGGTGTTCGCGCTGTTCGCCTTCGTCGTCTACTACAACCTGCTGAACCTCGGCCAGAGCTGGGTCAGTTCCGGGCGCTACGGCATGGGCTCGTTCATGTTGCTGCTGCACGGCGGCGTCTTCGTGTTCGCCACGGCCTGGCTCACGCTGCGCAACAACAACTGGACCCGTCGCAGCAAGGCCCCGCGCGTGATCGCCGGCGGCCTGCCGACCGCGCCGCCTTCCAAGATCGAGCCCTCCGCGTGAAAACCATCCGCCAACTGATCTACGTCGAGGCGCTGAAGGCCGTGGCCTTCGTGACGCTCGGCTTTTTGAGCCTGTTTTTCTTCTTCGACTTCGTCGACGAGCTGCAGTCCGTGGGCAAGCCCGAAAGCCTGGCCTACGGCCCGGTGCAGGCGCTGATGTATGTGCTGCTGCTGGTGCCCAGCCACCTCTACGAGCTGCTGCCGATCACGGTGCTGATCGGCTGCATCTTCGTGATGGCGCGTCTGGCGCAAAGCTCCGAATACACGATCCTGCGCACCAGCGGCCTGGGCCCGTGGCGCGCGCTGCGCACGCTGCTGCTGCTGGGGCTGGGCTTCGTGGTGCTCACCTTTGCCATCGGCGACTACATCGCGCCGCTGTCGGGACGCACCGGCCAGCTGCTGAAGTCGCGCTACCAGGGCACGTTCTCGCTGGTGGGCAACACCGGGGCCTGGCTCAAGGAAAAGCGCGGCGACACGTCGTATGCGGTCAACGTGCTGTCGATCTCGCGCGGTGGCTCGCTCACGACCACCCGCATCTTCGAATTCGATGCCGACGGCTATGTGAGCAAGCAACTGGTGGCCCGGTCGGCGAACATCCTCGACGACAAATGGACGCTCTCCGACGTCGAGCAGCAGGACTACCAGACGCGCAACACCGAGAAGGCCCGCATCGTCACCACCCAGATCCCGAAGATGGACTGGCCCACCTCGCTCACCGCCGAAATGGTGTCGGTCGCGCTGCTGCGGCCCGACCGCATGAGCACCATCGACCTGTTCGATTACATCCGGCACCTGAACGCCAACGGCCAGACCGCCCAACGCTACGAAATCGAGTTCTGGCGCAAGGTGTTCTACCCGCTCTCGTGCCTGGTGATGGTCGTGCTCGCCCTGCCCTTTGCCTACCTGCACTTCCGCCAGGCCGGCATCACGACCTACGTGTTCGGCGGCGTGATGATCGGCATCAGCTTCTTCCTGCTGAACAACGTGTTCGGCTACCTCGGCAACCTCAGCAACTGGTCGCCCTGGCTCACGGCGGCGGCGCCGGGGCTCATCTATTCAGTGCTGTCGCTCACAGCCTTCAGCTGGCTGGTCCTGAGGCGATGACCTCGCAAGTGCCGGGCACCGTGCTGCTCGCGCACGGCTCGCGCGACGCGCGCTGGCGCGAGCCCATCGAAGCCGTTGCCGCCCGCATGCGCGCAGACGACCCCGCCGTGCGCGTGCTGTGTGCCTACATGGAACTGGCCGCGCCCGACCTGCCGACCGCCGCCGCCGCGCTGATTGCCGACGGGGCCACCGCAGTCCATGTGGTGCCGCTGTTCCTCGGCATGGGCAAGCACGCCCGCGAAGACCTTCCGCTGCAGCTCGACGCGCTGCGCGAGCGTTGGCCCAAGGTCGCGTTCTCGCTCGCCCCGATCGTCGGCGAATCGCCTGAACTGGTCGCCTTGCTGGCCCGGCTTGCCATCAAATCCTGAAGTCCCGGTCATTTTTATAGACTTCAAAGGCATAATGAATTCCGCAATCAGACGGAATTTGATATGAATCTGCACCAGTTCAAGTTTGTTCAGGAAGCCGTGCGGCGCGGCCTGAACCTCACCGAGGCGGCCAAGGCACTGCACACATCGCAGCCCGGCGTCTCCAAGGCGATCATCGAACTTGAGGAAGAGCTCGGCGTCGAGATCTTCGCCCGCCACGGCAAGCGCCTGAAGCGCATCACCGAACCCGGCCAGCACGTCATCGCGAGCATCGAACTCATCATGCGCGAAGTGGGCAACTTGAAGCGCATCGGCGAGCAGTTCAGTGCGCAGGACAGCGGCACGCTGTCCATTGCCACCACGCACACCCAGGCGCGCTATGTGCTGCCGGTGCCCGTGGCCAACCTGCGCGAGGCCTATCCGAAGGTCAACGTGAGCCTGCACCAGGGCTCGCCCGACCAGGTGGCGCGCATGGTGATCGACGAAATCGCCGAGATCGGCATCGCCACCGAATCGCTCGACGGCTATGCCGAGCTGGTCACGCTGCCCTGCTACGAATGGCAGCACGTGCTGGTGCTGCCCAAGGACCACCCGCTGGCGGCCAAGGAGCGCGTGTCGCTCGAAGACCTGGCGGCCGAGCCGATCATCACGTACCACCCGTCGTTCACCGGCCGCACGCGCATCGACCATGCCTTTGCGCAGAAGAAGCTCACGCCGCGCATCGCGCTCGAAGCCATCGACTCCGACGTGATCAAGACCTACGTGCGCCTGGGTCTGGGCGTGGGCATCGTGGCCGAGATGGCCGTGCGCGACGAGTCGAACGCCGACCTCGTGGTGCGCCCGATGGGCCACGTGTTCGGCCAGAACATCGCGCGCGTTGCCTTCAAGCGCAGCGCCTACCTGCGCAACTTCGTCTTCAAGTTCGCCGAGCTGCTGTCCGACCGCCTCGACCGCAACCTGATCGCGAAGGCCCTGAGCGGCCATCAACAAGATTACGAACTCTGACCTTTCGCTTTTTCCCCCGCGACGACCGACCATGAGCACCGCCACCCCTTCGTCTTCTCCCCGCACGCCCGAGATCACCACCAAGCTGCCGGCTGTCGGCACCACCATCTTCACCGTGATGTCCACGCTCGCGGCCGAGAAGAACGCCGTGAACCTCGGCCAGGGCTTTCCCGATTTCCACTGCGATCCGAAGCTGCTCGAAGACGTGACCGCCGCCATGGCGGCCGGCCACAACCAGTACCCGCCGATGCCGGGCATTCCGTCGCTGCGCGACGCCATCGCCGCCAAGATCGAGGCGCTCTATGGCCGCAGCTACAGCGCCGCGACCGAGATCACCGTCACGGCCGGTGCCACGCAGGCGATCATCACGGCCATCCTGGCCATCGTGCGCCCCGGCGACGAAGTGATCGTGCTGGAGCCCTGCTACGACAGCTACGTGCCCAACATCGACCTGGCCGGTGGCAAGGTCGTGCGCGTGCCGCTCGTGCCCGGCACCTTCCGCCCCGACTTCGACAAGATCGCCGCCGCGCTCACGCCGAAGACGCGCGCGATCATCATCAACACGCCGCACAACCCGAGCGCCACGGTCTGGACCGAGGCCGAGATGCGCCAGCTCGAAGACCTGCTCGCGCCCACCGACGTGTTCGTGATCAGCGACGAGGTCTACGAGCACATGGTGTTCGACGACTCGCGCCATGAAAGCGTGGCGCGTTTCCGGGGCCTGGCGGCGCGCAGCTTCATCGTCAGCAGTTTCGGCAAGACCTACCACGTCACCGGCTGGAAGGTCGGCTTCGTGGCCGCGCCCGCGCCGCTGATGGCCGAGTTCCGCAAGGTGCACCAGTTCAACGTGTTCACCGTGAACACGCCGATGCAGCACGCGCTCGCGCAGTACATGGCGCGGCCCGAGCCGTACCTGGAGCTGCCGGCTTTCTACCAGCGCAAGCGCGACCTGTTCGCGGCCGGCCTGGCCGAGAAGACCCGTTTCAAGCTGCTGCGCAGCGAGGGCAGCTACTTCCAGTGCGTCGACATCTCGGCCGTGAGCGATCTCTCCGAGGCCGACTTCTGCCTGTGGCTCACCCGCGAGATCGGCGTTGCGGCGATTCCGCTGTCCGCGTTCTACGGCGACGGCTTCGACCAGCGCGTGGTGCGCTTCTGCTTCGCCAAGAAGGACGAGACGCTCCTCGCCGCGCTCGACCGCCTCGCGAAGCTCTGACGCCGGCGAGCCAGAGCATCCAGGCACCGCAATGGCGATGAACCGGCCGCGCTGGATCCTGCTGGCCCTGGGCCTGTCGTTCTTCCTGGTGGGCGTGGCCGACGCGTTCATGCCGCCACTGCACGGCAAGGACTACACCGCGCTCGACGTGGTGCATGTGTTCCTCATTTCGGCGCTGTGCTACATGTGGTGCCGGGCCGACGGCCTGGTGCGCGGCGTGCCCGCGCCCGGCCGCTCGGCGCTGCTTGCGGGCGTCTTTCCGGTGCTGGGCATTCCGGTCTACTTCTTTCGCACACGACCGTGGCGACGGGCGCTGCTGGCCACGCTGGGCGCCGCGGGATTCCTCGTGATGGGCCTGGTGCTGGCTGCCGTGGGTACCTTGTCGATCGAGTTCATGCGAAGCTGAAAGCCACCCGGATGAACTCCGCCCGCCTCGCCACGCGGGTCTGGGCGTGGGGCTGAACCCCCTGCTCTCCGACGACGCACGCGCCAAGCGCCGACGCCCACGGTAGGACAGTCCTGACCGCCGAAGGGGCGGCTCTCCGGCGCTTGCGGCGTCCCGGGGCGATGAGCATGAAGGCTCGTTACAACAAACGTCCCAGGAGAAAACCATGTCTCTCTCGTTCATTCTGCTGATCGTCCTGATCCTGCTGCTGATCGGCGCGCTGCCGAGCTGGGGTTACAGCCGGTCCTGGGGCTACGGGCCCAGCGGCGGCCTCGGGCTCGTGTTGCTGATCGTGGTGGTCCTCGTGCTCATGGGCCGCATATAGCGCCCACGCTGCCATAAAGAAAGCCCGCGTCGCCGCGGGCTTTTTTACGCCTGCAGTTGCGCCCAGGCCTTGTCGAGCCGCTTCACGCTCACCGGCTGCGGCGTGCGCAGCTCCTGCGCGAAAAAGCTCACGCGCAGTTCCTCGAGCAGCCAGCGGAACTCGAGCATGCGGTCGTCCACCACGCCCTTGCGCTCGGCGACGAGGCGCCAGTAGCGCTGCTCCTGCGGCTTCAGTTCGGCCAGCTTGGCGGCGTCGCGTGCGGGGTCGGCGCGCAGCTTGTCCAGACGCAGCACGATGGCCTTGAGGTAGCGCGCAAAGTGCTGCAGCTGCGTCCACGGCGCGTCGGCGATGAAGCGCTTGCCGACGAGCTTCTGCAGCTGCTGCGCCGCGTCCTGCACCGCCTCGGGCTGGATCTTCGTGTCCTTGATCTTGCGTGCGGCGGCTGCGTACTCCACGAGGACGACGCCCGCGAGCCGCGACACCTCGTTGGCGATCAGCGTGAGCCGCCCGCGCCCTTCTTCGAGCCGCTTCTTGAAAGCGAACTCGTCGGTCGGCAGCGGCTCCTGCAGGAACGCGCGGTCGATCGCCACGTCGATGATCTGCGTGCGCAGCTCTTCCGACGTGCCCAGCGGCATGTAGGCGACCGACATCTTCTGCAGATCGGGGATGTTCTTCTCGAGGTACTTCAGCGCGTCCTTCAGCTGCAGCGCGAACAGGCGGCGCAGGCCGGCGCGGTGCTTCGCGGCGGCCACGGCGGGCTCGTCGAACACCTCGATGGTCACGGCATCGCCCTCGTCGCGCAGCGCCGGGAAGCCGATGAGCGACTGCGAACCGCGCCGCACTTCCATCAGCTCGGGCAGCTCACCGAAAGCCCAGGTCGTGTAGCGCTGGCCGGCGGGCAGCGCGGGCGTGGCCTTCTCGGGCGCGGCGTTCTTCGCGGGTGCCTGGCCTTCGCCTGCAGGCGAAGGCTTGGGGGCCGGTGCCGCCTTCACATTGAGCCCCGCCAGCGCCTGGAACGCGCCACGCGCCTGCGCGCCCAGCTCGGCCTTCAGCGCGCCGAGGTTGCGGCCCATGCCGAGCTGACGGCCGTGCTCGTCGACGATGCGCAGGTTCATGAACAGGTGCGGCGGCAGCATGTCGAGCTTGAAGTCGGCGCGCTTCACGTCGATGCTGGTCAGGTCGCGCACGCGCTTGAGCAGCACGTCGGTGAGCGAACCGGTGCCGAAGAGTTCGGGCGCCGACAGTTCCTCGGCCAGCTTCGTCGCCGACTCGGGCAGCGGCACCAGCCGCGAGCGCGGGCGCTGCGGCAGGCTCTTGAGCAGCGCCTGGATCTTGTCCTTGAGCATGCCCGTCACCAGCCACTCGCAGCGCTCTTCGTTCACCTGGTTGAGCACGAACAGCGGCACGCTGACCGTGAGGCCGTCTTTCGCGTCGCCCGGTTCGTGCAGGTAGCTTGCGGCGCAATCGACACCGCCCAGGCGCAGCGTGGGCGGGAACGACTGCGTCGTGATGCCGGCCGCCTGGTGGCGCATGAGTTCGTCGCGCGTGAGGTACAGCAGGCGCGGCTGGTCTTTCGACGCGTGGCGGTACCAGTTCTCGAAGGTGATGCCGCTGGCCACGTCGGCCGGCATCTGCGCGTCGTAGAAGGCGAAGATCAGTTCGTCGTCGACCAGCACGTCCTGCCGGCGCGCCTTGTGCTCCAGGCCTTCGACCTCGCGCACCAGCTTGCGGTTGGCCGTGAGGAACGGGAACTTGCTTTCCCACTGGCCGCCGACCAGCGCTTCGCGGATGAAGATTTCCCGCGCCGACACCGGATCGACCTTGGTGAAATCGACACGCCGCCCGCTGTAGACCACCAGGCCGTACAGCGTCGCGCGCTCCAGCGCCGAGACCTGCGCGCCCTTCTTCTCCCAGTGCGGATCGAGCAGCTGCTTCTTCAGCAGATGCTCCGCCACCTGCTCGAGCCACTGCGGCTCGATGTTGGCGATGCCGCGCCCGAACAGCCGCGTGGTCTCGACCAGCTCGGCCGCGACGATCCAGCGCCCGGGCTTCTTCTTCAGGTGCGCGCCCGGGTGCTTGTAAAACTTGATGCCGCGCGCGCCAAGGTAGGCCTCGTCGTCCTCGAGCTTCCAGCCCACGTTGCCCAGCAGGCCCGCGAGCATGGACAGGTGCAGCGGCTCGTAGCCGGCCGGCGTGGCGTTGATGCGCCACTTGTGCTCGGTGACCACCGTGAGCAGCTGCGAATGGATGTCGCGCCATTCGCGCACGCGGCGGATGTTGATGAAGTTCTGGCGCAGCAGCTGCTCGTACTGGCGGTTGCTGAGCTTGTGCGTGTCGCCGTGGCCGCCACGCGCGTCGGCGATCCATTTCCAAAGCCGCAAATAGCCGCTGAACTCGCTCTTCTCGTCGTCGAACTTCGAGTGCGCCTGGTCGGCCTGCTGCTGCGCTTCCATCGGGCGGTCGCGCACGTCCTGCACGCTGAGCGCCGAGGCAATGATGAGCACTTCTTCGAGCGCGCCGCGCGTGCGGGCTTCCAGAATCATCCGGCCCACGCGCGGATCGAGCGGCAGCTTCGCCAGCTCGCCACCAGTGGCCGTGAGTTCGTTGGCGTCATCGACTGCGCCGAGTTCGTTCAGCAGTTGGTAGCCGTCGGCAATCGCGCGCGGCGACGGCGCTTCAAGGAACGGGAAGCGCGCCACGTCGCCCAGTCGCAGCGACTTCATGCGCAGGATCACGCCCGCGAGCGAGGAACGCAAGATTTCCGGATCGGTGAAGCGCGGGCGGCCCGCAAAGTCCTTCTCGTCGTAGAGACGGATGCAGATGCCGTTGGCCACACGCCCGCACCGGCCCGCGCGCTGGTTGGCCGCGGCCTGGCTGATCGGCTCGACCAGCAGCTGCTCGACCTTGCTGCGGAAGCTGTAGCGCTTGACGCGCGCCGTGCCGGTGTCGATCACGTAGCGGATGCCCGGCACGGTGAGCGAGGTCTCGGCCACGTTGGTGGCCAGCACGATGCGCCGGCCGTGGTGGCTCTCGAAGATGCGGTCCTGCTCGGGGCCCGACAGTCGCGCGAACAGCGGCAACACCTCGGCATTGCGGAACAGCGGCTGGTGGCTGACGTGGCGGCGCAGGTGATCGGCCGCCTCTCGGATTTCGCGCTCGCCGGGCAGGAAGATCAGGATGTCGCCCGCGTTGTGCGGGTCGCGCCAGAGCTCGTCGACGGCGTCGGCAATCGCGTCGTTCAGGTCGTGCTCGCGCGACTCCTCGAAAGGCCGGTAGCGCTGCTCGACCGGAAAGGTGCGGCCCGACACCATGATCGTCGGCGCGGGGCCTTTGGCCGAAGCGAAGTGCTGCGCGAAGCGGTCGGCGTCGATGGTGGCCGAGGTGACGATCACCTTCAGGTCGGGCCGGCGCGGAAGAATCTCGCGCAGGTAGCCCAGCAGGAAGTCGATGTTCAGCGAGCGCTCGTGGGCCTCGTCGATGATGAGCGTGTCGTAGGCCTTCAGCAGCGGATCGGTCTGCGTCTCGGCCAGCAAAATGCCGTCGGTCATCAGCTTCACCGAGGCGTCGCGGCTCAGCCGATCCTGAAAGCGCACCTTGAAGCCGACCACGTCGCCCAGCGGTGTCTTCAGCTCTTCGGCGATGCGCTTGGCGACCGAGCTTGCGGCAATGCGGCGCGGCTGCGTGTGGCCGATGAGGCGGCCCTTGCCGGGCTCGGCGTTAAGCTTGCCGCGCCCGAGCGCCAGCGCGATCTTCGGCAGCTGCGTGGTCTTGCCCGAGCCCGTTTCGCCGCAGACGATCACGACCTGGTGCGCCGCGATGGCGGCCATGATCTCCTCGCGCCGGCCGGAGACCGGGAGCGATTCTGGGAACTCGATGCGCAGGGGGGCGGGAGGTGTGAGGGTCGTCAAGGCAAGGCAGTCGTCGGTCGTTGCGCGCGGCGGCAGGCGGGCAAACCGCCAATTATCGCGGGGCCCCGCCGCTGTTGCATGGCATCCACAGCAAGGCCGCAGGCGGCAGGTGGCGCAGAAAATTTCGTAAAGACTCTTTACTCTACCGCATGCCGCCGCTACGATCGCGGCATGACCTCCTTCCTTGCCCCCCTCTCGATGCGCATCCGCTGCGCAAGCCACGTCGCTGCACGTGGCGGGGTCAAGGCGACCCGCCCGGCCTGACGAAGCCCGCGCGCCGGCTTCAGCTTCCTTCGCGGAACTGAACGCCTTCCGCTCGCGCTTCACAGACTGAAGCGCGCCAGCCTGACCCGCACAGCGCCTGCACCACCGCCCTCTTCGCATCTCGCGAGGAGAAGCGGCCGCATTCCTGTTTCCGTGTCCCCGAATCATTCGAAGAAAAAAGAACCTCATGTCGCAACAAGACATTTCCCGTGACCTGCATGCCACGCTGGCCGAGCGCACGCGCCACCTGCAGGCCATTGCCCATTCGCTGAAGGCCGAGCTGTTCGGCATCGACGAGATCATCGATCGCGTGATCGATTCGCTGCGCGCCTGGTACGTGCTGCCGCAGCTCATCAGCCGCCCGGTCGTCATCTGCCTGTGGGGCCTCACCGGCACCGGCAAGACGCAACTCGTGCGGCGCCTGGCGCAGCACCTGGGCTTCTACGACCGCTTCATCGAAGTGCAGATGGACGGTTTCAGCCACGGCTCGGGCCACCGCAGCGCGGGCTCCATCTCGGCCATGCTGGCCGAGTCGGGCATCGCCGAGGGCGCGCCCGGCATCCTCGTGCTCGACGAGTTCCAGCGCTTTCGCACCGTGGACGCCAACGGCAAGGAAGCGCGCGTGGAGCGCTACCAGGACGTGTGGGCGCTGCTGTCCGACGGCCGCCTGCCGCCGTCGCTCTCCGTACTGAGCGAGATCGAGTCGTCGCTGGCCTGGGCCGAGTACGACCAGGACCGCCGCACCGATGACGACGACGATGAAGAAGACGAAGACAGTGCCAAGGCTGGCAAGACCAAGCGCAAGCGCCGCCTGCAGCTCTCGCCCTGGGAAGCGCAGGAGTTCAAGCGCTGCCTGAAGTTGCGCGAGTCGCTGCTCGAAATCATGACCTGGAAGCCCGACGAGATCCAGGCGCGGCTGCGCGCCTTCCGCGCCTCGCAGGACAACTGGGAAACCGACTACTCCAAGCTGCTGGTGTTCGTCTCGGGCAACCTCGACGAGATGTACGCCGAAACCGCCAAGCGGGTGGAAGACTGCGACACCGACGCCGACATCTTCCACGCGCTGACCAGGAAGCTCTCGCTCATCGACGTGAAGAAGGCGCTGGCCGAGCGCTTCAAGCCCGAGCAGGTCGCGCGGCTGGGCAACAACCACGTGATCTACCCGTCGTTCAGCCGCGCCACCTACGTGCGCCTGATCCTGTCGATCTGCGACCGCTACGTGAGCGAGATCCAGGAAAGCTCGGGCGTGCGCTTCGTGCTCGACGTGAGCGTGTACGAGCAGATCTACGCCAACGCCGTGTTCCCAGCGCAGGGCACGCGCCCGCTGTTCTCGTCGATCCACGCGATCCTGAGCGCAACGCTGGTCAACGCCGCGCTGTGGGCGCTCGAACAGGGCGCGCACGGCAGCGAACCCGTGTGGCTGATGCTCGACCCCGGCGAAGTCACGCCCGGCGGCCCGCGCCTGGTCGCGCGCTTCCGGCTGGCGCGGCGCGAGTTCCCCGTGGCGCTGGAGCTGAACCGGCTCAAGCAGCGCGCCAACGCCGACTTCCGTGCGCTGCTCGCGGTGCACGAGGCCGGCCACGGGCTGGTGTACGCCCTGCTCTTCGGCCGCGCGCCGCAAGAGATCCGCATCAACGTGGCGTCGTTCGAGGGCGGCTACAACAGCTACGTGAAGCGCAAGGCGTGGTCCAAGCGCAACCTGCTCGACAGCGTGTGCGTGAGCCTGGCCGGCCGCGCGGCCGAGCGGCTGGTGTTCGGCGAATCGGGCTGCACCACCGGCGCCGAGCGCGACCTGATGCAGGCCACGGCCACGGCGGCGCGCTACGTGCGGCATCTGGGCTTCGGCACCCGCTGGAGCCGCACCGACGTGACGACCGATGCGAACGACAACCTCAACACCGACGTGGCCGCCACCAACCGCGAGATCGAGGCCATCCTGGCGCGCGAACACACGCGCGCGCTGGGCCTGCTCGAAGCGCACGCGACCGCCTTCATGGCGGTGGTCGATGCGCTGATGGCGCACGGTTCGATCGCACCCGACGAGCTCGCCGCCCTGCTCGGCCTGCCGCTGGCACCGACTACGCCGGCGGGCTCGGCCGAGGCGGCGGTGGAGCCGCTGGACGCCTACGCCGACCAGCTCGAGGCCTTCAAGGCTCGCGGCACGCCCGCCGCGGTCGGGGCCGGCCGGCTGCTGCGCGCCCTGGCATGACGCGCTGCACCAAAACCTTGCCAAGAATGCACAATCACGCCCCATGTCCACCGTCTTCAATTTCACCTTCGTGCCCTGGTTCCGCTCGGTCGCGCCCTACATCCACACGCACCGCGGCAAGACGTTCGTGGTCGCGCTCGCGGGTGAGGCCATCGCGGCGGGCAAGCTGCAGAACATCGCGCAAGAC
This sequence comes from Variovorax paradoxus, assembly GCF_009498455.1. Lineage (NCBI taxonomy): Bacteria > Pseudomonadati > Pseudomonadota > Betaproteobacteria > Burkholderiales > Comamonadaceae > Variovorax > Variovorax paradoxus. Next base: position 5,162,557 of record NZ_CP045644.1, on the reverse strand, counting down.
CTGGCCCTGATCCAGAGCATGGGCGTCAAGATCGTGCTGGTGCACGGCTTCCGGCCACAGGTCAACGAACAGCTCGCGGCCAAGGGCCACGAGGCCAAGTACTCGCACGGCATCCGCATCACCGACGCCGTGGCGCTCGACTCGGCGCAAGAGGCCGCGGGCCAGCTGCGCTACGAGATCGAGGCCGCCTTCAGCCAGGGCCTGCCGAACACGCCGATGGCCGGCTCGACGGTGCGCGTGATCTCGGGCAACTTCATCACCGCGCGCCCCGTGGGCGTGGTCGACGGGGTGGACTTCAAGCACTCGGGACTGGTGCGCAAGGTCGATGCGGCCGGCATCCGCCGCACGCTCGATTTCGGCGCGATGGTGCTCATGTCGCCCTTCGGCTTCTCGCCGACCGGCGAGGCGTTCAACCTGACGATGGAAGAGGTCGCGACCAGCGTGGCCATCTCGATCCAGGCCGACAAGCTGATCTTCCTGACCGAAGTGCCGGGCATCCGCGTGGACAGCGAGTTGCCCGAGAGCGAAGACAACCCGATCGACACCGAGCTGCCGCTGGCCGCCGCCGAAAAGCTGCTGGCCTCGCTGCCGCCCGCGCAGAAGCCGACCGACACCGCCTTCTATCTGCAGCACTGCGTGAAAGCCTGCAAGGGCGGCGTGGAGCGCAACCACATCCTGCCGTTTGCGCTCGACGGCTCGCTGTTGCTCGAAATCTACGTGCACGACGGCGTCGGCACCATGGTGATCGACGAGAAGCTCGAAAGCCTGCGCGAAGCCACGGTGGACGACATCGGCGGCATCCTGCAGCTCATCGAACCCTTCGAGCGCGACGGCACGCTGGTCAAGCGCGACCGCACCGAGATCGAGCGCGACGTGGGCCACTACACGGTCATCGAGCACGACGGCGTGATCTTCGGCTGCGCGGCGCTGTACCCGTATCCCGAGGCTAAAACCGCCGAGATGGCCGCGCTCACGGTGTCGCCGCAATCGCAGTCGCAGGGCGACGGCGAACGCATCTTGAAGCGCATCGAGCACCGCGCCAAGGCCATGGGCCTGGAAAGCATCTTCGTGCTCACCACGGTCACGATGCACTGGTTCCTCAAGCGCGGCTTCCAGCAGGTCAACCCCGACTGGCTGCCCGAGGCGCGCAAGCGCAAGTACAACTGGGACCGCAAGAGCCAGGTGCTGGTCAAGAAGATTTGAGAAAGACACCCCGATGACGCTCGCCACCGCCCTGCTGTTCGCCATCGTGGCGTTCGCCGCCATCGCCACACCCGGTCCCACAGTGCTGCTGGCGCTCAGCAACGGTTCGCGCCACGGCGTGCGACGGGCGCTGCCGGGCATGCTCGGCGCGGTGCTGTCCGATTTCGTGCTGGTCGGCGCCGTGGCGCTCGGCCTGGGCGCGCTGCTGGCGGCTTCGGAGTTCTGGTTCTCGATGCTCAAGTGGGTCGGCGCGGCCTACCTGGCCTGGCTCGGGCTGCGCATGCTGCGTTCCAAGGGCGGCTTCCAGTTGCCGAACGCAGACGCGGCGGCCACCGTCACGGCGGGCGAAAGCCGGCGCATCTTCTTCAAGTCGTTCCTGGTCGCGGTGACCAACCCCAAGGGCTACATCTTCTGCTCGGCGCTGCTGCCGCAGTTCATCGACCCGGCTGCCGCGCAGGCACCGCAGTACGTGGTCATTGCGCTGATCTTCGCGGGCCTCGACATGGGGGTGATGCTGGCCTACGCCTTCGTCGGCGCCCGCGCGATCCGGCTGCTCACGGTGTCGGCCACGCGCTGGATCGATCGCGCCTGCGGCGGCATGCTGCTGGCGCTGGCGGGCTCGCTCGCTTTCTATCGGCGCAGCGCGGCCACCGCTGTCTGACACCTCGCCCCCCCGACCGCTGTCTTCAGGCAGCGGCACTCCCCACGATGTCTTCCCGGCCGACCGCGCCATCCCGCGGCCTGCCCGTGCTGTTTTTTTCAACGGAGGAAATGAAAGAATGAAGAAGTACCAAACCCTTCTGGGTGCCACCCTCGTCGCCGTGTCGGCGCTCGTCGCGGGCTGCGGCGACAAGGCGGACAAAGCCGCCCAGCCCTCGGCCTCTGCCACCGAAGCCAAGCCGGCCGCCCCCGCCGCCAACGACCAGCAGCTCGTCGAAAAGTACAACCTCTACGTCGACGTCTCGAACAACCTGCGCACCTCGTTCCAGGAAGCCCGCGAGAGCTACGTGACGGGTCAGGTGCCGCTGCTGCAGGCCAAGGCGCCGCTGACCAGCCTGCGCATCCAGAACGACATCCTCGTCGACCGCTCGGCCCAGAAGCTCGATGCCGCCGCCGCCATCGCCGCGTCGCTGCCCGAGATCGACGAATCGGCCAAGGCCTTCTCGGCCGCGCTCAAGGTGCTGTCGCCGCTGAGCCGCGAGCTGAACGACTACGCCAATTCCAAGGGCTACCTCGCCGACAACGGCGACAAGGCCCGCCAGCTGAGCGAAAGCTACCTGGCCGCACTCACCACCGTCGCGCAGGCCGAAGCGGCCTTCGACAAGGGCCTGAGCGCCCGCGACCAAGCGCTGACCAAGGAAGCCTTCGAGAAGGCGCCCAAGGACACCGCCGCCTACTACCGCGCCGGCCTGATTTACCACGGCAAGCTCAACCACGCCGACGCCATGGCGCTGTTCGCCGCGCCCAACGACCCGCAGGCCCTGGCCGCCTTCGAGGCCTCGCTGGCGCTGGTGGCCGACTCGGCCGCGGGCTGGAGCAAGAAGACCGGCGAGCAGTCGGCCCAGAGCGGCAAGAGCTGCAGCGGCGGCATGCTGCAGATCAACGAATTCATCGGCCAGTCGCGCTCGGTGATCAAGGACGCCAAGGACGGCGTGTTCAAGCGCAAGGAAACCGGTGCAATGGCCCGCATGGGCCGCTCGGGCATCGTTGACGCGGCCAACCGTTACAACCAGAACTTCGCCAACATGATCGGCCAGTTCAACCACCCGCTCTGCTGAGCGGGACAAGGGGTGCGGGGCGTGCGGGCTGCACGGCCCGTCGCCGATAATCCGGGGCATGAATCCCTTGCTTTCCAAATTGCAGCCGTACCCCTTCGAGCGGCTGAAGCAACTGTTCGCGGGCGTCACGCCCGCCCCCGAATTCGCGCCCATCAGCCTGGGCATCGGCGAGCCCAAGCACGCCACGCCGGCCTTCATCAAGGACGCCCTGAGCGCCGGCCTCGGCGCCCTTGCCGCCTACCCGGCCACCGCCGGCGAACTGAAACTGCGCACCGCCTTCACCGACTGGCTGCATCGCCGCTACAGCCTGTCGCTCGACCCGGCCACCCAGGTGCTGCCGGTCAACGGCTCGCGCGAGGCGCTGTTCTCGCTCGCCCAGACCGTGGTCGACGCCAGCGCCAACCCGAAACCGGTGGTGATGTCGCCCAACCCGTTCTATCAAATCTACGAGGGCGCGGCCCTGCTCTCGGGCGCCGAGCCGTACTACGTGCCCAGCGTGCCCGCGCGCAACTTCGCGGTCGATTGGGACAGCGTGCCCGAGGCCGTCTGGGCCCGCACCCAGCTCGTGTTCGTCTGCTCGCCGGGCAATCCCACGGGCGCCGTGATGTCTCTGGACGAGTGGCAGAAGCTCTTCGCGCTGTCCGACCGCCACGGCTTCGTGATCGCCGCAGACGAGTGCTACAGCGAGATCTACTTCCGCGACGAACCGCCGCTCAGCGGCCTCGAAGCCTCGATGAAGCTCGGCCGCCCCGACTTCAAGAACCTGATCGCGCTCACATCCCTGTCCAAGCGCAGCAACGTGCCCGGCCTGCGCAGCGGCTTCGTGGCCGGCGACGCCGCCCTCATCAAGAAATTTCTGCTCTACCGCACCTACCACGGCAGCGCCATGAGCGGCGCCGTGGCCGCCGCCAGCATCGCGGCCTGGGGCGACGAGTCGCACGTGGTCGACAACCGCGCCCAGTACCGCGCCAAGTTCGCCGCCGTCACGCCGCTGCTCGAATCGGTGCTCGACGTGCGCCTGCCCGACGCCAGCTTCTACCTCTGGGCCGGCGTGCCCGAAGTGTGGGCTGGCGACGACGAAGCCTTCGCCCGCGCGCTCTACGCTCAATACAATGTCACGGTTCTGCCGGGGAGCTATCTGGCGCGCGACACCGACCACAGCGCCAACCCGGGCCGCGGCCGCATCCGCATGGCACTGGTGGCCGAAACGGCCGAGTGCGTCGAGGCCGCCCGGCGCATCGTCCGTTTCGTTAAAGACGGCCGCCGCTGACCTCCCGCCGCCCGCTTCCCTGCCCCCTTTTTCACCCGAGACTTTCTCCATGACACAGCAACTGCAACAGACCATCGACGCCGCGTGGGAAGACCGCGCCAACATCTCGCCCGCCGCTGCCCCCGCCGAAGTGCGTGACGCCGTCGAGCACGTGATCACCGAGCTGAACAACGGCAAGCTGCGCGTGGCCACCCGCGAAGGCGTGGGCCAGTGGACCGTTCACCAGTGGATCAAGAAGGCCGTGCTGCTGTCGTTCCGCCTCAAGGACAACGAACAGATCCAGGCCGGCTCGCTGGGCTTCTACGACAAGGTCGCGACCAAGTTCTCGCACCTGTCGGCCGCCGAGCTGAAGGAATCGGGCGTGCGCATCGTGCCGCCGGCCGTGGCCCGTCGCGGCAGCTTCATCGCCAAGGGCGCGATCCTGATGCCCTCGTACGTGAACATCGGCGCCTACGTGGGCGAAGGCACCATGGTCGACACCTGGGCCACCGTCGGTTCGTGCGCACAGATCGGCGCCAACGTGCACCTGTCGGGCGGCGTCGGCATCGGCGGCGTGCTCGAGCCGCTGCAGGCCGGCCCCACCATCATCGAAGACAACTGCTTTATCGGCGCGCGCTCCGAAGTCGTCGAAGGCGTGGTCGTCGAAGAGAACTCGGTGCTCGGCATGGGCGTGTACCTCGGCCAGAGCACCCCGATCTTCAACCGCGAAACCGGCGAAATCTCGTACGGCCGCGTGCCCAGCGGCAGCGTGGTCATCAGCGGCAACCTGCCCAAGAAGACCAAGTCGGGCCAGGACTACAGCACCTACGCCGCCATCATCGTGAAGACGGTCGACGCGCAGACGCGCTCCAAGACCAGCCTGAACGACCTGCTGCGCGACTGACCTAAGCACACCCCCATGCTGCGCGCACTGCGTGTCGCTTCGCACACCCCCTTGCAGGGGGCAACGCCAGCGGCCCGGCAAAGCCGGTTCCGCGGCGTTCCGCGCGAAGAGTCCCGTGCTTGCGCAGTCTGCGAATAATTCAGAGAACAACCGAGGAGAGAGACCGATGAACATGATGGAACGGATTCTTCGTTTGATGGCCGAGCGCAAGGCCTCTGACATCTACCTCTCGGCCAACTCCCCGGTGATGATCCGCATCAACGGCAACTGCCTGCCGATCAATGCGCAGGTGCTGCCGCCGACCGCGCCGCTGGCGCTGCTGTCGGAAGTGGTGCCCGAAGCCCGCATCCAGGAACTGGAAAACACGGGCGAACTCAACATGGCCGTCGCCCTCGAAGGCGCCGGCAACTACCGCATCAGCGCCATGCGCCAGCGCGGCAGCTACGCCGTGGTGGTACGCCACATCGCCTCGGTCATCCCCAGCTTCGACGAGCTGAACCTGCCCGACATCCTGAAGTCGCTCATCATGGAAAAGCGCGGGCTGATCCTGATGGTGGGCGCCACCGGCGCGGGCAAGACGACCACGCTGGCCTCGATGCTCGATTACCGCAACGAGCACGCCAGCGGCCACATCCTCACGGTCGAAGAGCCGATCGAGTTCACGTACACCAACAAGAAATCGCTGGTGAACCAGCGCGACGTGGGCAGCGACACCACCTCGCTGCAGGTGGCCCTGAAGAACGCACTGCGCCAGGCGCCCGACGTGATCCAGATCGGCGAGATCCGCGACCGCGACACCATGACGGCCGCCATTGCCTACGCGCAGTCGGGCCACCTGTGCGTGGCCACGCTGCATGCCAACAACAGCTACCGCGCGCTGAACCGCATCCTGAGCTTCTTCCCGGTCGAGGTGCGCCCCACCCTGCTGGGTGACCTGGGCTCGGCGCTGCGCGCCGTGGTGTCGCAGCGCCTGCTGCGCACGCCGGCCGGCGCGCGTGTGCCCGCACTCGAAGTGATGCTGAACACCGCGCTGGTGGCCGACCTGATCGAAAAGGGCGACTTCTCCGGCGTCAAGGAGGCCATGGAGCAGTCGATGGCCGAAGGCTCGCAGACTTTCGAGGAAGACATCGCCCGCCTCATCACCGAGGACCGCGTGACCCGCCAGGAAGGCCTGGCCAACGCCGACTCGCCCACCAACCTGATGTGGCGCCTGCAGAACCGCGACGCGCCCAAGAAGCAGGCCGAGGACCGCGACCTGACCGACCAGCTCGACGAACCCACCTTCACCGACATCACGCTCGACGTGAAGTTCTGACCGCCCCTTAATCCCCGCCCCCTCGATGTCCCGTACGCTCCAGCTCGCCGAACAACTGATCTCGCGCCCTTCCGTCACCCCCGACGACGCGGGTTGCCAACAGATCCTGGGCGAACGCCTTGCCGCGCTGGGCTTCACGCTGGAAACCATCGAGAGCGGCCCGGCCGATTTCCGGGTCACCAACCTCTGGGCCGTGCGCCGTCCTGCGAATGACAAGGTGACGAAGACGCTGGTGTTTGCCGGCCACACCGACGTGGTGCCCACCGGCCCGCTCGACCAGTGGAGCAGCCACCCGTTCACGCCCACGCACCGCGACGGCAAGCTCTACGGCCGCGGCGCCTGCGACATGAAGACCTCGGTCGCGGCCTTCGTGACCTCCATCGAAGAGTTTTTGCAGGGCGAGCCCGACCCGGCGCTCACGCTGGCGCTGCTGCTGACCAGCGACGAAGAAGGCCCGGGCGTCGACGGCACGGTGATCGTCTGCAACGCGCTGACTGCGCGCGGTGAAACCATCGACTACTGCATCGTCGGCGAGCCCACCTCGGTGGCGCGCTGCGGCGACATGATCAAGAACGGCCGCCGCGGCACCATGAGCGGCAAGCTCACGGTGAACGGCGTGCAGGGCCACATCGCCTACCCGCATTTGGCGAAGAACCCGGTGCACGCGGTGGCGCCGGCGCTGGCCGAGCTCGTGGCGATCAACGCCGCCGGCGGTTGGGACGCGCAGAGCAACCCCTACTTCCAGCCCACCAGCTGGCAGATCAGCAATTTCCATTCGGGCACCGGCGCGAGCAACGTCATTCCGGGCAGCGCGGTGATCGACTTCAACTTCCGCTTCTCGACCGAATCGACGCCCGAATCGCTGCAGCAGCGCGTGCACGCCGTCCTCGACGCGCACGGCGTCGACTACACGCTGGCCTGGACCGTCGGCGGCCTGCCCTTCCTGACCACGCCCGGCGAACTCGTCACGGCCGTGCAGGCGGCGATCCGCGAAGAAACCGGCCTCGATACCGAGCTGTCGACCAGCGGCGGCACCAGCGACGCGCGCTTCATCGCCAAGATCTGCAAGCAGGTCGTCGAGTGCGGCCCGGTGAACGCCAGCATCCACAAGATCGACGAGCACATCGAGGTCGCCGAGATCGAGACGCTGAAGAACATCTACCTGCGCACGCTGCGCGGGCTCGACGCAGCGCTCGCATCATGAGCACCGTCATCGAACTCATCGAAGCCGGTGCCAAGCGGCTCGAAGAAGCCGGCGTCGCCTTCGGTCACGGCACCGCCAACGCCTTCGACGAAGCCGCTTGGCTCGTGCTGTGGCGCCTGAAGCAGCCGCTGGACGACATCGACGCCGTGGCTGACACGCCCGTGTCGCCGGCTGACGCTGCCAAGGTCGCCGCGCTCATCGACGAGCGCATCGCCACACGCAAGCCTGCGGCCTACCTCACGAAAGAAGCCTGGCTGCAAGGCGTGCCCTTCTACGTCGACGAACGCGCCATCGTGCCGCGCAGCTTCATTGCCGAGCTCATCGCCGACGGCAGCATCGACTACTGGCTGGGCGAACACACGCAGCGCGTGCTCGACCTGTGCACCGGCAACGGCAGCCTCGCGGTGCTCGCGGCGCTCACCTACCCCGATGTGACGGTCGATGCGGCCGACCTGTCGGTCGAAGCGCTCGAAGTGGCCGCCATCAACGTCACACGCCACGCGCTCGACGCGCGCGTCAAGTTGATCGCATCGGACGGTCTGAAGAACGTGCCCGGCACCTACGACCTCGTGCTGTGCAACCCGCCCTACGTGAACAGCGCCAGCATGGCTGCGCTGCCCGCCGAATACCGCGCCGAGCCCGAACTGGCGCTGGCCGGCGGCACCGACGGCATGGACTTCGTGCGGCAATTGTTCGCCGACGCGCCCGCCCGCATGAGCGAGCAGGCCGTGCTGGTGCTCGAGATCGGCAACGAGCGCGACTATTTCGAGGCCGCGTTTCCGCAGCTCGAGGTGGTCTGGCTCGAAACCTCGGCCGGCGAAGACCAGGTGCTGCTGGTCACCCGGACGGCGCTGCTGGCCGGCGCCGGCGTGCGTTAGCGGCGCCCGCCCAAGCCCCCTTTTTCGCCTTGCATGCAGCCTCGTGGCTGCGCCCCTTTCATCGGGTGATGTCCGCCTTTGCCCCTTCGCGCCGGCTCGCTGAAGGTCGGACGGGATAATCCCCCCTACGGTTCCTATTTCATGATTACTCTCAAAAACGTCATTCTTCGCCGCAGCGCCAAGAAACTGCTCGACGGCGCCACCGTCAATCTCAACCCCGGCGAAAAGGTCGGCCTGGTGGGACGCAACGGCGCCGGCAAGTCGTCGCTGTTCGCGCTGTTCAACGGCACGCTGCACGAAGACGGCGGCGATTTCTACATTCCCAAGCAGTGGCGCATGGCCCAGGTCGCGCAGGACATGCCCGAGACCGAGGAGTCGGCCACCGACTTCGTGGTCGGCGGCGACACCCGCCTGACCGAGCTGCGCGCCACGCTGGCCGCCATCGAAGCCGCCTACGCCGAGAACCCCGACGATCCCGACATCGGCATGGAGCTGGCCCACGCCTACACCGACCTGGCCGATGCCGGCGAGCACGACGCCGTGCCGCGCGCGCAGGCGCTGGTGCTGGGCCTGGGCTTCAAGTCGCACGAGCTCGACGAGCCCGTCAACAGCTTTTCGGGCGGCTGGCGCATGCGCCTGCAGCTGGCCCGCGCGCTGATGTGCCCGAGCGACCTGCTGCTGCTCGACGAACCGACCAACCACCTGGACCTGGACGCGCTCGTCTGGCTCGAAGCCTGGCTGCAGAAGTACGCCGGCACCATGATCGTCATCAGCCACGACCGCGAGTTTCTCGACGCCGTGACCGACGTCACGCTGCACATCGCCAACGCCCAGCTCACGCGCTACGGCGGCAACTACAGCAAGTTCGAAGACATGCGCGCGCTGCAGATGGAGCAGCAGCAGGTGGCCTTCAGCAAGCAGCAGGACAAGATCGCCCACCTGCAGAAGTTCATCGACCGCTTCAAGGCCAAGGCCAGCAAGGCCAAGCAGGCGCAAAGCCGCGTCAAGGCGCTGGAGCGCATGGAGCGCGTGGCGCCGCTGCTGGCCGAGGCCGACTTCACCTTCGAGTTCAAGGAGCCGGGCAACATCCCGAACCCGATGCTCTCGATCGACAAGGCGAGCTTCGGCTATGAGGTCGAAGGCGAAGCGCCCAAGACCATCCTGCGCGGCGTCAGCCGCTCGGTGCTGGCGGGCCAGCGCATCGGCATCCTGGGCGCCAACGGCCAGGGCAAGTCGACGCTGGTGAAGACCATTGCGCGCGAAATGGGCGCACTGGCCGGCGAAGTCACCGAGGGCAAGGGCCTGAACATCGGCTACTTCGCGCAGCAGGAACTCGACGTGCTGCGCCCGCAGGACAACCCGCTCGAGCACATGGTGCGCATGGCGCGCGAACTCGGCAGCAATGCCAAGGAAGCCACCGGCGAGCAGGCCCTGCGCGGCTACCTGGGCAGCTTCAACTTCAGCGGCGACATGGTCAAGCAGCCCGTGGGCACCATGAGCGGCGGCGAAAAGGCCCGCCTCGTGCTCGCGATGATGGTCTGGCAGCGCCCCAACCTGCTGCTGCTGGACGAGCCCACCAACCACCTGGACTTGGCCACCCGCGAAGCCCTGGCCGTGGCGCTCAACGAGTTCGAAGGCACGCTGATGCTGGTGAGCCACGACCGTGCGCTGCTGCGTTCGGTGTGCGACGAGTTCTGGCTCGTGGGCCGCGGCGTCGTCACCGACTTCGACGGCGACCTGGACGACTACCAGCGCTACCTGCTCGACGAGGCCAAGCGCCTGCGCGAAGAGGCCAAGGTGGCCGTGCGCGAGGCGGACGCCGCGGCAGCGGCTGCGGCCGCCGCTGCAGCAGCCGCCCAGGCTTCGACCAAAAGCAGCAGCAGCCACACCCCCGAGCAGCGCAAGCAGGACGCCCAGGAGCGCCAGCAGCGCAGCGAGCAGGCCAAGCCGCTGAAGAAGGAACTCGCCAGGATCGACGAGCGCATGGCGGCGGCCGGCACCGAGCGCAGCACGCTCGAAGCCCGGCTGGCCGAACCGCTGCCGCCCGCCGAGATCGCCGACGCCGGCAAGCGGCTGAAGGCGCTCAACGACGAGATCGCGCAGCTCGAAGAACGCTGGCTGGCGCTGTCCGACCAGCTCGAAGCGCTGGCGGCCTAAGCCCCCTGCCCGCGCGCGGCTTGCAACGGGCCGACCAGCGCGGGCCGGGTAGCATGGCAAGGTCAGGGAACCCGCCAAGGAGCCACGCTGCATGCCTTCTTCGATCGAACTCGCCCGGGGCGATGAAAAACTCATCGCGGCCATCCACCGCAGCCGACGCCTGATCGGTCGCAAGGCCCTCATGGCCGCCGCCGCCAGCGCCATTCCGCTGCCCGGCATCGACTGGATGGCCGACGCGGCGCTGCTCTCGCGCCTCGTGCCGCAGATCAGTTCCGAGTTCGGCCTCTCGGTCACCCAGGTCGAAAAGCTCGCACCGCACCAGCGCGAGCGCATCCAGAAGGCCGCCACCACGCTCGGCGCCCTGCTCGTGGGCCGGCTCGTCACGCGCGAGCTGCTCATGAAGCTGGCCCGCCACGCCGGCATCCGCCTCACCGCCAAGCAGGCCACCAAGTACGTGCCCATTGCCGGGCAGGTCGTGTCGGCCGCGCTCGGCTATGCGGCGCTGCGTGCGCTGGGCGAACAGCACATCAAGGACTGCGTGCGCGTGAGCACCACGCTGGCCCTCACGCCGCCCGAGCCGCCCGCGCCCGCCGAACGGCTCAAGCCGGCCTGAGCCTGCCGCCTCAGTCGCCGGCCGGCGGCGGCGCGTAGTGCGCAGCCGGCCGCAGCGCCTCTTCCTTCATCCGCTGCTCGTAGGCCTTCAGCAGCGCGACGTAGTGGCGCGACATCACGTCGCTCACCCGCCCCAGCCCGATCTTGCTGACCGTGGGCTGCGGAATGCCCGTTCGTTCCTGGATCTGCTTTTGCGTCAATCCCAGCGCCCGCAGCGCCTGCACCAACTCGCGTGGCTTCATATCGAACCCTCCCTTTTTTTAATATTCTAGAGTCCAATACGAATATTCATCTGCGCTTGAATCTCCACCCCATGGAGACTATTGCTTCTCGTGCCCTGGCTGCACGCAAATTCGCCAAGATGACGCAGAAGCAGGCCGAGGCCGCTTCGGGCGTCAAGCAGTCGAGCATCTCGAAGATCGAGCGGGGCGACACCAGCCGGTCGATGAGCGTGCTCGCCCTGGCGCGCGCCTACCGCGCCGACCCCAACTGGCTCGACACCGGCGACGGCCCCGCCCCGTGGGACGAGGTGCAGATCCGCCTGGCACGCGACAACGCGCACGAGCCGCCCGGCCCCTACCGCGTCACCCGCATCCCGCCCGCCGGCCCCGGCTTTGCGCCGCAGACGCCCGGCACCGTGCCGCTGATCACGTGGGAGCACGCGGGCGAATGGCGCGGCGCCGAAGCACCGCCCCGGCCCACGCTGGCCGAACGCTGGATTCCCTGCATCGCCCACCACAGCGCCGGCACCTACGCCCTGCGCGTGCGCGGCGACAGCATGACCTCGCCGCACGGGCACCTGAAGAGCTACCCGGCCGGATCGATCATTTTTGTCGACCCGCAACACACCACGCCCGACGACGGCGAGCGCGTGATCGCCAAGCTCGACGACGACGTGAGCGGCGAAGTCACCTTCAAGGTCTACAAGGCAGACGCGGGCCGCCGCTGGCTGCTGCCGCTCAACCCCGCGCACGAGGCGGTGCGCGTGCCCTTCACCGTGCTGGGCACCGTGATCGGCAAATGGGAAGACGAAGACTGAGCGAAGACCGAGGACCGAAAGGGCCTCTTTTCGCGAGGTCAGGTTGCGTACAGATTCGCTGGGCACAGTGAGGTTTCTCCCAGTGGCCTGCACCTCTGATCCTCCCTCCTCCAGCAGGTCACCTTCCAGCCCGCCCTTGTGCGGGCTGTTTTTTTGCCTGCCCGCTACGCACCCGCCTTCATGGTTTTCAAGGGCTCTCTCGGTTCTGGTATATAATCGACGGTTGCCCGAAATGATCGGGCATTTGCCTGGCCAGGCAAGCTGAATCTCATACCAGCGCGTCGAAGTCATAGCGACGAGAAAAACAACAATGACTTCCGCAAACGAATCTTTGCCGTAGCGTGGACCGCGTAAGAGTTCACGACCACATTCCGAACAAAGCCCTCCTCGCGAGGGCTTTTTCATTTCCGGTGCGCTGATGGCGTCAAGGCGCCCGCCTTCCGCCAACCCCTCTTATTTCCTACACGATGTAACGGAATGCGGCTTACGCGGTTCCACGCGGCCACGGGAGACGATTCGTTCACTGTCAGCACAGCGAATAAAAAGGGAATCACATGAGCCTCAGGGACATCCGCGAACGCTACGGCGTGAGCTTCGAAAGAGGAAGCCGCGTCATCTGCGGTGGCCGGCTCGGCACCGTCGCCGGCGCGAGCAATTCGCACATCCGCATCAAGTTCGACGGGCGGCAGATCAGCAGCCCGTGCGATCCGCTCGAGGTTCAGCCGTGCAACGAGGGCACCGCGAACCTCGCGCCGCAGGCAGCGCAAGATTTGCACGCTGCAGCGTAGGGAGGGGAATCAGGGCCCGGAGGCGCCACCGCTTTCCATGCGCGGCAGTACCTCCTCATACCCAGGCTCGATCTCCACATCCATCGATTGAAGAAACCGGCTCACGCAGACATAGAAGCTGGCTGTGAGCACGAGCTCGACGACCGCTTCGTCGTCGAACCTGTTCGCCTTCAGTTGCGCGATCGTCTCCGCCGAAGCCGCAGGCCCGCGCGTGACTTCATCAGCCAGTTGCAGCACCGCGCGCTCCTGCGCATTGAAGCAGTCGGCGTTGCGCCAGTCGGCCAGCGCATCGATCTGCGCCTCTTCGACGCCCGCCGCCACGGCCATCGGCACGTGGTGCGCCCACTCGTAGGCCGCGCCCGACACCTGCGCGCCGCGCAAGATCAGCAGCTCGCGAAGCGGTCGCCGTGTCTTCGCCTCCAGGCGCAGCGGCCACGCGAAGTCGAGCCAGCCCTTGAACAGGGCCGGCGCCGTGCCGAGCACGCGGTACAGGTGAGGCAGGTGGAAGTCGGGGCCGCGGGCCTCGCGCACCTGGTCGAACAAGGCGCGCGCATCGGGGTTCGACGGTTGCTCGGGCAGAAGGGGCACACGGGGCATGGCGTCTCCTTGAAAGATCAGGACGCCCGGGCATCGGGCTTCAGGTCGGGCGACGGGGCGTTGCCCGCTGTCGCGCCCGCATCGACCGGCAGGATCACGCCGGTAACCCAGCGCGCCTCGTCGCTCGCAAGGTAGGCCACGGCCTGGCCGACGTCCCAGCCCGAGCCTTCGGTCTGCAGCAGCGAGCGCAGGCGCCGCCGCTCCCTTGCCTCGGGCGTCATCCGGTCCGCGACCATGGGCGTGTAGACCATGCCGGGCGCAACGCAGTTGACGCGGATGCCTTCGGTGCCATGGTGGGCCGCCATGGCGCGGGTCATGTTCACCACCGCGCCCTTCGACGTCGGGTACAGCAACGCCGGCGTGCCGCCGATGAGCCCCGCGACGGAGGCGATGTTGACGATGGCGCCCCCGCCCACCTTGCGCATCTCGGGGATCGCGTACTTCGCCATCAGCATCATCGAGGTGACGTTGATGCGCAAGGCTCGGTCCCATTCCTCGAGGTCCAGGTCGACCGCGTTGCCGGCCGGTCCGCCGATGCCGACGTTGTTCACGAGGATGTCGACGCGACGCCAGGCCGCCACGGCCATCGCGACGGCCTGTTGGCACTGCGCGGCGTCGGCAACGTCGACCTGCGCCGCGATCGACGTGCCGCCTTCCGCCGCGATCATTCGCTCGGTGGCCTGCGCTGCCGCAAGCTGCGCGTCGAGCAGCAGCACCCGTGCGCCACGGCGCGCGAGCAGGATCGCGCAGGCGCGGCCGTTGCCGATGTCGGCGCTGCGCGAGCCGGCGCCGGTCACGATCGCGACGCGACCGGCCAGGCTGCTGCTGGCCGGTTCGGCATGGCTGGGAAGAAGGCGTTCGGTGGTGTTGGTGGTGGTCATGGCGTGGGTTGCAGCTCCATGGAAGACAGCCGGCCGAGCGCGGTGCGCGCTTCGGCCAGCAGTTGGGCCACGATGGCCGACAGGGGTTCGATGCGCTGCGCGAACGCGATGGACGGCCCGAGCGACAGCATGCCGCGCTGCCAGTCGCCGTTCGCGTAGCAGTGGTCGCGTGCCGTGCGCCCGCTGATCAGGTCGCCGAAGGCCGCGTGGTCGGCGGCGCCGGCACGCTCGATTTCGTCGATGCGCCGCGCGGTGTCGTTGCGCAGCACGCGCCAGGTGTTGCCCAGCGTGTGCAGCAGGCGCACGGTGGAATGCTCGTCGCAGCCGAGCAGGTGCTCCTTGTAGCCGCGGTGCGCGCCGATCTCCTCGCACACGAGGAAGCGACTGCCCATCATCACGCCTTCGTGGCCCTGGGCGAGCACGGCGGCCAGCTGGCGCCCATGGCCGATGCCGCCGCCCAGCAGCACGGGCACGCGAAACTGATCGACGGCCAATGCGCCCATCAGCATGGTGGGCAGTTCGTTGGTGCCGGGGTGGCCGCCCTCCTCCATGCCGATGAGCGCGACCGCATCGGCGCCCGCGCGTTCGGCCGAGAGCGCGTGGCGGATGCTCGGCGCCTTGTGGAGCACGACGGCGCCGGCCTCGTGCAGCGTGCCGATCAGTTCCGTCGGCGCATAGCCGGCCGTCTCGAAGAAGCGCACGCCGTGCGCCAGCGCGATGTCGAGCCAGCGCCGCACCGCCGCATTGGCCTCGGGGCGGCTCGACAGCGTGAGGTTCACGCCGAAGGGCTTGCCGTCGGCGAGCGATGCGCAGCGCACCAACGCCTTCGCAAAGTCTTCGTCGCTGTCGAACGAGCGCGGCGTGATGAAGCCCATGCAGCCGGCGTTGACGAGCGCTGCGACGTAATCGGCATCCGACAGCCACATCAGGCCGCCGCCCAGGATCGGGTGCGCGATGCCGAACAGGTCGGTGATGCGCGTTCTGAAGACCGGCGCCACGGCGTCAGTTCCGTGCGCTGTCGAGGGCCGGCGCGCCCCCGAGCCGGCCGGGTTGCACACCGGCCATGGGCACCGGGTAGCGCGACACGGGCAGCACGTCGCTGGCCTCGAACTTGTCGCGCTGCGCGAACTGCGGCAACGCGGCCACGCGCGAGGGCTCGACCACCGGCGCCGCGGGCACGTCGTGCTTCTGCAGCAGCGCGAAAACCTCGTCCGCGTCCCGGTCCGCGAGCACCTCGGCGATGCGGGCGTTGATGGCGCCCGCCACGGACTTGCGCGCCTTCATCGCGCGGAAGGCCTCGCCACCGTAAGGCGCCAGGTCGAGCGCCTCGCACAGGCGGGCCCAGAAGTGGTCTTCGAGCGCGGCGATGGACACATGCCGTCCGTCGCGGCACGCGAACGCACCGTAGGCGGGCTTGACCAGTGTGGCCTCGCGCTGCGCCTCGAGGCTGTGCGCGCCGGCCTCGCGCCAGGCGCCGACGCGCGGGTTCATCCAGTGCAACGCGCAGTCGGCCAGCGCCACGTCGAGGTGCTGCCCCTGGCCTGTGTGCTGCCGCTGGTACAGCGCGGCGAGCGTGGACGACAGCGCATACATCGCGCCGCACAGATCGGCCACCGGCAGGCCGAAGCTCTGCGCCGGCCCGCCATCGGGTACGCCCGACACCGCCAGCACGCCGGCCGCGGCCAGGTAGTTGATGTCGTGGCCCGGCAGGTCGGCCCAGGGCCCCGTCTGTCCGTAGCCGCTCAGCGACACGTACACGAGGCGCGGAAAGTCGGCCCGCAAGCTGGCCGCGTCGAGCCCCAGCCGCGCCATCACGCCGGGCCGGTACGACTCGACCACCACGTCGGCGGTGGCGATGAGCGCACGCACCTCGGCGCGCTGCGCGTCGTCCTTCAGGTCTGCCAGCAGGCTCTGCTTGCCGCGGTTGACCGCCTCGAACACACCGGGGCCCATGCGGCGCACGTTGTCGCCACCGGGCGGACGCTCGATCTTGATCACGCGCGCGCCCAGCTCGGCCAGGCTCTGCGTGAAGAAGGGGCCGGGCAGCAGCTCGCTGAAATCGACGACGGTGATGCCGGCCAGCGGCGGCTGCGGCACGCTCGCCGCACTCATGCGCCCTGCTCCACCCGCTCGATGATCACGGCATCGAGTGGCATCGCGCCTTCACCCTTCGCGCCGACCCAGACCGGGTTCAGGTCCATCTCCTCGATGCGATCGGCGTGCCGCATCACGAAGTCGGAGATGCGCACGAGCAGCGCCTCGAGCGCGGCCACGTCGGCCGCAGGCCGGCCGCGCGCGCCGTCGAGCAGCGGAAAACAGCGCATCTCGCGCACCATCGCCGCCGCATCGCGCGGGCCGATGGGCAGCAGCCGGCGCGTGACGTCGCGGAAGATCTCGACATAGATGCCGCCGAGGCCGAAGGTCATCACATGGCCGAACACCGGGTCGCGCGTCACGCCGATCATCAGTTCGACACCGCCGCGCGGCGCCATCTTCTCGATCAGCAGGCCGTCGATGGTGGCCTCGGGCTGGTGCTTCGCCACAGCGGCCATGATGTCGCGCCACGCCGCGGCCACCTGTGCCGCATCCTGCAGGCCGACCTGCACGCCGCCGATGTCGGACTTGTGCACGATCTGCTGGCTCGCGATCTTCGCGACGACGGGGTAGCCCATGCGATCGGCGAGCGCGCGCGCCTCGTCGGCGGTCGTTGCCAGCGCGTTCGGCAGCAAGGCGATGCCCGCATCGCGCAGCAATTGCTTGGCCTGCGCTTCAGAGAGGCTGCGCGTGGCGCCTTCGCCGAGCGGTGCGGCGAGCGGTGGCAGCGCGACCGGCTGGATGTCGGGGTTCGCGCGCTTCCAGCGGCCGTAGTCCACCCAGCGCTGGATGGCCGAGATCGCCTTGCCCACCGAGCGCGGAGGAGCGAACCCTGCAGCCACGAGCCGCTGGTAGCCTTCGCCGAGGCGGTCGCTCATCCAGATCGGCACGATGGGTGCCGCGCAGCCCTTTTGCGCATTGATGATGTTGTCGGCCATGCGCGTGGTCGTCTCGCCGTAGTCGAGCGCGATGGGCACGATGGTCAGGCCCAGGTTCGCGTCGTTGGCCACGCAGCCGAGCGTGGTTTCCACCACGGTCTTGTCGCTGAGCACCATGGCGGTGGTGTCGACCGGGTTGTCGATGGCGGCGTAGTCCGGCAGCTTGGCGCGCAGCACCGCCGTGGTCTCGGGCGTGAACGCGGCGAGCGTGAGCCCGGCCGAGCCCACCGCGTCGGCCGCGAGCGCCGCGGTACCGCCCGACGAGCAATAGATGCCCAGCGCGTCCTGCGTGCCCGGCATGGCGCGGGCGAACAGCCAGGCAGTGTCGACCAGTTCGTCGATGTCGTCGACCTCGATCACGCCGAACTGGCGGAACACGGCGCTGTTGACCTCGGCCGAGCCCGTGAGCGACGCGGTGTGCGACTGCGCCGCGCGCCGGCCGTACTCCGACTTGCCGACCTTCAGCCCGATCACCGGCTTGCCGTTGGCTGCCGCGCGCTGCACCGCCGCCACGAACTTCGGGCCGTCCTTGATGCCTTCGAGCAAGGTGACGATGACCTTGATGTCGGGCGCGTCCGCCATGTAGTGGATGAAGTCGGCCACCTGCAGGTCGACCTCGTTGCCGGTCGAGGCCCACAGGCCGATGCCGATGCCGCGCTCCATGGCCTGCATCACGTTGCGCCCGAGGCCGCCGCCCTGCGTGGCCAGGCCGATCGGGCCCTGCACCAGGTCGTGCGGGAACGAGGGCGAGAAGGTCAGGCCCAGGCGGCCGTTGACGTTGGTGAGCCCCGGGCAGTTGGGGCCGTACAGGCGCAGGCCGCTGCGCTCGGCGATCTCCTTCATGCGCTGCTGTTCGCGCTCGCCCTCGGCGCCGGCTTCGCCGAAGCCCGAGCTCAGGATGACCGCGAAGGCCACGCCGCGCGCGGCGCACTCCTCGATGACCGTGAGCACGCCGCTCGCGGGCACGGCGACCACGGCCACGTCGGGCGTGTCGGGCAGCGCGGCCACGCTGGGCCAGCAGCGGCGGCCGCGGATCTCGGGCTTGGTCGGGTTGACGAGGTAGACGTCGCCGCTGAACGCCGAATGCGTGAGCAGGTTGGTGAGCGTGCGTTCGCCGATGCTGCCTTCGCGGTCGGATGCACCGACGAGTGCGATGGAACGCGGGTTGATGAGGCGCGACAGGTCGGCCGGGGTGTCGTGGGTGCGTTTCTCCATGGTGCGTGTTCCTTGCCGCGTCACGCAATGGCCGAGATGCCGAGAATCTCGCGCCCGACGATCAGGGTCTGCACCTCGGTCGTGCCTTCGGGAATGGTGCCGCCGCGCGTGTCGCGGAAGATGCGCTCGATCGGGTAGTCGGTCGAGTAGCCCAGGCCGCCGTGCACCTGCAGCGCCATGCTCGCCACCTCGTGCGCCGCCTCGGTGGCGTACAGCTTGGCGATGGAGCACGCCATGCGCGCGTCGTGCTGGGCATCGAGCGCGGCGGCGGCGCGCAGGCCGAGCGCACGCGCGGCCTCCACGCGCACCGTCATGTCGACGATGAGTTTCTGCACCAGCTGGAAGCTGCCGATGGGCTTGCCGAACTGGGTGCGCGTGCGTGCGTAGTCGATCGACAGGTCGAGCGCCGATTGCGCCGCACCGACCGCGCCCATGGCGATGTTGACGCGTGCACTGTCGAGCCCCACCAGCATGCGCTTGAGCGCGCTGCCCTCTTCGCCCAGCAGGTTGGCGCGCGGCACCTTCACGTTGTCGAAGTGCAGCTCGGCGGTGCCGGTGCTGCGCAGCACCATGGTGTCGACGCGGCGCACCTCGTAGGGCGAGACTTCGCGCTCGACCAGGAAGGTCGACAGCTGGCCCTGGCAGTCGGGACTGAAGGTGCGCGCGACCACGATGCCGAAGTCGGCGAAGGCGCCGTTGGTGATCCACAGCTTGCGGCCGCTGAGCACGTAGTGGTCGTCCTTCAGGTCGGCGCGGGTCTGGACCTGCGCGATGTTGGAGCCCGTGCCGGGCTCGCTGATGGCGGTGAAGCAGCGGCGCTGCGAGGCCAGCAGCGGCTTGAGAAAGCGCTCCTTCTGCTCGGGCGTGCCTTCCGACGCGATCTTGTGGATCGGGCCGTTCGTGATGTTGAGCATGGTGCGCAGCGACAGCCAGGCGTAGCCGGCCTCTTCCATCAGCAGGGCCCATGTGAGCTGGTCCATGTCCATGCCGCCTTCGGACTCCGGCAGACGCCCGCCGATGTAGCCGAACTGCGCCAGCCCCTTCAGGATCTCGAAAGGAAAAGTCTTCTCGACGTCGTGCTTCGCGATGAGGGGCGTCACCTCGCTTTTCATGAAGCGGCGAATGCTGTCGCGCAGCAGTGCCTGGTCGGCGTCCGGGGTGAAATTCATCGAGAGGTCTCCTGGAGGTTGGGAAGAAGAAAAGAGCGCCCGCCGCGCCCCGCACGCGCTAAGGCGCGGCAGGGTCCTTGGCGTTGCGTGGACGAAAAACGAGGGCCTGCACTTCCTGCAGGGCCGCAAGAAAAGGTTCGCGCTGCTGGCGCAGGCGGTCGGTGGGGCCGGCCACCGACAGCGCCATGGGCTCGCCGCCCACGTAGCCCGCAACGGCGAGCGCCGAGAGGCCGTCGCCGCCCTCGTTCTCGACCCAGATCCAGCCTTGCGCGCGCGTCTGCTCGACCTGCGCCTCGAGCACGGCGAGGTCGACGATGGTGCCTTCGGCGATCTTGCGCAGCGGCTTGAGCCGCAGCTGCCGCGCCGCTTCTTCGGGCGTGCCGAGCGCCAGGATGGCCTTGCCCAGTGCCGACACGTGCAGGCTCAGCTTGTCGCCGACGTTCTGCATGTAGCGCAGCGGATGCCGCCCTTCGGTGAAGGCCAGCACCTTGACCACGCCCCCTTCGACGCGGCCGCACAGGCCGGTCTCGCCGGTCTTGTCGCGCAGCAGCTCGGAGGCTTCGGAGGCCACCGCATAGAGCGGATCGCTCGAAGAGATTTCCCTGGCCACCGACAGCAGCCGCGCCGTCGGATAGAAGCGCCGGCTGCGCGCGGTGCGCAGCAAATAGCCGAGCTCATGCAGCGTGTGCAGCAGGTCGGAGCAACTGCTCTCGGGCAGGTCCATGAGGCGCGCGAGGTCCGAGTTGGACAGCTCTCGCTTCTCGCGGGCGAACAGTTCGAGCAAAGACATGGTGCGGGCGGCGGCTGGGACAAGGGTTGGCATATTTCCTCCGATATTTCGTAGACAAGCACGAATATTAGCGGAGCGATGAAGGAATCTCTTCCCTTTTGTCTTCGTAGTTTCCAGCGATACGCACCGGAACTCATCGGCACATCCCCTCTTGTTTTCCTGCGATTAATCGAAGTATATTGCGATTACTCGTAGAAATTAGAGATCAAAAACCAACTGGAGACATGCATGGACAAGTTCTGGAAACGGGCGCTCGGCAGCCTTTGCACCGTGGCCGCAACGCTGGGATCGCTGGGAATGAGCGCCGCGCACGCGGCCGGCGAGGCCTGGCCGACGCGACCGATCACCTTCGTCGTGCCGTTCACGCCCGGCGGCATCACGGACAACACCTCCCGGCTGCTCGCGAAGATCCTGGGCGACAAGCTGGGCCAGCCGGTGGTGGTCGACAACCGGCCGGGCGCCGGCGGCTCGATCGGCGTGGAGGCGGCCTCGCGCCAGCCGCCCGACGGTTACACCATGATCTACGGCACCCAGGGCACGCAGGCCGCCAACCTCGCGCTGTACAAGAACATCCGCTACGACCCGGTGAAAGACTTCGTGCCGGTGCATGCGATGTCGGAAACGCCGCTGATCCTGGTGATCAACCCTTCTCGGCCCTTCAAGACGGTGCCCGAGCTCATCGCCTACGCCAAGGCCAATCCCGGCAAGCTCAACTTCGGCTCGGCCGGCCCGGGCACTGGCACGCACCTGACGGCGGAGCTGTTCCAGGTCGCCACCGGCACCAAGATGACCCACGTGCCCTACAAGGGCAGCAGCCCCGCCCTCACCGACCTGATGGCCGGCAACCTCGACCTGATGTTCGACTACCCGGTGGTCGTGATGCCCTTCGTCAAGGCCGGCAAGCTCAAGCCGCTGGCCGTGACCGGCAAGGGCCGGCTCACCGCCGCGCCCGAGATTCCAGCCGTGGGCGAGCTTGGTTTTCCCAAGGCCGAATCGAGCGCCTGGAGCGCGGTGTTTCTGCCCGCCAAGACACCGCCCGAGATCGCCAAGCGCCTGGGCGATGCGATCGCGCAAGCCATCGTCGACCCCGAGATGCTGCAGGTGACCGAGAAATTCGGCAGCGTGCCGCTCAAGGAACTGCGCGACGCCAAGCTCGGCGAGTTCGTCAAGACAGAAATGGTCCGCTGGCGCGACGTCGTCCAGGCGTCCGGCGCCAAGCTGGAATGAGTCTGCGTTTTCCCCTTCTTCCGACACCCATGACCCAAGACCTGACTTCAATGAAGCCGCAGCGGCCTTCGCTCTACCGATTGGCCGCGGACGGCCGTTCGCTCGACTTTCTCTTCACGCAGTGCCCCGCCTGCCACGCGCTGAGCTTTCCGGCCAATGCGCCGGGCTGCATGCACTGCGGCCACCCGACAGCCGATGCCGAACAGGTGGCACGCCCCGGCGGCGGCACGCTCCTCGAATATGTGACGCTGCATGTGCCGCTCGTTCCGGGCATGCCCGCGCCGAGCATCGCGGGCGACATCCGCATCGCCGAGCAGGTGGTGGAAGAAGGCGTGATCGCCGTCGATGACGAAAGCGCGCTGCAGCCCGGCATGACGTTGCGGGCGGTGGCCGTGCCGCTGGCGTCGGGCGACAGCTACGGCTGCGCGTTCGTGCCTGCACAGGAGGCCGCGCGATGAGCAGCAACACCAACAGCAACTGGCTCGACGGCAACGACGGCGTCTACGTCGCAGGCATCGGCCTGCATCCGTACCAGTTCCCGAGCGACACGCCCTACACCCACCTCGGCCTCGCGGCGGTGCGCGGAGCGCTGGCCGACGCGGGGCTGGACTGGAAGCAGGTGCAAAGCGCATATGTCGGCACCACCTCCATCGGCATGGCCGCGGGCCGCGTGATGTTCCGCCACCTGGGCTCGACCGGCCTCTCGGTCACGCAGGTGGAGAACGCCTCGGCCTCTGGCTCCTTCGCCTTTCGCCAGGCCTGCATGGAAGTGGCACACGGCATCAGCGACGTGGTGCTGGCCATGGGCGTGGACAAGCACGGCGACGGCCGCCGCGCCGCCAACAAGGACGGCCTCGAGCGCCTGAGCGACACCGCCACCATCCCGGCCGTGAAGTTCGCGCTGATGGCGCGCAGCTACCTGCGCGAACGCGGCGCCGGCATGGAATCGATGGCGAAGGTCGCGGTGAAGAACCACGCCAACGCCTCCCGCAACCCGTACGCGCAGTTCCGCAAGCCGCGCACGCTCGAACAGGTGCTCGCCTCGCCGAAGGTCGCGGGCGACCTCACGGTGCAGCAGTGCTGCCCGCGCGGCGAAGGCGCGGCGGCCACGCTGCTGGTGTCGGGCCGCGCGCTGAAACGCCTGGGCCTGGACCCGAAGCGCTGCGTGCGCGTGCGCGCCTCGTTCGCCAACAGCGAGCGCGACGAAACCACGTACGGCCAAGGCCCCATCGACCTCGTGCGCAGCAGCGCGCAGGCCGCGCTGGAGGCCGCCGGCATTGGCGCCACACAGCTCGACCTGCTCGAACTGCACGACGCGTTCTCGGTGGAAGAACTGCTCTACAGCGAAGCGGTCGGTGTGTGCGCCCCCGGCGAAGGCGCGGCGTACCTCGAACGCGGCGACTCGCAGATCGGCGGGCGCTGCGCCATCAATGCCTCGGGTGGGCTGATCGGCATGGGCCACCCGCTCGGGCCGACCGGCATCGGACAGATCGCGGAGATCACGCGCCAGATCCGCGGCGAGGCCGAAGGCCGCCAGCACCCGAACGCACGCTGGGGCATGGCTCACATGATCGGCCTCGGCTCGGTGGCCATTGCGCACGTGCTGTCCGCGGCGCAGGCCTGACTGAATGCACACGACACGGAAAGGCACCGCCCCCCCATGACCACCCAGACCCATCCTCCGCTGGAAACGCTGCAGTACGAGGTGCGCGACAACGTCGCCATCGTCACGCTCAACCGCCCGGACCGCATGAACACGCTCGGCGGCTCGATGAAGCCCGACCTCGCGCGCGCCTTCTTCGAGTACGCCCGCGCCGACGACCGCGTGCGCGCCGTGCTCATCACCGGCAGCGGCGACCGCGCCTTCTGCGCCGGCGCCGACATCAAGGAGCGCGCCGGCAGCCAGACCACCGGCACCGCGTACTTCGTCGCCCAGAAAGCCACGCACGACCTGTTTCGCAACATCGAGGAGTTCGAGAAACCGGTGATCGCCGCGATCAACGGCGTGGCGCTCGGCGGCGGCCTGGAGATCGCGCTGTGCTGCGACATCCGCATCGCATCGGAGACCGCACGCTTTGGCCTGCCCGAGATCAAGCTCGGCGTGATACCGGCCGCCGGTGGCACGCAGCGCCTGCCACGCCTGATCGGCGAGGCGCGCGCCAAGGAGTTGATCCTCACGGCCGACCTCGTCGACGCCGAGACCGCGCTGCGCTACGGCATCGTGAGCCGCGTGCTGCCACAGGCCGACCTGATGCCCGAGGCCTTCGCGCTCGCGCAGCGCATTGCCGAGCACCCGCCACTGGCGGTGCGCTTCGCCAAGCGCGCCATCAACCGCGGCATGCAGACCGACCTCGACTCGGGCCTCGAATACGAGCGCTATGCGGCCGCCATGATCATCGACAGCGAGGACCGCAAGGAAGGCATGCGGGCGTTCGTCGAGAAGCGCAAGCCGGTGTTCACCGGGCGCTGAACCCTCCTCCATCTTTTTGAACGACGACCCTCAAGGAACAACACATGAAACTCGGATTGGAAGGCCAGGTCGCGCTGGTCACCGGCGGCGGCCAGGGCGTGGGCCGGCAGATCTGCATCGAACTCGCGGCCGAAGGCGCGCGCGTCATCGTCAACGACCTGTTCGCGGAACGCGCCGAAGCGGTGGCGAAAGAGATCACCGACGCCGGCGGCCAGGCGCTCGCTGCGCCCGCCGACATCACGCGCGCGGAAGAAGTCGACGCCATGGTCACCAAGGGCATGCAGCACTTCGACGCGCCCGTGACGGTGCTGGTGAACAACGCCGGCATCATTCCCGAGCGCCGCGAAAAAGGCGGACGCACGCCGCCCTTTCTCGACATGCCCACCGTCGACTGGGCCAAGATCGTCAACCTCAATGTCTACGGCACCATGCACTGCTGCCGCGCCGTGCTGCCAGGCATGGTCGGTCGCAAGCACGGACGCATCGTCAACATCATCTCGGAAGCAGGCCGCATCGGCGAGGCCAACATGGCCGTGTATTCGGGCGCCAAGGCAGCCATTGCAGGCTTCGGCAAGGCGCTGGCGCGCGAGCACGGTCGGCATGCGATCACGGTGAATTCGGTCGCGCTCGGTGCGGTGTCGCACGCGGGCATCAAGGACGGACCGCTCAACATCCACGCGACGGTCGAGAACGACGAACGGCTGGGGAAGATGCTGAACGTGTACCCAATCTCGAAGGGTGTCGGCCGGCTCTCGCGGCCGGAAGACATTTCGGGCCTGGTCGCTTTCCTGGCGTCGGACCGCGCGCTCTTCATCACGGGGCAGACGATTGGCGCGTCGGGCGGGTTTGCGATGGTCTGACCGGCACTGGAAGGCGCGTTCGATAACGCGTTAAGCCAAAGAAAAAGCCAGCGATCAGAGATGATTGCTGGCTTTTTATATATCGCACGGTTCGGTGGTAGGACGTACTGGATTCGAACCAGTGACCAACGGATTAAAAGTCCGCTGCTCTACCAACTGAGCTAACGTCCCGGAACCATTTTTCTTGCTTCTTGCCGACGTTGAATCCGGCAAAGCCTTGGATTATAGCGTGCTGTTTCTCGCAATTTCGTCGAGCACCCACCCTGCCGCACATTGACCGAAGGTGGCGGTCACGCTGACCACCGATCCGTAGCCGTGGCAGTTGAGCGAACCGTCGCCCGAATCGATCTGGCAGGACGCATCGGGCGGTGCCACGCTCTCGCGGCTGAACACGCAGGTCACGCCGATCTTGCGGCCTTCGCGCGGTGCGCCGTGCAGCTTGCGCAGCCGCTGGCGAAGCTGGGCCAGCAACGGGTCGTGCGTGACGAGCGACAGGTCGTCGATGTCGACCTTGTGCGCCTGCCGCTTGCCGCCCGCCGCACCGACCGTGATGAACGCGGTGCTGCGCGACACCGTGCGCGCCCATGCGGCCATGGCGAGCTTGGCCTTCACCTGGTCGCACGCATCGATGACCGCGTGGACCGGCCCATGAGTCGCCTCCGCGGTTTCGAGCAGCGAAGCCCAGTTGTCGGGCTCGACGAACTCGTCGATGGCGAGCACCTGGCACTCGGGGTTGATCTGCGCGATGCGCTCGCGCATGGCTTCGACCTTGGCCTGCCCCACGGTGGAGTCGAGCGCGTGGATCTGGCGGTTGATGTTCGACTCGGACACGTGATCGAGGTCAATCAACGTCAGGCGCCCCACCCCGCTGCGTGCCAGCGCCTCGACCGCCCACGAACCCACGCCGCCGATGCCGACGACCAGCACATGGACATGGCGGATGCGCGCGGCGCCGGCCACGCCGTACAGGCGCTCAAGGCCGCCGAAGCGGCGCGCAAAGTCAGGCGCCGCGGTGTCGGTCAAGACATCCGCGGCGGCCATGGAGAGGGACGAGGCTTCGGGCGAAGCGCTCAAGCGGACAGCTCCGCTGAAACGGTCATTGCATCAACGCAGGCGCGACAGACGCTCGCGGCCGGCTTGTGCGGCTTCCGACTGCGGGTAGGCCTTGGTCAGGTCTTCCAGCGTGCGACGTGCGGCGCGCGTGTCTTTCAGTTCGATCTGGCAGTTCGCGATCGACAGCACGGCTTCGGGCGCCTTGGCGTGGTCGGGTGCGAGCGAGAGCATCGAGCGGAAATTGGCGATGGCTTCGTTGTAGTTGCGCGTGGCGTACTGCGCATTGCCGAGCCAGAACAGCGCGGACGCGTTGTAGCCGCTTTGCGGATAGCGCTTCACGAACTCGGCAAAAGCGGTTTGCGCCTGTGCGAACTGGCCTGAGCGGAAGATGCCCAGCGCTGCTTCGAAATCGGCCTTTTCCTTCGGATCGGCGTTGAACTCGCGGCCGTCGATCGAGACCTTGGAAGGCTCGTTCTGGCGCAGCTTGTCGTCGATGGTGGTCTGGCGCGACTGCATTTCGCTCAGCGTGCGCGTGAGCTGCTCGTTCTGGCCGGTCATGCGCGCCAGTTCGCCGCGCATCTGCTCGATCTGGCTTTGCAGGTCGAGCAGGCTGCGGCGCAGCTGGCCATTTTCGTCGGCCAGGCGCTGGTCGGTCTGCTGGCGCATGGCTTCGACGCGCTGGCGCAGGTCGAGGATGGCGCGGCGCGCCTCGTCGTCCTCGAACAGCGCAGCCTGCGAGCCGGCCGACGCGCAGAGCAAGGCGGCGGCGAGGGCCGCGCCTCGCCACAGTGCACGTGGTTGCATCACCGGGTGTAGCGGATTTCAGCGCGGCGGTTCTGCGCCCACACTTCTTCACCAGAGCCCTGAGCCGCGGGCTTTTCCTTGCCGAAGCTCACGGCTTCGATCTGGCTGTCGTTCACGCCCAGCAGCGTGAGCGCACGGCGCACGGCTTCGGAACGCTTCTGGCCGAGGGCCAGGTTGTACTCGCGGCCGCCGCGCTCGTCGGTGTGGCCTTCGATCGAGATGCGACGTTGCGTGGCGCCCTTGAGGAAGCGCGCATGGCCGTCGATCACCGACTGGAACTCGGGCTTGACGGTGTAGCTGTCGTAGTCGAAGTACACGATGCGCTCGACGCCGACCGGACCTTGCGCCGTGTTGGCGTTGGGGTCGATGGTCACGGGCGCCACGGCGGCAGCGCCGCCCTGCTGGCCGCCGGCGGTGCCGCTGCGGTCGGAGACCGGCGTTTCGTTGAGCTTGGTGCCCGACGAGCAACCGGCGATGAGCGCCACGATGGCGAGCGAATAGATGGTGCGTTTCAACATGTGCGAACTCCTCAAGTAAATTTATCTGGTCAATGCTTATTGCTTTTGAAACGGACCCCAGTCCGGTTCGCGGATGTCTCCCGCCTGGCCCGCCAAACGGGCCTTGATTTTTCCGTCCAGCGTGGTCGTCATGAGCGCCTCGCGACCTTGCAGGTGCGTGGCATAGACGATCAGCTTGCTGTTGGGTGCGAAGCTCGGGCTCTCGTCGGCCGTGGTGTCGGTGATCGCGGCGACATTGCCGGAGGCCAACTCCATCACGTGGAGTTTGAACGCACCGCCGACCCGCGAGATGTAGGCCAACCACCGGCCATCGCCGCTGACAGATGGAGAAATGTTGTAGGTGCCGCTGAAGGTGACCCGGGTGGGGCTGCCGCCGCCGGCGCCCATCTTGTAGATCTGGGGCGCGCCGCCGCGGTCGCTCACGAAGTAGATCGTGCTGCCGTCGGCCGAGTACACCGGCTCGGTGTCGATGCTCGAGCTTTGCGTGAGGCGGCGCGGTTCGCCGCCGCTGGCCGGAATGGTGAACAGCTGCGAGCCGCCGTCGCGGCTGAGCGTGACGGCCAGCGAGCGGCCGTCGGGTGCCCAGGCCGGGGCGCTGTTGGAGCCCTTGAAGTTGGCGAGCAGCCGGCGCTGGCCGCTGGCCACGTTGTGCACGTAGACCACGGGCTTGCGCGACTCGAAGGACACATACGCCAGCTGCTGGCCGTTGGACGACCAGCAGGGCGAGATGATCGGCTCGGGGCTGGCCAGCGCGGCCTGCGCGTTCTCGCCGTCGGCGTCTGCCACCCACAGCGAGTAGCGGCTGCCGCCCTTGGTCACGTAGGCGATGCGGGTCGAGAAGATGCCCTTGTCGCCGGTCAGCTTCTCGTACACGTAGTCGGCGATGCGGTGCGCCGCCAGGCGCAGGTCGCCCTGCGGCACGGTGTAGCTCTGGCCGCCGAGGTCGCGGTCTTTGACCACGTCCCACAGGCGAAAGCGCACGTCGTAGCGCCCGTCGCCCATCCGGCTGACGCTGCCCACGACGAGCGAATCGGCCGTGCGCTGGCGCCACAGGGCGAGATCGGGTCGGGAGGATTCATCGAGTGCCTGGCCCGAGGCATCGACGCCGCGGAACTGGCCGCTGCGTTCGAGGTCGGCCTGGACGATGTCGGAAATCTTCTGGGGCGAGGCGTCCTGCCCCCTGAAAGGCACGAGCGCGATCGGCAGCTGCGTCAGCCCCACGCCCGAAACCTCGACCCGGAACTGGGCCATGGCGGGAAGCATGGGAGAAGCAGCAAGGGCCGCGATGAGGCTGCGGCGCGCAATCAACGATGAAGAAGGAGTTGGGGAAAGATCTGGCAACGGCTTGTTCATGCGGTTCGGAGAGGTTTCCGGGTAAAAAGTTTCTCCCCGGCGTTTCACGGGCCACATGTTACACACTGGTTTGGACCCGCCGTCACAAAACGTTTATCCGGCGAAATGGTCCTACAGGCCTCCCGAAAGACGGCCGGAGCCGCCCGTAAAATCCGCCGCCATATGCAAGCATCCCCGGCAGCGAGAGCGCCCGCCCTCCCCTCATGCGCCGGCTGGCGCGACTCATGACCTGGTTCGGCAGTTCGCGCCAATGGTGGGCCGTGGGGCTGATCGGCGCCCTGCTGGCTGCGCTCACCGAGCCGCTGATGGCCGCCCTGCTCAAGCCGCTGCTCGACCGGGGCTTCACGCGCGGCGAGATGCCGCTGTGGTTCATTCCGGCCGCGGTGCTGCTGCTGTTCGCGGTGCGTGGCATCGCGCAGTTCATTTCGCAGTACGCACTCTCGCGCATCGCCAACGAAGGCATGCAGAAATTGCGCCGCGTGCTGTTCGAACGGCTGCTCGGCGCCGAGCTGGCGCTGTTTGCGCGGCAGTCGGCCAGCGCGCTGTCGAATACGGTGGTGTACGAGGTGCAGACCGGCGCCATGCTGCTGGTGCAGGCGCTGCTCGGGCTCTCGCGCGACGGCTTCACGCTCATTGCGCTGCTGGGCTACCTGGTCTACCTGAACTGGAAGCTCACGCTCATCGTGGCCTTCCTGGTGCCCAGCATCTCGTGGATCATGAAGGTTTTCTCCAAGCGCCTGTACAAGCTCACGCAGCAAGGCCAGCAGGCCACCGACGAGCTGGCCTACGTGGTCGAGGAAAACGTGCTGGCCCACCGCGTGGTGCGCCTGCACGGCGCCGAGCAGGCGCAGGAGCGGCGCTTCGAGCAGCTGAGCCAGCGCCTCAACCGGCTGGCCGTGAAGTCCACCATCGCCCAGGCCGCCACCACGCCACTCACGCAGATGATGGCTTCGCTGGCGCTGTCGATCGTGGTGATGATCGCGCTCTGGCAAAGCGGCAAGCAGGGCTTCACGGTGGGCGGCTTCGTCGCCTACATCACGGCCATGCTGATGCTGATCGCGCCGATCCGCCGCCTCGCCGAAGTGGCCGGGCCCATCACACGCGGCCTGGCGGCGCTCGAGCGCGGCTTGATCCTCATCGACGAGGTGGCACCGGAATCGCAGGGTGACTACCGCGTCGAGCACGCGCAAGGCCACATCGAACTGCGCAACGTGCAGGTCAGCTATCGCGGCGACGACGAACAGCGCGCGCTCGACGGCGTGAACCTCGTCATCGAACCGGGCCAGGTGGTGGCTTTCGTCGGCCCGTCGGGCTCGGGCAAGACCACGCTGGTCAACCTGCTGCCGCGCTTCGTGCAGCCCAGTGGCGGCCAGGTGCTGCTCGACGGCCACGACACCAGCGAGTGGCAGCTCAAGAGCCTGCGCGCCCAGTTCGCGATGGTGAGCCAGGACGTGGTGATGCTCAACGACACGCTCGCCGCTAACGTGGCGCTCGGCGGTGACATCGACATCGCGCGCGTGCAGTCTTGCCTTGAGGCGGCCAACCTGAGCGCGCATGTCGCGACACTGCCGCAAGGCATCGAGACCGTGCTCGGCCACAACGCCACGCAGCTGTCGGGCGGCCAGCGCCAGCGTCTGGCGATTGCCCGCGCGCTCTACAAGAACGCGCCCGTTCTGCTGCTCGACGAAGCCACGTCGGCGCTCGACACCGAGTCGGAACGGCTGGTGCAAGACGCCCTGCAGCGCCTGATGCAGGGCCGCACCACGCTGATCGTGGCGCACCGCCTGTCGACCATCCAGCACGCGGACCGCATCATCGTGATGGAGCAAGGCCGCATCGCCGAGCAAGGCAGCCACGAGCAACTCATGTCGCGCGATGGGCTCTATGCGCGTCTGCAGACGCTGGCGGTGCGCAGCGCGGCGCCGGGGCAGGACCCGACGCTCTGAACCTCAGCGCGCCGCGCCTGCCGCGGCGCGCGCTTTCTTTGCGGCCGGCGCGGCGTTCTGCGGCGGCAGCGTGCCATCCGACACCAGCACGCCCGTCGACAGGATGAATTCCGCGGCGCTTTCAATGTCGCCCTGCAGCGCGGCCCGGGCCTTGGCGCCGTCGCGGCGCTTCAGCGCGGCCAGCAGCGCCGCATGGTGCGACATCGCCACCTTGTCCCCCACGCGGCGCGAGCCGGCCCGCAGGTCGTAGTTGAGGATGGGGCCGATGCGCAGCCACAGCGCCTCGATCATCTGCAACAACACCGGCATGTCGGCGGCGGCGTAGACCGCGAAGTGGAACTCCTTGTTGAAGGTGACGAGCTTCGAGCCGTCGGGGCTGGCCGCGTTCATCTCGGCCGCGAACTCGTCGTGCCAGCGCGTGATGTCGCGCAGCGCCACCGCGCCCGACGCCGAGGCCGCCAGCTCCGTGGCCAGGCCTTCGAGGTTGGTGCGGATGGTGGTGATTTCCTTGAACTGCGCCGCCGTCATCCGGGGCACGCGCAAGGTGCGGCTGGGCGTGAGTTCGAGCGCCTGCTCGGCCACCAGGCGCTGCATGGCTTCGCGCACCGGCATCACGCTCACGCCCAGTGCCTCGGCCGCGCTGCGCAATGAAATCTGCTCGCCCGGCATCATCTGCCCGCTCATCACGAGGTCGCGCAACTGGTCGTAGACGTTGGCGCTGAGCGTCTGGCGCTTGAGGGGGGTGACGAGATCGGTGAGGCTCATGCGTTGAAGTATAGGACCGGGGTATTCCCTATGAATTATCTGTGATCACAGATATACGATCCCGGTCATCCAATATCGACCTCAAGGATCTCTTCAGCATGTGGAACAACAACTCCCTCGCCGGCCGGCGCGTGCTCGTCACCGCCGGTGCCAACGGCATCGGCCTGGACATCGTGCGCAGCTTCGCGGCGGCGGGCGCCAAGGTCTTCGTCTGCGACGTGCAGGCTGCCAGCCTCGACCAGCTGGCGCGTGAACTGCCCGAGGTGGGCCGCTGCGTCGCCGACGTGTCCAAGGAGGACGACGTGGCCCGCCTGTTCGAGGCGGTCGACCGCGAACTCGGCGGCCTCGACGTGCTGGTGAACAACGCCGGCGTGGCCGGGCCCACCGGTCCGGTCGAGACCGTCTCGCTCGCCGACTGGGAACGCACCATGGCCGTCAACGTCACCGGCCAGTTCCTCTGCGTGCGGCAGGCCGTGCCGCGGCTGCGTAAGGGCCGCCTGCCGGCCATCATCAACCTGTCGTCGGCCGCCGGGCACCTGGGCATGCCGGGGCGCTCGCCCTACTCCGCCTCGAAGTGGGCGGTGATCGGCTTCACGAAAACGCTGGCGCTCGAACTGGGCGCCGACGGCATCCGCGTCAACGCGATCCTGCCGGGCGCGGTCGACGGTCCGCGCATCCGCGCAGTCATCGCCGCCAAGGCCGAGGCCCTGGGCAAGCCGCTCGACGAAGTGACGCGCGCCTACACCTCACAGGCCGCACTGGGCCGCATGGTGACGGCCACCGACATCGCCAACATGGTGCTGTTCGCGGCGAGCGACCTGGCCGCCAGCGTCACGGGTCAGGAGCTCGTGGTGGACGGCCACACGCAGGCGCTGAGCTGATCCGCTCGCCCCCTTCTTTCCCTTTTTCTCTACCGGACACCTCATGGCCCAACGCCCCAAAGCCATCATCACCTGCGCCCCCACGGGTGCCATCCACACGCCCAGCATGTCGCCGCACCTTCCCGTGACGGCCGACGAGATTGCGCAGGCTTCCATCGAAGCCGCCCGCGCGGGCGCCGCGATCCTGCACCTGCATGCGCGCGACCCGAAGGACGGCCGCCCGTCTCAAGACCCGGACCTGTTCCGCCCCTTTCTCTCGAAGATCAAGGCCGCGACCGATGCGGTGATCAACATCACCACCGGCGGCAGCCCGCACATGAGCGTCGAGGAGCGCATGCGCCCGGCCACCACCTTCAAGCCCGAGCTCGCGTCGCTCAACATGGGCTCGATGAACTTCGGCCTCTTTCCGATGCTGGAACGCTTCAAGTCCTTCGAACATGAATGGGAGCGCGAGCACCTGGAGAACAGCCGCAACCTGATCTTCAAGAACACCTTCGCCGACATCGAGAACATCCTGAAGCTCGGCAACGCCAACGGCACGCGCTTCGAGTTCGAGTGCTACGACGTGAGCCACCTCAACAACCTGCGCCACTTCCTCGACCGCGGGCTGGTGCAGGCCCCTGTCTTCGTGCAGACGGTCTTCGGCATCCTGGGCGGCATCGGCGCCGACCCCGAAGACCTGATGCACATGCGCCGCACCGCCGCACGGCTGTTCGGCGACCGCTTCGAGTGGTCGATCCTTGGCACCGGCCGCAACCAGTTGCCGCTGGCCACCATCGGCGCGGCCATGGGCTCGCACGTGCGCGTCGGACTCGAAGATTCGCTGTGGATCGGTCCGGGCCGGCTCGCCGCATCGAGCGCCGAACAGGTGCTGCGCATCCGCGCCGTGCTGGAGGCGCTGCACATCGACATCGCGACACCCGCCGAGGCGCGCGACATCCTCGGCCTCAAGGGCGCGGCGAACGTCGACTTCTAGCCCTGCGCCAGAACCACTGACCCGACTCGGCCCGGCCCATGACCGGGCCGCCTCTGCACGCCCGTCGGCGCACGCCGACGACCTTCCGCCGAACACGACAGGACAGGAGAGAGAGACATCCCATGCAACACACATCCATCCCCACCACGCCGCCGGGTCTGCGCGCCAGCCAGGCCGTCGACGAGCAGGCTTCGCTCAATGCGCTGATCTTCCGCAAGCTCATGCCGCTGCTGGTGCTGGCCTATGTGATCAGCTTCATCGACCGCACCAACATCGCGCTGGCCAAGAGCCACATGGCCGTGGACATCGGCATTTCGGCGGCCGCCTACGGGCTGGGCGCCGGGCTGTTCTTTTTGAGCTACGCGCTGCTCGAAGTGCCCAGCAACCTGGTGATGCACCGCGTGGGCGCCCGTTGGTGGATCGCCCGCATCATGATCACCTGGGGCCTGCTGTCGGCCGGCATGGCCTTCGTCACGGGCGAGACCTCGTTCTACGTGATGCGCATCCTGCTCGGCGCGGCGGAAGCCGGCCTGTTCCCGGGCGTGATGCTGTACCTGAACTACTGGTTTGGCCGCAAGGACCGCGCACGCGCCACGGGCTACTTCCTGCTCGGCGTGTGCATCGCGAACATCCTCAGCGGCCCGGTCGGTGGCGCGCTGCTGCAGATGGACGGCCTGTGGGGCTGGCATGGCTGGCAATGGATGTTCGTGCTCGAAGGCCTGCCCGCCGTCGCGCTGGCCTTCGTGGTCTGGCGCAAGCTGCCCGATGGTCCCTCGACCGCCAGCTGGCTCACGCGCCCGCAAGCGCAGGCCATCGAACGCCAGCTCGCCGCCGAACGCGCCGAGGACGTGGCCAACGGCCAGGTCGGCGAATCGTTCCGCGCCTGCCTGGTCGACCGGCAGATCTGGCTGGCGATCTTTGTCTACTTCTGCCACCAGATCAGCATCTACACGGTGATCTTCTTCCTGCCGAGCATCATCGGCACCTACGGCAAGCTCTCGCCGCTGGAGATCGGCGCGCTCAACTCGCTGCCGTGGGTGGCCGCCGCCGTCGGCGCCATTGCGCTGCCGCGGCTCGCGGTCACGCCGCAGCGCGGCCGGCTCCTGCTGCTGGTCGGGCTGGTCTCGATGGCGGTCGGCTTGCTGATCGCAGCCTTCGCGAGCCCGGCCATTGCACTGGCCGGCTTCTGCCTCACAGGCTCGATGTTTTTCGTGGTGCAGTCCGTGATCTTCCTGTTCGCGTCGTCACGGCTGGCTGGCGTGGCGCTGGCAGGCGGACTCGCGTTGGTCAATACCTGCGGCCTCGTGGGCGGATTCATCGGCCCGTCGGTGATGGGCTGGATCGAGCAGAGCACGGGCAGCACGAAGAATGGGCTGCTGCTGATCGCCGGCATGCTGGTGGCCGCCGCGCTGGCCAGTGTCTGGATGCGGCAAGGCCAGGAATCGAAGCGCTGACCCGTCGTTGCAACGGGCCACACGCTCCCACCGTCAGAGCAGCACGATGTCGTACTGCCCCTGCCCGATTGCCGGCTCCGACTGCAACGAGATCGGCTTGCCGATGAAGTCGCTCAGCCCCGCGAGGTGCTGGCTCTCCTCGTCGAGGAACAGCTCGATGACTTGCGGCGACGAGACGATGCGGAACTCGCGCGGCGTGAACTGCCGCGCCTCGCGCAGGATCTCGCGCATCACGTCGTAGGCCACGCTGCGCGCGGTCTTCACGATGCCCTGCCCGCTGCAGGCCACGCAGGGCTCGCACAGCATGTGGGCCAGCGATTCGCGCGTGCGCTTGCGCGTCATCTCGACGAGGCCGAGCTGCGAGAAACCGCCGGCCGTGGTCTTCACGCGGTCGCGTGCGAGCTGCTTGCGGAACTCGGCCAGCACCTGCTCGCGGTGGTCGTCGCGTGCCATGTCGATGAAGTCGACGATGATGATCCCGCCCAGGTTGCGCAGGCGCAGCTGCCGCGCAATCGCTTGTGCGGCCTCGAGATTGGTCTTGAAGATGGTGTCGTCGAAATTGCGCGCACCGACGAAGCCGCCGGTGTTCACGTCGACCGTGGTCAGCGCCTCGGTCTGGTCGACCACGAGGTACCCGCCCGACTTCAGGTCGACGCGCCGACCTAGCGCTTTCGCGATTTCCTCGTCCACCGAATACAGGTCGAAGATCGGCCGCTCGCCCTTGTAGTGCTGCAGCTTGCCGGCCGCCTGCGGCATGAATTCGAGGCCGAACTTCAGCAGCACCTCGAACTGCTCGCGCGAGTCGATGCGGATGGTCTGCGTGTCTTCGCTCGTCATGTCGCGCAGCACGCGCTGCAGCAGGCTCAGGTCCTGGTGCAGCAGCGACATGGCCGGCATCCGGCCCGAGGCTTCGCGGATGCGCGTCCAGGTCTTGCGCAGGTAGGCGATGTCTTCGGCCAGCTCGGCGTCGGCCGCGTCTTCGCCGTTGGTGCGCAGGATGAAGCCGCCCGTGTTCACGGGCACCACGCCGCCGCTCTCTGCAGCCGCAGCCGCTTCGATGAGCGCCAGCATGCGGTTGCGCAGCGACTCGCGCTGGTCGGGCGGAATCTTCTGCGACACGCCGATGTGGTTGTCCTGCGGCAGGAACACCAGCAGCCGGCCCGCAATGCTGATCTGCGTGGACAGCCGCGCGCCCTTGGTGCCGATCGGGTCCTTGATGACCTGCACCAGCAGCGACTGGCCTTCGAACACCTGCTTCTCGATGGGCACCATCGGCCCACCGTTGCGGTGGTCGCGCTCGGGCGGCGTGGCGCTCGGGCGCGAGCCCGGCGTGAACGGCGAGACGATGTCGGCCACGTGCAGGAAGGCGGTGCGCTCCAGGCCGATGTCGATGAAGGCCGACTGCATGCCCGGCAGCACGCGCGAGACCTTGCCCAGGTAGATGTTGCCGACCAGCCCGCGCTCGAGCGTGCGCTCGACGTGCAGCTCTTGCACCGCGCCGTGCTCGACCAGCGCCACACGGGTCTCTTGCGGAGACCAGTTGATCAGGATGTCTTGCATGGAATTCTTAAGTATTGAAACCGGCCAGACGCGCATCACGAAGCAGCTGCGCGGTCTCGAACATCGGAAGTCCCATGATGCCCGAATAGGAGCCGCTGATGTGCTCGACGAACGCAGCCGCCGCGCCTTGAATGGCATAGGCGCCGGCCTTGCCGAGCGGCTCGCCGCTGGCGGCATAAGCCGCGATCTGCTTCTTCGTGAGCGCGGCGAAGCGCACGCGCGACAGGCTCAGCGCCGCATGGCGGCGACGGCCGTGTTGCAGCGCGACGGCGGTGAGCACGCGGTGCGTGGCGCCGGACAGGTGCGCGAGCATGCGTTCGGCGTCGCGCGCGTCCTCGGGCTTGCCGAGGATGGTGCGGCCGAGCGCGACCGTGGTGTCGGCGCAGAGCACCGGCGCATCGGCCAGGCCGAGGCGCTTGCGGCGCGCGACGGCGGCATCGAGCTTGAGGGCGGTGACGCGCTGCACGTAGGCGGTCGGCGACTCGTTCGGCAGCAAGGCTTCGAGTGCCTCGGCGTCTTCGTCGGGACCGGCCAGCAGGAGTTCGTGGCGCACACCGAGCTGGCCGAGCAATTGGGCGCGACGCGGGCTTTGCGACGCGAGGTAAATGAAGTCAGGCACGTTCAGGTCTCCGTGGTGGGCCCCACCGCCGGCCCCGTGGTCATTCCCGGTGGTACGGATGGCCCGCGTTGACCGACCACGCCCGATAGAGCTGTTCGACCAGCAGCACGCGCGCCATGGCATGCGGCAGGGTCAGGTCGGACAGGCGGATGCGTTCATGCGCCGCGGCCTTAAAGGCCGGGTCGAGCCCGTCGGGGCCGCCGATGACCAGCGCGACGTCGTCGCCCTCGACCTGCCAGGTCTGCAGCCGTGTGGCCAGTGCCTTGGTGGTGAGTGCGGTGCCGCGCTCGTCGAGCACGACGATGCGCATGCCGCGGGCGATGGCGCCCTCGATGCGCTCGCGCTCGGCGGCATACAGCGTCTCGAGTGTCTTGGAGCCGCGCGGCTCGGTCTTGACGGCGCGCAGCTCGAGCTTGAGCTCGGGCGGGAAGCGCTTGGCGTAGTCGTCCCAGGCAGTCTGCGCCCAGTCGGGCATGCGCTGCCCGACGGCGACCACCAGCAGCTTCATGCGCGGCGGGCGGGTGCCTTCTTGGCCGGCGCCTTCTTTGCAGCGGTCTTCTTGGCGGCCGGCTTGCCGACGACCTTCACCGGCACGCGTGCGGTGCCCGTGGTGGACTTCTTCGCAGGCGCCTTCTTGGCGACGGTCTTGCCCGCGGTCTTCTTCGCGGGCGCGCGCTTCGCCGGGGCCTTGGCGGCCTTGGCTTCCTGCTCGGCCGCGCGGATTGCGGTCTTGGCGGCGCTCGAACGGCGCAGGCTCGGCGTCTTGGCGGCGGCCGTCTTCTTCTCTTCGGCGCCCTTGACGGACGACGCGGTGGCCAGCGCGGGCTTGGTGGCACCGAGCTTGGCGCGCACCGGCTTGTCGCCCCAGATCTCTTCGAGGTGGTAGTACTGGCGGATGGCGGGCTGCATGATGTGCGCCACGGCCGCGCCGCAGTCCACGATGATCCACTCGCCGTTTTCCTCGCCCTCGGTGCGCGGCTTGGCAAAGCCGGCTTCACGCACGGCGTCGCGCACGCTCGACGCGAGCGCCTTGGTCTGGCGGTTGGAGGTGCCCGACGCCACGATCACGCGCTCGAACAGCGGCGAAAGGTGCTCCGTGTCGAATACCTGGATGTCCTGCGCCTTGACGTCTTCGAGACCATCGATGATGGCTCGCTGGAGTTTTTGGATGTCTTTTTTGGCGGCGGCTTCAGTGGTCATCAGGCAGAACGGTAGAGGTGGTGTTGGTCAATATAGCGTGCAACCGTGGGCGGAACCAGCGAGGAAATGTCCACACCCGACGCCACACGCCGCCGGATGTCGGTGGCGCTGGTGTCCATGGCGGCAGGCAGTTCAAGCGCCTCGAAACGCGCGCCAGCCGGGAGGCCGGGCAGCTGTTTCGGATCAAAACGAGTGACGTCACCCGTCGATAGTGCGCGATACGCTACAGAAACGATAGCAATGCCGAGTATATCCTGCCAGCCGTGCCAGGTCGGCAAGGCAGCCGCCTGGTCCGCGCCCATCACCAGAACGAGCTGTGCGCCGGGCTGCTCTTTCTGCAATTCGTGCAGCGTGTCGAGCGTGTAGGTCGGGCCGTCGCGCAACACTTCGCGGCTGTCGATGACGACCTTGCCTCGCAGTTTGCCGAAAGCCAGCTGCGCCATCGCGAGGCGATCTTCCTTCGGCGTGAGTGTGCGGCTCTTGTGCCAGGCCTGCCCCGTGGGAATGACGTGCAGCTCCGTCAGATCGAGTTGCGCCAAGGCAGCTTCGGCGAGCGCAACGTGGGCGTTGTGCGGCGGGTCGAAGGCCCCGCCGAAGACGCCGATGCGCAGAGCGGAACCGGAGGGGCTCACACCCAGTCCCGGCGCACGATGAAGTCGCTGTACAGCGCGGCTTCGGGGCTGCCCGCTTCGGGCTCTTGCCGATACGCCCAGCTCGCGAGCGGCGGCATCGACAGCAGGATCGATTCGGTGCGTCCACCCGACTGCAGGCCGAAGTGCGTGCCGCGGTCCCACACGAGGTTGAACTCGACGTAACGTCCACGCCGGTACAGCTGGAATTCGCGTTCGCGCTCGCCGTACGGCATGCCGCGGCGGCGCTCGATGATCGGCAGGTAAGCCTGCAGGAAGGCATCGCCGACCGAGCGGATCAGCGCAAAGCCGTTCTCGATGCCGCCCTCGGCGAAGTCGTCGAAAAAGATGCCGCCGATGCCGCGCTGCTCGTTGCGGTGCTTCAAAAAGAAATACTCGTCGCACCAGGTCTTGAAGCGCGGGTACTTCTCGGCGCCGAAGGGTGCGAGCGCATCGCGGCACACGGTGTGGAAGTGCACCGCGTCGTCTTCGAAGCCGTAGCACGGCGTGAGGTCCATGCCGCCGCCGAACCAGCACACGGGCTCGCCGCCGCCCGCGGGCTGCGCGGCCAGCATGCGCACGTTCATGTGGACGATCGGCACGTACGGATTGCGCGGGTGGAACACCAGCGACACGCCCATGGCCTCGAACGGCGCGCCCGACAGCTCGGGACGGTTCTGCGTGGCCGAGGGCGGCAGCTTGGCGCCGCGCACCTGAGAGAAGCCGACGCCGGCACGCTCGAACAGCGCGCCACCTTCGAGGATGCAGGTCAGGCCGTTGCCCTGCAGCGGCTCGCCGGGTTCTTTCTGCCAGGCGTCGCGCACCGCGCTGCCGCCGTCCGCCGCCTCGACCGCCGAGATGATCGATTGCTGCAGTCCGCGCAGGTAGTCGCCGACCGCCTTCGGCTGGGTGGCTGGCATCAGGATTGGGGCGTGTTGCGCGCGCTCAGGGCGCGGTAGCCGATGTCCTTGCGGTACTGTGCGCCGTCGAACTGCACGCGTGCCGCGACTTCGTAGGCGCGCTGCTGCGCCTGCTTGACGCTGTCGGCCAGCACGGTCACGCAGAGCACGCGGCCGCCGCTGGTCTTGAGCTCGCCGTTCTCTAGCGTGGTGCCCGCGTGGAACACCACGGCATCGGGCGCCTCGGCCGGGATGCCGCTGATGCGGTCGCCCTTGCGCGGCGACAGCGGATAGCCGTGCGCGG
Source organism: Variovorax paradoxus (assembly GCF_009498455.1). Classification (NCBI taxonomy): domain Bacteria; kingdom Pseudomonadati; phylum Pseudomonadota; class Betaproteobacteria; order Burkholderiales; family Comamonadaceae; genus Variovorax; species Variovorax paradoxus. The sequence continues at coordinate 5,122,228 of NZ_CP045644.1, read as the reverse complement.
CCATCACCACACCGAGCGCCACGCGCCGGTCCCACTGCAGATCGACCTGGTCGAGCGTGCCGTCGGTGGCGTGCCAGAAGACCTCGAACAGGTCGGACTTGAGCCGCATCATGATCGGCTGCGTCTCGGGGTCGCCCATGCGGCAGTTGAATTCGAGCGTCTTGGGCTGGCCGTTGGCGTCGATCATGAGACCGGCATAGAGGAAGCCGGTGAACGGAATGCCGTCCTTTTCCATGCCGCGGATGGTCGGCAGGATGATCTCGCGCATCGCGCGCGCATGCACCTCGGCCGTGACCACGGGCGCGGGCGAGTACGCACCCATGCCGCCAGTGTTCGGGCCTTCGTCGCCATCGAGCAGTCGCTTGTGGTCTTGGCTGGTGGCGAGCGCGGCGACGTTCTTGCCGTCGCACATCACGATGAAGCTGGCTTCTTCGCCTTGCAGGAATTCTTCGATGACGACGCGCGCGCCGCCTTCGTTATGCGACACGCCGAACTTGTTGTCGACCAGCATGAAGTCGACGGCTTCGTGGGCTTCCTGCGCGGTCATGGCAACCACCACGCCCTTGCCGGCGGCCAGGCCGTCGGCCTTGACGACGATCGGTGCGCCCTTGGCGTCGATGTACGCATGGGCCGCGGCTGCGTCGGTGAAGGCCTCGTATTCGGCCGTCGGGATCTTGTGGCGCTTCATGAAGGCCTTCGAGAAGGCCTTGGAGCTTTCGAGCTGCGCAGCCGCCTGCGTCGGGCCGAAGATGCGCAGGCCGTGCGCACGGAACTCGTCCACCACGCCAGCCGCCAGCGGCCCCTCGGGGCCGACCACGGTCAGCGCGATTTTCTCGGCCATCGCCCACTCGCGCAGCGCGGCGGGTTCGGTGATGTCGATGCAGTCGTAGCGTTCGTCGCTCACGGTGCCGCCGTTGCCGGGCGCCACGTAGACGCGGCTGACCCGGTTGCCCTGCGCCAGCCGCCACGCCAGTGCGTGCTCGCGGCCTCCTCCTCCAATCACCAGTACCTTCATTCGCGGGCTTTCGTTTGTCGCTGTGGTTGCATCATTGATTCGCTCAGTCGGACAGTGCGGCGTTGTGATAAACGTCCTGCACGTCGTCCAGGTCCTCGAGCACGTCGAGGAGCTTCTGCATCTTGGCGGCGTCTTCGCCGGTCACGTCCACGGTGTTCTCGGCGCGCATCGTGATTTCGGCGGCGTCGGGCTTCAGGCCTGCGGCTTCGAGCGCGTTTTTCACGGCCTCGAAGTCGCCGATGGCGGTGAGCACCTCGATGGCGCCGTCGTCGTCGGTGATCACGTCTTCGGCGCCGGCTTCGAGGGCCACTTCCATGACCTTGTCCTCGCTGGTGCCGGGCGCAAAGATGATCTGGCCGCAGTGCTTGAACTGGAAGGCCACCGAGCCTTCGGTGCCCATGTTGCCGCCGTATTTGGAGAAGGCGTGGCGCACTTCGGCCACGGTGCGCACGCGGTTGTCGGTCATGGTGTCGACGATGATCGCCGCGCCGCCGATGCCGTACCCTTCGTAACGAATTTCTTCGTAGTTGACGCCTTCGAGGTTGCCCGTGGCCTTGTCGATGTTGCGCTTGACGGTGTCGATCGGCAGGTTGACCGCCTTGGCCTTTTCGACCGCCAGCCGCAGCCGCGGGTTGGCGCTGAGGTCGGCGCCGCCGGCGCGTGCCGCCACCGTGATTTCACGGATGGCACGGGTCCAGAGCTTGCCCCGTTTCTCGTCCTGGCGGCCCTTGCGGTGCTGAATATTTGCCCACTTGCTATGTCCGGCCATGGCTATCTCTCTCGCTGTCGTGTGTTTTCAAAGCAAGTGTGGAGTTTACTGTCCGGCGCACACAACGCTCCCCCGGCGCCCGGGATTTCCGCCCGGACCAATTGGTGATAATTGTTCGATGACGCCATCGCCTATTGCCGGTACGGGAAATCCCGACGCCCTGCCGCCGCACGCCCCGCTGCCGCTGTACTACAACACCGAAGCGGAGCATCAGGCATTCCTGCGGCGCATCTTCGACAGCACGGCTGCGGACTACGACCGCATCGAAGCCGTGCTGGCCTTCGGCACCGGCCCCGCGTATCGGCGCGACGCGCTGAAGCAGGCCGGCCTCGCGGCGGGCGCACAGGTGCTCGACGTGGGCATCGGCACCGGGCTCGTCGCCCGCGAGGCCCTGAAGATCATCGGCCCCGCCGGCAAACTGACCGGCGTGGACCCCAGCGTCGGGATGATGGGCCAGGTCCGGCTGCCCGGCGTCGAACTGATTCAAGGCGTCGCCGAGGCCCTGCCCCGGCCCGACGCCAGCTGCGATTTCGTGAGCATGGGCTACGCCATGCGCCACATCAGCGATGTGGCCGCCGCCTTTTCCGAATTCCACCGCGTGCTGCGCCCCGGCGGCCGCGTGGTGGTGCTCGAGATCACCAAGCCCGAAGGCCGCATCGCCACGGCGCTGCTCAAGGGCTACATGCGCGCCGTGGTGCCGCTGATCGCCCGCGTGGTCGGCCGCCGCAGCGACACCTCGGAACTGTGGCGCTACTACTGGGACACCATCGAGGCCTGCATCCCGCCCGAGCGCGTCATGCAGGCGCTGGGCGCCGCCGGTTTCGGCGAGGTGCGCCGCTACGCGAGCCTCGGGGTCTTCTCGGCCTACACCGGCCGCAAACCCGAATCCACCGCCGACGAGGTTCGCTGAACGTGCGCCCCCAGGACGACCACCTTCATTCCCCTTTGCGCGTGGAGCGCCTCTCGCTGCCGGACAGCCTCGCGCTGGCCACGCACAGCCATGCCCCCTTTGCCGCACTCGGCTACGGCACGCCGCACGGTGTCGCCTGGATGCCCACGGTCAATGCGCGCGTGCTGTCGCCGCAAGGCGCGATGGCCGACGTGTGGCACGTGGGCGACGGAACCCAGGTCCGATCGGGCACCACCGGCATCGCGCGCTGGCGCACCGACGGGCACTGGCTGCTCGGCGCCATCGACCTCGATGAAGCCGTGGAAGGCCAGAGCCTGACCGAGCTTGCACAGCGCGCCTACCGCGACCTGTTCCGCACGCTCGACCAGGCCGACACGCCGCACCTGCAGCGCATCTGGAACTACCTGCCGCGCATCAATGCCGACGGCGGCGGGCTCGAACGCTACCGCCAGTTCAACCTGGGCCGGCAAGAGGCTTTCTTCGAAGCCGGCCGTGCCGCCTTCGAGGGCGCCCCGGCCGCCTGCGCGCTGGGCATCCGCCAGGGCGCGCTGTCGATCCGTTTTCTCGCAGGACGCGCCGCGCCGCTGCCCGTTGAAAACCCGCGGCAGGTGTCGGCCTACCGCTATCCCGAAACCTACGGCCCGCGCTCGCCGACCTTTTCGCGCGCCGCGCTGGCGGACATCGGCGACGGCCAGGTCGCGCTCTTCATCTCGGGCACGGCAAGCATCGTCGGCCACGAAACCGTGCACCACGGCGACGTGCGTGAGCAAACCCGCGAAACGCTGCGCAACCTCGAGGCCGTGATCGCCTCCGCCCATGCGCAGACCACCGCGCGCTTCTCGCTCGATGCGCTCGATGGCGTGGTGTACGTGCGGCATCCGTCGGACACCGAGGCCGTGCGCGAGGTGATCGAAGCCGCGCTCGGCGCGCACGCGCCGATGGCCCGCCACGCGGTGTACCTGGAAGCCGACATCTGCCGCAGCGATCTGCTGGTCGAGATCGAGGCCCACACGGTCGCCGCCGGCCGGCTGCAGGCCGCCTGAGCGGTCCGCCGCCCGTCCGACCGACACCACCCATGAACGTGCTGCGTTTTCTCACGTCGATCCCGCTCGCGCTGATGCTCTACGCGCTGCTCCTGTTCCTCGGCCTGATCTCGCTGGTCTGGAACTTCGTCGCCATGCTGCTGTACCCGGTGATGCCGGCCGCACCGGCGCGCGCGCTGGGCCGCATGACCATCGCCTTTGCCTACCGGATGTTCTGGTGGCTCGCTTCCGTCACCGGCATGATGCGCATCGACGCCTCGTGCCTGGACCCGATGCGCAACGAACCCGGCGTGATCTTCGTGGCCAACCACCCGACCATGCTCGACGCGCTGCTGCTGGTGGCGCGGCTGCCGCGCAGCGCCTGCATCATGAAGGCCGAGCTGATGGGCAACATCTTCCTCGGCGCGGGCGCCCGGCTGGCGCGCTACATCAGCAACAAGTCGGCCCGCACGATGGTGCGCCTGGCGGTCAACGACCTGCGCCAGGGCGGCCAGCTCGTGATCTTTCCCGAAGGCACGCGCACGGTGACGCCGCCGCTCAACCCCTTCCGCCCCGGCACCACGCTGATCGCCAAGCTGGCGCAGGCGCCGATCCAGACCGTGTTCATCGACACCGACTCGCCCTACCTCGGCAAGGGCTGGCCGCTGTGGCGCGTGCCGCCGCTGCCCATCGTGTTCACGCTGCGGCTGGGCAAGCGCTTTGCGCCGACGCAGGACAGCGATGCGTTGCAGGTCGAGCTGGAACACTATTTCCGTCAACACATGGAGCAGCGCGCCACCGACGCGTCCCCCGAATGCCAGCAGACGCCTCGCGCACCCACCTTGTCCTGATCCCCAGCTACAACACGGGCGAGCGCCTGTTCTCGACGGTCGCCGCGGCGCGGGCCCAATGGAACCCGGTGTGGGTGGTGATCGACGGCAGCAACGACGGCACGGGCGAGCGTCTGCAGCAGATGGCGGCCGGCGACCCCGGTCTGCGCGTGTGGGTGCTGCCGCAGAACCAGGGCAAGGGCTCGGCGGTGCTGCACGGTTTGCGGGCCGCGAAAGAAGCCGGCTTCACGCACGCACTGACGATGGATTCCGACGGGCAGCATCCGGCGGACCTGATTCCCTCTTTCATGCAAGCCTCGCTGGCGCGGCCCGAGACGATGGTGCTGGGCCGGCCCGTGTTCGATGCCAGTGCGCCGTTGCTGCGGGTGCGTGGGCGTCGGGTGTCCAACGGCTGGACGCAACTCGAAACGCTGTTCGCGGGCGTTGGCGATTCGCTCTACGGTTTTCGCGTGTACCCGGTGGTCGACCTGATCGCGGTGATGGCGCGGCAACCCTGGATGCGGCGCTTCGACTTCGATACCGAGGCGGTCGTGCGACTGGCCTGGCGCGGGGTCAAGCCGGTGAACATCGATGCGCCTGTGAAGTACCTGACGGCTGAAGAAGGCGGGGTGTCGCACTTTCGCTATGGCCGCGACAACGTGCTGCTGACCTGGATGCACACGCGGTTGATGGTCGAGTTTGTCTTGCGGCTGCCGGGGCTGCTTGTTCGGAAGGTGCGGGGGGCGCCGCCGTTTCAGGCTTAGGTCCCTTTTGAGGGGCGCCCGACAGGCGGTACGGCGCGGTCGGCCCCACTGTGCCGGCCGCTTCGCGGCTGCCCTGCGGTGCTCGCGTTTCGCGGGGTCTTGCAGAACTCGCCTTCGGCTCAGACAGCTGCAAGCCCTGATCCGCGAAACGCTGCGCTCCTCGGCGGCACAGAGGGGCCGCCCACACCGCACCGCCTGCCGGGCACCTGCTGTGGCGTGGGAGCCGTTTCTCTCTTCCTACTCGACAGTGGCCGCGCCGCCCAGCGCCTTGTACAACGTCATCGTGGCGTTGAGCTGGTTCAACCGGTTCTGCGCCACGGACACCTCTGCGATTCGGCGTTTGTCCTTGGCATCGAGCACCGGCTGCAGCGCGGTGGCGCCGGCGCGGTAGCGCACTTCCGACAGGGCTTCCGCGCGCTGCGCCTGCTGAAGCGCCAAGGCCAGCTTCACGCTTTCGTCCTGCAGCTGGGTTCGTGATGACAGCGTGTTCTCCACCTCGGACAACGCGGTGTAGAGCGACTGGCGGAATCCGACGACCGCCTCTTCGTACTGCGTCTGCGACACAGCGACGGTCAGCCGCGCGGTGTTCCATTGCAGGAAAGGCAACACCAGCCCAGCGCCCAACGTGGCGATCGGGTTTTTCAGCACCTCACCCAGCGCAGTGCTCCCCGCACCCAGCGAGCCTGTGAGGCTCAGCGTCGGGTAGAAGCCGGTGCGCGTTGCATTGACGTTCGCCAGCGACGCCCGCAGGCGCTGCTCCGCCGCACGCAGGTCGGGCCGGCGGCCCAGCAGGCTCGCGGGCAGGCCGGCATCGATCACGGGCAAGGCGGTGTCCGGCAGCCGCGACGGCTCCTCCTTCGGGGTGTCGGGCGGCATGTCGAACAGGATGGCCAGCGCGTTGCGCGCTTCGACGCGCTGTTGCAGCAGCTGCGTGTGCGCAGCCTCCTGGCTCGCGAGGTTCTGGCCGGCCTGCGCGACGTCGAGCCCGGACACGGCGCCCGCCGCGTACTTGGCGCGCACCAGCGCCTGGATGCGCCGAGCATCGGCCATGCCGGCTTCGCTCAGCGCGATGCGGTGGTTCAGGTAGCCGCTTTGCCAGTACAGCCCGGCGGTCGTGCCGACCAGCGCCAGCGCCGTGGCCTCGCGGTCGGACTCGGTGGCCTGGAGCTCCCAATCGGCGGCGCTGCGCTGTGCCGACAGGCGACCCCAGAGATCGATTTCGTAGCTCAGGTTCAACGAGGTGTTCGCGCTTGATGCGGCCACGCCGCCTCGCTTCAAGTCGAAGCTGCGGCTGGTGCCGACTTGCCCCGTCACGCCCGGCGTGAGGTTCGTGTTCGCCAGGCCGGCCTGCAACTGCGCGCGCTGCACGCGGATGCCGGCGGCGGCCAGGTTGTTGTTGGTGCGCAGGGCGTTGTCGATGAGGGTGTCGAGCCGCGGGTCGTGGAAGGCGGTCCACCAGCGGGTCTGCGGCATGGCCGCCGCGTTCTGCGACGCCGGCTGTTGCTGCCATGCCTGCGGCACGCCGAGCGGACGCTGCTCGCGCCGCTCCGGCTGGAACAGCGTGCAGCCGCCGAGCGCCACCGCGATGGCGAGCGCTCCCAGGGTCAGGCGCGCGCTACTCACGGGCCAGCGCCTCGATGGGGTCGAGCCGCGCGGCGTTGCGCGCCGGCAGGTACCCGAACAGCACGCCGATGAGCGACGCGCACAGGAAGGCCGACACCACGGCGCCCAGTGAAAAGATCATTTGCCATTGCTTCACGAACACCGAGAACAGAAAGCTGATGCCGTACGACAGCAGCACGCCGATGAAACCGCCGACCAGGCACACGAGCACGGCCTCGGTCAGGAACTGCTGCAGCACGTCGCTCTGGCGCGCGCCCACGGCCATGCGGATGCCGATCTCGCGGGTGCGCTCGGTCACCGACACCAGCATGATGTTCATCACGCCGATGCCGCCCACCACCAGCGAGATCACGGCGATCAGCGACAGCAGCAAGGTGAGCGACTGGCTGGTGCGCTCGGCCGTCTTCACGATGCTGTCCATGTTGAAGGTGAAGAAGTCCTTGCCGCCGTGGCGCAGCGTGAGCAGCCGCACGATGCTTTCCTCGGCCGCCTTGGTGGGCTGGTCGTCGCGGATGCGCACGGTGATGCCGTCGAAGTGCTGCTGGCCGAACAGGCGGCTCGCGCCGGTGCTGTAGGGCAGCCAGATGTTGAGCGACTTGTTCTCGCTGAACATGCTCTTCTTTTCCTGTGCCACGCCGATCACGGTGCACGGCAGGCTGCCCACGAGGATGACCTTGCCGATCGGGTCGGTGCCCTCGGGAAAGAGCTTGCGCCGCGTGTTCTGGTCGATCACCACCACCTGCGATTGCTGGCGCACGTCGTTGGCATTGAAGGCCGTGCCGCTGGTCATCTGGATGTCGCGCACGCTGAAGAAGTTGTCGCTGACGCCGCTCACGTTGCCATTCACATCAGCGCTGCGGTAGCGCAAGCGCAGGCTGCGCAGGGTGGTCGGCGTGACGCTGTGCACGAAGGGCTGCGCGGCAATGGCCTGCAGGTCGGCCGGCAGCAGCGTGCGGATGCTCGCGGCCTTGTCGTCGCCGAAATCGCGGCCCGGGTAGATGTCGAGCGTGCTGGTGCCGATGGCCTTGATGTCGGCCAGCACGAAGCGCTTGGCGCCCTCCCCGATGGCCACGATCGACACCACCGAGGTGATGCCGATGATGATGCCCAGCATGGTCAGCGCCGTGCGCATGCGGTGCGCCATCATCGAGCGCCAGGCCATGCGAAAGGCTTCGGAGAAACGCGCCCAACCGGTGCTGAAGCGCGCGATGCCGAGCGTGGGGCGGGTCATGGCGGGCGGCGCCGGGGTGTCGCCGCCGACCGTCTGCGTGGGCGCGGCCACGGTCGGCACGTTCGGCCGGTCGCCGACGATCACGCCGTCGGCGATCTCGATGATGCGTTCGGTGCAGCGCGCCACCTGCATGTCGTGCGTCACGATGATGATGGTGTGGCCCTGCGCATGCAGCTCGCGCAGGATGCCGATGACCTCCTGGCCGCTCTTGCGGTCGAGCGCGCCGGTCGGCTCGTCGGCCAGGATGACCTGCCCGCCATTCATCAGCGCGCGCGCAATGCTCACGCGCTGCTGCTGGCCGCCCGAGAGCTGGCTCGGCCGGTGCTCCGTGCGGTCTTCGAGGCCCAGGCGCGCGAGCAGCTGCCGCGCCCGCGCGTCGCGTGCCGTGCCCTCGGTGCCGGCGTAGACGGCGGGCACCTCGACGTTGCCGGCGGCCGTCAGGTGCTGCATGAGGTGGTAGCGCTGAAAGATGAAGCCGAAGTGCTCGCGCCGCAGCGCGGCGAGCGCGTCGCTGTCGAGCGTGCCGACGTCTTGGCCCGACACGGTGTAGGTGCCGGTGGTCGGCCGGTCGAGGCAGCCGAGGATGTTCATGAGGGTCGACTTGCCCGAGCCCGAGGCGCCGACGATGGCCAGCATTTCGCCGTGGCCGATGTCCAGGTCGACGTCCTTCAGCACCTGGACCTCCTGCTCGCCCGAGGGAAAGCTGCGGCCGATGCCGCGCAGGGTCAGCAGTGGCTGCGTCACTGGCGCGGCCTCCGGTTGCCGCTGCCGCCGCCGTTGTCGTTCGTGCTGCCGTCGGTCTTCTCCAGCGCCGAGGCGTCGCCGGTGATGACGTTGTCGCCCTCCTCCAGGCCTTCGAGCACCTGGGCCTGGAAGTTGTTGCGGATGCCGATGCGCACCTGCCGCTTTTCCACGCGCTGGTCGGGCAGGAGCACACGCACTTCATGGCGGCCGTCCTTGTCGCGCGTGCCGAGTGCGGTGAGCGGCACGGTCAGCGCCTGTTTCGCCTCGCCCAGCAGAATGGCGACCTGCGCCGTCATGTCGACGCGCAGCGTGCGGTCGGGGTTGGGCACGTCGAACAGCGCGTTGAAGAACACGGCGTTGTTGATCTTCTCGGGCGACGGCTGCACCGCGCGCAGCGTGCCGTGGTAGCGCGTGTCGGGGTCGCCGAGGATGGTGAAGTACACGGGCTGGCCGGCCTTCACGCGCACCACGTCGGCCTCGGACACCTGGGCCTTCACGGTCATGGTCGACAGGTCGGCCAGCTTCATGAGCGTGGGCACCTGGAACGAGGCCACCACGGTCTGGCCTTCGAGCGTGTTGATCGACACCACGTCGCCGTCGATGGGCGCCATGATGCGGGTGTACGACAGGTTGGTCTGCGCCGAGGCCAAAGCCAGTTTCTGCTGGCGGATCTGCGCATCGAGCGACACGGCGTCGGCGCGCAGCGCGCGCAGTTCGGTGTCGGCGCCTTCCAGGTCCTGGCGCGCGGCGGCGTCCTGCGCCAGCATGTCGCGTTGGCGCGCCCAGGTGAGCTCGGCCTGCTTCACGCGGACTTCCTTCGCGAGCTTCTGCGCCTGCAGGTTCTCAAGCTTGGCCTGTTCCTGCGCGAGGGTGTTCTGCGAAATGACAGGGTCGATCTCGGCGAGCCAGTCGCCCTTCTTCACGGGCTGGCCGAGCACCACCTTCAGCGACTTGAGTTGGCCCGACACCTGCGCGCCCACCTCGACCTGCTTGAAGGCTTGCAGCACGCCGCTGGCGAGCACCGCGTTCTCCAGGTCGCCGCGCTGCACGGTGGCGGTGAGGTAGTCGGATTTCTTCGGCGGGCTCAGCCAGAAGAAGGCCGCGATCGCCAGCACGACGAGCAAGGCCAGGCCGACAAGGAGCTTGCGCGATCGTCGCGAGGGAGTGGTGGGCATGCAGTGACAGTGGGATGAAACGGGCGGCGGAACCCGGGAAAGGATGCGATTGATCCTAGCCCCGGTTGCTGAAGGCCTGCTAAAGCACGCAGTTTCGACGGGCCTTTGCCTCGGCCCGCAGCGGCGTGGCCATTGAAAACGGCGTGGCCCGCTGCCCTCGAAAGGCAGCGGGCCACGCCGCAGAAACTACTGGAAAAGAACTCAGCGCGCAGTGCGCCGACGCAGCAGCAAAGTGAGGAGCAACAGCGCCAGCACCGTGAACGCGATGAACGACCAGTTCGCCAGCGTCAGGCCGAACAGCGACCAGTCGATCTTGGAGCAGTCGCCGCCGCCGCGGAAGATCATCGGCAGCGCGCGCTTGAGCGGGAAGGTCTCGATCATTCCGTACAGGTCACGCCCGCACGAAACGACTTCGGGCGGATACCACTGCAGCCAGCTCTGCTGCGCCGCCGTGTAGGCACCGCCCACCGCCGCCGCCAGCGCCAGCACCCCGCCCGTCACCTGCAGGCCGCGGCTGTTGAACAGCGCCGCCAGGCCGGTGAACAGCGCCACGAGCATCAGCGCGTAGCGCTGCACGATGCACATGGGGCAGGGTTCGAGCCCGACCACGTGTTGCAGATACAGCCCGAAGGCCAGCATCAACACACAGGCCAGGCAGATCAGCGCGAGCGCGCGGCGCGGCGCGCCGAAGTACCAATGGATCAAGGAGACACCCAATCTTCTTCTACGAACACCCTGGCCTTGCGGGGGTTGGCGACGACGGTGTCGCCTTCCTTCAAGTCCAGGTCGCGGAACTGTTGCGCAGGGAGTTGCGCTTCGATGATGGTTCCGGAGCCCGGATTATCTGGATTCGTTTCGGTGGGCTCAAGTTCCAGCCGCGCGATCGGTCCGACCACAATCGCACGCGACAGCGTGGCGACGATGCCGGTGGCACCCGCCACGTAGCGGGTCACGTCCAGGTCGTGCGGGCGCACGTAGGCCAGTGCCTTGGCGTCCCGCGCGGTGCTGTGCTCGGGCGAGTCGATGCGCATGCCATCCAGTTGCACGGCGCCGTTGTCGGCCCGGCCGTGGAACAGGTTCACGTCGCCCAGGAAGCCGTAGACGAACGGGCTCGCGGGCTTGTCCCACACGTCCTGCGGCGAGCCAACCTGCTCGATGCGGCCCTTGTTGATGACCACCACGCGGTCGGCCACTTCGAGCGCTTCTTCCTGGTCGTGCGTGACGAAGATCGAGGTGACGTGCAGCTCGTCGTGCAGCCGGCGCAGCCAGCGGCGCAGTTCCTTGCGCACCTTGGCGTCGAGCGCGCCGAAGGGTTCGTCGAGCAGCAGCACCTTGGGCTCCACCGCCAGCGCGCGGGCCAGCGCGATGCGCTGGCGCTGGCCGCCGGACAGCTGCGACGGGTAGCGGTCGGCCAGCCAGTCGAGCTGCACCAGCTTGAGCAGGTCGGTCACCTTCTGCTTGATCTGCGCGTCGCTCGGGCGCTCCTTGCGCGGCTTCACGCGCAGGCCGAAGGCCACGTTCTCGAACACGGTCATGTGGCGGAACAGCGCGTAGTGCTGGAACACGAAGCCGACCTGGCGTTCGCGCACGTGCACGTCGGTCGTGTCTTCGCCCGAGAAGTGGATGCTGCCGGTGTCGGCCGTTTCCAGGCCCGCGATGATGCGCAGCAGCGTGGTCTTGCCGCAGCCCGAAGGGCCGAGCAGCGCGACGAGTTCGCCCGACTCGACGTCGAGGTTCACGTTGTTCAGCGCCCGGAAGTCGCCGAACTGCTTGCTGATGTTGCGGATTTCGATGCTCATGGTCTTGTTCTCTCGTCTTCTCAGGCCGCCGAAGGCTCGGGGGGACGCTCGGGCGGCAGCTCGGCGATGGCTTTCATTTCGCGCTCATGGCGCCACTCGATGACCGACTTGATCACCAGGGTGACCAGCGCCAGGATCGCCAGCAGCGAGGCCACGGCAAACGCAGCCACCGACTGGTATTCGTTGTAGAGCACTTCGACGTGCAGCGGCATCGTGTTGGTCTGGCCGCGGATGTGGCCCGACACCACCGACACCGCACCGAACTCGCCCATGGCGCGCGCATTGCACAGGATCACGCCATACAGCAGGCCCCACTTGATGTTGGGCAAGGTCACGCGCCAGAAGGTCTGCCAGCCGGTCGCGCCGAGCACGATGGCCGCCTGCTCTTCGTCGGTGCCCTGCGCCTGCATCAGCGGAATGAGTTCGCGCGCAATGAAGGGAAAGGTCACGAACACGGTGGCCAGCACGATGCCGGGCACGGCAAAGATGATCTTGATGTCGTGCTCCGCCAGCCACGGGCCAAACCAGCCCTGCGCGCCGAACACCAGCACGTAGATCAGGCCCGCGACCACCGGCGACACCGCGAACGGCAGGTCGATCAGTGTGGTGAGGAAGGCCTTGCCGCGGAACTCGAACTTGGCGATGGCCCAGGCTGCGGCCACGCCGAAGACGAGGTTCATCGGCACGGCGATGGCAGCGGTGATGAGCGTGAGTCGGATCGCACTCCACGCATCGGGTTCCTTCAGCGCCTCGAGATAAGCGTTGAGACCCTTGCGCAGCGCTTCGACCGCCACGGCCGCCAGCGGCAGCACGAGGAAGAGGAACATGAACGCGAGCGCGATGCCGATCAGCGTCCAGCGGACCCAGGCCGACTCGGTGGTGCCGGCTTGCGCGCGGCGGATGATCTTGGAAGGTGCGCTCATGTCAGGCTCCTGCGCGCTTGCGCTGCCATGCCTGGAGGCCATTGATGACCAGCAGCAAAATGAACGACAGCACCAGCATCACCAGCGCGACCGCGGTGGCGCCCGTGTAGTCGTACTGTTCCAGCTTGCCGATGATGATGAGCGGCGTGATCTCGGAAATCATCGGCATGTTGCCGGCGATGAAGATCACCGAGCCGTACTCGCCGATGGCACGTGCGAAGGCCATGGCAAAGCCCGTGAGCAACGCAGGCGCAATCGCCGGAAAGATCACCCGGGTGAAGGTCTGCAGGCGCGTGGCGCCCAGCGACGTCGCGGCTTCTTCGAGTTCTTTCTCGGTGTCTTCGAGCACCGGCTGCACCGTGCGCACCACGAACGGCAGCCCGATGAAGATCAGCGCAATCACGATGCCCGCCGGCGTGAACGCCAGCTTGATGCCGTACGGCTCGAGCAATTGCCCGATCCAGCCGTTGCCTGCGAGCAGCGCCGTGAGCGAGATGCCGGCCACGGCCGTGGGCAGCGCGAACGGCAGGTCGACCAGCGCATCGACGATGCGCTTGCCCGGGAACTTGTAGCGCACCAGCACCCACGCCACGAGCAGGCCGAACACCGCATTCACCATGGCCGCGATCAGCGAGGCGCCGAAGGTCAGGCGGTACGAGGCCATCACGCGCGGTGCGGTCACCGACACCCAGAAGTGCTCCCAGGTCATCGTGAAGGTCTTGAAGACCAGCGCCGACAGCGGGATCAGCACGATCAGGCACAGGTAGAAGACCGTGAAGCCGAGCGTGATGTGGAAACCGGGCAGCACGCGCTTGGCGCCCCCTGCCCGGTTGGCACGTGAAAAAGGCGCTCCCGCTGCCGGGAGCGCCGAAGAAGCAGCGCCACTCATTTACTTCGCGCCAGGGGTGTAGAGCTTGTCGAACTGGCCGCCGTCATTGAAGTGCACCTTCTGCGCTTCGGTCAGGCTGCCGAACAGTTCCTGCACCGTGAACAGCTGCAGGGGCTTGAAGGTCGCGGCGTGCTTCTTGAGCACGGCCGGCGAACGCGGACGCAGCGCGTGCTTGGCGGCGATTTCCTGCGCTTCTTCGGAGTACAGCCAGTCGAGGTAGGCCTTGGCGAGCTCGCCCGTGCCCTTCTTCTTGACGGTGCGCTCGACGATGGCAACCGGGTTCTCGGCCACGATGGAGATCGACGGGTACACCGAGTCGACCTTGCCGGTGCCGAATTCACGGTCGATCGAGACCACTTCGGATTCGAAGGTGATCAGCGCGTCGCCGATGTTGCGTTGCAGGAAGGCGGTGGTGGCGTCGCGGCCGCCGCGTGCCAGCACCGGCACGTTCTTGAACAGCTTGCCGACGAACTCGGCGGCCTGCGCGTCGGTGCCGCCCTTCTTCTTGATGTAGCCCCAGGCGGCCAGGTAGGCGTAGCGGCCGTTGCCGCCGGTCTTGGGGTTGACGATCACAACCTGCACCCCCGGCTTGATCAGGTCGTCCCAGTCCTTGATGCCCTTGGGGTTGCCGTTGCGCACCAGCAGCAGCATGGTCGAGGTGGTGGGCGATGCGTTCTCGGGGAATTTCTTGTTCCAGTCCTTGGCGACCACGCCGGTGCCGGCCAGGAAGTCGATGTCGGTCGAGGTGTTCATGGTGACCACATCGGCGTCGAGGCCGTCGGCCACGGCGCGTGCCTGGGCGCTGGAGCCGCCGTGCGACTGGTCGATCTTGACGTCCTTGCCCGTGGCCTTCTTGTAGTGCGCCACGAACGCTGCGTTGTAGTCCTTGTAGAACTCGCGCGCCACGTCGTACGAGGCGTTCAGCAGGCCTGTGCCTTGGGCAAAGGCAGTGTTGCCGGCGAGTGCGGAGGACGCCAGCGCGAGCACGGCGACGAGGGTCTTGATTCTGGAAGTCATGTGGTTGCCAGGTTGTCTGAAAATTCACGACCGGCCGACCAGGCGGCGGGTTCGTCGGTCAACGATTGCAGCAGGGCCAGGCCGAGCGGCCAGTCTCCGTGCCCCGAATCGATGTTGATGTGCCCCGCATTCTGCATGCGCACGAACTCGCTGCCCCAGGCGCGCGAATAGGCACCCGCGAGGCGGATAGGGCAATAGGGATCGTTGCTGCTCGCCACCACGATGCTGCGGTACGGCAGCGCCGCATACGGCACGGGCGCGAAGTCGGACAGCACCGCGCGACGCTCCGGGTCGGCCGGCGCCACCAGCAGCGCACCCTGGATGCGGGCAGCGGCCTCGGGCGGCAGGTGCGCGGTGGCGATGCAGCCCAGGCTGTGCGCCGCGATGACCACGGGGCCTTCGCTTTCGAGCACGAGCCTGGCCAGTGCGGGCACCCAGGCATCGCGCTTGGGCGAGGCCCAGTCGTCCTGCGCCACCCGCGCCGCGCCCGGAATGCGCGCTTCCCACAGGCTCTGCCAGTGGCCGGGCCCGGAGTCGCGCCAGCCGGGCACGATGATGACGCGAGTCTGCATGACGGCGCGGTCCTGCGGGCTTACTTGTTCGGCTGCGGCGTGATCCGCAGGTAAGGCTTGACGGCCTTGAAGCCCTTGGGGAAGCGCTCGGCCAGCTCGGCCGGGTCCTGGATGCTCGGCACGATGACGACGTCGTCGCCGTCCTTCCAGTTCACGGGCGTGGCGACCTTGTGGCTGTCGGTGAGCTGCAGCGAGTCGATCACGCGCAGGATCTCGTCGAAGTTGCGGCCGGTCGATGCCGGGTAGGTGATGGTGGTGCGGATCACCTTCTTCGGATCGATGATGAACACGCTGCGAACGGTGGCCGTGGCCGAGGCATTCGGGTGGATCAGGTCGTACAGGTCGGCCACCTTGCGGTCGGCGTCCGCAATGATCGGGAAGTTGACGGTGGTGTTCTGCGTCTCGTTGATGTCCGAGATCCACTCCTTGTGCTTGGTGGCCGGGTCGACGCTCAGCGCGATGGGCTTCACGCCGCGCTTGGCGAACTCGCCCGACAGCGCCGCCGTCTTGCCAAGTTCGGTGGTGCACACGGGCGTGAAATCGGCCGGGTGCGAGAAGAACACGATCCACGAATCGCCGGCCCACTGGTAGAAGTCGATCGGGCCTTCGCTGGAGTCCTGGGTGAAATTGGGGGCGGTGTCGCCGAGTCGCAGGGTTGCCATGGTCGCTCCAAGGAGGGGGTGAAGCCTTGGATTGTGCGAACCGCTGCTTCAATGGCAAACGAATATCTGTTTGTTTGGATATGACGTTTTTCGCATATAGAACCTGCGAAGCCCCGGCATGACGCTATCTTTTGGATAGCAATCTGGCTTTAGAACATCCGCATCTGCTCGCTCTGCAGGTGCTCCGACAGGAAGTCGATCAGCCGCCGCACCGCCGGCACCAGCGCACGCCGCGCCGGAAACACCATGTGCGCCACCACCGGCGACGGCCCCCAGCCCGGCAGCACCCGCACCAGCCGGCCGGCCTCGACGTCGGCGCTGCACATGTAGTCGGGGAGCAGGGTCGCGCCGACACCGCCCACCGCGCCGAACTGCAGCGTGGCGAGGTCGTCGGCCACGTAGCGCGGCGTGTGCACATGCAGGTGGCTGCGGCCTTCCGGGCCCTCGAGCCGCCATTCGGCGCGCCCTTCCCCGTTGACCGACATGGCCGCCGTCGGCAGCTTTGCAAGGTCGGCGGGCGTGCCGATCGGCCCGTGCTGCGCCAGCAGCGCCGGACTCGCGACCAGCACGCCGCGGCTGTGACCGAAGGTCTTGGCGACGAGCACGGTGCTGTCCTCGATCGCCGGGCGCACGCGCAGCGCGATGTCGATGCCCTCCTCGATCAGGTCCACCGGCCGGTTGATGACGCGGATGTCGACGCGCACCGCGGGGTAGCGTTCCATGAACAGCGGGATCAGCTGCGCCAACCCGCTGTGCGCGATGGTGACCGGGCAGGTCAACCGCACCAGCCCGCTCGGCTCGGTCTGCACCTGCGCCACCGCCTCGGCGGCCGCCTGCGCTGCGTCGCGCATCGCCGAGGCGTGCCGCAGATAGATCTCGCCGGCCGGCGTGAGCGACAGGCGCCGCGTGCTGCGCTGCATCAGTTGCACGCCCAACCGCTCCTCGAGCTCGGCCACGCGGCGCGACAGGCGCGATTTGGGGATGCCCAGCGCCCGGCTGGCGGCGGCAAAGCCGCCCCGCTCGGCCACCTCGGCGAAGAAAACCATGTCGTTGAGGTCTTGCATCGCTTAATTGTCCCGCAAACAGAACGATCTGATCAAATTTTGGCTACTTATCAATCACTCGCATCAAAAATAGAATTCTTCCAACGCCGGCCACTTCTCAGCGCCGACACCTTGCACAGAAAGTGATTGACTGACATGAAGCTGCTCCACATCGACTCCAGCATCCTGGCCGCCGGCTCCACCTCGCGCCAGCTCACGGCCGAAACCGTCGCCGCCTGGCGCGCCGCCCACCCCAACACCCAGGTCGAATACCTCGACCTCGCCGTGGACGCGCCCTCGCACTTCGGCCCCGACGCTCTCGGCATCAAGACCGGCGTGCAGGCCCAGCCGACCGAAGCGCAGCTGCGCGAGAACGCCCTGTCGGAAAAGCTGGTGACCCAGTTCCTGGCCGCCGACGTCGTCGTGATCGGCGCCCCGCTGTACAACTTCACCATCCCGACCCAGCTCAAGGCCTGGATCGACCGCCTCGCGCAAGCCGGCCGCACCTTCAAGTACACCGACAAGGGCGCCGTGGGCCTGGCCGGCGGCAAGACCATCATCGTGGCGTCGAGCCGCGGCGGCATCTACTCGACCTCCGAAGGTGGTCAAGCGGCTGAACACCAGGAGAGCTACCTGAAGGTGATCTTCGGCTTCTTCGGCATCACCGACGTGCGCTTCGTGCGCGCCGAAGGCATCGCGATGGGTGACGCACCCAAGGCCGCCGCGCTGGCCGCCGCCCGCGCCGACATCCTCGTGGCCACGGCCGAAGCCGCGAACCAGAAGAGCGTCGCGCAAGCTGCCTGAGTCTTGCCGGCCCGCCCACAGCCCGTTGGGTCTCAGTGGCTGGGACCCAACGCGGCTTTTGGGCCTTTCTGTTGCCGAGGCACCTCGCCATGGGGTGCCTTCGCGCTGGGCCAGTGCGGCGCGCACCCCATTTCACCGCGCACGCCTCAAATTGCCAAAAACAACAGACCTTTGCAAACATTTAGGTCTTTGGTTAATTCCATTTGAATCAAATACCCAAAGCAATCCAACACTGATAATCTTTTTTGGCCAATTCGGCAGTCAACCACTTCCTCGGCCAATCATGCAAGAAAATCAGACAGACAGAGACACCCTGCTCGACACCTTTCGCAGCGACCTCTTCAATGGAAAGTCCATTGTGGTATCGGGCGCCACCAGTGGCATCGGGCTCGCAATTGCGCACGGCTTTGCAAGGCTCGGCGCGTCGGTCGTGGCCACCGGAAGCAGTCCTGAAAAGATCGCCAGGGAAAGGCTGAACCCGGCAAATCAAGCCATTCGCTTCGAACTCCTCGATGCACGCGATGGCGACGGCATCAAGGCGTTTGCCGCAACCTTTGAAACGCTCGACGTTCTGGTCAATGCACAGGGCATTCTTTGCGGCGAGGCGGAACATACCGAGGAAGTCTTCCTCGATGTGATCGACGTCAACCTCAATGGCGTCATGCGCATGTCCTACGCCTTTCGCGAGCACCTGATCCGCGCGAAGGGCAGCATCATCAATATCTCTTCGATGCTCAGCTACCTTGTCGAGCCCGAAATTCCCGCCTATGCCGCGAGCAAGACCGGGCTTCTCGGCTTGACCCGAACACTGGCGCACGCATACGGTCCCCATGGCGTGCGGGTCAACACGATTTCTCCGGGGTACCACAAGACCGACATGACGAAAGTTCTATGGAGCGTGCCGAAGAGCCACGACCTGATTGCCGGTCATTCCGCGCTCAAGCGCTGGGGATCGACCGAAGACCTGGTTGGTGCCGCGATTTTCTATGCCAGCCCGGCCGCCTCGTTCATTACGGCCACCGATTTGCCGGTCGACGGCGGTTATGTCGTTGGAAATACGGTTCGATAACTGCTGGCCGCAAATCAATTGACATTGAAATTCAATCCATCAATTCATCTGGAATAGCAAACAGCCAGATCGTCAGCCCCAAAAAGAAAGCCGCCCTCCAAAGGGGCGGCTTTTTCATGGGCGTCGATCGGCGCCCAGTTCGTCAGGCAGCCGAATGGCTCTTCACCCAGGCCACGTACTTGTCCATCCAGCCCTGCAGGAACTTCTGCGTGCCTTCGTTGCCGATGTGGCCCTTGTCGTCGAACAGGCCTTCCTTGGCCTGCAGGAACACTTCGGGGCCGCCCATCGTGGGCGCGTCGAGGTAGGCCAGGATGTTGCGCAGGTGCTGCTGCGCGAGCGCGGTGCCGATGGCGCCGACGGAAATGCCGACCACGCCGGTCGGCTTGCCGCCCCAGACGCTCTGGCCGTAGGGGCGAGAGGCGTGGTCGATGGCGTTCTTCAGCACGCCGGGAATCGAGCGGTTGTATTCGGGCGTGACGAACAGCACGCCCTGTGCGGCCGCAACCTCGCTCTTGAGGCGCTTCACCGAAGCGGCCTGGTTGCCGTCGTCGTCCTGGTTGTACAGCGGCAGGTCGTCGATGCGCAGGGTTTCGAAAGTGAAGTCCGACGGCGCCAGGTGCGCCAGCGCCAGAGCGAGCTTGTGGTTGAACGAATCCTTGCGCAGGCTGCCGACGATGACGGCGATCCGGGTCTGTGCCATGAATGAAGCTCCTTGAGTGAGAGGGTCGGAATGACGAAGGCGATTATGCGAAGACCCCATGACCTTTTCCGGAAAAGTTCATGCATCGCTTTGTAGCGACGTGCGCCAGTTTGTGCATGAGCACATGACAAAAGCTTCGTGGCCCGGCGCGCCGCCCACACCTACAGTCGCCGATTTTTCGCCGACGCCATGCACACCCTGTCCTCGCCTTCCCGCCGCCGCCTGCTCCAGGCCGGAACCGCCGCAGCCCTCGTCGCGGCCTCGGCTCCGCTGTTCGCCCAGACGCGCGCCCGCACGCTGCGCATCGGCTACCAGAAGTTCAACACGCTCAACGTCCTCAAGGGCACAGGCCAGCTCGAGAAGGCGCTCGCGCCGGCCAATGTGAGCGTCGAGTGGCGCGAGTTCCTGGGCGGCAGCCAGCTGTCGGAAGCGCTGGCGGCCGGCGCCATCGACTTCGGCCATGCCTCCGACGGCATCGGCGTGTTCCAGCAGGCCAGCGGCAAGGGCCTGGTCTACCTCGCGGCCGAAAGCCCCTACCCCGGCGGCGTCGGCTTCCTGGTGCCGCGCGACTCGCCGATCCGCAGCGTGCGCGACCTGAAGGGCAAGAAGGTCGTCACGGGCCGCGGCTACAACACGCAGTACGTGCTGATCCGCGCGCTCGAAGCGGCCGGCCTGCGCTATGAAGACATCGAGCCGGTCTACATCGTCACGGCCTCCGACACCGTGGCCGCCTACCAATCGGGCAGCGTCGCGGCCATCGGCCTGTGGGACCCGTTCCTGGCCGGCGCGCAGGTGGCGACCGAATCGCGCCTGCTGTTCGACGGCACCGGCCTGAGCGGCAACCGCACCTACCACTTCGCGCAGCCCGCCTTCGCGCGCACGAACGCCGACACCTTGCGCACCGTGTTCGCCGAACTGCGCAAGGCCAACGACTGGGCGCAGGCCCACCCCGGCGACGTGGTGGCCACGCTCGCACCGCAGCTCAAGGTCGAGCCCAAGGTGCTGGCGCTGGCGACCGAACGGCGGCACTATGGCGTCGTGGCGCTCACGCCCGCCATTGCCCGCGAGCAGCAGGGCCTGGCCGACGTGTTCGCGCAGCTGAAGCTCATTCCCCAGCCCATCGCGGTGAAGGATGCGTTTCTCGACCTGAACCTTGTGTGACGACGACACCTCTCGCCCCGTGACCCGTTCCAACCGTTCCCCCACCCACTACGACGCGATCGTCATCGGCCTGGGCGCCCTCGGCGCGGCCACCCTCTACCAGCTCTCGCAACGCGGCGCGCGCGTGCTCGGCATCGACCAGTTCGCGCCGCCGCACGACCGCGGCTCCTCACACGGCGATTCGCGCATCACGCGGCTGGCCGTCGGCGAAGGCGACGAGTACGTGCCGCTGGTGCACCGCTCCCACGCCATCTGGCGCGAACTCGAGGCGCGCACCGGCCGCACGCTGATGACCACCACCGGCGGCCTCGTCCTCGCACCGCGCGACCGCGTGGCCGCACACCACGGCAAGTCCGATTTCGTGCGCCGCACCATCGCCTGCGCCGAGCGCTTCGGCATCGCGCACGAGGTGCTCGACGCGGCCGGCATCCGCGCGCGCTTCCCGCAGTTCCATCTGCAGGGCGACGAGATCGGCTACCTCGAACGCGACGCCGGCTTCGTGCGGCCCGAAGACGCCATCGCCGCCCAGCTCGCCGTGGCCCGCGCCGACGGCGCACAGACCCGCACCGGCGAGCGCGTGCTGGGCGTCGAGCCCGTGGGCAACGGTGACACCGTGCGCGTGCGCACCGAAACCGCCAGCTTCACCGCCGACCAGGTGGTGGTCGCGGCCGGCGCCTGGCTGCCCGAGTTCCTCGGCCGTCAGGCGCGCACCGACTGGCAGGCCGACTTCTCCGTGCACCGGCAGGTGATGCACTGGTTCGACACCGGCCCCACCGCTGCGGCCGACTTCGCGCCCGGGCGTTTTCCCATCTTCATCTGGATGTTCGGCGACGCGCAGGAGGACTACATGTACGGTTTTCCAGCCTCCGACGCAGCGCAACCCGCGCTGAAGGTCGCCACCGAGCAGTACGTCGACACCACCACGCCCGACGCACTCGTGCGCGACGTGAGAGCCGAGGAAACCGCCGCCATGTACCGCGACCGCGTCGCCGGGCGCTTTCCGCAGATCGCCGGGCATGCGCTCAAGGCCCGTGCCTGCATGTACACCGTGACGCCTGACCGCCGCTTCGTGATCGACGCGCTCGACGGCCTGCCCAATGTGCTGATCGTCTCGGCCTGCTCCGGCCACGGCTTCAAGCACTCGGCCGGGCTGGGCGACGCCATCGCCGACCGGGTGCTGGGCCGCGAGAACGCGCACGGCCTCGACCTGCGGCCCTTTGCCCGCGAGCGACTGGTGGCCTCGCAACACCCCTGAGGCGTCCGCGCGCGATCCGGGGCATCATCGCTTCCGATCTTCAGTTTCTTCGGAGGCAACGCGCGATGCGATTCCTGATGGTGGGTGCCGGTGCACTCGGTGGTTATTTCGGCGCACGCCTGCTTGCAGCAGGCCGCGATGTGACCTTTCTACTGCGTCCGGGCCGCGTGGCCCAGCTGGCCACGACCGGCCTCGTGGTGCGCAGCCCCTGCGGCGACCTCGACCTGCCGACGCCGAAGCACGTGCTGGCCGAGCAGATCGACGGCCCGTACGACGTGGTCGTCGTCGGCTGCAAGGCCTACGACCTCGACGCGACCATGGACTCGTTCGCGTCCGCCGTCGGGCCCGACACCGTCATCCTTCCGCTGCTCAACGGCCTGGGCCACATCGACCGGCTGGCCGCGCGCTTCGGCGACGCGCGCGTGCTCGGCGGCCTGTGCATGATCTCCGCCACCCTCGACGACGAGGGCCGCGTGCTGCACCTGAACGACATGCACAGCCTGAGCTACGGCGAACGCGCCGGTGGCCGTTCGCCACGCATCGACGCCATCGCGGCCCAGTTCGCCGGCGCGAACTTCGCCGCCACCGCGAGCGAAACGATCGCGCAGGACATGTGGGAGAAGTGGGTCTTCATCGCCTCGGCCGCGGGCCTCACGAGCCTCATGCATTCTTCCATCGGCGACATCGTGGCGGCAGGCGGCGAAGACGTGGCGCTTGCGATCTTCGACGAGTGCTGCGCCATCGCCACCCACAACGGCTTCGCCCCACGCCCCGGCGCCGTCACGCGCGGGCGCGCGGTGGTCACCACCGCCGGCTCGCCCATGACCGCCTCGATGTACAAGGACATGGCCCGTGGCGCGCGCGTCGAGGCCGACCACATCCTGGGCGACCTGCTGGCCCGCGCACCGCGCAGCGCATCGCCCACGCCGTCGGTGCTGCGCACGGCCTACGTGCACCTCAAGGCCTACGAGTTCCGGCGCGCGCGCGAGGCCGGTTGAACGGCCACCACGCCATGACCGACACGCTCGCCTTCCTTCACACGGCCGAGGTGCATGTGCAGACCTTCGGCGGCCTGGCACGCGAGATCGCCCCCGAGCTGCGCGTGCAGCACCTGGTGATGAAAGAGCTGCTCGCCGATGCGCGCACGCTCGGCGTCGACCATGCCGGCCTGGTGACGCGTGTGCACGAAGCCATGCGCGACGCTGCCTCCGACGGCGCCTCGGTCGTCGTGTGCACCTGCTCCACCATCGGCGGCATTGCCGAGAAAACCGCCACCGGCGGTGCCTTTGCCGCCCTGCGCATCGACCGCGCCATGGCCGATCGCGCCGTACGCAACGGCCCGCGCGTGCTGATCGTCGGCGCCGTCGAGAGCACCATCGACCCGACCCTGTCGCTCGTGCTTTCAGCGGCGCGGCAGGCCGGCGTCGGCATCCGCGCCAGCACCTTGCTGGTCGAAGGCGCCTGGGTGCATTTCCAGTCGGGCGACACCGCGCGCTACATCGCCACGCTCGCCGATTCGATCCGCGCCGCAGCCGAGGGCACCGACGTGATCGTGCTGGCGCAGGCGTCGATGGCGCCGGTGACGGCGTTGCTGGCGGACCTGGGAGTCGATGTGCTCAGCAGCCCGCAGTTGGGGGTGGCGCATGCGGTGGCAACAATGCGGGCCCGGCACGCGGCGCTGAATTCGTAAGAATCGGACACGCTTCGGACCCACAGTATCTATTCACTTAGAAATTCATTTGGTTTGAGTTTCCCAATGGCGGGTGGGATAATTTATCTATTCACATAGATATGCAATGCCACCGCCCAATCCGCCATCCCTGAGCGCCACAGCCCTCGCCTTCATCCGCTCGCAAGGCGCTGCCACGAGCGCCGAGCTGCAGGCGCGGCTGGGCATCAGTCAGGCGACTGCCTCACGCACGCTGGCGCCGCTCGTTCGCAGCGCGCAGATCCTGAAGGTCGGTGCAGCGCGCTCGCAGATGTATGTGGCGCCCCGGCACGTCGAACGCGTCGGCGCCGAGGTGCCGGTCGTCAAGGTCGATGCCGCCGGCCAAGCCTCGCCGTTCGGACGCATCGTGCCGCTGCAGGGCGGGCGTTGCTGGATGGACGAACAACAAGGCCGCAGCGCATTGCATGAGGGCCTGCCGTGGTTCCTTTCGGACATGCGTCCCCAGGGCTTCATCGGCCGCGCCTTCGCGCAGGGACACCCCGAACTCGGATTGCCCGCCAACCCCGAGCACTGGAACGACGACGACGTGCTTCAAGCGCTTGCGTTGTGCGGCGAAGACCTGCCCGGCAACCTCGTGGTGGGTGCCGAATCCTTCCAGCGATTTCATGCATTGAGCGCACGCGCCGCCCGCTCTGTCTCCGTAGCCGACTACCCCGCGATGGCGGAAAGCGCGATGCAGGGCACCCTGCCCGGCTCCTCGGCCGGCGGCGAACAGCCGAAGTTCTGCACGGTGCGCGACGGCCGGCAGGTCATCGTCAAGTTTTCGCTGGCAGGCACGTCGGCACTCGACCGGCGCTCGCGCGACCTTCTCGTCAGCGAGCACCTGGCACTGAGCACGCTGGCGCAAGCAGGCGTCTCAGCGGCCACCACGCGCATCTTCATCGAAGGCGGCCGCGTGTTCCTGGAGGTCGAGCGCTTCGACCGCTCGGCCCACGGCCGCATCGGCATGGTGTCGCTGATGGCCTACGACGCGCAGCACATCGGCAAGATCGACAACTGGGCGGCCACGGCCAACCGGATGGCTTCGCGCGGTCTGCTGCGCGCCGACGATGCGCTGCGCTTGCGCTTTCTCGAAGCCTTCGGTCGCCTCATCGGCAACACCGACCGGCACTACGGCAACATCTCGCTGCTCATCGAAGGAAGTGGCTGGCGCCTCGCGCCCGCCTACGACGTGCTGCCCACGCTGTATGCGCCGACCAGCGGTGAACTGCCCGCGCGCGATCTGGCGGCCACCGGGCTGGCACCGACCGTGGACACCCTGCAGGAGTGGCCGCATGCCCGGCAGCTGGCGGGCGTTTACTGGGAAACCTTGGCGGCCGACGATCGCCTCTCCGGGCCGTTCCGCACGCTGGCGCGGCAGAACCGGCGGCTCATCGCCGAACTGTCAGGCGCGTGAACTGCGCGTTCAGTCCGACTTCTGGATCGTCTCCCCCTTCAACGCCCCCATGTCGCGGATGTTGAAGCGGTGCTGCTTCCACCCCGCCATGGTGCGGCGGAAGTTGGCGAGGGAGATGCCGTAGTACAGCACCTTGAACATGCGCAGCGCGCCCCACATCGGCGTGCCCTTGTAGATGTCGCCGGCCAGCAGCGACATCAGCGCTTCCTTCACCCGGAACGGGTTGCCGGGGTACATGAACATGTCGCGGATGGTCGGATTGGTCACGCGGTAGATGAACCACGAGTACTCGCGCGGGCCCTTGCGCATCATGGCCTCGAAGCCTTCGCGCGCGCGGGCCAGCTCGGCCGGCTGGTCGAGCGCGGTGGCCACCAGTTCGGCGCCGTCAAAGGCGCTGTGCATCGCCAGGTACACCCCCGAAGAGAACATCGGGTCGATGAAGGTGAAGGCGTCGCCCAGCAGCAGATAGTTGTCGCCCGTGGCGTGCGTGCTCGAGTACGAGAAGTTGCCGGTGGCGTGCACCGCGTCGTCGATCAGGGTGGCGTTCTTCAGGCGGTCGGCCAGCACGGGGCACAGCGCGATGGTGTCGTAGAAGAATTCCTTCAACGGCTTGTCGCGCGTCTTCAGGTAATAGGGCCAGCACACCGCGCCCACGCTGGTCGTGCCGTCGGCCAGCGGGATGAACCAGAACCAGCCGTGCGGAAACCAGCAGATGCTGATGTTGCCTTCCTTCTTGCCCTCGAGCCGCTCGGCGTTGGTGAAGTGGCCGAACAGCGCGGTGCTGTTGTGGGCGGGGTTCTTCTGCTTGCAGCGGAATTTGTTGGCCAGCAGCGTGTCGCGGCCCGTGGCGTCGATCACGAAGCGCGCGCGCCAGCTGCGCTTGGCCCCGTCGTCCATCACGGCCTGCACGGTTGCGCCGTCGGCGTCGAAGGCCACGTCGCGCACCTTGCAGCCCTCGAAAGTCTGCGCGCCGCGCGTGGCGGCGTTGCGAAACAACAGCTCGTCGAGTTCGGAGCGGCGCACCTGCCAGGCGGAATCGAGCGACTTGTCCCAGCCTTCGGCGAACTCGACGTAGCTGCGGTGCTCATGCTCGGGCGACACGAACTCGATGCCGAACTTCGGCATGCCGATCTTCTCGACCTGGTCGCGCACGCCGAGCCTGTCGAACAGCTCGACGTTCGCGGGCAACAGCGATTCGCCGATGTGAAACCGCGGGTGGTGCTCTTTTTCGACCAGCACCACCTGGCGGCCCTGCTGCGCCAGCAGCGCCGCGACGGTCGAGCCGGCGGGGCCGCCGCCGATCACGAACACGTCGCACGACTCGCTGACCGCGCTGACAGAAGGAGCGCCGGAAGAAGAAGAAACCTGAGGCTGGGACATGCGAAGACAAGCTGCGTGATGGACAGCGACAGAGCATAGCGCGCCCGCATCGCACGACGCAAAACGGGCTGGCGGCACGCGCCCCGAGACGGCACACTGGCGACCTTTCCAGCCCTCGATTGGCGCGCCATGACCCTGCATCGCCTTGCCCTGCTCGCCGCCCTCTGTGTGTCTGCCGCATGGAGCCACGCTGCGGGTTTCAGCTTCATCGAGGTGCCCGCCGACAAGGACGGGCCAGCCTTGCGCGGCGCGGTGTGGACGCCTTGCGAGACGGCACCCAGCGAGATCGCCTTCGGCCTGATCGCGATCTCGGCCACCAAGGACTGCCCCGTCGCCGGCACGGGGCTGCCGCTGGTGCTGATGTCGCACGGCTCGGGCGGCTCGTTCCTCGGGCACCACGACACGGCGGCGGCGCTGGCGGATGCGGGCTTCGTGGTCGCCGCCATCAACCACCCGAACGACAACTTCCAGGACATGGAACGCCGGGGCCATCTCTCGACATTTGCCGCGCGTCCGGTCGACATGCGCCGGCTGGCGGATCACATGCTCAACGCGTGGCCGGGGCGCACAAAGATCGCCAAAGAAAAGGTCGGCTTCTTTGGTTTCTCCCGCGGCGGCTACACCGGCCTCGTGGCGACGGGCGCAGTGCCCGACTTCAAGCTCGGCCTGCGCTTTTGCACGCCGACCTCGAAGATTCCGTTCTGCGGCCAGATCCAGCGCCAGGAGCTGCCTGCGCCTCCGGTGCGCGACGCGCGCATCAAGGCGGCGGTGATCGTCGATCCGTTGAGCTTCTTCGATGCCGAGGGGTTGAAGCAGGTCGCGGTGCCCGTCCAGCTCTGGGCCTCTGCGCGAGGTGGCGACGGGGTCACGCTGGACGACGTCGAAGCAGTCCGGCGCAACCTGCCTCCAACGCCGGACTGGCACATGCCCGCGAACACCGCGCACTTCGCGTTCCTGGCGCCCTGCGCACCCGCCATGGCGAAGGCCCTGCCGGAGATCTGCAGCGATGCCGGCGGCTTCGACCGCGTCGCCTTCCACGCCGACTTCAATGCCAAGGCGCTCGCCTTCTTCAGGCAGCACCTGGCATCGAAGCCCTGACCTGTGACCTGACCTCAGCGCGTGCGCCGCTGGCCAGCCAGACGCCGCACCACCGTCACCAGCCGATCGATCTCGTCGAAGGTGTTGTAGAACGCCAGCGACGGCCGCACCGTGGTCTCGACGCCGAAGCGCCGCAGGATCGGCTGCGCGCAGTGGTGTCCCGTGCGCACCGCAATGCCTTCGTCGTTGAGCGCGTGGCCCACCTCTTCGGTGGTGTAGCCGTCGAGCACGAAGGACATCACGCTCGCCTTGTCGGCCGCCGTGCCGATCAGCCGCACACCGGGAATCGCACCCAGTTGCGCCATGCCGTACACCAGCAGGTCGTGCTCGTAGCGCGCGATGTTCTCGATGCCGACCTTGTTGACATAGTCGATGGCCGCACCCAGACCCACGGCATCGGCGATGTTGCCGGTGCCGGCCTCGAACTTGTTCGGGATCGGCTGGAACACGGTCTTCTCGAAGGTGACGTCGGCAATCATGTTGCCGCCACCTTGCCACGGGGGCATGTCTTCGAGCACCTCGCGCTTGCCCCAGACCACACCGATGCCGGTCGGGCCGAACACCTTGTGGCCGGAGAAGACGAAGAAGTCGGCGCCGAGGTCCTGCACGTCGACCCGCATGTGCGAGACCGATTGCGCGCCATCGACCAGCGCCTTGGCGCCGGCACGGTGTGCCAACTCGACGATCTCCTTCACCGGCACCACGGTGCCCAGCGCGTTGGAGACCTGCGTGACCGCAACGATCTTCGTGCGGTCGTTCAACAGCTTGCGGTATTCATCGAGCAGCACCTGGCCCGAATCGTCCACCGGAATCACGCGCAGCTTCGCGCCCTTGGCGGCGGCAAGCTGCTGCCACGGCACGATGTTGGCGTGGTGCTCCAGGTTCGACACGATGATCTCGTCGCCCTCGCCCACGTGCTGGCCGCCCCAGCTCTTGGCCACGAGGTTGATCGCCTCGGTGGTGCCGCGCACGAAGATCACTTCGTCGATTTCCGGCGCGTTGAGAAACAAGCGCACGCGCTCCCGTGCGCCCTCATAAGCGTCGGTCGCGCGCGCGGCCAGCTCATGCGCCGCGCGGTGGATGTTCGAGTTCTCGTGTGCGTAGAAGTACGCGATGCGGTCGATGACCGATTGCGGCTTGTGCGTGGTGGCGGCGTTGTCGAACCACACGAGCTGCTTGCCGTTGACGCGCTCCTGCAGGATCGGGAAGTCGCGGCGCACGGCATTGACGTCGAACGGCGGATGCTGGCCGGTGCCGGCGAGCGGCACGGCATCGGGGCCGCGCGGATCGGGCTTGGCTGGCGTGACGAAGCCATTGGGCAGACGTACCGCATCGACGAAGTAGAACTGCGGCTTCTCACTCCCTAGCACCTGGGCTTGGCTCCCTCGCCCCTCTGGGGAGAGGGTTGGGGTGAGGGGCGACCCCGCACTCTGGTTCGTCCGCAGACCCTCACCCCAGCCCTCTCCCGCAAGCGGGAGAGGGGGCAAGACCTGCCCGGGGGGTGAGATAGCGGGGGTCGCTCCAGCCGACGGATCGCCATGGCTCTCGCTCAGGAAGTAGAACGGCGAGGCCGCAGCCTGCGGCGCCACGGGTGCTCCGACTTGCTGCGGCACGCCCTGCACCACACCGCCCGAACGCGGCTCGAAAGCCGGCGCCACGGACAACACGTTGTCCGGCACACCATTGCCCGCCACCGCATGCGGCAGCAAGGCCGGCGCGCGGTTCGCGAGCGAAGGCAGTTGGGTCGGCGATGCGGGCAGCACATTGGCGCCCGGAATCTGCCCTTGCGGAATCGGCGTGCCCGGCACGCTCGGCCCGAAGCCGGCGGGACTCACCAGCGGCGAGCCCGGCGGTGCGATGTTGGCGGGAAACTGCGCGCCCGGGGGCGCGGAGAACATGGCGCTGGCCATGCGCGCGAGGATGGCCGGTTCGAACGGCGCCTCGCCCGGGAACGGGGGTGTGCTGCTCACCGCGGCTTACTTGTAGGTGTCGGGATAGTCGTGGTACTTGCCGATCTCGACATCGTCGAGCACGGCCAGCGCGTCGGTGGTCAGCACCGCGAGCGAGCAGTACAGCGAGATCAGGTACGACGCGATCGCATGGTTGTTGATGCCCATGAAGCGCACCGACAGCCCCGGGCTCTGCTCGCCCGACAGGCCCGGCTGAAAGAGGCCCACCACGCCCTGGCGCTTGTCGCCCACGCGCAGCAGCAGGATCTTGCTCTTGCCGTCCGCCACCGGCACCTTGTTCGATGGAATCAGCGGAATGCCGCGCCAGGTGATGAACTGCGAACCGAAGAGGCTCACGGTCGGCGGTGGTGTGCCGCGGCGCGTGGCTTCACGGCCGAAGGCGGCAATGGCCAGCGGGTGCGTGAGGAAGAACGCGGGCTCTTTCCATACCTTGGTCAGCAGCTCGTCCAGGTCGTCGGGCGTGGGCGCGCCGGTCAGCGGAAAGATGCGTTGCTCTTCGCTCACTTGCGCCAGCAGGCCGTAGTCGGGGTTGTTGATGAGCTCGCTCTCCTGGTTCTCCTTGATCGTCTCGATCGTGAGACGCAGCTGCTCCTTGATCTGGTCGTGCGGGCTGCTGTAGAGGTCGGAGATGCGGGTGTGCACGTCGAGCACGGTGCTCACGGCATTCAGGTAGTGCTCGCGCGGGTTCTCTTCGTAGTCGACGAAGGTGCGCGGCAGCTGGTTCTCTTCTTCGCGCGAGGTGCACGTGACCTTGATCGACTCGGGGTTCTTGACCTTGTTGACGCGGTAGATGCCAGCCTCCACCGGCACCCATTGCAGCAGGTGCGTCAGCCAGCGCGGGCTGATGGTCTCGAGCTGGGGAACTGTCTTTGTGGCATTGGCCAGCTGGCGTGCGGCGTTGTCGCCAAGGGCGGTGGTACCACCGACTGTTGCGCTCATGGATCAAGGCTCCGTGGGTTGAGAGAAAGAAGAAAACACTGTGGTCCCCAGTGTCCGGGGACCACGGGTTTCCCCTCAACAGGCTATAGCCGCCAAGTTGATCCGCCGTGCAAGACGCGACTGTTCCAGTTGCTCGCAACGTGCGAGCAGGTTGACGATGTTGATGCCCAGTGCGGTGGCCAACTTCTGCGCCGTGACGATCGACGGGATCACACGCCCGCGCTCGATCTCGCCCACGTACGAGCGGTTCAGATCGGAACGCTCGGCCAGCTGCTCCTGCGACCAGCCCTGCCCTTCGCGCAGCTGGCGCACGGTGACGCCGAAGTCTTCGACAAAGGCTTTCATGCGCTGCCCGCCTTCGGTGCGCTGTTGTTCTGCAGGCTGGCCTGTGTGACGCTGGCACCGGGCTTCACGTCGTCGGTGATCCACACGTTGCCACCGATGACTGCGCCCTTGCCCAGGGTGACGCGGCCCAAAATGGTCGCACCCGCGTAGATCACCACGTCGTCCTCCACCACAGGATGGCGCGGCAGGCCCTTCTGCAGGTTGCCTTCGGCGTCGGTCGGGAAGCGCTTGGCGCCGAGCGTGACGGCCTGGTACAGCCGCACGCGCTTGCCGATGACGGCCGTCTCGCCTATCACGACGCCCGTGCCGTGGTCGATGAAGAAGCCCGCGTCGATCGTCGCGCCCGGGTGGATGTCGATGCCGGTCTGCGCATGCGCCAGCTCGGCCACGATGCGCGCGAGCAGCGGCAGGTCGAGTTCGTAGAGCCGGTGCGCGAGGCGGTGATGGATCATCGCCAGCACACCCGGGTAGCACAGCAGCACCTCGTCGACACTGCGCGCGGCCGGGTCGCCCTGGTAGGCCGCGAGCACGTCGCTGTCGAGCAGCCGGCGCAGGCCGGGCAATGTGTTCGCGAACTGCCGCACCGCCTCGGTGGCCGACGCATCGATCTCGCTCGCGGGGCGCGGTGCGAGCCGTGCATTGAAGTTGAGCTCGAGCCGGGCCTGCACCCGCAGCGCTTGCAAGGCGGAATCGAGCGTGTGGCCCACATAGAAATCCTCGCTCTCATGGCGCAGGTCCGGCGGGCCGAGCCGCATCGGAAAGAGCGCGCCCTTGAGCGCTTCGACGATCTGCGCCAGCGCGTCGCGCGACGGAAACTCGCGGGCACCGGGCTCGCGCGACCGGCGCTGCGAATCGCGCCACTCGTCGCGCACCTCGTGCAGTGCGCGCACGATGTCGCTCACTTCAAATTGAGCCATGTGTTTTTTCCTCCCCTGTGTGCCTGTGTTTTTCGGATTCAGTCCTGTACCCACGGCAGGCCATGGAAGCGCCAGCCGTCGGAACCGCCGCGGTGCTGCCGCGCATCGATCTCGCCCTCGAAGCCTTCGAGCACGTTGAAGACCTGCGTGAAACCGGCCTTGGCCGCCGCCTCAGCCGCCAGTGCAGAGCGCTTGCCGCTGCGGCACAGCAGCAGCACCACCGCCTCCTTGCCGCCGTCCTTGGCCAGCCTGGCTTCGAGTTCGCGCACGAAGCGCGGGTTGCGGGTGAGCGCGGTGCCTGTGGCCCACGCCACGTGCAGGCTTTCGGGCACGTGGCCGACGAACTTTCGCTCTTCACCGGAGCGCACGTCGACGAGCACGGCCTGCCCGTTCTGCACCAGTTGCCAGGCCACGGGGGGCGTCACGCCGCCGGCATAGGGCCAACCGGCTTCGGCAGCTTGTGCGCGCGCTTGTTCGAGGGCGGGCGGCAAGGCGATGACATCTTCAACTTCCACGGACATGCGGTTCGACTCCTGTTGTGCGTTGGTCATTCCATCTTCACTGATGGCGATAACCACCACTGTAGGAGTGCATTGAAGAAGGTCAAACAACTCAAAAGTCGATTCTTAACAACCTTGTGATCTATGGAGTTCTGGGCCCGGGTGCTTCAGGGCGCACTCCCGTCGACGGGGTACCTTGCTCCGCGAATGTCCTCCGGGCTTCGCCCTCCCCCTTGATTTCGCTGCGCAAGGCACCCCATCGACGTGAGCGTCATCAGAGCGTTCGTTGATCGGGCAGCACCACGACCGCGCTCGGTGTGCGCAGGACACTGGGTGCTTCCCGCAGCGAAATCAAGGGGGAGGCCGCAGGCCGGAGGACATTCGCGGAGGGAAGTACCCGGTGGCCTGCGCACACGCCCCGAATCAGCGGCTCCAAACGAAAAACCCCGGCACCAAAGACAGCACCGGGGAATCGCAAAGCCCGAGGGTCCGTCAGAGCTTGGCGATCGAAACTTCGGTCGACTTCACGAGGGCGACCACGTCGGAGCCCACCTTCAGCTGCAGCTCGTCGACCGAGCGCGTGGTGATGACCGAGGTGACGATGCCCCAGGCGGTTTCGACATCGACTTCGGAGACGACGTCGCCGCGGATGATCTCGCGGACCTTGCCCTTGAACTGGTTGCGGACGTTGATGGCTTGGATGGACATGGTGATTTCTCTTTCAGGGTTGACAGGGGTTGTGAGTGAAAAAACGAACGGCGCTCAGACGATCTCAGCCACATCGTCGAACGCCAGCCGGGGCCCGCGTTCGAAGGTGCCGGCGTGGTCGGCCACGCCGAGGTTGACGAGGAAGTTCGCGCGACAGCGGCCGTCGGGGAAGAAGGCCTTGTCGACGAGGTCGGCGTTGAACCCCGACTGCGGCCCCGCGTCGAGCCCGAGCGAGCGCGCCGCCAGGATCAGGTAGGCGCCTTGCAGGCTGCTGTTGCGAAAGGCCGTGGCCTGCGCGGCGTCGGCGCTCTTCTCGAAGAAGGGCTTCGCGTCATAGGCGGGGAACTGCGTGGGCAGGTGCTCGTAGAAGCGCGTGTCGTGCGCGACGATCACCGTCACGCCGGCTTGCAGCGTCTGCGCGGTGTTGCCCGCCGACACGGCCGGCTTCAGCCTGGCCTTGGCCTCCTCGCTGCGCACGAACACATAGCGCGCGGGCTGGGCGTTGTAGGCGGTCGGGCCCCACTTCACGAGGTCATACAGCTGATGGATCAGCGCGTCGGTCACGGGCACCGGCTTGAAGGCGTGCACGGTGCGCGCCTTACGGAACAGCTGGTCGAGCGCAGCGTCGGGAAGGGCTTGCAGTGTGGTCATGGCTTGCAACACCGCATCAGTTCGACGCGGCAGCAAGCGCCTGGTCGAGGTCGGCAATCAGGTCGTCGATGTGCTCGATGCCCACCGACAGGCGCACCGTGTCTTCCGTCACGCCGGCCCGGGCCAGCTCTTCGGGCGACAGCTGCCGGTGCGTGGTCGATGCGGGGTGCGTGGCCAGCGAGCGCACGTCGCCGATGTTGACGAGGCGCGTGAAGAGTTTCAGCGCATCGAGGAACTTCGCCCCACCCTCGCGCCCCGCGCCGATGCCGAAGGTCAGCACGCCGCTCGAACGACCGCCGAAGTACTTCTTGGCCAGTGCGTAGTCGGCATGGTCTTCGAGTGCGGCGTAGTTCACCCAGTTGACGGCCTTGCTCTGCTTCAGGTGCTGCGCCACCGCGAGCGCGTTGCTGCTGATGCGGTCCATGCGCAATGCCAGCGTCTCGATGCCCTGCAGGATCAGGAAGGCGTTGAACGGCGAGATGGCCGCGCCCATGTTGCGCAGCGGCACCACGCGCGCACGGCCGATGTACGCGGCCGGGCCCAGCGCCTCGGTGTAGACCACGCCGTGATAACTCACGTCGGGCTCGTTCAGGCGCTTGAAGCGCTCCTTGTGCTCGGCCCACGGGAACTTGCCCGAGTCGACGATGGCGCCACCGATGCTGGTGCCGTGGCCACCCAGGTACTTGGTGAGCGAATGCACCACGACGTCGGCGCCGTGCTCGATGGGCCGGCTCAGGTACGGCGAGGGCACGGTGTTGTCGACGATGAGCGGCACGCCGTGGCGGTGCGCGATCTCGGCGATGGCCGCGATGTCGGTCACGTTGCCGGCCGGGTTGCCCAGCGACTCGACGAACACCGCCTTGGTCTTCTCGTCGAACAGCTTCTCGAAGCTGTTCGGATCGCGGTGGTCCGCAAAGCGCGTGGTGATGCCGAACTGCGGCAGCGTGTGGGCGAACAGGTTGTAGGTGCCGCCGTAAAGCGCCGTGCTGCTGATGATGTTGTCACCGGCCTCGGCGATGGTCTGGATCGCGTAGGTCACGGCCGCCTGGCCCGAGGCCAGTGCCAGCGCGGCAATGCCGCCTTCGAGCGCGGCCACGCGCTGCTCCAGCACGTCCTGCGTCGGGTTGTTGATGCGCGTGTAGATGTTGCCCGGCACCTTCAGGTCGAACAGGTCCGCGCCGTGCTGCGCGCTGTCGAAGGCGTAGGCCACGGTCTGGTAGATCGGCGGCGCGACCGCACGGGTGGTCGGCTCGGGCGAATAACCGGCGTGGACCGACAGGGTTTCGAATTTCCAGTTCTGCGACATGCGACTGCCTTTCAAATGGGGAAGGAATGAAACGACTCAGATCGCCCAGCGCAAGGCATGGGCTTGGGGTGTGAGCCAGCTGGCATCGGTGCTTTCGACATCGGTCTCTTCGGACTTCTGCAGCACCCGGTCGAGGATTCGTTTTTCGATGGCGGCAAAGGCCGGGTCGCCCTGCGAGCGCGGGCGGGCCAGCGCGATGTTCTCGTCGAGCGCGATGCGGCCGTCTTCGATGAGGATCACGCGGTCGGCCAACGCCACGGCTTCCTGCACGTCGTGCGTCACCAGCAGCGCGGTGAAGCGGTGGCGCTGCCACAGGTTCTCGATGAGGCGGTGCATCTCGATGCGCGTGAGCGCGTCGAGCGCACCCAGCGGCTCGTCGAGCAGAAGCAGGCGCGGGTGGTGCACCAGCGCACGCGCCAGGGCCACGCGCTGGCGCTGACCGCCCGACAGGCGCGCCGGCCATTCGTTCTCGCGATCGGCCAGCCCGACATGTGCCAGCACTTCCTTGCCGCGCGCCTTGGCGTCGTTCGGCAGGCCCAGCGTCACGTTGTCGAGCACGCGGCGCCAGGGCAGGAGGCGCGCCTCCTGGAACATGATGCGGGTGTCGTCGTGCAGGCCGCTCACGACCTTGCCGTCGGTGTACAGGCCACCCGAAGTGGCTTCTTCGAGGCCCGCGATGAGCCGCAGCAGCGTGCTCTTGCCGCAACCGCTGCGCCCGACGATGGCGATGAACTGGCCCGGCTCGATGGTGAGCTGCGTGTTGCGCAGCACCTCGCGCGCGCCGTAGCGCTTGTGCAGGCCGCGCGCCTCGAGGCGCACGCCGCCGGCGATGGCGGGGGGTTGGATGTCTTTCAGAACGGCACTCATGAATTCAGGCCCCGGGGTTGAACAGCGCCACGTTCAGCGCATTGATTTTTCTGGGCAGCAGCTTCTCGGCGAAGAAGGCATCGGCGATGCGCTGCTGTTCGGCCAGGCCGCCGGCCGCCACGGGCCGCACCGCGTAGCTGCGGCGGCTGTTGGCCTGTTCGATGGTCGGGGCGTCGAGCCCCCACACGGGCGCGAGCAAGGCCGCTGCTTCCTTCGGGTTCTGCTTGACCCACTGGCCGGTTTTTTCCAGCTCGGTGTAGACCACGCGCAGCACGTCGGGCCGTGCCTTCGCGAACTTGGTGCTGGCCAGGTAGTAGCGCTGGTACGACGCGATGCCCGTGCCGTCGGCCAGGATGCGCAGCTTCGACTGGCGCTGCGCCGCGGCCAGGAACGGGTCCCACACGACCCAGGCGTCGATGGCGCCCTTCTCGAAGGCGGCGCGGCCGTCGGCGGGCGTGAGGTACGCAGGCTCGATGTCCTTGAACGAGAGGCCGGCCTTCTCCAGTGCGGCGATCAGCAGGTAGTGCGCGCCGGCCGCTTTCGCAAAGCCGACCTTCTTGCCCTTGAGATCGGCCACGGTCTTGAGCGGCGATTCGTCGCGCACGACGATGGCCTGCGCGGCCGGCGATGGTGCTTCCTGCGCCAGAAAGGTCAGGTCGGCACCCGCGGCTTGTGCGAACACGGGCACGGTGTCGGCCACGTCGGCGCTGATGTCGAGGTTGTCGAGGTTCAGCGCCTCGAGCAGCGGCAGGCCGCTCGTGAACTCGTGCCAGCTCAGCGTGACGTTGAGCGGCGCGAGCTGTTTCTCGAGCGTGCCCTGCACCTTCAAGAGCGCGATCAGCGTGGACGACTTCTGGTAACCGAGCCGCACGGTGACGGGGCGTTGCTGCTGCGCCAGCACGGCACCGGCGCTCAGCGCACCCAGCGTCGCAATGACGGTACGGCGATTGATGAGGTTGTGGTTCATGTGCCCTGCCCTCACTTCGCCGACTTCTTCTGGTAGCCCGGGTGCCAGCGCAGCCACCATTGCTCCAGGCCGCGTGCGAACAGGTCGGCCAGCTTGCCGAGCAGCGCGTACAGCAGGATGCCCACCAGCACGATGTCGGTCTGCAAAAACTCGCGGGCGTTCATCGTGAGGTAGCCGATGCCGGCCTGCGCCGAGATGGTCTCGGCCACGATGAGGATCACCCACATCAGGCCCAGCGAGAAGCGCAGGCCCACGAGGATCGACGACAGCGCGCCCGGCAGGATCACCTCGCGGTACAGCTGCCAGCGCGACAGGCCGTAGGTGCGCCCCATCTCGATGAGCTGCGGGTCGACGTTGCGGATGCCGTGGAAGGTGTTCAGGTAGATCGGGAAGAACACCGACACCGAGATCAGGAACAGCTTGGCCGATTCGTCGATGCCGAACCACAAAATCACGAGCGGAATCAGCGCCAGCGCCGGGATGTTGCGCACCATCTGGATGGTGGAGTCGAGCAGCGTTTCGAAGAACTTCACCGAGCCGGTGAGCAGGCCCAGCGCCAGCCCCGCGCCGCCGCCGATGGCGAGCCCCGCGAGTGCACGGCCCGCGCTCACCTTCACGTGCGTCCAGAGCTCGCCGGACACGGTGAGCGCCCACGCGGCCTTGACCACGTCGACCGGCGCCGGCAGCACGCGCGTCGAGAGCCAGCCCAGCGACGAGGCGATCTGCCAGACGACGATCAGCCCCACGGGCACCAGCCACGGGATGAGCCGCTTCGCGACGTTGAGGCCGAAGCCTCGCAGCGCGCTGCCTGCGTCCTCTGCGGTGTTCGATGCCGGCGCCACCGCCGGCAGTTCCTGTACTTGTTCGGTCATGCGTGTCCTCAGCTTTGGGAGACGAGTCGGGAAGGCGCGTCGAGGTTGGCGACGACTTCGCCGAAGGGGCCGCTCAGCGAGCCGCCTGCGAGTTGCGTCTTCGCCTTGCGAGAGAGCAGCGGAAACACCAGCTCGGCGAAGCGGTAGGCCTCTTCGAGGTGCGGGTAGCCCGAGAAGATGAACTTGTCGATGCCCAGCGCCGCGTACTCCTCGATGCGCGCCGCCACGGTCCTGGCATCGCCGACCAGCGCCGTGCCCGCGCCGCCGCGCACGAGGCCCACGCCGGCCCACAGGTTGGGCGCAATCTCCAGGTCGGCGCGCCCGCGCTTGGCGCCGCCGGCATGCAGCGCGGCCATGCGGCGCTGGCCTTCGGAATCCATGCGCGCAAAAGCGGCCTGTGCGCGCGCGACGGTGTCGTCGTCGACGCGGCTGATGAGTTCTTCGGCGGCCTTCCAGGCGGCGTCTTCGGTCTCGCGCACGATCACGTGCAGGCGGATGCCGAACTGCACGCTGCGGCCCTGGCGCTCGGCGCGTGCGCGCACGTCGGCGATCTTCTTCGACACCTCCGCGGGCGGCTCGCCCCAGGTCAGGTAGGCATCGACCTGCTCGGCAGCGAGGTCGTGCGCCGCGGCCGACGAGCCGCCGAACCACACGGGCGGATGCGGCTTTTGCACCGGCGGAAACAGCAGCCGCGCGCCCTTCACGCTCAGGTGCTTGCCTTCGTAGTCGAAGGTGCAGGTCTCGTGGCTGCGCGCAATGATCTCGCGCCAGATGCGGATGAACTCGGCCGACTGCTCGTAGCGCGCCGCATGGTCGAGGTACACGCCGTCGCCTTCCAGCTCGGCCTGGTCGCCGCCAGTGACGAGGTTCACGAGCAGGCGCCCGCCCGAGAGCCGGTCGAAGGTCGCGGCCATGCGCGCGGCCAGGCTGGGCTGGTGCAGGCCCGGGCGCACGGCCACCAAAAATTTGAGCTTCGTCGTCGCGCCGATCAGGCTGGACGCGATCACCCACGGGTCTTCGCAGGAGCGGCCGGTGGGAATGAGCACGCCTTCGTAGCCGAGGTGGTCGGCGGCGCCGGCGATCTGTTGCAGGTAAGGCAAGTCGACGGCGCGCGCGCCTTCGCTCGTGCCGAGGTAACGGCTGTCGCCATGCGTGGGGAGGAACCAGAAGATCTGCATCACGCGATCCCCGCGCCGGCGGCTTCGAGCACGTTGATCTTTTTGGGGATCAGCTTGAGCGAGAAGAAGGTGTCGGCAATCTGCTGCTGCTCGGCCAGGATGGCCTTGGTGATCGGGCCAGTGCCATAGGCAGTGCGGGCTTGCGACAGGTCGGCCACCGCTTTGGGCAGGCCCCAGATCGCCGACAGCTCGGCGGCCAGTTCGTTGCGGTGGGCCGCGCCCCATTGGTCGATCTTGTTGACCTCTTCGATCGCAACCGCCAGCACGTCGGCGTTCTTGGCCACGTAGTCGAGCGACGAGAAGTAGTAGGCGCGGTTGCCGACCACGCCCACGGCGTCGGCCAGGATGCGCGCATCGAGCGACTGCTGCGCGGCGGCCAGGAACGGGTCCCAGATCACCCAGGCGTCGACCGAGCCTTTTTCAAAGGCGGCGCGCGCATCGGCGGGCGGCAGGTAGACCAGGTTCAGGTCGCTGTACGCCAGGCCGTGCTTCTCGAACAGCTTGACGATGAAGTAGTGGACGTTCGAGCCCTTGTTGAGCGCGATCTTCTTGCCCTTGAGGTCGGCCACGGTCCGCAGCGCCGAGCCCTTGGGCACGAGCACCGCCTCGGCCTTCGGGCGCTGCACCGTGGCACCCACGTAGGCCAGCGGCGCGCCGGCGGCCTGCGCAAAGATGGGCGGCGCTTCGCCGACATCGCCAAAGTCGATCGAGCCGACGTTCAGCGCCTCGAGCTGCACCGGGCCGGCCGTGAACTCGGTCCACTTCACGGTCGCGCCCAGCGGCGCGAGCCGCTTCTCGAGCGTGCCGCGGGCCTTGAGCACGCTCAGGTAGCCCTTCTGGTGACCGATGCGCAACTGGCGCGTCGGGCTCTGCGCCAAGGCGGCGAACGACGACGGCAGCGCGAGGGCGGCGGCCGCGCCATGGAGCAGGCGGCGGCGAGGAATGGCAATGCGGGTCATGGGATGTGATCCTTTGAAACTTTTTCAGGGCTGGGCGGTGACGACCGCGTCGCGGACCTTGATGGGCTTGCCTTGGGCATGCGCCGAGGCGGCGGAGATGAAGCTCACGATCAGCGCGATGGCGGTGACGACGATGGCGCTGATCGCCAGGTCGCGCAGCGCCTGCCAGAAGGAGCGCGGCGCGACTTCGAACACGGAGTCTTCGGGAGCGACGGGGTTCATGCGAAATTCCTTGGTGCAAAAACGTGAGGCAAAGCGATACCCCGGCCGCACGCAGGCGGCTTCTAAAAAACGGGGAACGGAAAGAGGTCTGGCCGGGGCCGGGTTCAGCGAGGAACCCGGTCGTCAGACGCTACATCGCACACGAGAAAAGGGCACCGGCTCGAAGCCATGGGTCGCCGGCAACTTGAGGCCTTCGGTCGCGAGCACCTCGACGGCCTCGTTCAGGCGCTCCGCCAGATCGTGGTGCACCTGGTAGGCGTTCTCGGGCGTCAGCGCGATCTGCGAATCGCTCGCGTAGACGCCCGGCAGGATGTGGCGCGCCGACAGCGACTGCAGCACGGGGCGCAGTGCGTAGTCGAGCGCGAGCATGTGGTGCGGGCTGCCGCCGGTGGCCAATGGCAGCACCGTCTTGCCCTTGAGCGCGTTCTGCGCGAGCAGGTCGAGAAAGACCTTCAGCACGCCGCTGTAGGCCGCCTTGTAGACCGGCGTGGCCACCACGATCACGCGGGCTGCCGCCACCTGGGCAATGGCACGCTCGATGGCCGGATGCGCCCACTCGGCCAGCAGCAGCGCCTGCGCCGGCAGCTCGCGGATCGCGAGCCGCTCGATGCGCGCATGGCGTTGGGCCAGCCGCTCGCCCACCGCATCGAGCAAGGCGGTGGAACGGGACGGGGCCGAAGGGCTGCCGGCAATCAGGAGAACGGACACAGGAAACCTTGGTTCGATGAAGAGGAGCGCTATTGCGTGGGGGCCGCCGCGCACGGCCGCCCGAAGCGGCCGGCCCGCCCCCAGCAGGGGGGTTGGCGAAGCGACACGAAGTGCGCGCAGCCTGGGGGGTTACTTTTGCTTCGGCGCGTAGATTTGATCGAAGGAGCCGCCATCGGCGAAGTGCGCCTTGTCGGCCTTGGCCCAGCCACCGAAGGCTTCGTCGATGGTCACCAGCGTGAGCTTGGGGAACTGCTTGTCGTACTTGGCCTTGGCCTTGTCCGAGGTCGGGCGGTAGAAGTTGCGGCCCGCGATGTCCTGGCCTTCGTCGGAGTACAGGTACTTCAGGTACTCCTCGGCCACCGCGCGCGTGCCCTTCTTGTCGACCACCTTGTCGACCACCGCCACGCTGGGCTCGGCCAGGATGGAGATCGATGGGACGACGATCTCGAACTTCTCGGGGCCGAATTCCTTCAGCGCCAGGAAGGCTTCGTTTTCCCAGGCCAGCAGCACGTCGCCCACGCCGCGCTGCACGAAGGTGATGGTCGAGCCGCGCGCGCCGGTGTCGAGCACGGGCACGTTCTTGTACAGGTTGCCGACGAATTCCTTGGCCTGCGCCTCGCCGCCGTACTTGCGCTTGGCGAACTCCCAGGCGGCCAGGTAGTTCCATCGGGCGCCGCCCGAGGTCTTGGGGTTGGGCGTGATCACCTGCACGCCCGGCTTGACCAGGTCGCTCCAGTCCTTCAGGCCCTTGGGGTTGCCCTTCTTCACCAGGAACACGATGGTCGAGGTGTAGGGCGCTGAGTTGTGCGGCAGGCGCTTCTGCCAGTCGGCCTTGACGAGACCGCCATGCTTGGCCAGCGCGTCGATGTCCCCGCCCAACGCCAGCGTGGCCACGTCGGAATCGATGCCGTCGATGATCGAGCGGGCCTGCTTGCCCGAGCCGCCGTGCGACTGCTTGACGCTCACGTCCTGGCCGGTCTTGGCCTTCCAGTACTTGGCGAAGGCCTGGTTGTAGTCGACGTACAGCTCGCGGGTCGGGTCGTACGACACGTTGAGCAGTGTCACGGGACCCTTGGCACCCGCCGCGCCCTGCGACAACGACGGCAATGCCGACAGGGCCAAGGCACCGGCCACGCCGGCACCCAGGGAAAGCTTGATAAAGTCGCGGCGAAGGCTCATGGTGTCTTGCTCTTAAAAAGGCATATCAATGAAGCTGCGTATTCTGAATACGACATATAGGAACTGGAACGACCAAGTTCTCAGTTCTAAATAGCCAAATCAACTAAGCACCCGCTTTCCCCCACAAGAGGCAATCAAATGGCACGCATGGTTCAGTGCATCAAGCTCGGCAAAGAGGCCGAAGGACTCGACTTTCCGCCGTACCCCGGCGACCTGGGCAAGCGCCTGTGGGAAAACGTCAGCAAGGAAGCATGGGCCGCCTGGCTCAAGCAACAGACCATGCTGGTCAATGAAAACCGGCTGAACCTGGCCGACCTGCGCGCCCGCCAGTACCTGGCACGCCAGATGGAAAAACACTTCTTCGGCGAAGGCGCCGACGTGGCGCAAGGCTACGTTCCCCCTCCCGCAGCCTGAGCCCAGCGTGGCCGCCGACGGCACCCCGCTCGGCGCGCGCTCCGGCGACACCTCCCCCCTCGACATCGACACATCGGCGCTTTCGCGCCGTGTGTTTCTGGACGGCTGCGGCCTGCCCCCCGCCTGGTCCGGGCGTCCGCAATGGCGGATTCTCGAAACCGGCTTCGGGCCGGGCCTTCATTTCCTGACAACCTGGCAGGCCTGGCGCGCCGACCCGCGCCGGCCGCGCCTGCTGCATTACGTTGCGGTCGACGCCCATCCGGCGCCGGCCGGCGATCTGCTGCGCGCGGCTGAAGTCGACCCGGCGCTCGCACCGCTCGCCGAGCAACTGGCCCGCCAATGGACCGGGCTGTTGCCGGGCTTCCATCGCCTGGCCTTCGACGACGGCCGCGTGCTGCTCACGCTGTGCATCGGCGAGCTGCAGCCGATGCTGCGCGCCCAGCGCTTCGAGGCCGACAGTCTCTTTCTCGACGGCTTCGACCCGGCGACTGCTTTGCCCGACACGTTCAAGGCAGTGTCGCGCTTCGCTCGCCAGGGCACCGGCCTCGCGGCCCGCACCGACGACGACGGGGTGCGTCATGCGCTAGCGCAGAACGGCTTCCAGCTCGACCCGGGCCCCGGCAGCCTGCGCGGCGTGTTCGCGCCCGCCTGGACCGTGCGGCGCCGCCAGCCGGTGCGTGAAGGCGTCGACGCGTCCGGCCATTGCGCGGTGATCGGAGCCGGGCTCGCGGGCGCCGCGGTCGCGGCCAGCCTTGCGCGGCGCGGCTGGCGGGTCACGGTGCTCGATGCGGCCGATGCGCCGGCCTCGGGCGCGTCCGGCCTGCCGGTCGGGCTGCTGGCGCCGCATGTGTCGTCCGACGACGCCTTGCTGTCGCGGCTCACGCGCGCCGGCATCCGTGCGACCTGGACAGAACTCGCGCAACGGCTCGACCACGGCCGTGACTGGGGCGCCCACGGGTCGCTCGAACGCCGGCCCGACGGCGACGTGCGCGTGCCGCCCGGCTGGAGCGCGGACGGACCGAACGAATCGTGGCCTGCACAGGCCGATCGGCTCGCAGCGGCCGGCCTGCCGCCTGACACGCCGGCGCTGTGGCATGCGCGCGCGGCCTGGGTGCGCCCGCACCGACTGATTGCCGCGTGGCTGGCGCAGCCGGGCATCGAGTTCCGCGGCAACTGCCACGTGGCACGCCTCGCACGCTCGGACGGCGGCTGGCAGCTGCTCGACGACGCCGACACCGTGCTCGCAGAAGCCGACCGCGTCGTCGTGGCCGCAGGCTTCGAATCGCACCACTTCGCGCCCGACCTGCCGCTGCAGCCCGTGCGCGGCCAGGTCGCCTGGGGCCGGGCGAACGACAGCGCCCTGCCCGTCACCCCCATCAACGGCGACGGCCACCTGATTGCCGGCGTGCCCGATGGCGAGGCGCCGCAGCCTCTGTGGCTGATCGGCGCCACCTTCGACCGCGACAGCACCGACCTCGCCGCCACCGACGCCGACCGCCTCATCAACCGCGACCGGCTCACACGCCTGCACCCCGGCGCCGCCGCCGCGCTCGCGCCCGCCTTCGCGCGCGGAGAAACCCACGCCTGGGTCGGCGTGCGCTGCGCCTCGGGCGACCGCCGGCCGCTGGTCGGCCCACTGGCGCCGGGTGCCGACGATGGCCTCTGGACCTGCACCGCGCTGGGCTCGCGCGGGCTGAGCTTTGCCACGCTGTGCGCCGAGTTGCTGGCGGCACAGTGGCACGGGGAGCCGCTGCCGCTGCCCGGGACGCTCGCCAAGGCGCTCGGCACGCAGCGGCTCTGGCCCG
This sequence comes from Variovorax paradoxus, assembly GCF_009498455.1. Lineage (NCBI taxonomy): Bacteria > Pseudomonadati > Pseudomonadota > Betaproteobacteria > Burkholderiales > Comamonadaceae > Variovorax > Variovorax paradoxus. The sequence continues at coordinate 5,078,141 of NZ_CP045644.1, read as the reverse complement.
GGTCCGACTGAATCGGCGCGTACTGGGTTTCCCACCACCCGCCGTCACGCGCGCACCGCACAATGCACGATGGCCATCCAGTACGACATCACCCACACCACCGTCTACCGCTACAACAAGCCGGTCACTTTCGGCTTGCACCGCGTGATGTTCCGTCCGCGTGACAGCCACGACCTGCGCGTGCTCGCCACCGACCTTCAGGTGAGCCCGCAGGCCCTCACGCGGCTGATTCAAGACCCGTACTCGAACTCCGTCGCACTGGTGCAGCCCCTGGGCGAAGCGACCGAGCTGCGCATCGTGTGCTCCTTCACCATCGAGCATGTGCCGCCGTCGCAGCGCGACCTGCTCACGCTCGACCCGTCGGCCGAGTTCCTGCCCTTTGCCTACTCGGTGGAAGAGCGGCTGGACCTGGAGCACTACCTGCGCCCGTACCACGACGACGACGCCAACGGCACGCTGATCCGCTGGGCGCACCAGTTCCTGCACACCGACCAGCCCAACAGCACGCGCGACGTGCTCACGCGCATGAACGCGCACATCGGCCAGAGCTTCCAGTACAAGGCGCGCGACGAGGAAGGCACGCAGACGCCGCTCGAGACGCTCGCGCTGGGCAGCGGCAGCTGCCGCGACTACGCGCTGCTGATGATGGAAGCCACGCGCCGCCTGGGCATCGCGACACGCTTCGTCTCGGGCTACCTCTACGACGCGTCACTCGACAACGACACCGCGCAGCAGGCGCCCGGTGAATCCGTCACCGGCGCCGGCACCACGCATGCGTGGCTGCAGGCCTACCTGCCGGGCGCGGGCTGGCTGGCCTTCGACCCGACCAACAACCTCATGGGCAGCGGCCAGCTGATCCGCGTGGGCGTGGCGCGCGACCCCGCGCTGGCGGCGCCCATCTCCGGCAGCTGGTACGGCGACGCCGAGGCCTATGAAGGCCTCGAGGCCACGGTGATCGTGAAACGCCGCAAGGGTTGACTGCGCCCGCGCAGATGTCGCGCAGGAGATAGCAGCTACGGGAAAGCCCGGGCCGACGCGCCCGGCAACGCCCCTACGCTGCGCCGCCGGCTCAGTGAAATAGCACGGTCGTTCACCACGAACGGACGATGCACAGCGCTGCGCCGGGCACCTTCTCGACAAACGCCCATAAGAACGGAGAGAGACAACCCATGCATTCCGCACGCCTGACACTCCTGGCCCTCGCAACCAGCCTCGCCGTCGCGTCCTGCGGCGGTGGCAGCGGTGGCAACGGTTTTGCCTTCACGCCCCTGCCGCCCGCGCCAGCACCCGCGCCGCCGGCGCCACCGCCTCCCGCACCGCCGCCACCCCCGCCCGAAGAAACGCGCGTGCAGGACACCCGCAACGCCTTCGCGCCCGCCGACCCATCGGCCACCACCTTCGCGGCGCTCAAGGCCGACGCCAGCGACCTGGTCGACAACGCCACCACCAGCCGCTGGGCCGGCATGCTGGGCGGCGCGCAGTACCACGTCGAAGTGCCGGCCAACTGGAACGGCAAGCTCGTGATGTACGCGCACGGCTATGCGGGCGAAAGCAACCTGCTGTCGGTGAACAACCCGTCGATCCGCCGCTACCTGATCCAGAACGGCTACGCCTGGGCCGCATCGAGCTACAGCAAGAACTTCTATGACGTGCGGGTGGGGGTGGAAGACACCAACGCGCTGGCACTGGAGTTCAACAAGATCGCCAAGGCCAACGGCCGCGAGCTGGCCGCACCGACGAAGACATACATCACCGGCCACTCCATGGGTGGCCACATCACGGCGGCGGCGATCGAGGACGAAGCTCTCGCCACCGCCAACCACAAGGTGAAGTACAACGGCGCGGTGCCGATGTGCGGCGTGGTCGGCGACACCGAACTCTTCGACTACTTCGCCGGTGCGCAGGTCACGGCACAGGCGCTGGCGGGCCTGCCGAAGTACCCGACGCCGAACTGGTCGGACATCTCCGCGCAGGTCACCAACACGCTGTTCACCAACTTCCCCTCCGTGCCCACGGCCACGGGCATGAAGTTCGTCTCGGTGGTGAAGAACCTGACCGGTGGCGAGCGTCCGATGTTCGGCCTCGGCATGGCGGCGGGCGGCTCGTTCGCGGCGGTGTGGGGCGTGTTCGGCAGCGACGGCACCGTGAACGGCATCCTGAACCGGAACACGCTGGACACCAACCGCTTCACCTACACCATCGACGGCGACGTGCCGGGCTCGACAGCGCTCAACAGTTCGGTGCTCAAGCTCACCGCGGCCGCCGACGCCAACCGCCTGCGCACCGACGGCCTGCGCTGGATTCCCAAGGCCAACGGCGAATTCAAGGTTCCGGTGGTGTCTCTGCACACGCTCGGCGATCTGTATGTGCCCTTCAGCATGCAACAGATCTACCAGAAGCGCGTGGCCGCCAAGGGCAACAGCGAGTGGTTGGTGCAGCGCGCGATCCGCGGGATCACGCACTGCGACTTCACTGTTCAGGAGCAGACAGAAGCCTTCGACGCGATGGTCAAGTGGGAGCAAGGCGGGCCGAAACCCGCGGGCGACGACGTCGTCACCGCCGCCACCGTGGCGGCACCGACCTACGGCTGCACCTTCTCGCGCAGCACGATCGGCGTGGACGACAGGGCACCGACGACATCGTCCCGTCCCTTCGCCCTGGCCAACTCGGCTGCCTGCCCTCCCTGAGGAAGGTGCCTCAGCGCGCGGGCGGCACCGCCGCCCGCGCCGCTGCAAGCTTGACCTCAAGCTCAGCGACAAGCGCCCTCGCCTCGTCGCCCTCCGGAATGTTCCGACCGCTGTCGCGCCATGCGACAGCGCTCTTGAAACCCTCGGCTTCCGCCTGCCTGCGAAACCACATCCCCTCGGGGTTGTGCCGCGTGATGCCGTCGAACACCGTCGCGAACATCTGCGTCTGCTCCAGCCCCATCGAATGCCAGACCTGGTTGACGACCATCTTGTGCATCATCAAGTGCGAACTGGGCACGCCCGCGATGCGCTGCGCGAGCTTCAGCGTGGCGTCGTCGAGCTGATCGGCCGGCACCGAGAAATTCGCGAGCCCCCAGTCGGCCGCCTGCGTGCCGGTGATGGTGTCGCCGGTGAACATGAGCTGCTTGGCGCGCAGCGCGCCGAGGCGGTAGGTCCACATTGCGGTGGTCGGGCAGCCCCACACGCGCGTGGGCATGTAGCCGATGCGCGCGTCGTCGGCCATGGTGAGCAGGTCGCAGCACAGCGCGATGTCGCTGCCGCCCGCCACCGCGTAGCCGTGCACCTTGGCGATGGTGGGCTTCCGGCAGCGCCACAGCGACATGAAGTCTTCGGTGTTGCGCTTCATGGCGGCGTAGTCGAGCATCGGGTCCCACGGCGTTTTCTCTTGCCGGCAGGGATGGTCGGCCTGGCCTTCGCGGCCCTGGCCTTCGGCGTAGTCGCCCAGGTCGTAGCCAGCGCAGAAGGCGCGGCCCGCGCCTTCGACCACAATCACATGCACCTCGTCGTCGGCCTCGGCCCATTCGACCGCGCGGCGGATGTCGGTGGGCGTGCTGTCGCCGATGGCGTTGAGCTTCTCGGGGCGGTTGAGCACGAGGCGCGCGATGCGCGGATGCTGCGGGTCCTTGTCGATCAGGACGGTCTCGAAAGCGGGCATGGTCGGGGGTCTCCTTCGGTTCTTTTGGGGGATGCCGCTTCGCTTGTAGCATCGCCCGCCGCCCGCTGGCAAACCCGCCGACCGCCGGGTTCAACGACCCTCAGCGTCCCGTTGCGCTCCCGAGCCGAAACAGGAACACCGCGCCCTTGCCCGTCTGCGGCACGAGCCGGATGTCGCTGCCGTGCAGCTGCAGGATGCGCTGCACGATCATCAGCCCCAGCCCGCCGCCGCGCGTGCCACCGTCGGCAAAGGCCGGCCGCGTGAACAGGCCCTTCTGCAGCTCGCCAGGAATGCCGGGCCCGGTGTCGCTCACCTGCACCGCCACGCCGGCCTCGGACGGGCGCAGGCGCACCTCGATCTCGCCGCCGGCCGGTGTGTGGCGGATGGCGTTGTCCAGCAGGTTGGTCAGCACGCGTTCGATCATGCCGAGGTCGGCCGACACCACGGGCAGGTTCGGCGCGATGTCGGGCTTGAGCTGCTGGCGCCGCGCCTCGGCCGCGAGTTCGAACTTCTGGAACACGTCCTGCACGAGGTCGGCGAGCGCGAAGTTTTCTTTCTCAGGCTTGACCACACCGTACTCGAGGCGCGCCAGCTCGAACACCTCCTGCGCGAGCCGACCGACCTTGCGGCTCTGGCCGAGCGCAATCTCCAGATAGCGGCGACGTTCATCTTCGCTGAGCGTGCCGGCCTTGAGCAGCAGCGTCTCGAGGTAGCCATGCAGCGAAGTGAGCGGCGTGCGCAGGTCGTGCGAGATGTTGGCGAAGAGCTCGCGCCGCTGGCGGTCCTGCAGGCTGAGTTCGCGCCATTGCTCGGCGATGCGGCGCGTCATCTGTTCAAAGGCCTGCTGCAGCTGCGCGATCTCGTCGTCGGCGCGGCGCAGTGGCGCGGGCATGGGCGCCTCGCGCTCCAGCGCCTCGATGCCCTCGGCCTCGAAGCGGCGCACCGCCGCCGTCAGCTCGCGCAGCGGCCGCGTGATGAGGCGGAACGCCACCAGCCCGGCGATGAGCCCCAGCAGCGCCACCAAGGCCATCGACCACAGCGTGGTGCGCAGCACGGTGTCGGCCGAGAGGTTGGCGGCCAGCGCGTCGTGGTCTTCGCCTTGCAGCACCACGTACACATAACCGGCGTCGCGCCCACCCATGCGCAGCGGCGCGGCGCTGAAGACCTTGGTGCCGTCGGGGCTGCGCGGGTCGTCGCCCGCGATGGGCAGGCGCTCACCGGCCAGCAGCTGGCGGATGGGGCCGAGCGCCACCTTGTCGCGCTTCAGGTGCCCCGGCGGCGCGGCCTGGGCCTCGATGCGGCCGTCGAGCCCCAGCACGTAGACCTCGACGCTGGGGTTGACGGTCATGAGCTTGTCGAACAGGTCTTTCACCGCCACCGGGTCGAGGCCGCCGGGCTTCATGAGTTCGGTGTTCTGCGCGATGTGGGCCGCGAGCCCGAGCGACAGCCGCTGCGTCACCTCTTGCGCATGCTGCGCACCCGCGCGCATCTGCAGCCACGCCGAGGCGCCGCAGCAGGCCAGCAGCAGCACCGCGAAGGCGATCGACAGGCGCCGCGACAACGTGGCCCAAGCCATCATGGCGCGTCACCTTTGGGTGCAGCGTCGTCTGCCGCGAGCTTGTACCCACGCCCCCACACCGTGAGGATGCGCCGCGGCGCGGCCGGATCGGCCTCGACCTTGGTGCGCAGCCGGTTGATGTGCGTGTTGACCGTGTGCTCGTAGCCGTCGTGCTGGTAGCCCCAGACCTGGTTGAGCAGGTCGAGGCGCGAGAACACCTTGCCGGGATGGCGCGCGAAGAAATACAGCAGATCGAACTCGCGCGGGGTGAGTTCGATGGGCTTGCCATCGACGCGCACCTCGCGCGCCAGCGGCTCGATGTCGAGGTTGCCCAGCGTGAGGCTGCCCGAATCGAGACGGGCGTTGCGCGCCAGCGCATCGGTGCGCCGCAGCAGCGCCTTCACGCGCGCCACCAGTTCCAGCACCGAGAAGGGCTTGGCCAGGTAGTCGTCGGCGCCCAGTTCGAGGCCGAGGATGCGGTGCACTTCGCTGGACCGCGCGCTCACGATGATGATCGGCGTGTAGCGCGCCATCGCACGGGCGCGGCGGCAGATCTCTAGGCCGTCGATGCCGGGCAGCATGAGGTCGAGCACCAGCGCGTCCCACTGGCCGCGCTCCAGCGCGCGCAGGCCGGCGTTGCCGTCGGCGGCGTGCTCGACCGCATAGCCCTCGTCGCGCAGGTGCATGCGCAGCAGTTCTGCAATGTGGGCGTCGTCTTCGACGATCAGCACGCGTTTGGCGGTGTCCATGGCCGCGATTGTCCCGCGAGTCGGGCCCCGGAGTTATCACGATTCTTTGAACTTTGCGTGATGAATCGGCGAGGGGGTGCGCCCAACAATCCAGCCCATGCAGACACGCACCGCCCCTGACAAGCGACCGATCCACCCGCTGTGGATGCGCGCCACGCACTGGCTCAACGCGCTGGCCGTGCTCGTGCTGGTGGCCAGCGGCTGGCGCATCTACAACGCGGCGCCCTTCTTTGACTTTCGCTTTCCGGCTTCGATCACGCTCGGCGGCTGGCTCGGCGGGGCGCTGCAGTGGCACTTTGCGGCGATGTGGCTGCTGGTGTTCAACGGGATGGTCTACCTGGTGCTGAACATTGCCAGCGGGCGCTTCGGGCGCAAGTTCTTCCCGCTCACGCCGGCCGGCCTCTGGCGCGATGCGCGGGCCGCGCTCGGCGGCAAGCTCTCGCACGCCGACCCGCGCCACTACAACCATGTGCAGAAGCTGGCCTACCTGTTCGTGATCGTCGACCTGGTCGCGATCGTGCTGTCGGGGCTGGTGCTGTGGAAGTCGGTGCAATTCCCCATCCTGCGCGAACTGATGGGCGGCTACGAAGCCGCGCGCCGCGTCCACTTCATTGCGATGGCAGCCCTGGTGGCCTTCGTTGCCGTGCACCTCGTGATGGTGGCGCTCGTGCCCCGCACCCTGCTCACCATGCTGCGCGGTCGCGCACCCCACACCCCATGAGCCTCTTTTTCAAACGCCCTCCCCTGGTCGGAGTCGACGGCGACGCCGTGGTGCGCGAAGCCCGCGCCCTCATCGAGCGCCAGCTCGACGCCCCCTCGCGCCGAATGTTCCTGCGCCGTTCGCTGACGCTGGGCGGCCTGTCGATGCTCACCGGTTGCAGCATCAGCGACGACAGCCACGTGGAAGCCGCGCTGAACAAAGTCTCGCGTTTCAACGACGAAGTGCAGGGCTGGCTCTTCAGCCCGACGCGGCTGGCGCCGACCTACACCGCGGCCGAGATCACGCGCCCCTTTCCGTTCAACGCCTACTACGGCGTGGACGAGATCCGCGAGGTCGACGAGGCCACCTACCGCCTCGAAGTGAGCGGCATGGTCGCCGACAAGCGCCGCTGGACGCTCGCCGAACTGCGCGCCCTGCCGCAAGAGGACCAGATCACGCGCCACATCTGCGTGGAAGGCTGGAGCGCCATCGGCAAATGGGGCGGCGTGCGCTTTGCCGACTTCCTGCGCCACGTGGGGGCGGACCTGAGCGCAAAGTACGTCGGCTTCCAGTGCGCGGACGACTACCACACCAGCATCGACATGCCGACCGCGCTGCATCCGCAGACGCTGCTCGCGCTGAGCTACGACGACCAGCCGCTGCCGCCGAAGTACGGCTTTCCGATGAAGCTGCGCATGCCGACCAAGCTTGGCTACAAGAACCCGAAGCACATCCAGGCGATGTACGTGACGAACACCTATCCCGGTGGCTACTGGGAAGACCAGGGCTACAACTGGTTCGGAGGGAGCTGAGGGGCTGCCACAGCCGCTCGACTGCCGAAGAAAGCGCGAGGCCGTGTTCCAGCGTGGGACCGCGCCGATCTTGATGACAAAGAAACCCAACCTCAACTCAGGAAGATTCAAATGAACAAGCTCACCGCCACCCTCCTCGCCACCTGCATGGCCTTCGCCGGCGCCTCGGCCTTTGCCGCGGACGACATGGCCAAGGACGGCATGAAGAAGGACAGCATGGCCAAGGACGGGATGAAGAAAGACGCCATGGGCAAGGACGCCATGAAGAAGGACGGCATGGCCAAGGACAGCATGAAGAAAGATGCCATGGGCAAGGACGAAATGAAGAAGGACGCGATGGGCAAGGACGAGATGAAGAAGTAAGCCTCTTTCTCCGCCCGACCCGCCACCATTGACGGTCGGCGGGATCGGGATCACTGTCCTTCCCATGCGCTCCTCTCGAAAGACCGCCATGAAATTCTTCGCCATCGCCGCCGGCACGCTAGCCGCCGCCGCTTTCGCCTGGCACGCGGCCCCTTCCTTCGCCGAGACCACGCGCCGCGTGCCAGCGCCGACGGTCGACCTGGCCACGCCAGCCGGTGCCACCACCGCCACCGCCGTGTTCGCGGGCGGCTGCTTCTGGGGCGTGCAGGGCGTGTTCCAGCGCATCGAGGGCGTGAGCAATGCGCTCTCGGGCTATGCGGGCGGCGAGGCCCGCACCGCGCGCTACAACGAGGTCGGCTCCGGCCGCACCGGCCATGCCGAGGCCGTGCGCATCAGCTACGACCCGCGCAAGGTCAGCTACGGCAAGCTGCTGCAGATTTACTTCTCGGTGGCGCACGATCCCACCCAGCTCAACCGCCAGGGCCCCGACACCGGCCCGCAGTACCGCTCCACCGTGTTCGCCGAAAACGCCGAGCAGGCCCGCATCGCCAACGCCTACATCGCCCAACTCAACCAGGCCAAGACCTTCGGCAAGCCTCTGGCCACCACGGTCGAGACGGCCAAGCCCTTCTATGCGGCCGAGGACTACCACCAGGACTACCTCACGCTGCACCCCAACCAGCCCTACATCGTGATGCACGACCTGCCGAAGATCGACGACCTGAAGAAGCTGTTCCCCGAGAGCTACAAGGCCACGCCGTCGCTGGTGCGGGCGGCCAAGGCGGGCTAGGCGCCCGCGATCACCAGCTCGACGCCCTGGGCCAGCGCCGCGTCGCGCGCCTCCTGCGGCAGCCGCGCATCGCAGACCCAGTGCGTCACGGCGCCGAAGGGCACCACCGAAACCAGCGCGCGCTGGCCCCACTTGTGGCTGTCCACGATGGCGCACACCTGCCGGCTGCGTTCCATCACCGCGTGCTTGACCTGCGTCTCCAGGTGGTTGGTGTTGGTCCAGCCCACCTCGGCATCGACACCGCGCGCGCCCATGAAGAACAGGTCGAAATGGAAGTTCGCGACCTGGGCCAGCGTCATCGGGCCCACCGCGCTCACGCCGGTGGCGTAGATTTCGCCGCCGATCGCGTAGATGTCGTACGGCGTGCGGCCCACCAGTTCGGCGGCGATGTTGATGCCGTTGGTGATGATCGCGAGCCGCTTCACGTTCTTCAGGCCCTGCATGATCGCGCGCGCCACTTCCATCGAGGTGGTGCCGGCATCGAGGTAGATCGACCAGCCGTCCTGGATGAGGCCGACCGCCGCCGCACCGATCTGCTGCTTCTGCGACGAGCCTTCCTGGATGCGAACACCGAACGCGGTGTCGCGCCCGATCGGCAGTGCGCCGCCGTGCACCCGCTTCAGCAGACCGGCGTCGTGCATCTCCTGCAGGTCGCGCCGCAGCGTCATTTCTGACAGCGTGAAGCGGCGCGCCATGTCCTTGACGCGGCAAGCGCCCTCCTGCGCGAGCACCTTCAGGATCAGCATGTGACGGTGCTCCGCCGTCGTCGCCTGCAGGGCTTCCTGCCGCGAGAGATCGGACGACGGCTCGGAAGCCCTGGATGCGGGACGGGAAGCGTTTCGGGTCATCGCGAAGTTGTGTGTCTGTCAGGTCTGCCCATAGTAGGCGCTGGCGCCATGCTTGCGTTCGTAGTGCTTGCGGATCACGGCGGGCGGCAGCTCGCGCGCCAGGGGATCGATCGATTGCGTGAGGTAGGCCATCTGCGCCAGTTCCTCGAGCACGCGAGCGTTGTACACGGATTTCATCGCGTTCTTGCCCCAGGTGAACGGACCGTGGCACGACACCACGATCATCTCGACCTCCTGCGGCGAGATGCCCTGCATTCTCCGCACGATCTGGTAGCCGGTTTCCTCTTCATAGTCGCGGGCCACGGCCTCGTCGCTGATGACTTCGGTGACCGGCACCGCCACCGTGAGGTGGTCCGCGTGCGTGGTGCCGTAGATGGGAATGGCGCGCCGGGCCTGTGCCCAGGCCACCGCATGCACCGAGTGCGTGTGGCAGACGCCGCCGATGCCTTCGAACGCACGGTAGAGCACCGCATGGGTCCTGGTATCGCTCGACGGCCGCAGGGTGCCTTCGACCACGCGCGAGTCGAGGTCGACCACCACCATGTCGTCGGCCGTCATCTCCTCGTAGGGCATGCCGCTGGGCTTGATCGCGAAGACGCCCCGGCGGGCATCGAAAGCGCTCACGTTGCCGAAGGTGTACAGCGCCAGCGCCTGCTTCGGGATTTCCAGGTTGGCCTCGTAGGCCTCGCGCTTGAGTTCTTTATGCAGCGTCATCGCTCACCTTCTCTTCCTTCATGCCCTGCACCAGGGCGCCCATTTCCATATAGCGCCGGAACAGCGCGCGGTAGGCCTCGGCCTGTGCCGGCCGCGGCTCGTAGACCAGGTCGAAGCCGCAGGCCATGGCCTGCTGCGCAGCCGGGATGTCGGCGTGCAGACCGCACGCGACGGCCGCGCACATGGCGGCGCCCAGCGCCACGGCCTGCTCCGACTTCGCCACGCGGATGCGCTGGTCGAACACGTCGGCCTGGATCTGCATCAGCAGCGCCGACTTGCGCGCCACGCCGCCGATGGCCAGCACCTCGTCGATGCGCACGCCCGACTCGGTGAACCGGTCGACGATCGCCTTCGCGCCGAAAGCGGTGGCCTCGACCAGCGCGCGGTAGAGCTGCGGTGCCGAACTGCCCAGCGACAGGCCGAACAGCGCGCCGTGCAGCGTCTGGTCGGCATAGGGCGTGCGGCGCCCGTTGAGCCAGTCGAGCGCGGCCACGCCGTGCGCGCCCGGCGGCTCCAGCGCGGCAGCGCGCTCGAGCCGCGGCAGCAGGTCGGCGCGCAGCGCCTCGCGCGCCTCGCCCCTCTCGCCGTCCTGCAGCGGCCACTCGAGTACCCGCGCGAACCACGCGAAGGCGTCGCCGACGGCCGACTGTCCTGCTTCGAGGCCCGTGGCTCCGGCCATCACCGAGCCGTCGACCTGCCCGCAGATGCCCTCGACCACACGATCGGCGAGTTCGTCGGTCGGCGTCAGCACGATGTCGCAGGTCGAGGTGCCCATGATCTTGACCAGCGTGTGGGCGCGAATGCCGGCGCCCACGGCGCCCATGTGGGCATCGAAAGCGCCCACGCCCACCACCACATCGCCGGGCAGGCCCAGCCGGTCGGCCCAGGCGGGCGTCAGCGTGCCGATGGGTGTCTCGGCGGTCCAGGTTTCTTCGTAGAGCCGATCGCGGATGCCGTCGAGCAGCGGGTCGAGGTGGCTCAAAAATGCCTGCGACGGCAGGCCGCCGTGGCGCTCGTTCCACATCGCCTTGTGGCCGGCGGCGCAGCGGCTGCGGCGCATGAGGCCCGGTGCGGTGGTGCCGGTGAGTTCGGCCGGCAGCCAGTCGCAATGCTCGACCCAGCTCGCGGTGGCCTGGCGCACCTGCGCGTCGTGCCGGAACACCCACAGCAGGTTGGCCCAGTACCACTCGGCCGAGTAGACGCCGCCGATGTGCGCGGTGTAGTCGACGCCGCCCCAGGTGCGGGCGGCGGCGGTGATCTGCTCGGCCTCCAGCGTGGCGCTGTGGTCCTTCCACATCAGGAACATGGCATTCGGGTTGTCGGCGAAGGCCGGCCGCAAGGCGAGCGGGCAGCCTGCTTCGTCGACCGGCGCCGAGGTGGAGCCGGTGGTCGCGATCGACAGGCCGCGCACGCTGGCCCGGATCTCGGGCGCCACCTGCGACAGCGCCGCGCGCACCGCCTGGGTCAGTGCGTCGACATGGTCCTGCGGATGCTGGCGGAAGATGCGCCGCACCGGGTCGCAGTACAGGCCGGCCGCCCAGCGCGGAAAGGCCGCCACCGCGCTGGCGAGTTCCTCGCCGGAGAAAGCATCGGCGATCACGCAGCGGCACGAGTCGGAGCCGAAGTCGACACCGATGACAGGGGTTCGGGTCATCATGGCCTTCAGTGCTGCGCCTGCTTCTGGCGCCATCTGTCGATGATCACCGCGAGCAGGATCACGACGCCCTTGGCCACGTACTGCCAGAAGGACGAGACGCCCAGGATGGTCAGGCCGTTGTTGATCACGCCGATGATCAGCGCGCCGATGATCGTGCCGCCGATGGAGCCCACGCCGCCCATGAGGCTGGTGCCGCCGAGCACCACCGCCGCGATCGCATCGAGCTCGTAGCCGGCGCCCCAGTTGCCGTTGGCGCCGAACAGCCGGCTTGCCGACATGGCGCCGGCCAGGCCCGAGAACAGGCCGCTGATCGCATAGACGAAGAGCAGCACGCCGCCCACGCCGATGCCCGTGAGGCGGGCCGCCTCGGGGTTGCCGCCCACCGCGTAGATGTGCAGCCCGAGGATGGTCTTGCGCAGGATGACCCACGACAGCAACGTCACGCCGGCGGCGATCCACACCAGCCAGGGCAGGCCCAGGAAGTCCTCGTTGCCGATCCAGCCGAAGCTGGGGATCTCGCTGTTGAGCACCGTGGTGCCGTCCGCGAACAGGTAGGCGGCACCGCGCAGCGCGGTCATGGTGCCCAGCGTCACGATGAAGGGGTTGATCTTCAGCAGCGCCACCGTCGTGCCGTTGAGCAGCCCCATCAGCAGGCCCGCGACAAGGAACACCGGCAGCGACAGCGCCGCATAGGACGTGAGCGAGGCCAGCATGCCCAGCACGGCGGACACGGCCAGCATCGAGCCCACCGAGAGGTCGATGCCTGCGGTCAGGATCACGAAGGTCATGCCGGCCGCGAGCACGAGGTTGATGGACACCTGGCGCAGGATGTTCATCGTGTTCGCGGTGGTCGCGAAGTTCGAGCCGCCGTCGCCCGCAAGGTAGACCGTGAGGCCCCAGAACACGAGGTAGAGGATCAGCAACGCGGGCAGCATGCCCAGGCGCTGGAGGATGCTGGCCGCGCGGTCGCCGCGCACGGGGGCGCCGCTCGCGGGAGAAGCCGGCGGGAGCGTCGGGGAAGTGAGTGTCTTTGACATGCGATGGTTCGGTGGGGTGAGGGGTGCGGCGCGAATCAGCGCCGTGCGCGCGTGGCGTTGGCGTGCGCCTCGCGCAGCAGCTCGGGCGTCAGGGCGTGCATGGTGTCGATGCGCAGGTCGGCCAGCGCGAGCGCCTCGGCGGACAGCGGATAGTCCGGGCTGGGCGCGGCGATGGCGGCCATGCCGGCGGCCTTGAGCGAGCGCAGGCCGTTGGCGCTGTCCTCGATGCCGACAGCAGCGTGAGGTGCGATGCCGATGCGCGACAGCGCGAGCAGGTAGATGTCGGGCGCGGGCTTGCCGTGCTCGACGTCGTCGCCGCAGACCACGGCCTGCATCAGCGGCGCGAGGCCGCTGGCCTGCAGCACGTGGTGGGCAAGCTCCGCCGGCGAACCGGTGGCCAGCGCCACCACATGCGACCGCGCGGCCATGCGCACCGCCTCGATGGCACCGGCACGCAGCGGCAGATGACGCTGGTACTGCGCCAGCATGCGCCCCACGATCTCGTGCGCGATCGCCGCCTCGTCCATGCCGTTGCGCTCGCGCAGTTGCAGGCGTTCGACCATGATGCGCGACCACGCCGCCGTGTTCGTGCCCATGGTCGACTCCTGGTCCTCGGTGGTCCAACGCGCGCCGATGCTCTGTGCAAAATCTTCGCGCACGCGCTGCCAGACGATCTCGGTGTCGATCAGCACGCCGTCCATGTCGAAGACCACGGCCTGCAGGGAGGAAGGTGTTGTTGAGGTGAAGTCGTTCATGCGATGTTCCGCTCCGGCGCCGGAGCGCTGACTGCGAGTTGAATGATGTTTTCCTGGGTGATGCGATCACCCACAAGCTCGCCCGCGATGGCGCCTTCGCGCATCACGAGCACGCGGTCGCACACGCCGACGATTTCGGGCAACTCGCTCGAGATCACGACCACGGCGACGCCGGCCTCTGACAGCTCGCCGATGATCTTGTAGATCTCGCTCTTGGCGCCGACGTCCACGCCGCGCGTGGGCTCGTCAAGGATCAGCACGCGCGGCTGGATCTCGAGCCAGCGCGCCAGCAGCAGCTTCTGCTGGTTGCCGCCCGACAGCGCACCCACGATGCCGTGCGGCCCCGAGACCTTCACGTTGAGCCGGGCGATGGCCTGGCGCGTCAGGCGGTCGAGTGCGCCGTGGTTCAGCACGCCCGCCACCGCATGCCGCGGCAGCACGTTGATCGCGACGTTGGTGAGCGCGCTCAGCTGCAGGAACAGGCCCTGCCCCTTGCGGTCCTCGGGCACATAGCCCAGGCCGAGGCGGATGGCGTCGAGCGGGCGGCGCACGTCGACCGTCTTGTCATCGACGCGGATGATTCCGCCGGTGCGCGCATCGGCCCCCACCACGAGTCGCGCGAGCTCCGAGCGCCCTGCGCCGACCAGCCCGGCCAGGCCGAGCACCTCGCCGGCATGCACCTTGAGGCTGCTGGGGCGGTTATGCGGCCCGCTCACGTTCTGCAGTTCCAGCATCACGCGCCCGGGCTTGCGCTGGCCGCGGTGCTGGTAGAAGTCGGTGAGCGTGCGCCCGACCATCATCTGCACGATGCGCTGCTCGTCGATCTCGTCGCGCGCCAGGTCGGCCACGTGGCAGCCGTCGCGCAGCACCGTCACGCGGTCGGCCAACGCCGTGACCTCGGCCATGCGATGGCTGATGTAGATGATCGCGATGCCATCGTCGCGCAGCTGGCGCATCACCCGGAACAGGTGCGCCGTCTCGCGGTCGGACAGTGCGGCCGTCGGCTCGTCCATGATCAGGATGCGGCCCTTGTGCACCAGCGCCCGCGCGATCTCCACCTGCTGCTGCTCGGCAATCGACAGCCGCCCGGCCGGCCAGTCGGCGCCGAACTGCGCACCGAGCTGCTGCAGCACGCGCTCGGTCTCGCGCAGCATCCGCGCGCGGTCCACGAGCCAGAGCGCCGCGCGCGGCTCGTTGCCCATGAACACGTTCTCGGCCACCGTGAGATGCCGCGCGATGCTCAGTTCCTGGTAGATCAGGTTGATGCCCGCGCGCTGGCCATGGGCAGGACTGCGGATGGCCATGGGCTGGCCGGCCACGCGGATCTGCCCCGCATCGGGCTGGTAGACGCCCGAGAGGATCTTCATCAGCGTGCTCTTGCCCGCGCCGTTCTCGCCCATGAGGGCGTGGATCTCGCCGGGCCGCACCTGCAGGTGCATGTCGTGGAGCGCCCGGGTGGCGCCGAAGCGCTTGTGGATCCCGGACATCTCCAGCACGAACTCGCCGGCCTCGCCGACCTCGCTCATGACGGCTTGCGTGCTCAACGCACCCAGCCCTTGTAGCCGGCGATGTTGTCGCGCGTGGTGAGCGGCGTTGCCATGAGGTTCATGGTCTTGGCGGGCTTGCGGCCGTTGAGCAGGCCGTAGGCCACGCGCACGCTTTCCGCGGCCATCTCGTTCGGGTCTTGCGCGGGCGTGACGACGAACAGCGATTCCTTGGCCTTCAGCGCGGCCTCGCCGTCGGGCGAGCCGTCGACGCCGCCGGTCACCTTGATGTCGGTGCGGCGCGCCTGGCGGATCGCGAGCTCGGCGCCGATGGCCGTCGGGTCGTTGATGCCGAACACGGCATCGATCTTCGGCTGCGCCGTCAGGATGTTGGCCATGGCCGCGAGGCCGCCGTCGCGGCTGCCCTTGGCGTCCTGGTTGTCCGACACCAGCTTGATGCCCGGGTACTTGGCCAGCGTCTCCTTGCAGCCCTTCACGCGGTCCATGATCGACGACACCGGCGGGCCGTTGACGATCACGAAGTTGCCCTTGCCGCCGATGCGCTCGGCCAGGAACTTGCACGACTCGGCGCCGGCCATCGCGTTGTCGGACATCACCGTGGCGTCGGCCCCTTCGGCCGTCACGTCCACCGCGACCACGATCACGCCCGCGGCGCGAGCCTTGCGCACGGCCGGCGCGATGCCCTTGGAATCGGCAGCGCCCAGCACGATCACGTCGACCTTGTTGGCGATGAAGTTGTCGATCTGGTCGACCTGCGTGTTCAGGTCGTACTTGCTCGACACGGTGGTCACCTTCACCGCCGGGTTGATCTTCTTGGCCTCGGCTTCCGCGCTGCGGCCGATGGCCACGAAGAACGGATTGGCCATGTCGCCCAGCGTGATGCCGATGGACTTGAGCGGCTTGTCCTGGGCGATTGCATGGCCTGCGCACAGCGCGAGGGTTGCGGCTGCGACGCAGCGGATGATCGACTTCTTCATGGATTTGTCTCCTTGGGATGCGCTTGTTGAAGGTGCGCGCTGAGGGCCAGCGTGCGTTCGTTCGGTGGAACGGAACAAATTCTATTGTTCATTCGAACATTTGTATTCGCACAAATTCGGCATTTTTCTCAGGGAATTCCCTCTGAATTTGTCCGTTTATGTTCGTATCTGATGGCGCATACTTGCCGCGCTTCGCGATCCCGCAAGGCAAGAACAAAGGGAAAAGACAGGCATGACTCGCTTGCTGGTGGTGGGCGGCATCAACATGGACTGCGTGTTCGAAACCGCGTGCCTGCCGCGCAGCGGCGAGACGCTGGGCGGGCAGAGCTTTCGGCGCGCGCCCGGCGGCAAGGGCGCCGACCAGGCGGTGGCCGCTGCGCGCCAGGGCGCCGAGACCGCGCTCGTCGGTTGCGTCGGCAACGATGCCGAGGGCCATGAACTGCGGGAGCGCCTGCGCGCCGAGGGCGTGCACATCGACCATGTGGCGACCACGACCGACGCGGCCACCGGCGCTGCGGCAGTTTTCGCGTGCCGGGGCGAAAGCGCCGTCACCGTGGTGCCGGGTGCCAACCACCAGTTGACCGCCGCCCACGTGCGCGCCGCCGAACCGCTGTTCGCGCGCAGCGACGTGGTGCTGGCCGAACTGGGCGTTCCGACGGCGGCCGTGATGGCGGCGGCCGAGCTCGCCCACCGCTTCGGCAAGCCCTTTCTACTGACCCCGTCCCCCGCGGGCGCGATTCCGCCCGAGCTCATGCAGCGCGTGCACCTCTTCCTGGCCAACCAGCACGAACTGACAGCGGGCTTCGGCGATGGCCATGTCGATGGCGACGAGTGGCGTGCGCTGCTCGCCAGGTGGCCCGGGCGGATCGTCGTGACGCGCGGCAGCGAGGGCGCGGCACACGTCGATGGACAAGGCACCCTGCACGAGCAGGCGGCCTTCCGCGTGCCGGTGCTCGACACGACTGGCGCCGGCGACGCCTTCGCTGCCACGCTGGCCGTTCATTGGTCGCTCGGCATCCCGCAGGCCATGCGGGTGGCCTGCGCGGCGGCAGCCCTGGCGGTTCGCGGCTTCGGCTCCCAGAGCACGCTGCCCACCCGGCAGGAGTTGCAGGATTTTCTTGACAGCACGAGCGGCCAAGGCCAGCTGATCACCGATTGACGACCAGCGCGTTGCAGCGCGCGGTGACGACCTTGCAGTCCTTCGCGTGCGCGGAGCATTCCGCCATCGCTTCCGCCTGTGCCGCGCTCTGCAGCTTGTTGGCTTTCATCGACAGCACGTTGCGGCCCATCACGACCACGCCACAGCCTTCCTGCCAGACCAGCGTCATGCTGCGGCAGCCGGTGGCGGTACCGCCATTGCCCACGCACTGGGCGATGGCGTTGTTCTCGGCATCGGCCTGGGTCGCGCGGTTGTCGACGCCGCCGAACGCGCCCTTCGACTTGTCGATGACATACGCACCCCACTTGTACGAGAAGGTGGGGTCCGGCGGTGGGGGCGCCAGGTACTCGTCGGGGTCGCTGTAACGGCCCGTGCCGCCGGGGATCACGGGCACGGGGTCCTGGGGCGGTGGCCGGCTGTTGTGCGGCCAGCCCGGCGCGTTCGGCGGCGGGCATCCGGGCTGGCCCGGCCCGCTGCAGGCGAGCGCCGGGCCAGACAACACGCAGGCCGCGCCCAGCAGAAAAAGGTGTCGCAGAGGGATGCTCATCGCAGTGAATGTAGCCATCGCCCGGGCCGCGCAGGAGTGCCCTAAGTCACTCCCACCGCCCTTGTGAAACTCAAAGCAGCCTGGCCTGCTTCGCCTGTTCCGTCAGCTCCGCGCGAAAGTTCGGATGCGCAATCACAATCAGCTCCTGCGCGCGCTGCTTGGCCGACTTGCCGCGAAGTTGCGCCACGCCGTATTCGGTGACGACGTAGTTGATGTCGTTCTTGCTCGTGCTCACATGCGTGCCCGGCGAGAGCGACAGCACGATGCGCGAAATGGTGTCGTCCTTCGCCGTGGAAGGCAGCACGATGAAGGCCTTGCCGCCGCGCGAGCGGTTGGCCGCGCGCACGAAGTCCGACTGCCCGCCCGTGCCCGAGTACGGCGCATGGCCCAGGCTCTCGGAGCCGCACTGGCCCAGCAGGTCGATCTGCATGGTGGCGTTGATGGCGATGAGGTTGTCGTTGAGCCCCGCCAGCGCCGGGTCGTTGGTGAAGTTGACCGGATGCATCTCCAGCCCCGGGTTGCGGTCCATGAAGCGGTACAGCTTGCTGGAGCCCAGCGCGAAGGTCGCGACCGACTTGCCCGGCAGGTAATTCTTGCGGCGGTTGGTGACCGCACCGCTTTCGACCAGCGTGAGGATGCCGTCGCCGATCATCTCGGTGTGGATGCCCAGGTCGCGCTTGCCCGTGAGCTGCATCACCACCGCGTCGGGAATGCCGCCGTAGCCGATCTGCAGGGTCGCGCCGTCGTCGATCAGGTCGGCCACGTGCCTGCCGATGGCTTCCTGCACCGGGCCGATCTTGGGCAGGCCGACTTCCATCACCGGCTCGCTGCTCTCGACGAGCGCCGCCACCTGCGAGATGTGCACGTGGCAGTTGCCATGCGCGTAGGGCACGTTGGGGTTCACCTCGAGCACGACCGCGCGGGCTTTCGCCACCGCGGCCATCGTGTAGTCGGGGCCCAGGCTCAGCGCGAAGTAGCCGTGTGCGTCCATGGGCGACGCCATGCTGAACACCACGTCGGCCGCGATCTGCCCGCGCTCGATCTGCGCGGGAATCTCGGAGAAGTAGTTGGGAATGAAGTCGATCCAGCCGGCCTGCCCGCCGGCGCGCGTGGCGCCCCCGAAGAACAGCGCCACGTGGCGCACGTGCTCGACCGTCTCGGGGTCGATGTAAGCGTACTTGCGCATCGCAAGAATCTGCGCGACCTTCACGTCGCGGAAGTCGCGGCGCTGCTCGGACAGCGCCGTGAGCAGCGACGGCGGCTCGCCGACGCCCGTGGGCACGATGATCATGTCGCCGTTGCGCACCTGGCGCACGGCATCGGCGGCTAAGACGCGCTTCTGCGCGTACAGGGTCTGGGCAGTCATGCCTGCCACTATGCCTTCTTTCCGGGCTGTAGCGCGGGCACTGTCGCTTGCGGGACCGGCGCGGCGCCGAACTCGCGGTGCACCCAGTCGCGCAGCACCATCGTCGCGGGCCGGCTCGCGGCGCGCGGGCTGTACACGAGGTCGTAGCGGTAGCTTTCGACCGACAGCGCGAAGGGCTGCACCAGCAGGCCCGACGCGAGCTCGTCGGCCACCAGCGCCAGG
This sequence comes from Variovorax paradoxus, assembly GCF_009498455.1. Lineage (NCBI taxonomy): Bacteria > Pseudomonadati > Pseudomonadota > Betaproteobacteria > Burkholderiales > Comamonadaceae > Variovorax > Variovorax paradoxus. Next base: position 5,058,740 of record NZ_CP045644.1, on the reverse strand, counting down.
CTCAGCAGGCCGACGCCCTGCCCCGCGACCGTGGCCTGCACCGCGTGAATCTCTTCGGTGAACGACAGGCCGGCCTGCGCGTCGACATCGGTGCGGCCCGCGCGCGCGAGCCAGGTGCGCCACACCGGCGCCAGCGTTTCGTCGCGCCCCGCGCGTCCCCATTCGAAATGGATCAGCGAGACGGCGCGCAGGTCTTTCTTCGCCGCGACCGCCAGCGCGGGACTGCAGACCGGCGCGTAGTGGTCCTGGAACAGCGGCTCGACGACGAGGTCGGCGTAGCGGCCGTTGCCGTAGCGGATGGCTGCATCGGCCTCGGTGTCGAGGTCGACGACCTGGTTGGTGGCGTCCAGCCGCAGCGTCCACTCGGGATGCAGGTCGCGGAAGGTGCCCGCGCGCGGCGCCAGCCGCCGGGCCATGAAACCGACCGTGGACGACAGCGTGGCGATGCGCGTGCCCTTCAGGCGGCGCACGCCGTCGACGGCGCGCTCGAAGCTGTCGAACCCGTCGCGCAGCGCAGGGAACAGCTGGTGGCCGGCGGCCGTCAGGTGCACCTGCCGCGTGCCGCGTTCGAACAGGCGCACGTCGAGCGTTTCTTCGAGCTGTTTGATCTGGTGGCTGACGGCGGTCGGCGTGACGTGCAGCTCGTCGGCCGCCGCCTTGAAGCTCAGCCGACGCGCCGCGGCCTCGAACACGCGCAATGCGCCCAGGGGAGGAAGTCTTCGCATGCACACAGATTAGCTCAACTCATCTGTCGGCTGAAAAATCAGCCTTTGTCGAGCGCCACCTTCATCCCTAAATTCAAGTCGTCGCAGGAATAAATCACTTCCACGGCTGATCTGAAATTCACCATCAAAGGCACCCGTCATGCAACTGCAACCCAAGCAAATCCACACGCAACCTGACCCCTACGCACCCTTCCTGCTGTCGCAGGCGATCCAGCTTGGCAACCTCGTCTTCGTGTCGGGCCAGGCCGCCATCGGCGACGACGGCGAGATCGTCGGCAAGGGCGACTTCGACCGCCAGGCCGAGCAGGCTTTCAAGAATCTCGACCGCGTGCTGCGGGCTGCCGGCACGGGCCTGGGCAGCGTGGTCAAGGTGACGATCTTCCTGACCTCCATGTCGCATTTCCCGAAGATCGTCGAACTGCGCCGCAAGTGGTTCTCGGCGCCCTACCCGGCCGACACCATCGTCGAGGTCTCGGGCCTGTACTCGCCCGACGCGATGATCGAAATCGAGGCCATCGCCGTCGCGCCCGGAGACGCCCGATGAACACGCCGCTGTTCACGCCGACGAATTTGAACGGCCTGCAGTTGCCCAACCGGCTCGCCGTGGCGCCGATGACGCGCGTCAGCGCCTCGCCCGAAGGCCACGCCAACAGCACGATGGCCCGCTACTACGAACGCTTTGCGCGCGGCGGCTTCGGCCTCCTCATCACCGAAGGCATCTACACCGACGCGGCGTATTCGCAAGGCTATTTCCGCCAGCCCGGCCTGAGCGATCGCGAACAAGCCCGCGCGTGGCAGCCGGTGGTGAAGGCGATCCAGGGCGCGGGCGGACGCGTGATCGCGCAGCTCATGCATGCGGGCGCGCTGTCGCAGTTCAACCGCTTTCGCGACCACACGGCGGGACCGTCGTCGATCCGTCCGCGGGGCACGCAGATGACGGCCTACGGCGGCGAAGGCGAGTACCCGGTGCCCCGTGCGATGGCCGACGCCGACATCGCAGAAGCCATTCGCGGCTTCGCCCGCGCCGCGCTGCTGGCGATGGAAGTGGCGGGCTTCGACGGCGTGGAGATCCACGGCGCGAACGGCTACCTGCTCGACCAGTTCATGACCGGCCACACCAACGCGCGCACCGACCGCTGGGGCGGCACCCTCGCACACCGCGCGCAACTGACCGTCGAGGTGGTGCGCGCCGTGCGGCAGATGCTGGGCGCCTCGGCGCCGGTCGGCGTGCGCATCTCGCAAGGCAAGGTCAACGACTTCGGCCACAAGTGGCCGGAAGCCGAGGCCGGTGCGGCGAGGGTGTTCGGGGCGCTGGCGCAAAGCGGCATCGACTACCTGCACGTCACGGAGCTCGAGGCCTGGCGCCCGGCCTTCGGCGACGCGGGGCCGAGCCTGCTGCAGCTCGCGCGCCGCCATGCGCCGGGGATTGCGATCGTCGCCAACGGAAGCTTGCACGACCCGTTGCGTGCCGAGGCGGCGCTCGCAGATGGCGCCGACTTCGTGGCACTGGGACGCGGCGCGCTGTCGAACCCCGATTGGCCGAAGCGGCTGAAGGAAGGCCGCGCGCTCGCCGCCTTCGATCCGGCGCTGCTGTCGCCCGTGGGCGACATCAAGCCGGTGGAGCAGCAACGCTAGATGATGTTCTTCTCGCGCAGCGGCCGGTTCTCGAGGATGCGCGCGAACGACAGCGGCGACAGGTCGAGGCTGCGGTAACCACCGAAGCGGATCAGCTCCGCGATACCCCGCCCCGCCGCCGGGCACTGCTGCAGTCCGTGGCCCGAGAAACCGTTCGCGAAGTACAGGTTGTCGCAGTCCGGGTGCAGGCCGAGGATCGCGTTGTGGTCGAACAGGTTCATCTCGTAGTAGCCGGCCCACGCGCCGGTCATGCGGACGGCTTCGAAGGCCGGAATGCGTTCGGCCAGCGCCGGCCAGATGAAGCTGTCGAAGGCTTCGTGGTCGACTTCGAGTGGCGCGTCGTCGGGGTCCTGGTCTTCCGGCGGCGCATAGCCGCAGATGAACTGGCGACCTTCGGGCCGCAGCCAGATGCCGGAGGTGTCGATGACCAGCGGGCAGCCGGGCAAGGTCTCGGGGCATGAGAAGCTGAACACACTGCGGCGTCGTCCCCGCACCGGCAGGTCGATGCCCGCCCATTCGGCCACCTTCGCGGCCCAGGCGCCGGCGGCGTTGACGACGATGTCGGCATCGATCGTCTCGCCGTGGTCGAGTTGCACGCCGGTCACGCTGCGGCCCTTGCGGCACAGCCCCATGGCATGCGCCTGCACGTACCGTGCGCCCTGCGATGCGGCCTTCTTGCGAAAGGCCTGCAGCAGGCTGTAGCCGTCGTACCAGCCCTCGCCCGAAAGGCCGAGCGATGCGAGCGCGATGCCCTCGGTCGAGAGCCACGGAAAGCGCGCCTTCAGCTCATCGGGCGTCATCAGCGCCACGTCCACCGCGTGCGCCTTCTGCATCGCGTGGTTCTCTCGCAGCACGTCGACACCTGCCGCCGAGGCCAGGTACAGGTAGCCGGGCTCGACGAGGCCGATGTCGGGCGCGTCGCCGTCGCTCACGCGAAGGGTGTCGCCCAGCGTGCGGAAGAAGTCGATGCCGTACAGCGACATCTCGATGTTGATGGCGGTGGAAAACTGCTGGCGGATCGAGCTGGCCGACAGCGCCGACGAGGCCTGCCGGTACGAGAAGTCGCGCTCCACCACCGTGATGTCGAAGGCCTCGCCTGCCGGGTCGGCGCCCAGGAAGTACGCGATGGCCGAGCCGATGGCTCCGCCGCCGATGATCGCCACACGCCGCATGAGATGCCTTTCGGTGTCTTCGGTGCCCGGGCCCGGGCCGTTGCCTGGGCTGCGCACGCTCCCGCCAGAATAGCGCGATGAGAAAAGACATTCCCAACCTCGGCGCGCTGCAGGCCTTCGAGGCCTCGGCACGCCTGGGGAGCTTCACCCGCGCGGCGACCGAACTGGCGCTCACGCAAAGCGCGGTCGGTCGCCAGGTGGCGATGCTGGAGCAGCGCCTGGGCGTGCCGCTGTTCTCGCGTGTGCGCAAGCGGCTGACGCTCACCGACGTGGGCCGCGAGTACGCCGCGCGCATCCGCCGCCACCTCGACCAGATCCGCCGCGACACGCTGGAGATCAGCGCCGGCCACGAGATGGGCTTCGTGCTCGAGCTGGCCGTGGTGCCGACCTTCGCCACGCAATGGCTCATTCCGCGGCTGCCCGATTTCAGCCGGCTGCACCCGAACATCACGGTGAACCTGTCGGCACGCTCGCAGCCCTTTTCATTCCAGGAGCATGCGTACGACGCGGCGATCTATTTCGGCGACCAGTTCTGGCCGAACACGCGCGGCGGGCTGATCTTTTCCGAAGGCGAGATGGTGCCCATCTGCAGCCCCGCGTTTCGCGACGCGCACGCCCAGTGGGACGAAGCCGGCTTCGAGCGTTGCCGCCATGTGCACCTGAGCACGCGCGCCCATGCGTGGCGCGACTGGTACGCGCAGCAGGAATGGGAGTACACGGTGCACGCGTCGCGCGGGCCGCGCTACGAGCTGTTCACCATGGTGGTGGCCGCCGCGGCGGCGGGCATGGGTGTGGGGCTGGCGCCGCGCATCCTGGTCGAGCAGGAACTGCGCACCGGCGAACTCGTCATTCCTGTGGACCGGCACCTCGACGTGCACCAGGGCTACTACTTCGCGTACCCCGAAGGCCGGCCGGCCTCCGGGGCGCTGGAGCAGTTCAAGCAGTGGGTGTTGGGGCTGACACCCGCCTGAACCGGTGAACCGGGTCAGACGGGGTTGGGATTGCGCTCCAGAAAACCCTGCTGGTGCCAGTACGGATAGGCGCGCGTCGTGGCGCTGGCCGCGTCGAGCTCGGCCACCTGCGCGGGCGTGAGGTTCCAGCCCACCGCGCCGAGGTTCTGGCGCAGCTGCGCTTCGTCGCGCGCGCCGACCACCACGCTCGACACCGTCGGGCGTTGCAGCAGCCAGTTGAGCGCGACCTGCGGCACTGTCTTGCCGACTTCGGCGCCGACTTTTTCGAGCGCCTCGACCACGCGATACAGCAGCTCATCCGGCACGGGCGGGCCCATGTCGGCCGTCACGTGCAGGCGGCTGTTGGCGGGCAGCGGTTGGCCGCGGCGGATCTTGCCCGTGAGCCGGCCCCAGCCCAGCGGACTCCAGACCACGGCGCCCACGCCCTGGTCTTGCGCCAGCGGCATCAGCTCCCACTCGTACTCGCGGCCCACCAGCGAGTAATACGCCTGGTGCGCCACGTAGCGCGCATAGCCGCGCTGCTCCGACACCGCCAGCGACTTCATCAGGTGCCAGCCCGAGAAGTTCGACGCGCCCACATAGCGCAGCTTGCCCGCGCGCACGAGGTCGTCGAGCGTAGACAGCGTTTCTTCGACCGGCGTGCTCGCATCGAAGCCGTGCAGCTGGAACAGGTCGATGTAGTCGGTGCCCAGGCGCTTGAGCGAAGCATCGACCGCCTGCACGAGGTGCTGGCGCGACGAGCCCACGTCGTTCGGCCCGTCGCCGCTGCGGAAGGTGGCCTTGGTCGAGATGAGCAGCCGGTCGCGCGGCCGGCCCTTGAGCGCCTCGCCCAGTACCGATTCGGCGGCGCCGCCCGAGTAGATGTCGGCGCTGTCGAACATGTTGACGCCGGCGTCCATGCAGATGTCGATCAGCGTGCGCGCCTCGGCCACGTCGGTGCTGCCCCACGCGCTGAAAAACTCGCCCTTGCCGCCGAAGGTGCCGGTGCCGAAGCTCAGCACGGGGACCTTGAGGCCTGATTTGCCCAGATGACGGTATTCCAAAGTGCTACTCCTTGAATCGAACGAACAGACAATGAACCAGATGAGTGACGCGGCCATTGTTGGCCGTCGCGGGGAACCCCGTCGCGCGTCGGGCTTTGCGGCGCTTTCGCTCGGTACGATCGAACGATGCAGATCTCGATTGAAAACCCGAACCAGCCCGACGTCATCCAGCTCATCGACGACCTCGATGCGTACCAGAAGCCGCTGTACCCGCCCGAGAGCCACTACGGCATCGACCTTGCTGCGCTGTCGGCGGCGCATGTGCTGTTCGCGGTCGCGCGCGACGAGGCCGGCACGGCCGTCGGTTGCGGCGCGCTCGTCATGAACCCCGGCTACGGCGAACTCAAGCGCATGTACGTGCGCCCGCAGAACCGCGGGCAAGGCGTCGCGGCGAAGGTGCTGGGCTTTCTCGAAGGCGAAGCGGCGGCGCGCGGCTGCGCAATGTTCCGGCTGGAGACGGGCGTGAGCCAGCCCGAGGCACTGGCGTTCTATGCGCGTGCGGGGTATGCGCGGCGCGAGCGCTTCGGCGACTACCCGGACGATCCGTTGAGTGTGTTCATGCAGAAGACAGCGGCCCCCCATCACCTCTAAGATCGCCCGGCTTCCGCCACCACGGCCATCACCATCAAGGAACACCACATGCAGACAAGAGGGATTCTTCGCCGGCTCATGTTCACAGCGAGCTGTGCCTTGCTGCTGGGGTTGTCAGGTTGCGGCGGCGGAGGGTGGTGGCGGCGGCGGCGTAGCGATGCTGCCGCTGCCACCAGCCGGCGGCACGCCGACACCACCGCCCGCGGTCACCGGGCGCAGCCGGGTGGTCCAGGCCTCGGTGAAGTCGGAGGCCACGGGTGCAACCTACCCTCTGCACATCTACCTGCCGTCCGGCTACGACAGCGCGACGACGGCCTACCCCGCGATCTACATCACCGATGGCGATGCGATCTTCAACCAGAGCGTGACGCGCTTCCAGAACTTCACCGACATCCTCGAGAAGGCCGGCAAGAAAGCCATCGTGGTCGGCATCGGCGGCACGGCGCGCCGCAACACCGACTACCTGATGCCCGGCGCCCAGCCGTACCACGACTTTCTGACCGACCAGCTGGTGCCGTATGTCGAGTCGAACTACCGCGCCAACCCGGCCAAGCGCATGCTCTCGGGCCTGTCGAACGGCGGCGTCTTCACGCTCATCGCCTTCTTCACGGAAGGCGCGGCCGGCAAGTTCACCTTCCAGTACTTCTTCCCCTCCGATCCCCCCGTCAAAGGCGCAAGCGCGCAACTCGAACCGCTCGAAAGCCAGATGTACGCCAACAGCAGCACGCGGGAGATTCCCGTGACCTTGCTGTTGGGCTTCGCCGTTGCCAACACCGGCGGCCCGGAGATCACAGCCATGCACGACAAGATCGCAGCGCGCAACTACAAAGGCCTGCAGTTGAGCGTGAAGGGCTACCCCGGGGGACACACGCCGATGGACTTGCCGTCGTTCGAGGACATCGTGGCGCGATTCATCGATTGACGCGCGGCGGGTCGGATCAGGGTTTTTCCTGATCCTTGAACGTGTCGAATCGCAGCGCGCTCATCCGACGTCATCACAGAGGGTCGTCCTCTGTACTTCAGGAGAAAGCAACCATGGCTACCAACACCGTTCGTCTGCATCGCGTGCTGCGCACGTCCCCCGACAAGCTCTACCGCGCCTTCGTGGAGGCCAGCGCCTTCGAGCGCTGGCTGCCGCCCTTCGGATTCACCGGCAAGGTCCACAGCATGGAGCCCGTGGTGGGCGGCGCATGGCGCATGTCCTTCACCAACTTCGGCACCGGCCACAGCCACTCGTTCGGCGGCAAGTACCTGGAACTCGTGCCCGGCCAGCGCATTGCCTACGACGCGAGCTTCGACGATGCCAACCTGCCGGGCACGATGAAGACCACCGTGACGCTGACGGCCGTGTCGTGCGGTACGGACATGTCCGTCGTGCAGGAAGGCATTCCCGAGATGATTCCTGTCGAGATGTGCTACCTGGGCTGGCAGGAATCGCTGATTGCGCTGGCCCAGCTGGTCGAGCCGGACATTCCGGGTTGAGGGGCGGCTTCACGCACGCCGCGCTTCACAGCCGGCGAATCCCTTGAGCCCGGCCAGCTCATCGAGGATGGGGCATTCGGGGCGCTCGTCACCTTCGCAACAGTGGGCGAGGCGCTCCAGCAGACGCTTCATGTGGGCCAGCTCTTCGATCCGCTGAGCGAGGTCGTCGGCCCGTTCGAGCGCGACGCGCTTCACGTCGAAGCTTGCGCGGCGCCCGTCTTGCCACAGGGCGTGCAGCGCGACGACTTCCGATGTGTCGAAGCCCAGCGTGTGCGCCCGCCGCGCAAAGCGCAACGTCGACACGGCGCGTTCGTCATAGAGGCCAGCGTGCGCTGCGTCGTCGAGCAGCCCGAGCGATTCGCAGTCGCTCAGCAACTGCGCGGACGCACCGGAGCGCGCAACGACTTCGGCAAGAGACAAGTGCGCCGCAGCAGCCGGCGCCGTGGGATGTTCCATGGAGTTCTCCTTCGAGCCAAAGCGCGAAGTCTCAAGCTTGACACCATGAGAGAGTCAAGCCCAGGCAGTCGCATGACCTTGGCGTGTCAGGGGTCAGGCGTTCGCCACGCTTGACCTTCACACGATGGCAAGCTTGACACTGAGCGTCACTCTTTTGAAAGGACGACTCTCATGCAAGCGTTTGAAATCCAGTCGATGACCTGCGGCAGTTGCGCCGGCCGCATCACCCGGGCCATCAAAGACCTCGACCCGCAGGCCAGGCTCGAGGTGGACTTGAAGAACAGAACGGTGCGCATCGACACCACCGAAGACGGCCCTTCCGTGATGGCCGTGCTGACAGAGGCGGGCTACCCACCCAAACCGCTGCCCGCATGAGCACACCGCGCGCGAACCCCTAGTGTCGGGTTCGCAGCGCGGCCACGGCACCTATTTGTAGATCCGCACCACCGCGTCTTCGAACGCCAGCACATCGGCGCCGACGTGCGTGGCGTTGAACTCCGTATGCAGGAGCTGCAGCCCGACGTACCCTCGCGCTGCCATCCGTTGGTACAGCTGCTTCACGTACTGTTGATTGCAGCTACTGATGCAGCTCGCCAGGATCAGCGTGACAGGCAGGGGCCGACCCGCCAACGCATCGAACATCTTCTGTTCCAGATCGTTGTTCTGAGCCTCCTGTTGCCAGAAAGCGCCCTCGATCGACACGAAGGAAGAAAACACCAGGTTGTCCGGCGCTTCGAGAAAGAGCGCCGTGGCCGCCAGGTTGCCACTGGTCGACAGGCCCGTGAGCATCCGGTTCTTGGGGTTGGTCCGGTACTTCGAATCGATGAAGGGAATCAGCTCCTTCGCCAGGAAGTCGTGGTACTTGAAGGCCCCGGGAAAGTTGTAGTCCTCCTGGCGCCGCCCGGTGTTCCCGATGCCGACGAGGATGGCCTTCGTTCCACGCTTCACCAGGATGTCCTTGAGATTCGCGAACCGTGTTTGCGGCAAGCCGTTGACGGCATCGCCGTCGAGCGCATAGATGACGGGGTAGGCATCGGTGCCCTGGTCGTACCCGGCGGGCAGGTAGACAGAAAGAGGATAAGGCGCGCCTGTGAAGCCCGACTGGATGGATTCGGACACCACACGGTCGGTCGGTGTCGGCGCTGGCGCCGGCTGCTGAGGCACGGCCCTGCGGTCGGCGGCAGGATCGGCACACCGCCCCCGCCACCGCCCCTCCGCCACCGCATGCGGACACGCCCGCGAACACCACACAGCAGCCCATCACCGCGAGCGCGCGGCGAAGCCATTCCAGTCTCATGTTGGTTCCTCGTTCCCCGACGCAAGACGCGCCGCTCGGGATACTCAGGGCTGACCAGAAGGCCGTCAATGTCGCCATGCGACCCGGGCACCGCAGTTAATTCGTTCGTTTTCAACGCGCCAGACCCCGCCCAAGGGATGAAAAGACAACATCAGGGTAATCCCTGAACGTCGCGCCCCAACAGCCCCGAACACGCCGCCCCGCAAGGGAAACACGCCCGATCGCGTGCTCGCCAAAGCCCCTCGCTCCTGGCCCGCTACTTGCGATATCGATCGGAAATGACAGAAAATTTTCATATCTGTCATATATTTGTAAACCGATTTTCATCACCCGCACCCACCCAGGTGCATCGCCCGCCCCATGAGCACCAACGTCGACACCCCAGGCACCACCGTGGCCCAGCGCATTGCGCAGGCGCTGCCGCGGTTGACGCGTTCGCACCGGCAGGTGGCTGACTTCGTGCTCGAGCACCCGCTGCAGGTCGCGACGCTGCCGATCGATGAGCTCGCCGCTGCGGCGGGCGTGTCGGTCGCCACGGCCAACCGGTTTGCGCGCGCGCTGGAGTTCGACGGCTACGCCGCCTTCCGCGCCGAGCTCGTGCGCGGCTTCGAGTCGCTGGTAGCGCCGGTCGAGCGGCTGCGCGGCAACCTGGAGCGTCCGACCACGGTGGCCGAGGTGTTTGCCACGGCGCTCGACGAGAGCCGCCGCAACATCGAAGCCACACGCCAGTCGCTCGACTACGCCGCCTGCGAAGCCGCGGTGCAGCGCATCCTGAAGGCGCGCTCGATCTACATCGGCGGCTTCGGCGCCAGCGCATGGCTCGCGGGGTTGCTGCAGCACGGGCTCGACGGTTCGTGCAACGACGTGCGCATGCTCTCCAGCGTGAGCGGCGTGACGCATTCGGCGCGCTCGCTGATGCACTCGGGCCCGCAGGACCTGTTCATCGGCCTCACCTTTCCGCGCTACCTGACCGACACGGTGGCGCTGGCGCAGATCGCGCGCAGCCAGGGCTGCGCGGTGCTCGCGCTGACCGATCGCCCCAGTTCGCCCCTCGCGCCGCTGGCCGACGTGGTGCTCTATTGCCAGACCGAAACCAGCTACCGCCCCAACTGCGAGACCAGCGTGCTCGCGCTGATCGAGGCACTGACCAGCGCGGTCGCCCTGCGCGCGCCCGGCGCGGCGCAGTCGGCCGGCCGCATCCTGCAAGCAGTGCGCCCGTGGCTGCATGGCGGGCTGGGCCAGGGCCATGCGCGCGGCCAGGTCTCGATGCCTCCCCTCCCCGCCGCCGTCGCTTCCGACGCCGGCAAGAAAAAGAAGAAAGCTTCCCGATGAAGAACGTCACGCCCGTCATCGCCATCCACGGCGGCGCCGGCACCATCAGCGCCTCGACGACCAACCCCGAGCAGGCGCAGGCGTATCACGACGCGCTGCAGACCATCGTGCGCGCCGCGCAGGCCGCGCTGCTCAAGGGCATGTCGGCGCTCGACGCCACCTGCCTCGCGGTCGAGATGCTCGAAGACTGCCCGCTCTTCAACGCCGGCTACGGCGCGGTGTTCACGCACGAAGAAACGCACGAGCTCGACGCCGCCGTGATGGACGGTGCCACGCTCGCGGCCGGCGCCATTGCAGGCGTGAGCCACGTGCGCCGCCCGGTGCGCGCCGCGCGTGCCGTGCTCGAAGACGGCGCCCATGTGCTGCTGGCCGGCGCGGGCGCAGAAGCCTTTGCGCGCGACCGCGGCCTGGAGATGGTCGAGCCTTTCTTCTTCTCGACCGACGCACGCCGCCAGCAGTTGTACCGCGTGCGCGACACGGGCCGTGTGGTCACCGACCACGAAGGCGCCGCCATGACCAAGCCGCCGCTGGACGAAGACAAGAAGTTCGGCACCGTCGGCGCCGTGGCGCTCGACATGCACGGCCACCTGGCCGCCGCCACCTCGACCGGCGGCATGACCAACAAGCGCGTCGGCCGCGTCGGCGATTCGCCGCTCATCGGTTCGGGCACGTATGCCGACGACCGCACCGCCGCCATCTCGTGCACCGGCAGCGGCGAAATGTTCATCCGCGTCGCAGCCGCGCACGACATCTGCGCGCGCATGGCCTACGGCGGCGCCACGCTAGCAGCCGCCGCGCACGCCGTGGTGCACCAATCGCTGCCCGCCATCGGCGGCACCGGCGGTCTGATCGCCGTCGACCGCCACGGCAACCTGAGCCTGGCCTTCAACACCGAAGGCATGTACCGCGGCCACGCGCGCGGCGATGAAGCCCCGGTGACGGCCATCTTCGCCTGACGCATCTGCTCCTCTTTTCTCCCGCACCCGCCATGTCTTCCCCTGCCCTGAATCTGCCCGACGGCCGCGTCCTCGCCGTCGACGACCTCACCGTGCGCTTCTCGACGTCCGAGCGCACCGTCGATGCCGTCAAGAATCTGTCCTTCCACGTCGACCACGGCGAAACGCTCGCGGTGGTGGGTGAATCGGGGTCGGGCAAGTCGGTGACCTCGCTCGCGCTGATGCGGCTGGTGGAGCACGGCGGCGGTCGCATCCTCGGCGGCAGCATGGCCTTCCGCCGGCGCAACGGCGACGTGCTCGACCTGGCGCAGGCACGCGACAGCACGATGCGCGGCATCCGCGGCGCGGACATCGCCATGATTTTTCAGGAGCCGATGACCTCGCTGAACCCGGTGTTCACCGCCGGCGACCAGATCGCCGAGGCCATCCGCATCCACCAAGGCAAGAGCAATTCGGCCGCACGCGCCGAGGCGCTGCGCATGCTGGAGCTCGTGCGCATTCCTGAAGCACGCAACGTGCTCGACCGCTTTCCGCACCAGCTGTCGGGCGGCATGCGCCAGCGCGTGATGATCGCGATGGCGCTGTCGTGCAAGCCGCAGTTGCTGATTGCCGATGAGCCCACCACCGCGCTCGACGTGACGATCCAGGCGCAGATTCTTCAGCTCATCCGCGAGCTGCAGAAAGAGATGCGCATGGGCGTGCTCTTCATCACGCACGACATGGGCGTGGTGGCCGAAATTGCCGACCGCGTGCTTGTGATGTACCGCGGCGACAAGGTCGAAGCCGGCACCTCCGACCAGGTGTTCGCGTCGCCGCAGCACCCGTACACCAAGGCGCTGCTGTCGGCCGTGCCCAAGCTGGGCGCGATGCAGGGCACCGACCTGCCGGCCAAGTTCGAGTTGCTGCGCACCGAAGGCAGCACCGAGACCGTGCCCTGCACCAACACCACGCCGCAGACCACCGTGCGCGAAGACGCCGGCCCGATCCTGCGCGTGCGCGACCTCGTGACGCGCTTCGACGTGCGCAGCGGCATCTTCGGCCGCGTGAAGCGCCGCGTGCATGCCGTGGAAAAGATCAGCTTCGACCTGTACCCCGGCGAAACGCTGGCGCTGGTCGGCGAATCGGGCTGCGGCAAATCGACCACGGGCCGCTCGTTGCTGCGCCTGGTCGAGAGCCAGAGCGGCGCGATCGAGTTCGGCGGCAAGAACATCCGCGAGCTGCCCACGCGCGAGCTGCAGGCGCTGCGCCGCAACATCCAGTTCATCTTCCAGGACCCGTTCGCGTCGCTCGACCCGCGCGTGACGGTGGGCTTCTCGATCATGGAGCCGCTGCTCATCCACGGCATCGCCAAGGGCGCCGAGGCGCAGCAGCGCGTCGACTGGCTGCTGCAGAAGGTCGGCCTGCCGCCCGAGGTGGCGCAGCGCTACCCGCACGAGTTCTCGGGCGGCCAGCGCCAGCGCATCGCGATTGCGCGCGCGCTCGCACTGAACCCGAAGGTGGTGGTGGCGGACGAATCGGTGTCGGCGCTCGACGTGTCCATCCAGGCGCAGATCGTCAACCTGATGCTCGACCTGCAGCGCGAGCTGGGCGTGGCGTTTCTCTTCATCTCCCACGACATGGCCGTGGTCGAACGCATCAGCCACCGCGTGGCCGTGATGTACCTGGGCCAGATCGTCGAAATCGGCCCGCGCCGCGCCGTGTTCGAAGCGCCGCAGCACGCCTACACGCGCAAGCTGATGGCCGCCGTGCCGGTGGCCGACCCGTCGCGCCGCCACAAGCCGCGCGCGCTGCTCGAAGGCGAGATTCCCAGCCCGATCCGCGCCGTGGGCGACGAGCCCGACGTGCCGCCGCTGGTGCAGGTGGCACCCGGCCACTTCGTCGCACGGCACGCCATTGGCGGCGCCTTCTGATCTTCCGAATCCGAACCGTTTTTTCACCCGCAGGCCCCCTGCATTTTTTCCACGAACCGACTGGAGTTCTTCCATGAAGCAATCTTCTTCCTCCCTGCGCTGGGCATCCGCACTGCTGGGCCTGGCCGCGCTGGCCGCCTCGGGCTCGGCACTGGCTGCCAAAGACGTGGTGCTGGCCATCGGCTACCAGCCGGAAACGCTGGACCCGTACAACACCAACACGACCATCACCACGGCCGTGACCAAGACCTTCTATGAAGGCCTGTTCCAGTTCGACAAGGACCTGAAGGTCCAGAACGTGCTCGCCGAGGGCTACGAAGTGTCGAAGGACGGCCTGGTCTACACGATCAAGCTGCGCAGCGGCGTCAAGTTCCACGACGGCACCGACTTCAACGCCGAAGCCGTGAAGGTCACGCTCGACCGCGTGCTGAACCAGGACAACAAGCTGCTGCGCTACAACCAGTTCAACCGCGTCGGCAAGGTCGAAGCGCTGAACCCGACCACCGTGCGCATCACGCTGAAGGAGCCCTTCGGCCCCTTCATCAACTCGCTGGCCCACGCCTCGGCCGCCATGATCTCGCCCACCGCGCTGAAGAAGTGGGGCAACAAGGACATCGCTTTCCACCCCGTGGGCACGGGCCCCTTCGAGTTCGTCGAGTGGAAGCAGACCGACGCCGTCAAGGCCAAGAAGTTCGACGGCTACTGGAAGAAAGGCTTCCCGAAGATCGACAACCTGCAATGGAAGCCGGTGCTCGAGAACAACACGCGCGCCGCGATGCTGCAGACCGGCGAGGCCGACTTTGCCTTCCCCATTCCCTACGAGCAGGCCGAACTGCTGAAGAAGAGCGACAAGCTCGAAGTGGTGGCCTCGCCCTCGATCATCACGCGCTTCCTGGCCTTCAACATGCTGCAAAAGCCGTATGACAACCCGAAGGTGCGCGAAGCCATCGGCTACGCCATCAACAAGGAAGCGCTGTCGAAGGTGGCCTTCGGCGGCTACGCCTTCCCCGCACAGGGCGTGATGCCCCAGGGCGTGAAGTTCGCCGAGAAGATGGCACCCATTCCCTACGACGTGAAGAAGGCCAAGGCCCTGCTGGCCGAAGCCGGCTACCCGAACGGCTTCGAGTCGGTGCTGTGGAGCGCCTACAACAACACGACCAGCCAGAAGACGATCCAGTTCGTGCAGCAGCAGCTCGCACAGGTGGGCATCAAGCTGCAGGTGCAGGCGCTCGAAGTGGGCCAGCGCACCGAGATGGTCGATGCCTGGCCCGATCCGAAGACGGCCAAGGTCCGCATGTACTACACGGGCTGGTCGTCGTCGACCGGTGAAGCCGACTGGGGCCTGCGCCCGCTGTTCGCTTCGGAGTCGTGGGCACCGAAGCTCAACAACATGTCGTTCTACAAGAGCGACGTGGTCGACGGCGCCATCGCCAAGGCGCTGATCACCGTGGACGACAAGGAAAAGGCCGCGCTGTACAAGACCGCGCAGGACGAGATCCGCAAGGACCTGCCGCGCGTGCCGCTGGTCACCGAGCAGAACCTGTCGGCGCACGCCAAGCGCCTGTCGGGTGTGTTCGTGATGCCCGACGCCAACATCAACATCGACGCCATGTCGGTGTCTAACTAAGACCTCCCCCAGGCTTCGCGCACTTCGTGTCGCTACGCCAACCCCCTCACCGGGGGCAACACCTGCGGCCCGGCAAAGCCGGTTCCGCGGTGTTCCCCGAATGAGGATTTGACTGCCTGTTCCCCATGCTGAATTACTTCCTCAAACGACTGTTGGGCCTGATCCCGACACTGCTCATCGTGGCAGTGCTGGTGTTCCTGTTCGTCCACATGCTCCCCGGCGACCCGGCGCGCCTTGCCGCCGGCCAGGATGCCGACGAGCAGACCGTGGCCATGGTGCGCGCGGACCTCGGGCTCGACAAGCCGCTGCCGCAGCAGTTCGTGAGCTTCTTCACCCACATGGTGCAGGGCGACTTCGGCACCTCGATCCGCACGCGGCGGCCGGTGTCGACGGAAATTGCCGAGCGCTTTTTCCCGACGGTGATGCTGACCATCACCAGCATGGTGTGGGCGGTGATTTTCGGCATGGGCATCGGCATCGTGTCGGCCGTGTTCCGCAACCAATGGCCCGACCGCATCGGCATGACGCTGGCGGTGTCGGGCATCTCATTCCCCGCATTTGCACTGGGCATGCTGCTCATGCAGATCTTCTCGGTGCAGCTCGGCTGGCTGCCCACGGTGGGCGCCGCGACCTGGCAGCACTACATCCTGCCCTCGATCACGTTGGGCGCCGCAGTGGCCGCCGTGATGGCCCGCTTCACGCGCGCCTCGTTCGTCGAGGTGATCCAGGAAGATTTTGTGCGCACCGCGCGCGCCAAGGGTGTGCGCGAGCGCACGGTGATCATCAAGCACTGCCTGCGCAACGCGCTGATCCCGGTGGTCACGATGATGGGCCTGCAGTTCGGCTTTCTGCTGGGCGGCTCCATTCTTGTGGAGGCGGTGTTCAACTGGCCCGGCCTGGGCCGCCTGCTGGTCGACGCCGTGCAGATGCGCGACTACCCCGTGATCCAGACGCTGGTGCTGCTGTTCTCGCTCGAATTCATCCTGATCAACCTCGTGGTCGATGTGCTCTATGGCTACATCAACCCGACCATTCGCTACAAGTGAGCACGCAGCCATGACGCAAGCTTCCGGCGTGTCTGCCGAATCCATCGTTCCTCTTTCTCCCGTGGCCGTGGTGCAAACCGCGGGCAAGGTCCGCACGCCCTGGGGCGAATGCTGGCGCCGCTTCAAGAAGCAGCCCGTGGGCATCGTCGCGGCCATCTTCGTGGGGCTGCTGGTGTTCGTCGCGGTGTTCGCACCGTGGATCGTGCCCTTCGACCCCGAGAACTTCTTCGACTACGACATGCTGAACAGCGGGCCGTCGGCCACGCACTGGTTCGGCGTCGATCCGCTGGGCCGCGACATCTTCAGCCGCATCCTGGCGGGCACGCGCATCTCGCTGGCGGCCGGCTTTCTGTCGGTGCTGGTGGGCGGCTTCATCGGCACGGCCTTCGGCCTGCTGGCGGGCTACTACGAAGGCTGGTGGGACCGCATCGTGATGCGCATCTCGGACGTGCTGTTCGCCTTCCCCGGCATCCTGCTGGCGCTGGGCGTGGTGGCCATCCTGGGCAGCAGCATGACCAACGTGGTGGTGGCGGTGTCGGTGTTCAGCGTGCCCGCCTTTGCGCGCCTCGTGCGCGGCAACACGCTGGTGCTCAAGCAGCAGACCTACATCGAGGCCGAGCGCAGCATCGGCGCGTCCGACTGGACCATCATCGTGCGGCACATCCTGCCGGGCACGATCTCGTCGATCGTCGTGTACTTCTCGATGCGCGTGGGCACCTCGATCATCACGGCGGCCAGCCTGTCGTTCCTCGGCATGGGCGCGCAGCCGCCGACGCCCGAGTGGGGTGCGATGCTCAACGAAGCGCGCGCCGACATGGTGACCTCGCCGCACGTCGCGCTGTTCCCGAGCCTGGCCATCTTCTTCACCGTGCTGGCCTTCAACCTGCTGGGCGACGCCCTGCGCGACGCGCTCGATCCGAAGATCGACCGCCAGTAAGTTCTTCGCTCTCTTCATGGCCTCGACGACCTCCCTGCCCTTCATCGGCACCCTGCCTGCGGGCACACGCGACGCCATCACCGACGTCGCGGGCGTCACGGTCGGCCACCGCACGCTGGCCGACGGTCCGGTGCAGACCGGCGTGACCGTGATCCGTCCGCACGCGGGCGATCCGTTCCGCGACAAGGTGCCGGCCGCGGCCGTGGTGCTCAACGGCTTCGGCAAGAGCGTGGGGCTGGTGCAGCTGGCCGAACTCGGCGTGCTGGAAACGCCGATCGCGCTGACCAACACCTTCTCGGTGGGCACCGTGGCCACGGCGCAGATCCGCGACTGCGCGGCGGCCAACCCCGAGACGGGCCGCGCGCTGCCCACGGTGAACCCGCTGGTCTTCGAGTGCAACGACGGTTTTCTCAACGACATCCAGCGGCTGGCCGTGACCGAGGCCGACTACCTGGAAGCGCTGGCCGCTACAGATGCGGACTTTGCGCAGGGCTCGGTCGGCGCGGGGCGCGGCATGTCGAGCTTCCAGCTCAAGGGCGGCATCGGCAGTGCCTCGCGCCGCGTCACGATGGCCGACGGCACGACGTACACGGTCGGCGCGCTGGTGCTCGCGAACTACGGACGCCAGCCGCAGCTGGTGCTGGCCGGACATGCGGTGGGCGAACGGCTCGCGGCACTACAGCGGGCGTCAGAGGAATCGTCGGAGCCCGAGAAGGGCTCGATCATCATCGTCGTTGCCACCGATGCGCCGCTCGACGCGCGCCAGCTGCGCCGCGTGGCACTGCGCGCGGGCGCGGGGTTGGCCCGCACCGGTTCGGTCTTCGGCCACGGCAGCGGCGACCTCGTGCTGGCGTTTTCCACGGCCTACACCGTGCCCGACCGCGCCGACCGGCCCATGCCGGCCGTCGCAATGCTGCACGACACGCTCATCGACGGGCTGTTCCAGGCTGCGGCCGACAGCACCGAGCAGGCCATTCTTCATGCGCTGTGGCGCGCCACGCCGGTCACGGGCCGCGACGGCAACCACCGCGCGGCGCTCGGCGATCTGCTGCCGGCGTCGTCCCTTTCACCTCTCGTCTGAACACACGTCCATGAAAGTCCTGATCTCCACCGACATCGAAGGCGTTGCGGGCGTCTACCACCACGAGCAGGCGCGCCAGGGCAACCCCGAGTACGAACGCGCCCGCGTGCTGATGGCGCAGGAAGCCAACGCCGCGATTGCCGGCGCTTTCGACGCCGGCGCCACCGAGGTGCTGGTGAACGATTCGCACGGCGGCTTTCGCAACATGCCGCCCGACGTGCTCGACGCACGCGCCCGTGTCGTGCAAGGCAAGCCGCGCTACCTGAGCATGGTGGCCGGCGTGGAAGAAGGTGTGGACGCGCTGTGCATGGTGGGCTACCACTCGCGCGCGCAGGGCCGCGGCATCCTCGCGCACACGATCAACAGCTTCGCCTTCGCGAGCATCTCGCTCGGCGATCAGGAACTCGGCGAGGCCGGCCTCTACGGCGCGTTGGCCGGCGAGTACGGCGTGCCGGTCGTGATGGGCAGCGGCGACGACGTGTTCATCTCCGAGAACCAGGCGCTCTTTCCGCAGGCGACCTTTGTGCAGACCAAGAAGGCGACCGGCTTCAACAGCGGCGTGTCGCTCTCGCCGGAGCAATCGCGCCAGGCAATCCGTGCTGGCGTGATCGAAGCGCTGGCCGCGCCTGCCAACGCCCGCCCGCTGGTCTTCAAGGGCCCGCAGATCGTCACGCTGCGCACCCAGTCGCCGATGATGGCCGACCTGTTCTGCCAGTGGCCAAGCTTCGAGCGCGTCGATGGCGTCACGCTGCGCTTCAGCGCCGACTCGGTGGAAGCGGCGGTGCGCATGCTGAACTGCTGCTCGGCGATGTCGGCGATGCTGCGCTGACGCTTTCTCAGGCTCGCTTTCCCGACCTCGCTCTTATCCGGCGTAGCCCAGGGCCGGCGCCGCACGTCGGCCGCCCTGTTCCAGCTTGAACCCGCCGACGATCTTCGACAGGCTGCCCGCCTGCTCCTGAAGCGACTGGGCCGCCGCCGAAGCCTCTTCGACCAGCGCCGCATTCTGCTGTGTCGCCTGGTCCATTTGCGTGATGGCCTGGTTGATCTGCTCGATGCCCGAGGTCTGCTCCTGGCTCGCCGCACTGATCTCGCCCATGATGTCGGTCACGCGCTTCACACTGCCGACGATCTCGTCCATGGTGCGGCCGGCATCGGCCACCTGCCGGCTGCCCTCTTCGACCTTTTCGACGGAGTTGCCGATCAGCGTCTTGATTTCCTTGGCGGCAGCGGCCGAGCGTTGCGCCAGGCTGCGCACTTCGGAAGCCACCACCGCAAAGCCCCGGCCTTGATCGCCGGCACGGGCCGCTTCGACGGCCGCGTTCAGCGCCAGGATGTTGGTCTGGAAGGCGATGCCGTCGATCACGCCGATGATGTCGACGATCTTCTTGGACGAGGCGTTGATCGAGCCCATG
Source organism: Variovorax paradoxus (assembly GCF_009498455.1). Taxonomy (NCBI): domain Bacteria; kingdom Pseudomonadati; phylum Pseudomonadota; class Betaproteobacteria; order Burkholderiales; family Comamonadaceae; genus Variovorax; species Variovorax paradoxus. The sequence continues at coordinate 5,039,067 of NZ_CP045644.1, read as the reverse complement.
GTGTCGACCACTTGCGACACCACGCTGCCGCCCTTCACCGCCACTTCCGACGCGGACGTCGCCAGCTGGTTGGCCTGGCGCGCGTTGTCGGCGTTCTGCTTGACGGTCGAGGTGAGCTCTTCGATCGACGCGGCGGTCTGCTCCAGCGCGCTGGCCTGTGCTTCCGTGCGCGACGACAGGTCCTGGTTGCCCATGGCGATCTGCGTGCTGGCCGTCGAAACGGTCATCACCACGCCGTGCACCTGCAACAGCGAGCCTTGCAAGGCCGCACGCATCAGGTCGAGCGCGTGCAACAGGCGGCCCGTTTCATCCCTGGCATAGCGCGACTGAGGAGCACCCGTCAGGTCCATGTCGGCGATGGACTGCGCAATGGCTTCGGCACTGCGCAGCGGCTGCGTGATGCTGCGGGCCAGCAGCCAGGCCAGCAGCGCGCCCAGCACCAGGCTCACGGTGGAACAGACGATCAGCAGCGTGCGGGTCTGCGCCTGCAGGTCGTTGGCACGGGCGGCGGCGGCGTCGAGCTGCTCGCGCTGCATGTCCACCACCTGCTGCACGCCAGCCAGGTAGCTGGTGGAGGTGGGCTGGAACTGGGCGTCGAAGGCGCGGTTGGCGCCTGCCAGGTCGCCCGTCAGCTTGAGCTTGCTCACTTCTTCCCGCGATGCCAGGTAGGCCTTGCGCAGGTTACCGACCTTCTCGAACAGCTCGCGCTCCGCGGGCTTGACCAGCTTGGTCTCGATGAATTTCTGCAGCTCGTTGGTGTCCTTGATCGACTTGGCCGTGGCGGGTGCGAAGTAATCGATCAGGCTGGCGTCGCTGCTCTTGGCGATGGCGGCGGCGCGCTGCACGCCCGAGGTGGTGTGGCGCAGCCAGTCGGAGCCCGCGCGCTCGGTCTTGACGTTGTCCTGGATCATGGTGTCGATCTCCAGGCTCAGTTGCTGCAGCTTCAGCACCGCCGCGACGCTGGTGGCGAGAAACAGCGCCAGGATGGTGCCCAGCACGAGGGCGAGGCGCTTGCCAATTGAGACATTGCTCAAGAACATGATCGGACTCCAGAAACTCAAGGGGAACGGAACGACGGCGTAAGGCATGGGCAGCGCCGTCGAAATCGGGAAAAAAAAGAGCGGCACGGTGGCGGCTCTCCATGGCTGGATATCGGCAGGCCGGGTGAAAACTTTAGGCAACGTCCGCCACAACGTGCGGCGGCCAATCGCACGCCTGCCCGAACCTCGTTCTGTTCCTAGAATTCCCGGGTCGGCCAGCCTCGCATGGGCGGCCGCGCCTTATCCGGAATAAGCATCCAATCGTCCGGAAACCCGCATGGATGCTGGTGAATATGCTTATCCGGATAAGGCGCGAACCAAAAAATAGTTTGTTTCCATAAGGCCCGCTTTCAGAATCTCGGCTTCTTGCTGGGGCGCCCCGTTTCACGATCGGCACCGCACTTCCTCAAGACACACACGCACGATGTACCAATACACAGAATTCGATCGCCAGTTCGTTCACCAACGCGCTGCCCAGTTCCGCGACCAGCTCGAGCGCTGGCAAAAGGGCCGCCTGCACGAGGACGAGTTCCGCCCCCTGCGCCTGCAAAACGGCTGGTACGTTCAGCGCTACGCGCCGATGCTGCGCGTGGCCGTGCCGTACGGCGAGCTGTCGAGCAAGCAGCTGCGCGTGCTGGCCCGCATCGCCCGCGAATACGACGAGCCCGAAGCCGAGGTCTACCGCAAGGCCATCGAAATCCAGGGCCAGCTCGGCAGCCACAAGCTGCCCACCCACTACGCCCACTTCACGACGCGCCAGAACGTCCAGTACAACTGGATTCCGCTGGCCAAGTCGGCCGACGTGATGGACCTGCTGGCTTCGGTCGACATGCACGGCATCCAGACCAGCGGCAACTGCATCCGCAACATCACGAGCGACGAGCGCGCCGGCATTGCCGTCGACGAGATCGCCGACCCGCGTCCGTTCGCGGAAATCATGCGCCAGTGGAGCACGCTGCACCCTGAGTTCGCCTTTTTGCCGCGCAAGTTCAAGATCGCCATCACCGGCGCCACCGAAGACCGCGCCGCCACCGGCTGGCACGACGTGGGCCTGCATGTGGTGAAGAACGAAGCCGGCGACATTGGCTTTCGCGTGCAGGTGGGTGGCGGCATGGGCCGCACGCCCATCATCGGCACCGTGCTGCGCGAGTTCCTGCCCTGGCAGCAGATCATGAATTACCTCGAAGCGGTGATTCGTGTCTACAACCGCTATGGCCGCCGCGACAACATCTACAAGGCGCGCATCAAGATCCTGGTGAAGGCCGAAGGCCAGCGCTACATCGACGATGTCGAGGCCGAGTACAAGCAGATCATCGAGCACGACGGCGCGCCGCACACCATCACGCAGGAAGAGTACGACCGCGTGGCCGCCTCCTTCGTGCCGCCGACGCTGGCCACCCGCGTGCTGCAAAGCGCCGAGAAGACCGATGCCGAACTGCGCGCCTTCGCCGCCGACGACGTCATGTTCGCGCGCTGGCTCGCCCGCAACGTCGACGCCCACAAGAACCCCGCGCTGCGCGCCGTCACGCTGTCGTTCAAGCGCCTCAAGCAGGCGCCCGGCGACGCCTCGGGCGACCAGCTCGACACCATCGCCGAGCTGGCCGACCGCTTCTCGGCCGGTGAAGCCCGCGTGACGCACGACCAGAACATCGTGCTGCCCTGGGTGCACGCCGAAGACCTGCATGCGCTGTGGCTCGCCGCCCGCGCCGCCGGTTTCGCCAGCGCCAACGTGCAGCTGCTGACCGACATGATCGCCTGCCCCGGCGGCGATTTCTGCTCGCTGGCGAACGCCCGCTCCATTCCCATCGCTGAAGCCATCACCGAGCGCTACCAGGACCTCGACGAGCTCGACGACCTGGGCGAGATCGACCTGCACATCAGCGGCTGCATCAACTCGTGCGGCCACCACCACAGCGGCCACATCGGCATCCTGGGCGTCGACAAGGACGGCAAGGAGTGGTACCAGGTCACCCTCGGCGGCTCCGACGGCTCCGCGCTCAGCGGCGCACCGCAGGCCGGCAAAGTGGTCGGCCCCTCGTTCTCGGCGGCCGAAGTGCCGGGCGTGATCGAGGCCGTACTCACCACCTACCGCGACACCCGTGAAAACGGCGAGACCTTCATCGACACCCTGCGCCGCGTCGGCCCCGACCCGTTCAAGGCCGCGGCCAACGGTGCGCGATTCAAGGTGGAGGAAGCAGCATGAAAAAGACTCTGAACATCCTGGCCGCCGAAGACCACATCGACGACGGCGACCCGAAGGTTTTGCAACTGGCCAACGATGCCGACCCGCTCGCCATCGAGGTCTGCCTGGCCGACATCGAGCGCATCGACCTGAACTTTCCCAAGTTCACCGACGGCCGCGCCTACAGCCAGGCCTTCCTGCTGCGCCGTCGCCTCGGCTTCACGGGCGACATCCGCGCCACCGGCGATGTGCTGATCGACCAGCTGGTGCAGATGGAACGCACCGGCTTCTCCAGCGCCGTGCTCAAGGAAGGCGTGGACGCCTCCGACGCGCAGCGCCAGTTCGACCGCTTCGCCGCGTTCTACCAGGGCGATGCAGTGAAGACCGCGCCGCACTTCGTGGCCGGCGCCTGAGCAGACAAGAGAGCCCCATGAGCATCGCCACCGACATCGACTTCGCACGCATCAACACCGACCTCGGCCGCAACGCCGCGGGCCTGGTGGACTGGGCCGTCGGCCTGGGCCAGCCCGCGATCATCACCACCAACTTCCGCCCGTTTGAAGCCGTGATCCTGCACATGGTCACGCGCGCCAAGCGGGACGTTCCGGTGGTCTGGATGGACAACGGCTACAACACCGAGGCCACCTACCGTTTTGCCGACGAGGTGACGAAGCTCCTGGGCCTGGACTTGCACATCTACCTGCCGCGCCGTTCGCGCGCGCACCGCGAAGCGGTCGAAGGCCCGACGCCGGCGCTCGACGATCCGCGCCACGCCGCGTTCACCGAAGAAGTGAAGCTGGAGCCCTTTGCCCGCGCCCTGCGCGAAACGGCACCGAAGGTCTGGTTCACCGCACTGCGGGCCACCGACACGGCGGTTCGTGCGCAGATGGACCCGGTCAGCGTCAACCCGGACGGCCTCATCAAGGTTGCGCCGCTGCTGCACTGGTCGTCCAAAGAGCTGTACGAATACTGCGAAGCGAACGGCCTGCCCAACAACTTCGATTACGTGGACCCGACCAAGGGCGAAGACAACCGCGAATGCGGCTTGCATCTGTCGCACTGAACGATCGATCTCCGCCTCCAGGACCCCATCCGATGAACGCCCGTACCGAAGCCGACCTGCTGCAGCCGCCCATGCATTCACCCGCGAACCTGTCCAACACGCACCTCGACGCGCTGGAAGAAGAAACCATTTTCATCCTGCGCGAAGTGGCAGCCGCCTTCGAGCGCCCCACCCTGCTGTTCTCGGGCGGCAAGGACTCGCTGGTGCTGCTGAAGTGCGCTGAAAAAGCCTTCGGCGTCGGCCGCATTCCCTACCCGCTGCTGATGATCGACACGGGCCACAACTTTCCCGAAGTGACGGCCTACCGCGACCAACGCGCACAGGAGCTGGGCGCCGAACTCATCGTGCGCAGCGTCGAAGACTCGATGAAGCGCGGCACCGTGCGCCTGGCGCACCCGGGCGAATCGCGCAACGCGCACCAGTCGGTGACGCTGCTCGAAGCGATCGAAGAATTCCGCTTCGACGCGCTGATCGGCGGCGCGCGCCGCGACGAAGAAAAGGCCCGCGCCAAGGAGCGCATCTTTTCGCACCGCGACGCCTTCGGCCAGTGGCAACCCAAGGACCAGCGCCCCGAGCTGTGGACGCTGTTCAACACGCGCCTGGCCCCGGGCGAGCACTTTCGCGTGTTCCCGATCTCGAACTGGACCGAGCTCGACGTGTGGCAATACATCGAGCGCGAGAACATCGGCCTGCCGTCGATCTACTACACGCACAAGCGTGAAGTGGTCGAGCGCCGCGGCCTGCTCGTGCCCGTGACCGAACTCACGCCGCCGCGCGATGGCGAAACCGTGCAGGTGCGCGACGTGCGCTTTCGCACCGTGGGCGACATCACGACCACCTGCCCGGTCGAGAGCCTGGCCGCAGGCGCGGGCGACGTGGTGCTGGAAACGCTGACGGTCGACGTCAGCGAGCGCGGCGCCACGCGCATGGACGACATGACGTCCGAAGCTTCGATGGAAAAACGCAAGAAAGACGGTTACTTCTGATGAGCGCAACGATTGCAACCCCTGCCACGTCCGATGTCCACGGCGACACCGGCACCGCCCTGCGCTTCATCACCTGCGGCTCGGTCGATGACGGCAAGAGCACGCTCATCGGCCGCCTGCTGGTCGACAGCAAGACCGTGCTGCAAGACCAGCTGGCCGGCGTGCAGCGCGGCGGCGAAACCGACCTGGCCCTGTTGACCGACGGCCTCTCGGCCGAGCGCGAGCAAGGCATCACGATCGACGTGGCCTACCGCTACTTCTCGACCGCCAAGCGCAAGTTCATCATCGGCGACGCGCCGGGCCACGAGCAGTACACGCGCAACATGGTCACGGCCGTCTCGGCCGCCGACGCGGCCGTGGTGCTGGTCGATGCCACCAAGCTGGCCTGGGCCGCCGAGGTCGAAGACGGCACCGTGGTCAAGCGCGAGCTGCTGCCGCAGACGCGCCGCCACACGCTGCTGGCCAACCTGCTGCGCGTGCAGTCGATCGTGTTCGCGGTCAACAAGCTCGACGCCATCGACGACGCCGGCCTCGCCTTCGAGCGCATCTCGACCGCGCTGAACGCCTTTGCCGAAGCGGCCGGCGTGAAGGTCGCGGCCATCGTGCCGATCTCGGCCCTCAAGGGCTGGAACGTGGCCACGCGCCATGCCGACTGGGTCGGCTACGAAGGCCCGAGCCTGCTCGAGCTGCTCGAAGACCTGCCCGTGACCGCGCCGGACGAAGCCGTGCCCTTCGCCTTCCCGGTGCAGTGGGTCGAAAAATTCTCGGCCTCGGCCGACACCTCGCAGGGCCGCCGCGTGTTCTGGGGCCGCGTCGCCTCGGGCCATGTGGAGCCCGGCCAGCGCGTCACCGTGCTGCCGAGCAACCAGACCGCCACCGTGGCCCAGGTGCTGAGCCACACGCGCCAGCCGAAGAGCGTGCACGCGGGCCACAGCGCCGGCATCGTGCTCGACCGCGAACTCGACGTGTCGCGCGGCGACTGGCTGCTGGCGCCCGAGGCCTTCGAGCCCGTGCGCGAGATCACCGCCACGGTGGCCTGGCTCGACGACGAGCCGCTGGTCGCAGGCCGCGTGTACTGGGCGCTGCAGGGCCATCGCTGGGTCAAGGCCAAGGTGGCGCGCATCGTCGATCGCGTGAACATCACGACGCTCGAATCCGAGCCCGCGACCCAGCTCGAGGCCAATGCCATCGGCGACGTGGTGCTTGCGCTGCAGCAGCCGCTGGCCGTTCTGCCGTTCGCCCAATCGCGTGCGCTGGGGTCGCTGGTGCTGGTCGATACGGCCTCCCATCGCACCGCCGCCGCCGTGCTCGTGCAGACACCCGCCGCAAAGGCCTAAAATCTAGGGTTTTCCAGCCCCTTCTCCTGACGCTACAAGACAAATGACCCACGTCGTCTCCGAAGCCTGCATCCGTTGCAAATACACCGACTGCGTGGACGTTTGCCCCGTCGACTGCTTCCGCGAAGGTCCCAACATGCTGGTGATCGACCCGGATGAGTGCATCGACTGCGCTGTCTGCATCCCCGAATGCCCGGTCAATGCGATATACGCCGAGGAAGACCTCCCGGCCGATCAGCTCGCCTTCATCAAGCTCAACGCCGAACTGGCCCTGGCCGACGGCTGGAAGAGCATCACCAAGCGCAAGCCCGCCCTGCCTGAAGCCGAGGAGTGGAAGGACAAGACGGGCAAGATCTCGGAGCTGGTGCGCTGAGCCAGGCGCCCGCACCGATCGAGACCGACGCGCTGATCATCGGCGCCGGTCCGGTCGGCCTGTTCCAGGCCTTCCAACTGGGCCTGCTCGAGATTTCCTGCCACATCGTCGATGCGCTGCCCGCCGCGGGCGGCCAGTGCGTGGCGCTGTACGGCCACAAGCCGATCTACGACATTCCCGGCACCCCGGTCACCAGCGGGCGCGATCTGGCGCAGTCGCTGTTGCAGCAGGTGGCGCCGTTCAAGCCGCAATTCCACTTCGGCGAGCAGGTTTCTACGCTGGCCCGCGAGGCTGACGGCCGCTTGCTGCTGACCACGTCGGCTGGCAGCGCCTTCCTCGCGAAGACGGTGTTCATCGCGGCCGGCGTCGGCGCCTTCGTGCCCAAGCGCATCACGGTCGACGGCATCGCGCAGTTCGAAGGCTCGACGCTGTTCTATCACCCCGATTCGCTCGACCGCTTCGCGGGCCAGACGGTCGTGGTCAATGGCGGCGACGACATCGCGCTGGAAACCGCCATCGCCCTCACGGCACTGGCCAGGCAGGTCACGCTGGTCCACCGCCGCGATGGCTTCCAGGCCGACGAGGCGAACGTGGCCGCGATGCGCGCCCTCGTGGCCGACGGCAAGCTGGCCTTCCGGGTCGGACAGCCGAGCGCCTTCGACGGCAAGCAACTGCAGATCACCACGCCCGACGCCACCACGGTCGACCTGCCGCTCGACGCGCTGGTCGCCTGCCTGGGCATTTCGCCACGCCTCGGCCCCATCGCCGACTGGGGCCTCGAGCTGGAACGCAAGCAGGTGCCGGTCGACACCGAGAAGTACGAAACCCGCGAGCCGGGCGTGTTCGCGGTGGGCGACATCAACACCTACCCCGGCAAGAAGAAGCTCATCGTCTGCGGCTTCCACGAGGCCACGCTGGCGGCCTGGGGTGCCGCGGCGCGGGTGTTTCCCGGCAAGGCGATCCCGCTGCAGTACACGACCACCAGCACGCGGCTGCACGAGCTGCTGGGCGTGGCGGGCACTACCCCGCGCTGAGCAGCAACGGCCGGTAGGCCTCGATGAAGCTGCCCACGGCAGCGACATAGCGGTCGATGTCCTCCGCCGACAACGGCAGCGAGAGCACGACAAATCCACGCGGCGAGGTGTAGATCCCCTGCGCCAGCAGGTGGAAGAACAGCAGCTGCCGCAAGCGCCCGTCCACCGCCGCCAAGTCGGCCACGCGCCGCACCTCGACACGCAGGAAATGCGCATTCATGAGCGAGCCCACGCCGGTGAACTGCATCGCGACGCCTTCGCGTTCGCAGAGTGCGTTGAGCCGTGACCGCATCGCCTCGCCACGGTCGGCCAACGCGCCCGCCGCCTCCGGCGTGAACAGTTGCGTGAGGCCTGCATAGCCGGCCGCCATCGTCATCACGTTGTTGTTGAAGGTGCCCGAATGCGCGAGCGCGCCGGTGCGCGGATCGAACTGCGCCATCACGTCAGAGCGCCCGCCGAAGGCACCGAAGGACATGCCGCCGCCGATGTACTTGCCCAGCGTCGTGAGGTCGGAGCGAACGCCCAGGCCGTTCGCAAGGCCGTGCGGCCCCAGCCGCGAGGTCATCACCTCATCGAAGATCAACAGCGCGCCGACCCGCGTGGCCCCGTCGCGCAGCGCCTGCAGAAACTCGCACCCGCCCGGGATGCAGCCGCTCGCGCCCTGCATCGGCTCGACCAGGATAGCGGCGATGCCCGCGCCGTGCGCGTCGATCTGCGCGCGCGCCGTGTCCACGTCGTTGTAGGGGAGCACGAGGAAATCGAAGGGCACGGTCGTCGGCGACGGCTGGTCGCCGAAGCCGAGCACGCCGCCGTGGTAGCCGCCGGAGAACACGACGATCTTGCGCCGCCCCGTGAAGCGCAGCGCGGCCGTGAGCGCCATCAGGTTCGCCTCAGTGCCCGAGTTGGTGAAGCGCAGCTGCTCGACCTGCGGAAAGCGCTCGCAGATCGTCTGCGCGAGCCGGCCTTCGAGCAGGTTGTGGCCCGTGAGGTTGATGCCGCCCTGCATCGCCTCGATGACCGCCTCGCGGATCTCGGGCGCCGAGTGGCCGTAGACGCCGGCCGTGTACTCGGCGATGAAGTCGGTGTACGGATGGCCGTCCGCGTCCCAGAGCGTGGCGCCCTCGCCCTTCGCGATGGTGAGCGGGAACGGCGCGTAGAACAGCACCGAGCGGCTGTTGGCGCCGGGCATGTAGCGCGTCTGCGCCTCGAACCGGCTGAGGCTCTCAGGGTTGCCGTCGGTGAAGCGTTGATGGGCCTCGGCAAGGGCCTGGTCGATGGCGGTATCGGCAACGGTCGTCATGGGAGACATCCTTTGGGTTGGCATGCGTCTGGGGTCAGCGCACTTAATTGATCGATGCTCAATTAATAATATTTATACAATCAATTCACCCGCTGCACAATGCGCGCATCCATGAAGAAAAAAGCCCCCGAGCCTCGCCCCCGAACGGCCGGTCGCCCCGCCGGCGGTGCGGCGTTGTCGAAGCAGCGCATCGCCGAAGCCGCGCTGGCGCACATCGACGCGTTCGGCCTCGGCGCCTTCAGCATGCGAGAGATCGCGGCGCAGCTCGGCGTGTACCCGGCCACGGTGCACTGGCACGTCAGCACGCGCGAAGCCTTGCTGGCCGAGGTTGCTGCCACGGTCATGGCGCAGGTCACGCCACCCAAGGGCACGCTTGCCTGGCAGGCATGGATCGCCGAGCTGTTCCACCGCTGCCGCGCGGCGGTGCGGCAGCACCCGAACGTGGCGCAGCTGCTCGGGGCGCAGCTGGTGTCGAACGGCAGCCTGCCGACCGAGCTGGTCGAAGGCGTTCTCTCTGCACTGACCGAGGCCGGCTTCGACGGCGAACCGCTGCGCGAGGCCTACAACTGCGTGATCGCCGCGATGCTGGGCTTCCTGACGATGGAGTTCTCGCCGCTGCCCGCCGACAACACGCAGGCCTGGGCCGAAGAGCTGCGCGAGCGCGTCCACACGATCCGCCCGCTCGACCATCCGGTGCTCGCGCGCCACTTGCCGCAGCTGGCGAACCAAGCCTTCATCCTGCGCTGGGACAACGGCACCACCGTGCCGCTCGACAGCAGTTTCGAGCGGCACATTCAGATCACGATCGACGGGTTGGAAGCTTTCGCGCGCAGGCTCAAGCCGGCGCAGTGAGCGCGATGCGCAGCAGCGCATCCTTCAGCCACTGCACGCCCGCATCCGAGTTCGAGCGGCGGTTCCAGCACACGACCGAGCGGTAGCCCGGCAGCTCGAAGGGCAACGGGTGCACCGCGAGCAACTCGCGAAAGCGCTCGGCCACGCGCAGCGGCAGCACGGCGACATGGTCGGTCTGCGCCAGCAGGTCGACGATCTGGCCGAAGCTCGTCATCGCCACGCGCATGCTGCGCGTGCGCCCCTGCCGCGCCAGCACCTGGTCGATGAGGTCGTCCAGCGCCGAGCTGCCGTAGCCCAGGAACACGTGCGGTGCCTCGCAGAAGGCATCGAGCGTGGCCGCCTCGCCCAGCGTCGGGTGACCACGTCGCACCGCGACCACGTAGCGGTCTTCGTACAGCAGCGCCGATTCGCAATCGCTCGGCGGCTGCAGGCGCGGCAGCACGGCCACGTCGAAGTCGCCCTTGCGCAAGCGCTCGGTGAGCGTGAGGAACGAACTGGTCTCCCAGTGCAGACGGATGCGCGAACCGCAGGCCACGAGTTCGTTGGCGAGCGTCGGCAGCAGCAGGTGGCTGGCGTAGTCGCTGCCCGAGATGCGAAAGATGCGCTGCGACGACGCCGGCTCGAAACCCTCGCCGGGCTCCAGCATCGCGGACAGGTCGGCCAGCACGCGCTCGACCTGGCCGGCCAGCGCATGGGCGCGCGCCGTGGGCTCCACGCCGTGGGCCGTGCGCGTGAACAGCGGATCGTCGAAGGTGTCGCGCAGCCGGTTGAGCGAGGCGCTCACCGCCGGCTGGCTCAGGAAGAGCCTGGTGGCCGCGCGCGACACGCTGCGCTCGCGCATCAGGGCATCGAAGGTCCGCAGCATGCCGACGTCGAGGCTGCGGATATCACGTTGGGCCATATCTCATATTCAAAGCTTCGAATTGCCCGCGGGGCGGGCTGTCCGTATCGTCCAGCGCACAAGTACAACACGACTGGAGACACGATGAATCGGTTCAGACCCTCGCCGCTCGAGGCATACGTGGCGGACAAGACGTGCACCACACGCCGCCACGCGCTTGGCGTTCTCGGTGTCGGCATCGCCGCCCTCGCCGCCGGCCCCGCCTTCGCGCAGCCCGCGCCCTTTCCCAGCCGCGTGGTGCGCATCGTGCCCTTCGGCTCGCCCGGCGGACCGATGGACGCCATCGCCCGCGTCTACGCCGAGAAGCTCAAGGCGCGCTGGAACCAGCCGGTGATCGTCGAGGCCCGCCCCGGCGCCAGCGGCACCATCGCGGCCGACGCCGTCGCCAAGGCCGCGCCCGACGGCTACACCGTGCTGCTCACGCTGCCGCTCACGCACATCAACAACGTGGTGCTGCAGCCCAAGCTGCCTTATGACCCGGTGAAAGACTTCGAGCCGCTGTCGCAGCTGGCCACGGGCGGCCCGATGCTCATCGCCCGCGCCTCGGCGCCCTTCTCCACCGTGCGCGAGTTCGTGGCCTACGCCAAGGCGCACCCCGGCGTTTCGTACGGCACCTGGGGCAACGGCTCCAACGCGCACCTGTTCGGCGAACTGCTGGCGCGCCAGAACCACGTCGACCTGGTGCACGTGCCCTACAAGGCCGAGGCGGCCGCGCACAACGACATGTTCGGCGAGGCACTGGGCGTGGCGTGGGCCAACCCCGCGACGGCGCGCGGCCTCGCACAGGCCGGACGCATCAAGGTGCTGGGCATCACTGGCCGCCAACGCGTGCGCTCGATGCCCAACGTGCCGACCTTCACCGAACAGGGCTTTGCAGGCTTCGACCTCGACAGCTGGATCGGCGTGTACGCACCCGCCCGCACGCCGCAGCCCGTGCTCGACGAATGGTCGCTCGCACTGCGCGAGATCACGAAGCTGCCCGACATCCAGGAGCGCCTCGCTGGCTATGGCTTCGAGCCGCTGGGCAGCACGCCCGCCGAATTCCGTGCCGGCTACAAGGCCGACTTTCCCCGCGTGGCGGACCTGATCAAGGCCGCAGGAGTCACCCCCGAATGAGCGCCGTCGTCCCTTCCTCCGCCACCTCCGAGTGGCAACCCATTTCATTCGACACCGGTACCGCCTACGGCCGCAAGGCGCCGAGCCACAAGCCCGAGCTGACCGAGGTCGGCGCCGGCACGCCCATGGGCGAGCTGCTGCGCCGCTACTGGCACCCCATCGGCCTGGCCGCCGATGCCACCGACACGCCGCGCCAGATGCGCGTGCTGGGCGAAGACCTGATCCTGTTCCGCGACAAGCGCGGTCGCGCGGGCCTCGTGCACTGGCGCTGCGCGCATCGCGGGGCTTCGCTGTACTACGGGCGCGTGGAAGAAGAAGGTATCCGCTGCTGCTACCACGGCTGGATGTTCGACGTGCAGGGCCACTGCGTCGACCAGCCCTGCGAACCCGAAGGCGGCGCGCGCAGCCGCGGCCGCGTGCGCCAGCCCTGGTACCCGGTGCAGGAGCAGTACGGCCTGATCTGGGCCTACCTCGGCCCGGCCGACAAGAAACCCGTGCTGCCGCGCTACGACTGCCTCGAAACCATGGACGAAGGCGAGACGCTGGAGGCCGACGGCAACAGCATCGGCGGCGGCGGGCCGCAGGTCATTCCGTGCAACTGGCTGCAGCACTACGAGAACGTGGCCGACCCCTTCCACGTGCCCGTGCTGCACGGCAGCTTCAGCGGCACGCAGTTCGTGGCGCTCATGGGCCAGATGCCCGACGTGAGTTTCGAGAGCACCGAGACCGGCGTGACGATCACATCGATCCGCACGCTCGACGACGGCCGCACCTTCCGCCGCGTGGCCGGCCCCGTGCTGCCGACACTGCGCGTGGTGCCCAACCCGCGCGTGGCCACGTATGGGCGCGTCGAGTCGATCGGCTGGGTGCTGCCCATCGACGACCACAGCTTCCGCATCTACACCGTGGGCCGCGTGAAGACCCCCGGCGACCTTTCCCGCATGCGCTCGCGCCTGAACGGCAAGCTGTGGGAAGAGCTGACCGAGGCCGAGCACCGCGCCTTCCCCGGCGACTACGAGGCGCAGGTGAGCCAGGGCGCCATCACCGCGCATTCGGAAGAGCACCTGGCCTCGTCCGACCGCGGCATCGTGATGCTGCGCCGGCTGCTGCAGCGCCAGCTCGACGCGGTGCGCGAAGGCCGCGACCCGGCCGGCGTGAGCTTCGACCCCGCGGCACCGCCCGTGCAGTTCGAGGCCGGCAACTTCCTCGTGCCCAAGGAATGAATGGCGTGCTGGGCGGCGCGGGCATCGCGGTGCGGGTGGCGCGCAAGACGGTCGAGGCCGAGGGCGTGGCCGGCTTCAGGCTGGTGCCCGCTGATGGCAAGCGCCTGCCGGCCTTCACGCCGGGCGCGCACATCGACGTGGCATTGCCCGGCGGGCTGGTGCGCCAGTACTCGCTGTGCAACGCATCGACTCTGGACGATGGGCATTACGAGATCGGCGTGCTGCGCGATGCGGCCTCGCGCGGCGGCTCGCGGTCGATGCACGACGCCGTCCACGAAGGCTCGGTGCTGCAGATCAGCCCGCCGCGCAATCTCTTCGCGCTCGACGAGAGCGCAACGCACAGCCTGCTGCTGGCCGGCGGCATCGGCGTGACGCCGCTGCTGTCGATGGCGCAGCGGCTGGCCGCGCTGGGGCGCGACTTCGCGCTGCACTGCTGCAGCCGCTCGGCGGCGCGCGCGCCCTACCGGCGGCGGCTTGAAGAGAGCGCGTTCGCGGACCAGGTGTTCTTTCATCACGACGACGGCCCGCCCGCGCAACGCCTCGACCTTGCTTCAGCCCTCGGCAGTCCGGCCCCAGGCAGGCACGTCTACGTTTGCGGCCCCGCAGGCTTTCTCGAAGCCGTGCGGACGACCGCGCGCGCCCTGCACTGGGCGGACGCACAGGTGCACTTCGAGTCGTTCACGGGCACTGCGCCGCCGGCTGACGGACAAGGCAGCTTCGAAGTCGAACTGCACCGCTCGGGCCGCGTCGTCCACATCCCCGCGACGATGACCGTGCTGGACGCGCTCGCTGCCGAGGGCATCGAGATTCCTGTGTCGTGCGCGCAGGGTGTCTGCGGCACCTGCCTCACGCGCGTGCTCGCAGGCGAGGTCGCGCACCACGACCTCTACCTGACACCCGCCGAGCAGGCCGCCAACGACTGCTTCCTGCCCTGCTGCTCGCGGGCCATCTCACCCAGGCTGGTGCTCGACCTCTAGCAATTCGTAGAGCACCATCCGCGTCTGCCGCCCGCGCAGCTCGACCAGCTCTTCGATGCGCCGCGTGGACAGCCGCCCGCCCAGCCCCTGGAATGTCGTCTCGGACATCAGCGTGCGCGTCCCCAGCTGCTTGTTGATGCCCTCGATGCGGCTCGCCGCGTTGATCACGTCGCCCAGCGCGGTGTACGACAGCCGGTCGCTCGAGCCGAGCACGCCCGCGATCACGACGCCGGTGTGGATGCCGATGCGCGTGCGAAAGGGCTGCAGGCCTTCCGCCTGCCACCGGCGGTTGAGGTCGTTCATCTCGGCGTGCAGTTCGAGCGACGCCACGCAGGCCTGATGTTCCGCGTCGGGCAGGTCGGCGGGCGCGCCCCACAGCACCATGATGCCGTCGCCCATGAACTTGTCGATCACGCCGCCGTGGCGCGCGAAGACGCGGGTCGCGAGGTTGAAGTAGTCGGTCAGCTGCCGCATCAGCACATCGGCCGGCATCGATTCCGAGATGCCGGTGAAGCCTTCCACGTCGGTGAACATCGCAGTGACGCGTCGCGGCGAACCGTTGGGTGCGAGCGCGTGCCCTTCGGCGATGAGCTGGCGAATCACGTCCACCGGCACGAACTTGCGAAACGCCCGCAGGCTGCGCGCGGACTCGTCCAGCGCCTGGTTCAGGTGCTGGATCTCGAGCACGCGGCTGGGCTCGCGCGGCAGGTCGTCCAGCTCAAGCCGCCCGATGCGCCGCGCCGTGCGCGCGAGGCTTTCGATGGGCGCGGTCACCAGCTTCGACAGCCGCAGCGAAATGAAGAGTGCGATCGCCAGGAACGCCAGCACCAACAGCAGCGACCACAGCACGTTGCGATGCAGCGCGCCCATCAGCGCCTCTCCGGGCTCCCAGCTGACCAGATGCCAGTCGGTGGCCGGAATGCGCGAGGTTTGCACCTGGTAGTGCATGCCCTCGTGCACGAAGGGAAAGGCCATGTCTTCCGTCCAGCCGCGGCTGCCGCTGGCCAGCATGTGCGCATGCAGCGCGCCGAGCACGCCGTCGTCGGGGTCCTCCAACTTCCGCACCGAATGCGGATGGTCGCTGCGCGCGATCACGTGGTGGTCGCCGCTCAGCAGCGCGCTGTGGCCGTGGCCCGTGCCGCCGAACAGGCGCACGAGGCTGGAGAGATGCCCGAGCGACACACTGGCGACGGCCACGAACGTCTGCGTGACGCCCTCTTCGTCCTGCCGCCGGCTCGGCCGTGCATGGCTCACGCCAAGCTCCTTCATCGATGGCAGCACGTAGGGCGCGGTCCACACGGCCCGCCGCGCCTTGTCGGCCTGCGTGAACCAGTCCTGGTGGACCGGATCGTCTTCGCTGCGAAAGGCCTCGATGCGCGTCGTCTCGTAACGCCGCCGCGGGTCTTCGTCTTCGTCGCTGTCGGGCGGCGACTTGTATTCCCAGGTCTCGGTGCTGAAGCCGGCCTCGCGCAGCACCTGGCGAACCACCGGCACGGGGTGGCGCATGGCCATCAGGAAGTGGCCGTCGTCGCTGCCCACGCCGATGCTGTCGATCTCGGGCGTCTGCTCCAGCGCGGCCCAGAGCAGCTCGGCGGTCTGCTCGCCGTCGTGGCCCGACGGGTGCAGGTCGGGCGTGTGGGCGATGGCGCGCACCAGCCCCTCGGTCTTCGCGAGGAACGCGACGACGTTGTCTTCGACCCGATCGTGGTTGACCTTGTGCGCCGACTCGCCGACCTTCGACACCAGCTTCTCCGCACCCCAGTAGCCGAAGGCCACCAGCAGCAGCGACTGCAGCAGCGCGACCGCGCAGATGATCGTGCCGACGTCGACGCGGAAGCGCCGCAGGCGAATGCGCGGCGCGTTCCCCGGTGGCGCCGGCGCCGGTTCCGCGTGCTTGAAATCTTCTGCCATGTGCCGTCGTTCCCCGGGGCGTTTGAAACCGCCCTCGCGACGCGGATTTTCATGCGTCTGGAGCGTTCTGCCGCGCGGGGATAAAATCCGCCCGCGCCGCAGTTCGCTGGGGCGCATCGCTAGGGGTGTCGAACCGGATTTTTCCGGGGCTGACTGAGAGAGTCCCTTTGAACCTGACTGAGGTAATCCTCGCGCAGGGAAGCTGGTCCGGTGGCCTGTCGCGTTGTCTCGCGCGACGGCTGCGCCACTGGAGCCTCGCCCACCTGCCAAACCTTTTGCACTGGAGCAAAACGGATGGCACACGACCACAACGACAGTTCCGCTTCCGGCAACGAAGCGCTCGCACCCCTGCCCGCCTCCCGGCGCGTCTTCGGCTGGCACGACCACGCCTCGCTGTGGTTCAGCCTCGGCGTGGGGCTGCTGGTGATGCAGATCGGCGCCTACCTGGTGCCGGCCGTGGGCACGCGCGACGCGGCGCTGGCCATCGTGCTGGGCTCGCTGCTCGGCGCCGGGCTGCTGGCCTGGACCGCGCGGCTGGGCTGCGAAACCGGGCTGGCCAGCGCCGGCCTCATGCACGCCACCTACGGCAGCGCCTTCGCGCGGCTGCCGGTGCTGCTCAACATCGTGCAGCTGGTGGGCTGGACCACCTTCGAGCTGGTGATCATGCGCGAGGGCACGCAGGCCATCGGGCAGCAGGCCTTCGGCGCGGCGCTGGGCACGGCCTGGGGCGGCGTGCTGACCACGCTGCTGTGGGGCGCGGTGCTGTTGGCGCTGCTCGCGGGCTCGATGGTCACGCTGGTGCGCCGCTTCGTGAGCCGCTTCGGCCTGCCGCTGGTGGTGCTGTCGCTGCTGTGGCTCAGCTGGCAGTTCGCGACGCAGCTGCACGCCAAAGGCCTCGACGCCTTCTGGGCGCGGCCGGGCAACGGCAGCATGGGCATGTTCAGTGCGCTCGACCTGGTGATTGCGATGCCGGTGTCGTGGCTGCCGCTGGTGGCCGACTACGCGCGCCACGGCAAGCGCAGCGCGGGCGGTGGACTGGGCAGCGCGTTCAGCGGCACCTGGATCGGCTACGCGCTCGCCAACATCTGGTGCTACGCGCTCGGGGTGATGGTGGTGAGCGTGGCCGAGCCGGGCACCAGCCTCGTCATGGCGCTGCTGCTGGCGCAGGGCGGCCTGGTGGCGCTGGGCCTGATCCTCATCGACGAACTCGACAACGCCTATGGCGACGTGTACTCGGGCTCGGTGTCCACGCACAGCCTGCTGCCGCGCTGGAGCGTGAAGCGCTGGGGCCTGCTGCTGGCGGTGCTGTGCATCGGCCTCGCGCTGGTGCTGCCGATGCACACGCTCGAACCCTTCCTGCTGCTGCTGAGTTCGGTGTTCGTGCCGCTGTACGGCGTGATCCTCGGGCGGCTGGGCAGCGGGAGCGCCGTGTCGGCGGGCGGCACGCGCACCATCGACTGGGGCGCGGCGCTGATCTGGTTGGCGGGCATCGCGGCCTACCACGCGCTGGCCAAGTGGGCGCCGCAGTTCGGCTCGGCGCTGCCGACGCTGGCGGCGACTTTCGTTCTGGCGTGGCTCAGCCGGCCGACAGCGGCAAGCGGTGGGTCGGCACTGGCGCAAAGCCGTGGTTGAGCGGACCGTGGCCCGCACCGACCTGCACATTCGCACCGGCGCTCATCGCGCCGAGGATGTACGCGCGTGCGCGCTCGACCGCGTCGGGCAGCGCCAGGCCCAGTGCCAGGTGCGCGGCGATGGCCGACGAGAGCGTGCAGCCGGTGCCGTGCAGGTTGCGGCTGACGATGCGCTGCGACGCGAGCCGCTTGCGCGCGCCGCCGCGCTCCAGCAGCACATCGACCACTTCGTCGCCGGGCAGGTGACCGCCCTTGAGCAGCACGGCCTTCGCACCGAGCGCGAGCAGTTCGTCCGCCGCGCCGTCGAGCGCGTCGATGCCGCCGATGGCATGGCCGACCAGCAAGGCGGCTTCGTCGAGATTCGGTGTGACCACCACGGCGCGCGGGAACAGCTCGCGCACCAGCACCTGCACCGTTTCGGCTGCGATCAGGCGGTCGCCGCTGGTGGCGATCATCACGGGGTCGAGCACCACGTTCTTCAGCTGGTAGCGGTCGATGGCCCAGGCCACCACCTCGACGACCTCGGGCGCGTGCAGCATGCCGAGCTTGACGGCATCGACGCCGATGTCTTCCACCACGGCCTGGATCTGCGCCTTCAGGAAGTCGGGCGGCACGCCGTGGATGCCAGAAACACCCACCGTGTTCTGCGCGGTGAGCGCGGTGATGGCCGTCATGCCGTAGCAGCCGAGGGCCGCGAAGGTCTTGAGGTCGGCCTGGATGCCGGCGCCGCCGCCGCTGTCGGAGCCGGCGATGGAAAGCACGCGTGCGTAGCGTTGGGTGGGTGCGGGGGTCATGTTGAAAATTATCGGCGAGTGCGCCACACCTCTTTCTCCGCCCCTTCCGGGGAGGGTCGGGGTGGGGCACGCGGCGTGTCCATCGGGCGCTCTGGTTGCCCCCATCCCAGCCTTCCCCAGCGGGGGAAGGAGCAAGACCATGAGCGTGCCACTTCAATCGGCGGCCATCCTCGGCGCGGGCCTCATGGGTCGCCTGATGGCAGTCACGCTCGCGCAGGCCGGCTGCAAGATCGACCTCTACGAAGCCGGCAGCCCCGAAGCCGAAGGCGCAGCCGCACGCGTGGCCGCGGCCATGCTCGCGCCGCTGGCCGAATCGGCCGTGGCGCCGGTGTCGGTCGTGCGCATGGGCCAGCACGCGCTGTCGCGCTGGCCCGAGCTGCTCGCGCCGCTGGCGCAACCCGTGTTCTTCCAGCGCGAAGGCACGCTGGTGCTGTGGCACCGGCAGGACGCCGCCGAAGCTGCGCGGCTCGCGGGCGTGCTGACGCGCACCGGCGCGCAGGTGCCCGAGCTTGCACCGATGCAGGCGCTCGACACGCCCGCCGCCATTGCCGCGCTCGAGCCCTCGCTGGGCACGCGCTTCGCCCGCGGCCTGTACCTGCCGGGCGAAGGCCAGCTCGACAACCGCGCACTGCTGACGTCGCTGCGCGCCACGCTGGAAGCCGATGCGCGCGTGACGCTGCATTGGCAATCGCCGCGTGCACCGTCCGACTTTTCGCCCGGCACGGCGGGCCAGCCCGACTGGGTGATCGACTGCCGCGGCCTCGGCGCCAAGCCGCAATGGAGCGCACTGCGCGGCGTGCGCGGCGAAGTGATCCGCGTGCATGCGCCCGAGGTCACGCTGCAGCGCCCCACGCGCCTCGTGCATCCGCGCTACCCGCTGTACATCGCGCCCAAGCCCGACCACCTGTTCGTGATCGGCGCGACCGAGATCGAGTCGGACGACATGTCGCCCGCCAGCGTGCGCTCCACGCTCGAGCTGTTGAGCGCGGCCTACGCGGTGCACAGCGGTTTTGCCGAGGCGCGCATCGTCGAGATCGCGACGCAATGCCGCCCCACCCTGCCCGACAACCTGCCGGCCATCCGCCAGCCGCAACCGCGCGTGCTGCAGATCAACGGCCTGTACCGCCACGGTTTCATGATCGCGCCCGCGCTGCTCGACGCAGCGATGGAGCTGCTGGTGCACGGCCGCTCCACGCTCGCGCGCGGCTTCGGCATGGGCGTGCCCGACGCATGACGACGACCTTTGCAACGATGAACATCCTGATCAACGACAAGCCCTGCACGCTGCCCGAGGGCGCGCTGCTC
Organism: Variovorax paradoxus; assembly: GCF_009498455.1. NCBI lineage: Bacteria > Pseudomonadati > Pseudomonadota > Betaproteobacteria > Burkholderiales > Comamonadaceae > Variovorax > Variovorax paradoxus. Next base: position 5,019,042 of record NZ_CP045644.1, on the reverse strand, counting down.
GCCGACGCGCTCGCCGTGCTGCAGGCCGTGCCGCCTTTCGCGGTGGCGGTGAACCGCGAGTTCGTGCCGCGCTCGGCCTATGCCACGCACCCGCTGCATGCCGACGACCGCGTCGAGGTGATCCGCCCGGTGACCGGCGGCTGAACGAACGCACAGAGACAAGACGATGGAGACGACACCCATGACCAACCCCGATCCCCTGGTCCTCTACGGCCAGACCTTCCACAGCCGCCTGCTGCTGGGCACCGCGCGCTACCCGTCGCCCGACGTGCTCGAGGCGGCTGTGCGGCGTGCCAAGCCCGCGATGCTGACCGCTTCGCTGCGCCGTCAGACGGCCACCCAGGGCTCCGGCAACAGCGACCTCGGCAACGGCTTCTGGGAGCTGCTGCGCAAGCTGGACGTGCCGGTGCTGCCCAACACCGCCGGCTGCCACAGCGTGCAAGAGGTGGTCGCCACCGCGCAGATGGCGCGCGAGCTGTTCGACACGCCGTGGATCAAGCTCGAGCTCATCGGCGACGACTACACGCTGCAGCCCGACACGCTGAACCTCGTCGATGCGGCGTCGCAGCTGATCCGCGATGGCTTCCACGTGCTGCCCTACTGCACCGAAGACCTCGTGCTGTGCCAGCGCCTCGTCGATGTCGGCTGCCAGGCCGTGATGCCCTGGGCCGCGCCCATCGGCACCGGACGCGGGCCGGTCAACCCGTATGCGCTGCGCCTGCTGCGCGAGCGCCTGAAGGTGCCGATGCTGGTCGACGCGGGCCTCGGCCTGCCCTCGCATGCGTGCCAGGTGATGGAGTGGGGCTACGACGGCGTGCTGCTCAACACCGCCGTCGCGCTCGCGCAAGAGCCGGTCGCGATGGCCGGCGCCTTTGCCGACGCGGTGCAGGCCGGCCGCACCGCCTACCGTGCCGGCGCGATGGCCGCGCAGGACGCCGCGCAGCCCAGCACGCCCGTGCTCGGCACGCCCTTCTGGCACCACGCGCCGTGAACATCATGACCGCCATCGACACCTCCAACGCCCGCGCCGTGGCGCAAGCCATCGTCGCGTCCCACGGCCTGCGCTTCGGCGCTGCCACGTCCACGCCCGTGAGCGGCGCACCGCACTTTTCGTCGGACGACGCCATCTACCGCGGCGCGAAGCAGGCCTGCACCGCGCTCGGCTTCATCGAGATCGACGCCGAATGCCTCGCCCATGCATGGCGCGCGCAGACCGAACGGCTCAGCCAGTTCGACGCATCGGCATGGCCCGATGTGCCGGTCGATTTCGGCATGGGCCCGTTTCCGCCGACCGCGCGCGCCGACGCCTTTCCGCCCTGCCCCGAACGGCTCGGCCTCTACGCCGTGCTGCCCGATGCCGCCTGGGTCGGCCGCATGGCGCGCGCCGGTGTGCCGACGGTGCAGCTGCGCTTCAAGTCGGACGACGCAGCCGCCGTCGCGCGTGAAGTGCAGGCCGCGGTCGACGCGGTGCGCGGCACGGGTGCGCTGCTCTTCATCAACGACCACTGGCAGGTCGCCATCGCGGCGGGCGCCTACGGCATCCACCTCGGGCAGGAAGACCTCGACGCACTGTCGCCCGACGAACTGCAGCAGCTGCGCGCCTCCGGCCTGCGGCTCGGCGTGAGCACCCATGGCTACGCCGAGATGGTGCGCGCCGACGCGGTGAGCCCGAGCTACATCGCGATGGGCGCCATCTACCCGACCACGCTCAAGCGGATGGCGACCGCGCCGCAGGGCGTGGCGCGGCTCGCGGCGTATGCGCGCCTGCTGCGCGGCTACCCGCAGGTGGGCATCGGCGGCGTCGATGCCGTGCGATTGCCCGAGGTGCTCGCCACCGGCGTCGGCTCGGTCGCCGTGGTGCGCGCGCTGGTCGCCGCCGACGACCCCGAGGCCACGGCCGCGCAATGGATGGCGGCGATGCACGCCGCCCCGGTTTCCCCTGAACGCACAGAATGAACGCTCGACTTTTCTCGCACTCCCCGCTTTCGCGCGCGCTCGCCGCCGCTCTCCTCACTTTCGGCGCCTGCGGCGCGCATGCGCAATCGCCGTCGCAAGCACTCCCCGAGGTCACCGTGAACGACGGCGCCGCCGCGCCGCAGGCCGACATCAGCGGCTTCGGCGACGTGCCGCTGCGCGAGCTGCCGCTGTCGGCCACGATCATCGACAGCCAGCAGCTGCGCACCAGCGGCGCACGCCGCCTCGCCGACCTGACGCAGTTCGATGCCTCGGTCACCGACGCCTACAACTCGGCCGGCTACTGGGACTACCTCACGGTGCGCGGCTTCGTGCTCGACAACCGCTTCAACTACCGGCGCGAGGGCCTGCCGATCAGCGCCGAGACGGCGATTCCGCTGGACAACAAAGAGCGCATCGAAATCCTGCGCGGCACCAGCGGCATCCAGGCCGGCACCAGCGCGCCGGGCGGGCTCGTCAACTACGTGGTCAAGCGCCCGACCGAGCAAGACCTGCGCACCGTCCGCCTCGAAACCACGAGCCGCGGCAGCGTGCTCGGCGCACTCGACTTCGGTGGGCGCTTCGGCGAGAACCGCCAGTTCGGCTACCGGCTCAACATGGCCGCCGAAAAGCTCAACCCGCTCACGCACAACCTCGACGGCAGCCGCCGCATCTTCTCGCTCGCGGCCGACTGGCGCATCACGCGCGACTCGGTGCTCGAATTCGAGGTTGAGCAAAGCCGCAAGACACAGCCGAGCCAGAACGGCTACAGCCTGCTGGGCAACACGCTGCCCAGGCCGGTCGATCCGCGCATCAACCTCAACAACCAGCCGTGGTCGCAGCCCTCGGTGTTCAAGGCGCTGACCGGCACGGTGCGCTTTAGCCAGGCACTGAATGCCGACTGGCGCTGGAGCGCGCAGATCGGCCAGCAGCGCCTGAAGACCGACGACCGGCTGGCCTACGCCTTCGGCTGCGGCGCCGAAGGCAACTACGACCGCTATTGCTCTGACGGCACCTTCGACGTGTACGACTTCCGCAGCGAGAACGAGCGCCGCACGCAGACCGCGGGCAGCCTCAACCTCAAGGGCAACGTGATGACGGGCAGCGTGCGGCACGAGCTGGGCTTCGGCCTGCTGCAAAGCCGCGTGCGCAACCGCTTCCAGGACCAGGCCTACAACTACGTCGGCACCGGCAACATCTGGGCGACCGCGATGACGCCGGCCGACCCGCGGCTGACCGACGCGAATACCAACCGCAACGAGCGCTCGACCGAGCTGTCGGTGCAGGACGCGATCCGCTGGAACGACCGCTTCACGACCTGGATCGGCGCGCGGCACACGCGGCTGTCGCGCGACAGCATTCGCACCGACGGCTCGCGCCCCACCGGTTACAACGACAGCATCACCACGCCGTGGATCGCGGCCAGCTACACGATCCAGCCCGGACTGCTCGCCTACGCGAGCTGGGGCAAGGGCGTCGAATCGCAGGTGGTGCCGAACAAGAGCTCGCAGTACGCGAACGCGGGCGAGGCGCTGCCCGCGCTGCAATCGCGCCAGTGGGAACTGGGCCTGAAGGGCGGCGGCGCGGCGTTCAACTGGCAGGTCGCGTGGTTCGACATCTCGCGCCCGATGACCAACCTCGACCTGTGCGGCGAGTTCTGCACGGTGCGCAACGACGGCCGCGCGGTACACCGCGGCCTCGAGGCCGGCGCGCAATGGACGGGCGGCCCCTGGCGCGTGGGCGGCAGCGTGGCGCTCATCGACGCCAAGCGGCGCGGCAGCACGACCGCGCCTGAGCTCAACGGACAGGCGCCCACCAACGTGCCCAAGCAGGTGCTGCGCGCGCAGGCCGGCTACCGCTTCGCGTCGGTGCCGGGCCTCGAACTCGCGGGACAGCTGTCGTACGAAGGCCGCCGCAACGTGCTGCCCGACGGCTCGATCCGGCTGCCGTCGTGGACGCGCCTCGATGCGGTGCTGCGCTACGACACCAAGCTGGCCGGCATGGCCACGAGCTGGACGCTGGCCGTCGACAACCTGTTCGATCGCCGCTACTGGAAGGAGTCGCCCTACCAGTTCAGCCACGTCTACCTGTTCCCGGGCGCGCCGCGCACGCTGCGGCTGGGCGTGAGCATTGCGATGTGACGAGTAAGCGCGTTCGTCTTCGTCGCGGCCTCGTCGCCACGATTTCGTTGCGCTCGCGCCTCGATGCTTCCCGGAGTTTTTGGAAGCCCAAAAAACCACGCTATAATCTAAGGCTTGTTCCTCGATAGCTCAGTTGGTAGAGCGCCGGACTGTTAATCCGTAGGTCCCTGGTTCGAGCCCAGGTCGAGGAGCCAGAACAAAGCCGCAAGGCCTCTGAAAGGCCCGCTACTCACAAGGTAGCGGGCCTTTTCATTTGTGGAGCCCCACGCGAACGAAGCACGCGGGGGCGAAGACGTGGAAGACGCGAAAAAAATCAATCGCCCTGCGCGCTTGACCCATCAAAAATGATCGCCGCCGTCTCAGAACGGCGAATTCATTGAATATAATTGAAGGCTTGTTCCTCGATAGCTCAGTTGGTAGAGCGCCGGACTGTTAATCCGTAGGTCCCTGGTTCGAGCCCAGGTCGAGGAGCCACCATTTGCTGAAGGCCCGTTACTCACAAGGTAACGGGCCTTTTCGCTTTTTGCGCCACACATCAGGCGTCGTTTCGCGGCACGCGGGCCTGTCCGACAGGGGCGCCCTTCGATGCGTGCAAAACTTCCCGTTTGTTAACGACTGCAGGTGCCAAGGCAGGGGTATCCCGTACACGCGGTCCACCGGTCAGGCGTTGTTCGGACTGGCTTCCCCCAAAACAATCATCAAGGGCTTCACGATGAAAATCACAAGAATTCTTTTGGCCGCCGCAGTGGCGGCCGCCACGTTGCCCGCCGTGGCACAGGTCTCCGTCAACATCAACGTGCCCGGCCTGATCCAGGTCGCGCCGCCCGCACCGCGTTACGAGCCCGCGCCACGACCGCGCAGCGGTCAGGTCTGGGTGCCCGGCCATTGGCAATGGAACGACCGCGCCTACGCATGGCGCCCGGGCTATTACGTGGCGGCCCGCCCCGATTACGCCTACGCCCCGGGTGGCTGGGTGCGTGCCGACGGCGGCTGGCGCTGGCGTGAAGGCGACTGGCGCCGCGCCGAGCGCCGTGAAGAACGACGCAGCGATCGCCACCACCATGACCGCGGCGACCGCTACGACCATGACGACGATCACCGCGGCGGCGGTCACTGCCCGCCCGGCCAGGCCAAGAAGGGCCGTTGCTGATCGCGGCGCCTTCCTTTTCGGAAGGCCATCCGGTCAGTTCACAGTCACCTTGAAGAGCACCGCGCCCGTGCCGCCAGGCGCGAGCTGCCCGGTGAACTTCCAGTCCAACGCCCCCGCACCACCGACCGCCTGTGTCGCCGCGCACGCCACCGGCGGCGCGGGCGCCACATTGGCGGGCGTGTTCTTCGCGCATGCCGTCAGCGTCGCCGGGGTCGTGTCCTCCTGCGAACCGGCAAACCTCGTATAGACCGGCGTCGCATCGTTCACCGTCAGGCCGCTGATCGGTGTCGCGCCGTTGTTGGTGTAGGTGATGCGGTACTCCAGCGTCTCGCCCGACCTGGCCTCGTTGTTGAGTCCGAAGGTGCCGCCCTTCGTCACATTGCGCACTTCCTTCTTGAGCTCCAGCGCCATGCTCGACACCGTCGTGGTGTCGTGCACCGTATAGCTCGCGTTCAGGCCAGGCGACGCATTCGTGAACACGAAGTTGGCCTGCACCGTCGCGTTGTTGCGATCGCCGTCCGTTGCGTTGCCTGGAACGAAGGTCTGCAACACGACGCAGACGTTTTGTCCCGCCGTCGTGGTCATTGCCACCGCGGGCGGATAGAGCACTGCTGCACCGGCTTGCGGCACGCCGGTGCACCCGGGGTCGGCAAGCACCCTGGAACTCCAGCCGACCATTGGCGGCGTGGCCACCTGACTGGCAATGTCAAAGCTCAGCGAACCACCCGTTTGCGCCGTGAAGATGTGCGGGTGGTTGACGTTGGCGCCGGACATTCCGCTCTTGACGCTGTCCGCACCGAAGGTGTTGAAGGGAACATCGCCGAAGTTCAACCCGCTACTGCTTGTGCCATTCCAGGTGAACGCGATGCGATCCGCGGTGCCCGCCGCCGCCCGCGTGTAGGTGTAGGTCTTGCCGCCGCTGCCGATGCTGGCACCCGAGGGCAACTGCGTGGCGCCGACAGAGGCTCCCGTCGAAAGGTGGCCGGCAGGTGTTGACTCTTCGACGCACAAGGCCGCACCCATGGCCGTCGAAAGCGGCACGGGCAGGCTGTAGTTGCCCAGGCCATCCGTCGTGGCACTCGAAAGAACGACCGCCGCACAGTTCGTCAGCCGCACAGCCACGCCCCCCAGTCCCTTTTCACCGCCGTTGACCCGCCCGTCGTTCGGCACACCCGAACCCCAGCCGTTGTCGTCGAAGACCCGTCCCGTCACCGCGAAGCCTGCGCTGTTGACGAACGTGCATCGAATGTCGGCCCCTGCCACCATGCGACTGGCGGGAATCGTGAGGACGTTCCCCGTCAGCGTGCCGAAGGCGACCGCAGGCGTGGCACTGGCGGGATCGACACAGCTGGCGCTCACCGGGTTTGCAGGCCAGCCCGCCGGCGAGGTCTCGGTAATGCTGGCCCCCACGCCGGCCTGTCCGACGATCCCGGGCGATCCCGTGGCGGTCGTCACACCTGCCACGACGATGGAATCACCGGTTTTGCTGAGGCCCGACAACGCAAAGTTGAACACGTTGCTTCCGGCCCCGTCGATGACCTGCTTGACGATCCGCACCTGCGGGGAACCCAAGACCACCCGGATCGGCCCGGTGGTGGCGTCACAGGCTTGCCCGACCGCTGGTGTGCACGCCGGGTCTCCACCACCACTGAGGTTGACTGTGTTCGTGCCGCCGGTGACCCCCACGGCCAATGCGGCAACATTGACGGGAATCCTGACGGAAAAAAACCCCGGCGTGACGCCGGTGCCGATGCTGCACCCCGTCGTGCTGGAGCCCGCCGCAGCGCATGCACTCAGGACCACCCCGGTGCTCGTCCCTGCGATCAGGGTCGGCGGGCCGGCCAGCGTGATGCCCGCGGGCAAGGTGTCCGCCAGCGTGATCGGCGCCGTGGTCGCAGTGTTCGACACGGTGATGGCCACGGTATAGAACTGGTCGGGCGTTCCCGCCACCAGTGGATTGGCGCTTGCGGTCTTGGTCGTGGTGATGAGCGGCAACGGAGTGACGGGGGTGGTCACCGAGGCCCTGCATGCACCCGCTGCGTTGCAAGCCGCATCCCCTCCGCCAGTCGCCGTGGCCGTATTCATGACGCTCGGAAATGCGAGCGCCTGCGGCGTCACGGGAATGTCGAACGACATCGGTGCCCGCAACCCCACGGGGGCGGTGCATGTCACCACCTGCCCGGACTTCGTACAACCGGCAGGCACCGTGCCGATGTTCAAGGTCGCGGGAATGTTGTCGGTGATCGTGGTGCGTGCCGTCGTCTCCATGCCGTTGCGGCTACTCAGCGTCAGCCTGTAGATCGCCGGCACCGCCACGGTAAAACCCGCCGGGATCGCCGTCTTGCTCAGCGTCAATTGGGGAGGGGGTGGCGAGAAGCAAACCCGGTAGAGGGCCCCGACGTCGCTAATAACAGCAGCACCCTGGTGTGACAGCGTCAAGGAAGACACGACCGGAGTCGAGATGTACCCTCGAGCAGAGTCCCCGGACTGACTTGCGGCCAGAAAATCGCCGTTTCCGTCGCGCAATGCCGCGGAACCGCCAAACAACGGCGACGGAAGCATGACGTCCGCGACGGGGAATGCGTAATGGCTGCCATTGACGCTCGTCACAAGCTTTTCGCACGAAGAATCCTTGCAGGTGAGTCCGGCAGCATCTACGTAGACACCGGACACCGGTGCTGAAAAGTTGAAAGTACAGGACTGCGAAACACCCGCGTTGCCGAGCCATACGTCGACTGGGTTGCACGTGCTGCCCGTTCGTGTGACGACGACCCCGCCATACGGCCCAGCTCCACTTTTCAGATCCATGCAAAACTCCGCCGCGACGGCCGGCACTCCAGCCAGCAGCAGTGCCACGGCCAAGACGATGCCGTTTCGCAAGGCGCGACAAAAAAAGCCCATGCGCCGTGCGAGCGCAACGGCCCCTGTGCATGCAAGCCTGCCCCGCGGCGCAGCCGCACACTCGATCGAATCTGTTCTTTTCATCGTCTTCACCGTTCAGGTTCTGGCTGTCGAGGCGACAGCAAATCCAACTGCGAAGGGTTCTTCGATCGGCCCCCTTTGCTTTGGCCGTTGCTCGTGCCAGGACGAGCGCAAATGGGATGCGGGTTGCAGATGTCTGCGGCGTTTCTCCGGGCAGGCGCCTGCTCAGTTCACCGTCACGCTGAAGAGCACGACGCCCGTTCCGCCAGGCGCGAGCTGCCCGGTGAACTTCCAGGCGAGCGGCCCCGCGCCGCCTGCCGCCTGAGTCGCCGCGCAGGCCACGGCCGGTGCAGGCAAGGCATTGGCGGGCGTGTTCTTGGCGCACGCCGTCAGCGTGGCCGGGGTCGTGCCCGTCTGCGAACCGGCAAAGCTCGTGTAGACCGGCGTCGTGTCGTTCACCGTCAGGTCGCTGATCGGCGTCGCACCGTTGTTGATGTACGTGATGCGGTACTCCAGCGTCTCGCCCGACTTGGCCTCGTTGATGAGTCCGAAGGTGCTGCCGCTTTTCGACAGGTTGCGCACTTCCTTCTTGAGCTCCAGTGCGGTGCTCGATACGGTCGTGGTGTCGTTCACGAGATAGCTCGCGCTCAGCCCGGGCGAGGCGTTCGTGAAAACAAAACTCGCCTGCACCGTGCGCTTGTCGGAGTGGCCGACGAGCGCCTGGGCCGGGATGAACTCCTGCACCACGACGCACACGTTCTGCCCCGCCGTCACGGGCACGGGCACCGACGGCGGGTAGAGCACGGCGGCACCGCCTTGCAGCGCCCCCGTACAGCCCGGGTCGGCGTAGACCTTGGCGCTCCAGCCGTCGATCGGCGGCGTGGCCACCGCACCGGCCGTGTCGAAGCTCACCGCCCCGCCGGTCTGCGCCACAAAGGTGTGCGAGTGGCTGACGCTGCTGCCAGGCGAACCGCTGCGGGCGCTGTCGGCACCGAAGCGGTTGAGGGCCACGTCGCCGAAGTTCAGATCGCCGGCGGAGCTGTTGTTCCACCTGAAGGCGATGCGGTCCGGCGTGCTGTCGGCCGTTCGCAGGTAGGTGTAGGTCTTGCCGTTCTGGTCCACCGCCACGCCCGAGGGAAGCTGCGTGCTCCCGACGGACGCGCCGGTAGAGAGGTGGCTGGCCGGCGTGAGCTCTTCAACGCACACGGGATCGTCGATGGCCGTGGCGGACGGCACCTCCAGGCGGTAGCGACCCAGCCCGTCGGTCATGGCCGTGGAAAAAACACCCGCGGCGCAGTCGGACAGACGCATCTGAACACCTGCCATGCCCTTTTCTGCGCCATTCACCAGGCCGTCGTTCGGCTTGCCTGCGCCGCTGCCGTTGTCGTCGAAGACGCGGCCGGTTATGACGAATGCGTCGTTGTTGACGAAGACGCAGTAAAGGTCTGCGCCGGGCACCATGCGGTCTGCCGGAATGGTCAGCGTGTTGCCCGTCAGCACGATGGGTCCGCCTGCCGCCATGGCACGAGCCGCCTGGCGCGTCGGAGCGGGAGCGGGCGCGATGACTTCGCTGCCGTCGAAGCAGAAGGCATTCACCGGATTGCGGGGCCACCCCGCCGGCGATACTTCAGAAATGCTGGCAGCAACGCCGGCGGTCCCCGTGATGTTCAACGCGCCGACTTCCACGCCGACGTCGGTGACGGTGATGGTTTCACTGGCCACGCTCAGGCCCGAGAGCGCAAAAAGAAAGCGATGCGTGCCCGAGCCGCCGGTCACCTCCTTGAGAATGCGGACCCTCGGGTCGGCCGGCCGGACACCGGTCGGTGGCGTTGTTGCATCGCAGGGTTCGTCCAGCAAGGCGGTGCACAGCGAATCGCCGCCGCCTTGCAGGTTGACGGTGTTCGTGCCGGCCTGCACCCCCACTGCGGTGACCTCGACGTTGACGGGAATGCGGATCTCGAAGGTGCCCGGCGCAACGCCCGACGCCACGCGGCAGCCGGTGACCAGCGAGCCCACCGTGGTGCAGCCGCTCAGGCTGCCCGAGGTGGTGCCGGGAAACAGAATGGGCGGGCCGGCGAGCGTGATGCCCGTCGGCAGCATGTCTTCGATGGCGAGCGGCGCGGTCGTCGGCAGGTTCGCCACCTGGACCGCCACCCTGTAGAACTGCCCCGGCGTTCCCACGAGCAAGGGGTTGGCACTCGCCGTCTTCGTCGAGGTGATGGCCAACGGGAGCGTCACGGCCGTGGTCACCGCGCTCACGCAATCGCCTGTGCCGGCGCACGAGCCGTCGCCGCCCCCGCTCGCCTCCGCAATGTTGGTGATGCCCGACGCGGGCGCCAGGGGCGTCACGGGAATGACGAACGACTGGAAGGTCGTCATTCCGGGGGGGACGCGGCAGGTGACGTCCTGCCCGGCCACGGTGCAGCCGGCGGGCGGCGTGCCGATGCGCAAGGAAGGCGGCACGGCATCGGTGATGACGGCTTCCGTCGTGGTCAGCCCGCCGTTGCTGCTCAGCTTGAGCGTGTAGCTGGCCGGCACGCCGACGATGAACCTGGATGCGCTGGCTGTTTTTTCGAGCTTCAGCTTCGTCGGCACGACCGACGTGTCGGGCGTGCTGGCGTCACAGGCCTCCCCGAGCGCCGCCGTGCATGCGGGATCGCCCCCGCCATTCAGGTTCACGGTGTTCGTGCCGGTGTTCAGGCCCGTTGCCCCCCGGGTGGCGTTGATCGGAATCAGGATCTCGAACGTGCCCGGGCCAATGCCTGCCGCCAGGCTGCACTGGAGGGTTCCGCCGCTGCCGCCGGATGCCGGGCATCCGCTCAGGCTCGCGGTGGTGGTCCCCGACCTCACGGTCGGTGGGCCGCTCAGCACGATCCCGTTGGGGAGGGTGTCCGTCCACGCAATGGGTGCCGTGGTCGTGGCGTCGGCCACGGTAATGGCGATCGCATAGAACTGGTCAGGGGCCCCCGCGATCAGTGGGCTTGCACTCGCGGATTTCTTCGTGGTGATGGTCGATGGAAGGGCCACGGGCGTGGTGACCTTGCTCTCGCATGCCCCCGTGCCGTTGCAGGCCGCGTCTCCGCCACCCGATGCCCTGGCGGTGTTCTCCACGCTCGGGAAGGCAGAGGCCTTGGGGGTCACGGGGATGACGAAGGACATGGAAGTCGTGAGCCCGGCGGGCACTTTGCAGGCCACGACCTGGCCGGTGCCGGTGCAACCTGCGGGAAGCGCGCCGATGGTCAGGGAAGACGGCACGTCGTCGGTGATCGTCGTTTCGGCCGTCGTCGGCACGCCATTCGAATTCAGTGAAAGCGTGTAGTTTGCAGATTGGCCCGCGATCCAGCGCGCCGCACTGGCTTCCTTTTTGAGCTCCAGCCGAAGCGATGGTGCTTGGAAGCAAAGATTGAAATGAATCCCCCACAGGCCAACGTTTATGGGAGCGGTATGGCTGATCCTCAAAGTGGAGATGGGTGCCGCATCGACACGGACCATGCCCGCGCCCCAGCCCGAGCCCTCATTGCTCATGAACAAGCCGCGGATGTCTCCATTGGAGGTAACGCCTAATTCAATGGGCACTGAGTTTGAGGGGTCTTTGAGCAATCGCGGTAGCGGCGAAATGTCCGCCGTAGTGAACGCGTGATGACTTCCATTGATATCGACCGAATACGTCTCGCACGAGGACGGTTCGTCATACCAACCGCAATTTGAACCGACGCTCTTGATCGAAGCGCCCTCCAGGGGCGGCGTGAACCGATAGGTATGACTGGTTGCTATGGGGTACGTGTACATACCAAGGAAGAGCGCAGTGCCGTCCCCTCCGCCCTGGCTCGTCGGGGTCATACGTTCTTCCCAGGTTAGCGGGGTACGGCTACCGGAGAACACGCCATCCGACTCGATCTTCTGGCCACCAAGTTGAATCACCTCACCCCCGCTGCTGAACATATAGCCGATACAGATTTCCGCCGCGTGCGTCAGATGAACAGAGCACACCATCGCACCAACGCAAATCATCCCGCTGCGCACGGCACGCAACCACCGACGGATTGGCCATTGCAGCAGCGCAGACAGCCCCGGCAGGGCGGTGCTCTCAAACACAGGCGCTCTCACCATCGGGTCAGTTCTTTTCATCTTCGATTGCCGTCTTTTCGGTTTTTTTCGTCAGGCCCGCATTTGCGGTCGTCCCGGGTTCTTCGAGCTGATCCCTTGCCTTGCTGCTCGCCGGCCGCGCCGGCGCCCCCACCGCCGCGCCACCCAGTACGCCCTCATCGAACTTGAACCGCAGCCGGATATAGGCCCCCTTGCTTGTGTAGTCGTTGGCCGCCAGGTCGCGGTCTTTCAGGCCCACGAAGTTGTAGCCCGCCGACACCCAGAGGTCTTTCATGACCTGGTAGCCGAGTTCGACACCCAACGTTTTCTGCAGGCCGCCGCCTTTGCCGCGCAGCAGGCCGGCCTGCACGCCGAGGTCCCACTCGTCGTTGAGGTCTTGCGTGTAGCGCGCCTGCAGCAGGTGCGCCCAGTAGGTGCTGCTCAGCAGCCCGTCGTCGGCGCGCGACCACTTGGCGGCGTAGCGCCCGTTGATCACGGTGCCGGGGCGCAAGGTGTAGTTGAGGTGGGCCGAGACGATGTCGGCGCTGGTGCGGCCGGGCAGGCCGGCGCTGCCGTTGCCTGCGCCGAAGACGCTGGCGCCGTCGAGTGCGCCGGTCGCACTGCCGGTGCCCGTGACGCGCTCGGAGCGGCGCTCGTAGCGCATGAGCGCGTTCCAGCGGTCGGTGTCCACGGGGCGATAGGCCAGGCCGATCTGGTGGCGCGCCAGATGGTGCGCATTGCCGGCGTTGGCGCCCTGCCCTTCGCTGGCGCTCATCACGCTGCGCGCCAGCAGGCTCCATGACGGATCGATCTTGAAGCCGAAGCCTGCGCTGAACAGGCGCGTGTTCGCGTCGTCGCCGTGGCGGCCTTCGAGGATGCCGCTGGCCTTGATGCGCGCGTCGGTGTATTCCACGCCGCCGGTGATGGCGGTGGAATCGCCCGTGAGGCCGCTGGCGTGGCCAGTGCCGTTGTTGCCGCTGTTGCGCACACCGCCGATCTGACGCGTGTGCTCGACGCCGCCGGTCAGGCGCCAGTGGTCGTCGACCTTGAAGGTGTTGCGCAGGCCCGTGGCCGCTTGCGCGGCGCGCCCGTCGAGGCTGTCGGCCAGGCGGTACTCGCTGTACACGCGCCCGCCTTCCATGTATGCGCTTTCGATGCCGAGGATGCCGACGTTGTTCGACTGCCCTGCGTTGAGCTCGTACGGGCCGTAGAGGCTGGAGACGAGTTCGTAGCGGCCGTACAGGCGCGTCTTGTCGGTGATGGCGTAGTTGCCGCCCACGGCGAGCGAGCGGCGGTCGGACTGGCGGACGTCCTGCTCGCCTTCGACGAACACCTGGGCCTGCGGCATGCCCGGCACCTGTGCCGACAGGCGGGCGCGCACGGTGGTCAGGTCTTCGTCGTTGGCGTTGGCCTGGGTGCCGGCATTGGCCGCCGCGCCGAGCGCGGTGACGTTGTTGGCGGCCACGCCACTGCCGAGGTTGCCGCTGTAGGTGGAGATCTGGCCGTAGTCGAAGCCCGAGCCGCTGCCCAGGCCGGCGCCGTTGTGGCCGTGGCGCAGGCCGAACTCGCCCACGAGTTGTTCGCCGAATTTGCGCTGCACGCTCGCCGTGATGCCGCGGCGACTGCCTTCGCGCAGCGCGTCTTGCCCGTAGAGCATTTCGCCGCGCAGGGCGGTGGCGGCGTCGAGGCGGTATTCGGCGCGTGCCGAAGCTTCGGTGCGGCCTGCCGAGAAGCTCGCACCGGGGTTGTCGAAGCCGCTGCTGGTCTTGTTCGCGAGTGCGGCCACAGCCAGGTCTTCGCCCTGGTGGCGCAGCTCGACGCGCGCGCCGCTGCCCTTGCCGCTGCGGTCGGAATCGGTCTGCACCCATTCGCCGGCGACGGTGGTGTTGTCGCCCAGGCGGGCCACGGCAGTGACGGCGCCGAGCTTGCGGCGGTTTTCGGGGTTCTCGTCGATGGCGGCAACCACGCCGACCTGCAGGTTCTTGGCCACCTTGAGTTGAACGTCGGCACCGGCCACGGTGAACTTCGGCCCGCCCGCATCGACCTCGTAGGTCACGCGGATGGACTGCGGGTTGAGGTTCGGGTCGACCGATGCGATGGCGCGCGTGAACAGCAGGCGGCGCGTGAGCGGCTCGACGGTGTAGTCGACGAAGCGCGTCACCGTGGCGCGCTGCAGCACGAGGTCGGGCTGGTTGCGGTCGCGCACGACGATCTCGACCTGTTCGCTGTTCTCGACGAACTCGCCGCCGCTGGCGCTCAGGTAGTACGGGCCGGAGGTGCCGACCGCGCGGAACTCTTCGATCTGCTGGGTCTGCGCGGTGCGCGAGGCGTACGTGGTGGTGCGCACCTCGCCGTCGTCGTAGACGTGCTTCACGCCGGTGAGCGAGCGGCTGACCTGGCTCAGGCTGCGCACCTCGGTGCTGCTGGCGGTGCTGAAGTCGCCGTACAGCAGGTAGGAGCGGTTCTTGTCGATGCGCACGTAGAGCTTCTGCGTGCTCTGGGCGTCGAAGCCCTTCACGGAAGAATCGCCATACACGGGGTAGAACTCGTCGGGGCGGATGTCGCGGAAGAGGCGGTCCTTGCGCGTCTTGTCGGAGTCGAAGGCGGCCGTGAGGAGGTACTCGCCCTTGACCGCGCCCTTGAAGAAGAAGGCGCCACGGGCGGCGGCGCGGCGGCTGCCGTTGCCTTCGTCGGCCAGTCCGGAGAGTTCGGCCTCGAAGGCCGCGCCCGCGGGCATCGCGCCCAAGGGCACGCTGCCGCGCTTCGTGAGGTCGAGCACGCCTTCGACGATGCCTACGCCGATCATGGGACGCAGCTCGGGCAGCAGGGCGAGTCGTGCCTCGGTCACGAAGCTCGTGGCCGTGACGCGCAGACGGGCGTCGCCGGGTTCTCCCGGAGGCAACAGACGGAACTCGGCCGCGCCACCGTCCATGAAGACCTGGGTGCCGGGCTCCGCGGGGTTCAGGTCTTCGTCGAGCCAGCGACCGCGGTCGGTCTCGAGCGTGAGCTGCGTGCGCGCGGTGACAGGCACGCCGGCCGCGTCGGTCAGGCGCACCTTCACGACCACAGGTGTGCGCAGGTCGGCCTGGGCCGTAGCCGGCAGGTCGATGTGAATGGCGCCGAGCTTGTCAGGCGCGGTGACGCTGATCTGCTGCGCCGCGCCCCGCGTGTTGCCGAAGGGATCGACGGCTTCGAGCGTGAGGCGGTTGACCCCGGGCTGCAGCGCAACGCCGATGTATTCCCACGCGCCGATCTGGCGGCTGGCCTGTTCGGTCTTCTTGCCGACGCGGCGCGCCTCCACAGCCTGGCCGTTGACGCCCAGGCGCAGCGCGAGGCCCGCCTCGCCCTTGACGCGCACGTTGATCGACGTCGAGGGCACGGTGTCGCCGTCGCGCAAGTCGATGAAGCCGAGGGCGTTGCTTTCGATGCGGGGCAGCAAGGCTTCGAGGTCGATGGGGCTGGGCACGGCCTGCGGCAGCAGTGGCGCCACCGCCACTGTCGGCTGCTGGATGCCGCGCGACATGCGCATGCTGGAGAAGAGACTGCCCGCAGGGCCCGCAGCGGTGGACGTGGCGTCCGTCGCACCGCCACCGCTTGCCGCGCCGAGCGTGCTGCCCTGGCCGCCCGACGAGCCGCTCACAAAGCTGCTGGGCGAAGCGGGGGCGGCGGGCATGGCGATCAACGGCGCCGAACTGGTTTGCGTGGTACCGGTGCTGCCGCCCCCCCGCACTTCGCCGCTGGCGGGCAACGAGCGCCGGTCGCCGACCGCAACGATGCGTCCTTCAGGGTCCAGGCGCATGCGCACCTGGGCTTCGGCCTCGGTGTCGGGCACCGCGGCGATGGCTTCGCGTCGCGCGATGACGTCCTTCATCACGTCCGGCGCATCGCAGTTGGCAACGACAAAGTTGGCCTTGTGGAACTCGCCCTTCTTCAGATCGACGAAGCGGCTCTCAGGGCGTCCGGCGTTGCGGTTGTCGAGCGCTTCGAGCCGCGCGCCAGCGGGCAGTGTGGTCCCATCGAGCCGTAGCACGTGCGTGACGGGCTTCAGGCCGTAGAGGCTCCACTTGCCTTCGACATCGGTGACGACGTGGGTGCCGTCTTCCATGTACAGCCGTACGCCGGGCACGCCGATTTCGTCGACGCCTTCCTGGCGGCCGTCGCGCCGGCAGTCCATGTAGACCTTGCCGAAGAGAAAAGCGTCGTCGGAGAACACGCCGCCAGTGACGCGCACGGTCCACTGCGCGAGGTTCGACTGCATGGGGCCCGAACTGGCGCGCGCGCGATTGACGGCGTCGCCATTCGTGGGCGCACCGACACCGACGCGTACACGGTAGCGCACCGAGGCGGACTGGTCGACGCCGAGTGCAAGGCCCGGTTGCTTGAACGTGAGCCCGGGGCCGGCGCCGCCCACGGGATCGGCCGTGGCCACACCATTGAGCCGCGCGCTGCCAGCGACGTAGGCAAAGCCCGGCGGCAGTTGGTCAGCGAGGCTGAGGCCGGTGACGGGGAAGCCGGTCTTGTTGGTGACGACGAGCGCGTAGTCGAGGAAGTCGCCGAACTCGACCTGTCGCTTGCTGCCTTCCTTGCGCAGCACGAGCCCCAGCACATTGCCCGGGTCGAGTGGGATGTGGTTGTTCACCGCATCGCAGGCCGCCCCCGAAGCGTCGAAGCCAGCCTTGAGCGAGAAGTGATGAGTCGTGGGCTCCGCGCCCCGCGGTGCGGCCACGTGGGGGACGATGGCACCGCAGCGGTCAAAGGTGCCGGGCGTGCCGGGGATGAGCTGCGAAGGCGACGCATAGGCACTGCCCGCGGGCGGCGCCACGCTCAGCGCGTACGTGCAGCTGCCGGTGACCGGCGGCGACAGGAAGTAGAACTGGTAGCCACCATCGGCGCCGGTGGTCATCGACAGGCTGCCGTCGGCGTTCGCGCGGTAGATGCCGCTGTCACCGCCAAACACCTCGGCCAGGGCCATGGGCTTGGTGGCGCCATCGGTGCACGACTGGCGGGTGAAGGTGACGACGGCACCGGCCACGGGCTGGCGGGTGACGGCGTTGTAGACCACGCCCTGCGGGTCGGCCAGCATCGACGACACGCTGCTGGCGCTCGCAGCGACGAGCGTGGCCGGCGCCGGATTGCCGGTGTTCTGCTCGAAGGCGGCGGCCCAGGCCTTGTTGGTGAACGGCACGCGGGCACCGCTGCTCGAAGGCTTGCGGGTGACACGCACGGTGAACTCGATTTCGTCGCTCTGGCCGGGCGCCAGCGCGCGGCTGCCGTCGGTGAGGCCGAGCACGGCCTGGGTGGGCAGCTTGAACGGATCGGCGCTGGCGGCGGTTTCGCGGTCGCAGGCCGCGCGGCCGGTGAAGCTGGAGGCAACCTGGAGGAGGCCCTGGCGCGCCTTGGGCGGACTGCCGAGTTCCCACGCGGCGATGAGACCGTCGGGTTTGTCCATGTCGAACGTGCAGTTCAGGTTGTCGATCACCCGCACGCTCGGGGCGGGTGCCGTGCCGGTGTTGCTGACCTTGAAGCGGTAGTCGAGTTCGTAAACGCCCTCCCCCACGCGGCGCGGCAGCGAGACGCTTTTTACGAGCGAGAGTTCGGGCCGTTGAAGGGATACCGGCGTGGGCGAGGTGTCGTTGGTGGGGTTGCCGTCGCCGTCGGCGTCGGGATCGCCGCCGTTGACCGAGTCGTCGAACGCGACGGGCGGGCCACCGACAACGAGCGCCGCCTGCGCGCGCACGCTGTTGTACAGCGTGCCTGTCTGGCTGGCGGCGTTGAAGCGCACATCGAAACGCACGGTGAACTGGCCGCCCGAAGGCAATACTGCGCCGGACGCGAGCAGGTTCTGATCAGAAGCCGTGCCCTTGAATGCGGCGTTGACGGCCGCCACGGTGCCGGCAGCGCCTTTGCCCAGGCTGCCGACGATCGCCAGGCTTCCGGGCACGATGGCGTACTGGTTGGCGCCCGGCACCTTGGCGCTCGTGAGGGCGCCGAAGCGAGCCGCACCCGGGCCTTCGAGGACATCGGTGGCCTGCACGCCATAGAGCCCTGTCGCACCGTAGTTGCGCACATTGACATCGAAGGTGACGGTGGCAGTGCCGTCCAGCTGGCCGTCGGGGCCGCGGTTCATGCGCGGCATGGAAGCTGCTTTGGCGACGCCGATGCGGTTCAGGCCCTGCGTCGGGCTCGCTGCGATGACCACCGTGTTGGACGGTGATGCGGCAGGCGCCACGCCGTCGTTGTACTGGCTGTGCGCGGTGTTGCGGATGTCGCCGGTGTGATCGGCTTTCACCTGCACCGCGAACTGCATGGCGATGGAGGCGTTGCGCAAGAGCGCAGCGGGCACGCCGATGGCAACTTCGACGGCGCCGCCGTCTTCGGCCGTGCGGTAGCTGAAGTCGGCATCGCCAGGCATGCGGAACAGCCGCACCGCGCCAGCGGCCGTGCTTTGCAGGCTGCCTGCGATGTAGCGGGTGCCGGCCGGCACAAGGTCGCGCAGCAACAAGAGGCTGCGCGGGCTTCCGTTCACCAGCACCTGCGTGCCGGTGGGCGCCGCCGTGCCGCCCGGCTGCGCGTCTCGCGCGCCGGTGTTGGTGCCCGAGATGCTGAAGTCGATGCGCGTGCTGCCGGGAACAACGGCACCCGCGTAGCTGGCGGACTTGACCAGGGCGAGCACGGCGACACTGCCGACCTCGACGATGTCGCGGTTGCTCGCGCTGACGCCCTGCAGCGCCGTGGTGGCAGTGAGCACCAGGCAGGCGCTGCCGCTGGCCGCAGCGGGAACGGTGCCCTGCACCAGCAGTTCGGCCGTCTGGCCGGGCTCCAATGCCAGCATGCCGACGGCACCGGGCAGCAACGCCAGATCGCCGGCATCGACCACACCGTTGTGGTTGGTGTCGCGTGCTACGCGCAGTGCCGACAGGTCGAGTCCGTCGGCCGGGCAACCGGTGCCGTTGTTGACGAAACTCAGCGCATAGCCCGATGCCACGTTCCCGGTGTTGGTGAGCAGATGGCTCAAGGTAGCGACGGTCCCCGGCGGACGGTTCACACGCTGGTCCTGTGTGAGCGACAGCGCTTCCACGGGCAGCACGCTCGCGATCACGACGTTCGAGGTTGCGGTTTCACTGTACGCAAGGCCGGCGGGCACATAGGTGCCCGTTGCAATGCTTCGAATCACGACGCCGCCGGGCGGCGATATGGCGTGCGCGAACGCCATCGCGAAAACAAGTCCGAGGGCCACCATCGCGGCGCGCGTGCTGCGCGCGACCGCCATGGCGCCACGCCATCGATGCGCTCCAACACACGAAGAAGAAAGAAGAAATTGCACGCCGTGGACCTTCCGTCGCGCCTTCCGATGCAGGAGACGCGTCAAACACTCGAAGAACTATTTCCTCTGCCGCCTTTGAAGGCCGGCAAGGCTGGCTTGCATGCAGCGATGTGCGTGAAAGCGGCAGGGGAAACAGGCGAGGCGCCGGGTGTGGGTCCGGGCCTCGCGGAGGCTGCCGACGGCCCTTGCGGGCCGCCGGCAGCGCTGGCGTGGGATCAGGGGTTGATCTGCACGGCGAAGGTCAACGTGACCTTGCCACCTGGGGCCACGGTGTTGGCTGCGCTGCCGCAGCTCACGGCCGTGGCGCCCGGCACGAAGGCCAGTGCCGTACCACTCACGCCGGTTGCTTCGCACTGCAATGCGGGCTGCTTCGCGCTCAACGTGGTGTAGGCCGGCAATGCATCGTTGATGGCGATGTTGCTCACCTGCACGATGCCTTCGTTGGTGGCGACGACCTGGTAGACGATGCACTGGCCCGGCTTCATCTGCAGCGAGGTTGCCGCGAAGCCCGGAGCGTCGGCCACGCCGTCACAGGCGATGTCGGCCGCCTGCGTCTTGAGGACGCGGATCTGGCCGGTGATCACGGCGGTGATATCGGTCGCCGAGGGCGTACCGCAGTTGGGGGCCGGATCCGTGAAGGTGGCCGTCACCGTCGTCGTGCTGCTCACGCCCGCATTCACACCACCCGGTGCGAACACGCGCACCAGCAACTTCTGTGCAGCGCCGACCGGCAGGCTTGCCAGCGGTCCGTTCACCGGTGTGTCACCGGCGTCGATCTGACCGTCGCCGTTGACGTCGAGGTAGACCGAGGTGGTCCAGCCTTGCGTCGCATCGGCCCCAGGCACCGTCGCCGTCAGCGTGTACGCGCCGCAGCTCTGGGCGCCGATGTTGGTCAGCGTGTGGGCATACACCACGGTGCCGCCCGGTGCGACCTGGCCGTTGTTGTTCGGCGTGAGCGAAGCGCCCAGCTGAAGTGCAGTGGAGGTCACGGTCACGGCGTCGGTCTTGACGTCGGAAGCGATTCCGCCGGTCGATGCCACCGCGGTGGATTGCACCTTGAAGTAGATCTTCAGCCCGGCCACGGCGGCCTGCGTCGAAGGCGGTGTCACACAGGCTGCGATCTCGGCTTGCGCATTTGGAGCCACCGGGAAGTCGGCGGCGATGGCCGCCGATGCACAGGTGCCACCAGCCGGCACGAACTTGACCGTCCAGCCCGCTGGCAGCGTGCCGGGGAATCCGGTCGTCTGGCTGGCCGCGAAGTTGTAGGTCGCCGGCGTCAGGTCGTTGTTCTTCACGAACAACGCGAAGACCGTGCCGGTACCAGGGCTCGTTTCACGGGTCTGGGTCGGCAATGGACTGGGGCCCGCGCCGATGTCGCTGCCGACCGTGCCTGCCGAGGTGTTGGTCAGATCGACCAAGGTGTCGATCACCTTATCGAGCTGGTCCAGCGTCGCATCGATCTTCGTGTTGTCGTTCACGGAGCGACCCAGGACAGTGGCCGTGTAGACGCCACCCACCGAGCCAGGCGGAAGTTGCGCCTGCATCTCGATCTTGATGCTGCCGCCGGCCGGAATCGGACCGGTGTCGGGCACGCCATCGCCGTTCGTGTCCAGCAGTGGTGCACCGCTGCCGACAGCGAAGAACTGGAAGCTCGTGCCGGACGGGAAGGTGTTGGCGGAGATCGAGAGGTTCACTGCATCGGTGGCGCCGCCCGTGTTGAAAACGGTTTGCGGGAACCGCACGCTGCCGCCCGCGACAGCCAACTGCCTCTTGGTCAGGTCTTCCTTGGTGAGGTCGGGGTTGGGCGTTCCGGCCACGGCATCAAGCGCCGTTGCGGAGGTGGACGGATTGGAACCGACCACGATGCCGAAGCGCGCCAGGACGGTGTAAGCCGCCGGGTTGGTGGTCGAGCCAACCGTGCCGATCAAGGCTGCCGTCACGCCGGCTGGCGCGTTCTCGGCGTTGTAGCGAGCCACATTGGCGGTGGTCGACGTGCCGATGGCGGCGGTGCTGTTCACCAACACCACGAAGCTCAGCGTCTGCGTCACGTTCGGGTTCAGCGACGCCACCACGGCATTCAGCGTGTTGCCAGTCACCTGGAAGTCGATGCCCGACGGATCGCCGGCTGCACCATCACCCAGCGCCATACCGGACGCTCCGCTCCACACGGCGGAACCGGTGACGTAGGTCAACCCCGGGGGCAACTGGTCGGACAGCGCGAACTTGCCCGGTGCGCCGCCCGTGTTGTTGAACGTGAGGGTATAGACCGAGTACTGGCAGTTATCGTTCGACGCGAGACCCGTCGTCCAGCTCGTGGTTGTACAAGCGGCGGCAGAGCGCGGGCCACTGCCTGACGGGGTTGGCCAGGCGCCGCCGCCGGGTGGCAAGATCGACGGCGCACCGATGGCCTTAGTGACGTTGAACACCGCATCGGTGGCCAGCTTGACCTCGTCCTTGTCAGCTGCCGAGGTGTTCGGCGCGGTGTACAGCCCCAGGGTGCCCGGGGTGGCCGTGATCGTCGCCGTGTCGAAGCTACCGTTGCCGATGGCCGAGCCCGGGATCGTGTAGGCCACGACGAAGCGGAATGCGCCGTTGTTGCCTGGCACGCTTTGCACCGGGGTCACCGTGCAAACATTCGCGCCGGTTGCCGTGCAGAGCGCCGTCGTGCTGTCGGGCATGCCGTTGCCGTCAGCGTCGGCAAAGACCTCGACGCGCGAGAACTTGCCCGCGTCGGCCTTGACCGTGAGGGCGAAGGTGTCGACACCGTTGCCGGTGTTGGTCAGCACGTGAGGTGCATAAACCGTGGCACCGGCGGCGCCGGACTTCGAGTTGACGACGGTCGTCGTGACCCGGTCGACGCTGTCGAGCGTGAACGAGCCAACCTGGAGCACTGTGGTCTGCACGAGGTTGGAGGTGGCGACCTGGGTCGTGCCGGCTGCGTCGGCATAACTGGCGGAAGCCTGGTTGCCGATGACGGCGTTGGCGGGCGGCGAAGCGGCCAGTGCGGCCGGGCTTCCAAAAAGGAAGCCCAGCGTCAATGCTGCGGCGCCTGCCCAGGGCGCGGACGGCTTGAAGCCGCTGGCGCGTGGGGTTGGCTGGGTGGGTATCACGTAGTCTTCTCCTCTGTTGTCAATGAAACGGGAACACGAAAGAACCTGGCCGGTGCGTTTCGCTGGGCGAACGCGTACCTGCCGACTGGCACGAAAACGGAGATCGGGGGAAAGGCTGGCGCCCTCGCCTCGCGCAATGCGCGAGGTGCGGCGCGGCCTTTATTTACTTGCCGCGCGGGGGCGGCGTGGTGGGCGCAGGTGCTGCCGTCGGCGGTGCGACGGCTTCGACCTTGGCGCGCGCGCTCACAGTTGCGCTGCCGTTGGCGGGCAATTGGCCCAGGCTCCAGCGCAACATGCGGTATTCGTTGTAGGGAACAGGCTCAGTCTTGCCATCGGGCAATTTGCGAACGAGCGGCTCGGCTTCGAAAACGGCTGTCTTGGTGGCGGCTTTCACGAGGCTCGCACCTGGCTTGGCGCTGCGTGGCAGGTACTCGAGCCCTTCGGGAATCGGCAGATCGGCCACCAGGCCTTTCACCGGTTTTCCGGTGTTGTTGGTATAGGTGGCCTTGTATTCGATGACGTCGCCCGGTTTGATCGTCGCCGCGTCCTGGAACTGCTCGTTGCCGTCCGGCCCCTTGACGACCTTCAATTGGGTCAACGCCACAGTCACGGCCTTTGTGGTGGCTGGTGCCCGTGGAGCTTCCACCGATGCCGCAGGTTGTGCCAAAGCCACAGCCACGCCCCCTGCGGCAAGAAGGCCCAGCCCTGCCCGGACCATCCGACGAACCCCGCCCCGGTCGCCTCGCGCCGTTGTCGGAAGCCCAATCCATGTGGATGCTGTCATTCAAAAATCCCTTAATTAACAATATTCAACAATCACATCGCAATTGCCCGCAATAGAAACCCGCCCATCACACGCAAACAGATGATTTCTCATTTGCTTGACACCATTGAATCGACAAACTCTTGCGTACCGAATTCTTGCGCCATTAGCCTTTCATTACAACCGTCAAAACATGAGAAACCCCGAAAACGAGAAATATTGATCGCGCACTGATCAATGGTTTCTCACTCTTTTTAGTTAATTGGCGACAGCCCTTTCACTTACATGCCAATGCAAACAATTCGCTCCAACCGCGAACTACTGAGTACAAGAGGGATTTGACGGCTGCATTTGTTGAGATTCGCTTTCATTTGAGAAGAAGTGTGAATTTTCGAATGATCTATTTCCAACAAGAATCAATTTCTATTTTTCGTTGATTTTTTATTCCTCAATTCTTAAATCCAATCAAATGGTTTTATTTGAAAGAAGAAAACCAACCACACCAGCACATTCAATTCATTGAAAAGCGAGAACCCAAGCCGTTTGCGACTGACGCTTCTCCGGCGTAAAAAAACAGGCTCCCGACCGCCGAGCAATGCTTTCCCAGCGGATCCGCCGACAACTCTGCATTCATGCTTCCCAGCAGATGGCGGATTTCCGTGGCGGTGCGACGGCGGACCAGTAGGGCCACAATTGGCCAATCTGGCCAGAATCGCCTACACTCGCGCCCCATGGCCTCCTCCTCGCCCCGTCTACACCCTGCACGCGCAGCCCTGCCCATGGCAGCGGCCGGTCGTCGTGTGGGCGTCGTCACGGCGGCGACCACGTCGGTCCTCCGACGCACGTCCGCACATTCCTGAGCCCGGCGGTCCGCTACCTTCTTCTTGATGCGCACACCTTGACCGCCGGGCACCACACCGCGCGGTAGCGACCCTGTCTGTTTCGAAGGCGGGTTGCGTTCATCTGGAGTGCTTCATGCTTTCAACCGTTCACGGGGAGCGCACGCTCACCGAACTCGATTACGTCCGTCTCAGCAAATTCGCGGACGCGCCTCTTCCCCCGGCCCTGTCCGATCTGCTCGACACGGCCGACATCCTTCCCTCGCGCGAAATGCCCTCGGACATCGTGACGATGTATACGCAGGTGGAAATCGAGGAACTGCCCGCCGGACAGCGGCAGAAGATCGTGATCTGCTATCCCGCCGACGCGAACCCGACCACGGGCTACATCTCGGTGTTTTCGCCCGTTGGCATCGGCCTGCTCGGCCAGAAGACCGGCGCGGTTGCGCACTGGAAGACGCCCGGCGGCGGCGAACACAGCGCGCGCGTGATCGCTGTGCTGTTCCAGCCCGAAGCCAGCGGCGACTACACGAGCTGACAGTGCACCGGTTCAGGTCGAAGGCCGGCGCCCCGCCGGCCGGTCAGTGCTGCAGAACGCCCGCGACGCCGGGGCCCCTGCTCTTCGCGCTGTCGATGGTCGCGCTGACGGAACTCGTGTTGACCGCCAGCGCCACCAGCACCGCACCCACGAACGACGGATCGGCGCTGCCGCTGTAGCCCGACGCCCCGGCAATGGCCAAGGCCTGCGCCACCTGCTGCGTCGTCAGCTCGACGGCGGCTTCTCCCACGACATTCCTCTTCTTTGTGGCCATCTGAAAACTCCTGCGAATGGAGTCCGGACTGTAACCAAGCACCCAAGAAGTGCCACGAATGTTCCTGACTGTGACTTTCGACACTGGCTGCCGCATCGGGCGGCCCGTATCGTCGCGCGGGCGCGGCGCCTGCCGGTGGATCGGGGCGCCACATTGTTTTCATTTGATGACGGACAGGGACATGCCTTTTTCCAAACTCTCTCTCGCCAGCGCACTCGCGGGCCTGCTGGCGCTTTCCGGTTGCCAGACCATGGACATGCAGATGGGCGCCCCGTCGGCCAAGACCACGGCCACGGGCAGCGCCGCCGGCGGTGCCACGGCGGGCGCGAGCAGCCAGCTCGAGCGCTGCGAATCGCCACTGGGCACCGTGTCGCTGGTCGAGAACGTCAACGCCGGCTGGTACACGATCCTCACGGGTGAATACCGCCTGCCGCCCACGGCCAACCTGCTGCGCCTGCTGGTGCAGCAGTCGAACTGCTTCGTGGTGGTGGAGCGCGGCGCGGCCGGCATGAACGCCATGACGCGCGAACGCGCGCTGATGCAATCGGGCGAGATGCGCGGCGGCAGCAACTTCGGCCGCGGCCAGATGGTCGCCTCCGACTACGGCCTGTCGCCCGAGATCGTGTTCAGCAACAACGACGCCGGCGGCATCGGCGGTGCGCTCGGCGGCCTCGTGGGCGGCGGCCGTGGCCGCGCCATTGCGGCTGTCGGCGCCAGCCTGCAGACGAAAGAAGCCAGCGCCCTGCTGACGCTCATCGACAACCGCTCGGGCGTGCAGGTCGCGGCCTCGGAAGGCAGCGCCTCCAAGACCGATTTCGCAGGCTTCGGCGGCCTCGGTGGCCGCAGCGGTGCCGGCGGCATCGGCGGCTACACGAACACCGCGCAGGGCAAGGTGATCGCGGCAGCCTTCATGGACGCGTTCAACCAGATGGTCCGTTCGCTGCGCAACTACAAGGCGCAGACGGTGCGCGGCCAGGGTCTCGGCGGCGGCGGTCGGCTGGGCGTGGACGGCGGCGCGGCGCCGTCGCAGACCTCGGCACCGGCCGCTCGCAACCGCCGCAAGTAAGCAGGCACACGGGCCCCTTCAGGCCGTTCAGGCGGTCTCTTCGATCGCCTCCGTCAGGAACCGCACGAACGCCCTGCCCGCATCGGGCAGCGATCGCCCCG
This sequence comes from Variovorax paradoxus, assembly GCF_009498455.1. NCBI lineage: Bacteria > Pseudomonadati > Pseudomonadota > Betaproteobacteria > Burkholderiales > Comamonadaceae > Variovorax > Variovorax paradoxus. Next base: position 4,992,775 of record NZ_CP045644.1, on the reverse strand, counting down.
CCAAGGTCTCGACCTCGAGGTGGCGCTCGTTCATTTCCCTGTCCTTCAGCGGAATCGCGACCAGCGCCCGTGTCTTGAGCAGCGTGCGGATCGACAGCGCGCCATAGAAGGCGATGCTGCCGCCGCCCGCGGCCGCGAAGCTCACGAGCGCATTCGCATGGTTGCTGGACATGGCCTGCACGTACTGCAGGCCCTGCCGGCCGCAGCTGATGTCCAGCAGCTGCCGGATCGAGCTGCCCTCCGGCGGCAACCCCAACGGATAGCCCACCACCTGGCGCAGCGACAACTGCCGCTGCGCCGCCAGCGGATGCCCCTTCGCCATCACCGCGAAGATCGGGCTGGGATGCCGCAGTTCGACCTTGATGCCGGGCTCGGGCAGCGCGCTCAGTGTCATGCCCACATCGGCTTCGCCGTCGCGGATGCGGCGCGGGATGTCGGTCGGCGTGCTGACTTCCAGGTGAAAGCGGATGCCTTCGTACTTCTCGCGAAAGCGCGAGATCAGCGTCGGCAGGAAGTCGAAGGCGAAGCCCTCGGTGCTCACCACGCGCACATGCCCGCTGCGCAGGCCACGCAGCCCGGCGATGTCGCTCGCCACCCGTTCGATGTCCTGCTGCGTCCGCTTGGCATGCGCGGCCAGCAGTTCGCCGGCCGCATTGGGCACCATGCCGCGCGCGTGGCGGTCGAACAGCAGCGTATCGAGTTCGCGTTCCAGGCGCGCCACCTGCCGGCTCACCGCCGAGGGCGCGACGTTGAGCCTGAGCGCCGCTTCCTTCACCGAGCCGCTTTTCACGACCTCGAGAAAGTACCGGACGGCCGGCTCCTGCAGGGCTTGAAGTCGCATGAATTCCTCCGGGCTGCACGATGGCCAGCGCATCGCATCGATTGCCGATTCGGCAACGAATGATTCTAAACATTGCGCTTGTGGCAGCCGAAGTCCGCTCCTACGATGGAATTTCACAGGAGCACCATCCATGAAACGTCTCTTTGCACTGGCCCGCATCGCGCTGGTCTCTTGCCTCGGTCTTGCCTCGCTGGCCGCCTTCGCCGCGGAGCCGGTTTTCCCGTCGCGGCCAGTCACGCTCGTGATTCCGTTTCCGCCGGGCGGCGCTACGGACGTGAACGGCCGGATCATCGGCCAGCGGCTCGCCAAGGAGCTCGGCCAGCCCGTCGTCATCGAGAACCGCGCCGGTGCCGGCACGCTCATCGGCGCCACCTATGTCTCGAAGGCGGTGCCCGACGGCTACACGCTGCTCGTGAGCTCGGGCACGACCTTCACCGTGAACCCCGCCATCCGCCCCAACCTGCCGTACGACCCGGTCAAGGGCTTCGAGCCGATCGGCATTGCCGGGCGGCTTGCGCTCATCCTCCTGGCCAACAGCGAGGTGCCGGTGAAGACCGTCAAACAGTTCGTGGACTACGTGAAGGCCTCGCCCGGCACGTATTCCTACGCCTCCTACGGCACCGGTACGACCTCGCATTTCGCCGGCGAGAGCATCCTGCATGCGGCCGGCCTGAAGATGACGCATGTGCCCTACAAAGGCAGCGCACCGGCCATGACGGACCTCATGGGCGGGCAGGTCGCGTTCAGTGTCGACACCGTGAGCGCCGCCATCCCGCAGCTCAAGGGCGGCAAGATCAAGGCCATCGCGGTGACGACGGCCAAGCGCTCCAGCCTGCTGCCCGACGTGCCCAGCCTCGCCGAGAGCGGCTATCCCGACATCGACATGGACTCCTGGCTGATCCTCGCCGCACCGCGCGGCCTGCCCGCCGAGGCGAAGAGCCGGCTCGAGAAGGCGCTCGCCGCGACCATGGCCGATCCGGACACCCGGGCCAGGCTGAGCGCCCAGGGGCTGGAGCCGGTCTACAGCAATGCCGCGGCGGCCAGCGAGCTCATCCACCGGGAACTGCCTGTGATGCGCGCCGTTGCTGCCCGCGCCAACATCACCGCCGATTGATCCATAGCCCCTCGCGATGTCCACACCCAACGAACTCGTCGAACACTCCGCCGTCGAACTGCGCCGCCTCATCGGCAGCAAGGCGATCTCGCCCGTCGAACTGCTCGAGGCCTGCATCGCGCGCATCGCGCAGACGAACCCCTTCGTCAATGCGGTGACCGCGACCTGCTTCGACCGCGCGCGATCGGAAGCCGCCGCCGCCGAAACCGCCGTGATGCAGGGCGAGCCGCTCGGGCTGCTGCACGGCCTGCCGCTGGGCGTGAAAGACCTGGAGCCGACCGAGGGCCTGCTCACCACATGGGGTTCGCCGATCTACCGCGACCACGTGCCGCAGGAAGACATCGAGCTGGTCGCACGCCTTCGCAAGGCCGGTGCCATCGTGGCCGGCAAGACCAACGTGCCCGAGATGGGCGCGGGCGCCAATTCGCGCAACGAGGTCTGGGGTGCCACCGGCAACCCCTTCGATCCGAACCTGAATGCGGGTGGCTCTTCGGGCGGATCGGCCGCGGCCTTGGCGTGCGACATGCTGCCCGTGTGCACCGGCTCCGACACCGGCGGCTCGCTGCGCATTCCGGCCGCCAAGTGCGGCGTGGTGGGCTTCCGGCCCTCGCCGGGCGTCGTGCCCAGCGTGCGAAAGCCGCTGGGCTGGACGCCGATCTCGGTGGTCGGGCCGATGGGCCGCACCGTGGAAGACGCCTGCCTGCAGCTCGCGGCCTCGGCCGGAATGAACGCCGGCGATCCGCTGAGCTATCCGCTGGACCCCTTGTCCTTTCTCAAGCCGATGGACATCGACCTCAGCAGGCTTCGCGTGGCATGGACGGAAGACTTCGGCCTCTGCGCGGTGAACGACAGCATCCGCGCCACGATGCGCCGAAAGATCGGGTCGATGCGGCACCTGTTCCGCCGCTGCGACGAAGTGAGCTTCGATCTGGGCGATGCGCACCGCTGCTTCGACGTGCTGCGCGCCGAGGCCTTCGTGGCGGGCATGCACGCCGCCTACGAGCGCGATCCGCAGAGCCTCGGCCCGAACCCGCGCGCGAACTACGAGATGGGTGCGCGCATGAGCCTGCTGGACAGCGCCTGGGCGCAGGCCGAGCAGACGCGCCTCATCAAGCGCTTCCAGTCCACCTTCGCCGACTACGACCTCGTGCTCTCGCCGACCACGCCGGTCTCGCCCTTTCCGTGGACGCAGCCGTATGCCGACACCATCAACGGCGAGAAGCAGGCGAACTACTACCGCTGGCTGGCGTTGACCTATGTCGTCACCCTCACGACACATCCGGCGATCACGCTGCCCTGCGGCGTCGACCATGCGGGCATGCCGTTCGGGCTGCAGGTGGTGGGCGGCTTCCGCGCCGACCACCAAGTGCTGGGCGCCGCGCACGCGATGGAGAAGGCCTTCGCCGCCGACGTGCAGCTGCGCCGCCCGCGCCCCGACCTTTCGCTGCTGCGCCCCGCCGAGCCGACGCTCACCTCCATCGTTCGCACGCCGCCGACGCTGTCCGGTGGCCCGAGCGAGGCGGCCATCGTCGCAGCCGTCTGACCGCATCGGCCGAAGGGCACAATTCATCTCCTCTGGAGGTGAACACGATGGATGGTCTGGAAGAGTCGGCGCAAGCAGCCAAAGGCAAGCTGGTTTATCCCTTTGCGGAGCTTCCGCAGCGCGGCAAGTCGATCGAGGTCGCCGCGGGCGTCCATTGGATCCGCATGCCGCTGCCCTATTCGCTCGACCACATCAACCTGTGGGCGCTGGACGATGGTGACGGCTGGGCCGTGGTCGACACCGGCGTGCGCACCGAGGAAACGGTGGCCGTCTGGCGCGAGTTGTTCGCCAATTCGCCAGACACGCGCGGCCTCACGCGCGTCTTCGTGACGCACATGCACCCCGACCGCGTCGGCATGGCCGGCTGGCTCACGCGCAAGTTCGGCGTGCGCCTGTGGATGACCCGCTCCGAATACCTCATGTGCCGCGTGATGGTGTCCGACACCGGCCGCGAAGCACCCGACGACGCCATCGCCTTCTACCGGCGCGCCGGCTGGGGCGAGGCGGCCATCGAGACCTATCGCACGCGCTTCGGCAACTTCGGCAAGCACATCCATCCGCTGCCCGACAGCTTCCGGCGCCTGCGCGATGGCGAGGTGCTGCGCATCGGCGCGCACGACTGGCGCGTCGTCACCGGCAACGGCCATTCGCCCGAGCATGCGTGCCTGCACTGCCCCGACCTGAAGGTGCTGATCTCGGGCGACCAGATCCTGCCGCGCATCTCGTCGAACGTGTCGGTCTCGCCCGTCGAGCCCGACGCCGATCCGATGGCCGACTGGCTCTCGTCGCTCGCCAAGCTCAAGCGCGAAGTACCCGACGACGTGCTGGTGCTGCCGTCGCACAACGAGTGCTTCCGCGGCCTGCATGCGCGCATCGACCGGCTGCAGCATGGACAGGAGCGCTCGCTCGACCGCTTGCGCAACACCTTGAAAACGCCCAAGCGCGCGGTCGATGTGTTCACGAGCCTCTTCGCACGCAGCATCGCCGAGTCCGATGTGCCGTTGCTCGGCATGGCGACCGGTGAAAGCCTCGCCTGCCTCAACTACCTGCGGCATCGCGGCGAAGTTGCGTGCGACATCGCCGATGACGGCGTGGCCTGGTACCGCCTCACCTCCGGCGGCTGAGCGTCGCTCAGACCTCGAGCACGACCTTGCCGATGTGCCCCGCACGCTCGAGGTAGCGGTGGGCCTGCACCACCTCGTCGAGTGCGAAGGTCCGGTCGATGCGCACATGCAGCGAGCCATCGGCAAGGCCCGCATCGATGAAGGCCAGCGCACGGCCCAATGCGCCCTCGTCGCGCGGCAATCCCATGGTGGCCGCACCGGTGTGCTCCAGCACCTTGTAGACGTGGAAGCGCCAGCTCTTTCGAAACTGCGCCACCACCGGGTACCTGAACTCGGCACCGCCCGACAGGCCATACAGCACATACCACCCGCGATGCGCGACCACATCGCCGAGCCGCTCGACCTGCCCGCCGCCCACGCCGTCGTACACCAGGTCGACACCGCGGCCCTCGGTGAGCGTCAGCACGCGCGCGACCACGTCTTCGTCGTCCGTGACGATCACATGCGTCGCGCCTGCTTCACGCAGCGCGTCGCGCTTGGCCGCGGTGCGCGTGACAGCGATGGCGACGATGCCCGCTGCGCGCGCCATCTGCAGCGCCGCGATGCCTGTACCCGATGAAGCCCCAGTGACCAGCATCACTTGGCCGCGCTCCAACCGCGCCATCTCGAACATCGGGAAGTAGCCCGTGAGGTACGCCATGTAGGCGCCCGCGGCCTGTGCGGCCGACAGGTTGGAGGGATACCGCACCACGTGCGCGGCCGGAAAGAGGATGCGGTCGCCGTAGGTCGGATACAGCCCCTGGCCCGCCCCCGGCAGCACAGCGACCTTGTCGCCCACGCCCAGCCCTTCGACGCCCTCGCCCACAGCCTCGATGACACCGGCAGCCTCGTTGCCCAGCCCGGCCGGCAGCGTCGCGTCTTCGATGTACAGCTTCTCGCGCCACAGCGCGTCGGCCCGGTTCAGTCCGATGGCCTGCACTGCGATGCGCACTTCACCAATGCCCGGCGCCGGCACCACGACCTCTTCGACCTTCAGCACCTCGGCACCGCCGAACGCATGGAAGCGAACCATCCTGCTCATGAAAACTCCTTCGTTGAATGATCGATGGCTCCAATCTAGAGGCCGCAGCGCCATCAAGGAAATCGATTCAAGGGATAGTCGCTATGCGCCCCATCGATCACGCCAGGACCCCGATGAAACCCATCGAACTCAACCGCATCGACCTGAACCTTCTCACCGTGCTGGCCGCGCTCATGCGCGAACGCCATGTCAGCCGCGCTGCCGAGCGGCTCAACCTCGGCCAGCCCGCGGTGAGCCATGCGCTGGCGCGGCTGCGCGAACTCACGGGCGATCCGCTGCTGGTGCGCCAGGGCCGCGTGATGGAGCCGACCGCGCGGGCGCTCGCCCTGATGCAAGGCTTGGCCCCCGCGCTCGCGCAGATCGAGGCCACCTTCCGCGCACAGGCCGACTTCGAACCCGAGCGTGCCGCACCGGTGTTCCGCATCGGCCTGACCGACGACCTGCAGATCGCGATGCTGCCCCGCCTGCTGCGCGCCCTGAGCGCCGAAGTGCCCGGCGCCAAGCTGGTGACACTCACCGTCTGCTACCGCAACGCCATGCGCTATCTCGACCAGGGCCGCGTCAGCGCGGTGATGTCGTTCCTGAAAGACCTGCCCGCCGATGCGAAGGTGCGCAAGGTCCGCACCGCGCGCTTCGCCGTGCTGCGCGCCGACACCGCACCCGGCAAGCTCTCGCTCGACGATTACTGCCGGCGTCGCCACGTGCTCGTGACCTACGCCGGCGACCTCTGCGGCACCGTCGACGAAACGCTGGGCGAACTCGGACGGCAGCGCGACGTGGTCTTCTCGGTGCCGCAGTTCGGGAGCCTGCCTGCCGTGCTCGCCGGCACCGACCTGCTGGCCACGGTGCCCGAGCATGTGGCGATGGCGCTGTCGGCGCAAAGCGGCCTGCGCTGCGAGCCCCTGCCCTTCGACAGCCCGAGCTACCCACTGCAGATGGCCTGGCGCGCAGTGACCGACAAGGACCCGGCGCAGGTGTGGCTGCGCAAGGCCATGCTGCGGGCCGTCAACGATTAGGATGCCAATTCACTTCCTGGAGGACCCCGCATGCCGAGCACCGAGACCCACTTCGAACTGACCGCCAACGACGGCTACCCGGTGGAGGCCCACCGCTGGCAGGGCACCGCGCCGCGGGGCATCGTGCAACTGGCGCACGGCATGGGCGAGCATTCGCTGCGCTATCGCCCGTTGGCCGACGCACTCACGCAGGCCGGCTACGTCGTCTACGCGAACGAACATCGCGGCCATGGCGAAGGCGCCGCAGCGCGCAAGGAACTCGGCGAGTTCGGCCCGCGCGGATTCGCCGGCCTCGTGGACGACATGGCGCTGCTGAGCCGACACGCGCGCGCCGAACACCCCGGCCTGCCGCTCATCCTCCTCGGCCACAGCATGGGCTCGTTCGCCACGCAGTACTACCTGGTGCGGCACAGCGAGCTGTTGTCGGGCGCGGTGCTGTCGGGCACCTCGGCGCTCGACCTGCTGGGCGGTGCGCTGCAAAGCGGCTTCCGGCTCGAAGACATGAACGCCGCGCTGCCCGACGTGCGCACGCCCTTCGACTGGCTCAGCCGCGACCCGGCGCAGGTCGATGCCTACATCGCCGATCCGCTGTGCGGCTTCACCGTGTCGGCTGAAGGGATGGGGACCATGTTCGCGAACCTCGACGAACTCACGCCCGCCGCGATGCAGACGCGCATCCGCCCCGCGCTGCCGCTGTACCTGTTCATCGGCGACCAGGACCCGGTCAGCAACAAGGCCGAATGGTTCTATCCGCTGGTGCAGCGCTACCGCGACGCCGGCCTGCGCGATGTGTCGTGCCATGTGTTCGGCGGTGCGCGCCACGAGACGCTGAACGAGACCAACCGCGACGAAGTCGTCGCCGTGCTGCTGGCCTGGCTGGCGCGCATCGTGCGATGAAACTTTTTCGCCTTCGTCCAGGGCCTGGACCCGCGCCGCATCCGGCCCTGACTCAAGACGAGCAGCTCTTCGTCTGTCCGTCAGTCCTGCACCATGGCCGCAGGCTCCACGTCAGGAAGCGGTGATCCGCGAAATACAGGCCCGGATCGGGCCGACGCAACCTACAGGCTCGCCAGGATTCCGGTCGACGTGGCTTCTGCCGCCAGCTTGCCATCGGGGTTGTAGAGCGCCGCTTCGAGAAACGCGACGCGCTTGCCGCGCCGGATCACGCGCCCTTCTACACGCCCCTCGCCGGGGCCGACCTTCTCGTAGAAGCTCACCTTGATCTCCAGGCTGAAGACCGTCTGCGATTGATCGGTGTCGTGCATGACCGCATGGGCCATGGCGGCGTCGAGCCAGGCGGTGATGAAGCCGCCCTGGGCGATCGTGCCGTTCGTGTGGCAGTACTCGCGCCGCACGGTGAAAGCGGCCTTCAGCGTCTTGTGCTCGGCGTCCCAGCCGGTCACGTGGAAGTTGCCCATCGATTCGGACAGGGCCTGGCCCGAGCGGATGCGGGCTTCCAGTTCGTCGTTCATTGGTTTCGTTTGCAGCAGGTGAAGCAGCGGGCATTCTCTGCCGAAAGCGTGGGCGCTACCGGTCGGGTGGGCGGCGCGCAGCGCCACACGGCTGGACACCATCGCGCGCCAGCAGGGTACCTCCCTCCCTCGTCTATAGGATGGGCGCCACCGATACCTGTGGCTAGCCTTGCGGCACCTGCAACCCTCCCGATCGGAAACGGATCTGCCCATGCGCCTCGGCCTCGGTCTCGCTTTCGGAAGCCCGCCATGCCCCTGACCGCCACCCAGGTCGCCGTGGTCGAAGACGACAGCGGCATGCGCGAGCGCATCGGGCGCGTGATCGGCGCCGACCCGGCGCTGGCGCTGGCCTTCAGTGCCTCGAACGCGGTCGACATCCTGAACTGGCTCACGGACAACCCGGTCGATGTGCTGCTGGTCGACCTCGGCCTGCCCGACCACCCCGGCCTGCAGGTGATCCGCCAATGCCGCCGCATGCAGCCGGCCTGCGCGGTGATGGTGCTGACGATCTTCGGCGACGAGACCCACATGGTGCAGGCCTTCGAGGCCGGCGCGCGCGGCTACCTGCTCAAGGACGGCACTGAAGCCGATCTGGCGGCGCACCTGCGCCACCTGGGCGCCGGCGGCTCCCCGCTGCCGCCGGGCATCGCGCGGCAGTTGCTGCGCCGCTGGCAAGCCTCCGACGGCGCGCCCGGCCACCTCTCGTCGCCCGAGGCCGAAGTGCTCGACCGGGTCTCTCGTGGTTTCACCTATGCCGAAATCGGCGCGCAGATGGGAGTCTCCGCATCGACGGTTCAAACCCACATCAGAAACATCTACGGCAAGCTGGATGCGCCCCCACCCTCGCAAGCCGTGCTGGCGACCGGTCTTCCAGGCCGGCTTTCCTAGCCTCGTGAACCGCCCCGCCCTTTTCCTGCCCTCCCTGCGGGCCGTGCTTCTACTGCTGCTGTGGCTGGCCTGTGCGCCGCCCTTCGCGCATGCCGCCACCCCGCCAGGCACCACCGACGTGCGATCGGCCGAAGCCAGCCTCGAACCCGACGGCCTGCCGTTGCAGGTGCGGCAGGTGGCACTGCCCTTTCGCTGGGACCACGAGTTTCCGGGGCGCGGCGGCAAGGCCAGCTACCGCATCGTGCTGCCGGCGGACGCCGTCCCCGAGGGCGAGGCCCAGGCGCTGCTGATGTCGGGGCTGGGCAACCAGGTCGCGGTCTGGTTCAACGGCGCACTGGTCGCGAACTACGGCGTGCTCGGCGACCCCACCTACGACGCCGCCAAGGCCAACCACCTGGTGCCGCTGGCCGCCGCCCTGCGCCGCGGCAACGGCCAGACGCAGGAGCTGCACATCCACGCCACCCTGCAGCGCCAGCGCGGCGGCGGGCTGGCCAGCGTGCTCTACGGCCCCGAAGCCTCCCTGGCCCCGCTGCACCGCTCGCAACAGAACTGGCGCAACACCTCGGCCATCGTCTACGCCGTGAGCCTGCTGCTGATGGGCGGCCTGGCCGCCGGGCTGTGGCTGCGCCAGCGCGACGCGCTCTACGGCTGCTTCGCCCTGGCCGCGCTCTCGGGCGTGGCACGCAACCTCGACCGCGTACTGACCGAAGCGCCCCTGCCCTGGCCGCTGTGGGGCGCGGTGGTGGCGGTCTGCTATGCCTGCCACATCGGGTTGATCGCGCGCTTCGTGCTGCTCGTGCTCGACCGCAACCCGCCGTGGCTGGTGCGATCGATCTATGGCGCGTTGGCGTTGTCGGTCACGCTGGCCTGCGCCTCCTTTGCGTTCGCACGGCCGGTGCTGTGGACCACGGGGCTGGCGATCCTGCAGGTCACGAGCACCATCTGCCTGCCCTACGTGGTGCACGGTGCGCTGGTGGCGCGTCGGCGCATCGCGGGCGTGCTGATGGCGGCGGGCACGCTGGCCATCCTGGCGGGCGCGCACGACCTGCTGCTGGTGCGCATGGGCCTCTTCGGCGGCGCCTACTACACGCTCACCTCGCACGCGATCTTCTTCTTCGTGATGATCCTGGCCGGCCTCGTGGTCGAGCGCTACAGCCGCACCGTGGCCGACTACCGCTCGCTCAACGCCAACCTCGCCGCGCGCGTGGCCGAGCGCGAAGAGCAGCTGCGCGGCGCCTTCGAAACCGTGCGCAAGCAGCAGGAAGAACAGGCTGTGCTGCTGGAGCGCCAGCGCATCATGCGGGAGATCCACGACGGCGTGGGCTCGCAGCTCGTGGGCCTGCTCAACGTGGTGAACCAGCCCGCGCCCGACCGCGACGTGGTCGAGGAGCACGTGAAGCTGGCGCTCGACGAGATGCGCATGGCCGTCGATTCGCTGCAACCGATGCACGACGACCTGACCACCGTGCTGGCCACGCTGCGCTACCGCCTGCAGCCCCGGCTGGACGCCGCCGGCATCGAGCTGGTGTGGGACGTCGCCCTCATCCCGACGCTTGCGCCCTTTGCCGCGCAGGCCGCGCTGCAGCTGCAACGCATCCTGCTCGAGGCTTTCACCAACGTGCTCAAGCATGCGGCTGCCACGCGCATCGTGATGCATGTGGGCTGGCACGGCGAGCAGACGCCGCCGCTGGTGCGCATCGTGCTCACCGACAACGGCCGCGGGCTGCAGGCGAACGAACGCCCCGGCGGCCACGGCCTCGCGAACATGCGTTCGCGGGCGCAGGCCATCGGGGCGCGGCTGCAGATCGAGCGGGCCGACGCACAGGCCGGCGGCACGCGCGTCTCGCTCGACTGGCCCTGCGCGCTGCCCTGAGCGCGCCTCAGCCGGTCAACCCAGGCGCACCGGCACGAAGATCTTGTCTTCGCCGCGCTGGATCAACAGCGCCACCGACTTGTCCGCCTTGGCCACCGCCTGGCGCACCTGCTCCAGGCTCTTGGCCGGCGTGCCGTTGATGGCCAGCAGCACGTCGCCGGCCTGCACCCCGGCCATCGCCGACGGGCCGGCCACGTCCTCGATCAGCAGGCCGCCGTCGACCGAGGCCGCGCGCTGTTCCTGCGGCTGCAGCGGGCGCAGCGCGAGGCCGAGCTTGCCCTGCCCCGCCGTGTTGTCGGCCTTGGCGACCTGCGCCGGCTTGTCGCTGGCATCGCCGAGCTTGGCCTGCAACTCCTGGCGCTCGCCCTGGCGCCACACCTCGAGCGTGACCTTCTTGCCCGGCGCCTGCTGGCCGATCACGGCCGGCAGGTCGCCCGACGACACGATGGCCTGGCCGTCGACCTTGCGGATCACGTCGCCCGCCTTCAGGCCGGCATGGTCGCCGGGGCCGCCCTTCTCGATGTTCGAGACCAGCGCACCCTCGGGCTTGTCGAGCTTGAACGAATCGGCGAAGGCCTGGTTCACCTCCTGCACCGCCACGCCCAGGCGCGCGTGCGTGGCCTTGCCGGTGGCGACGATCTGGTCCTTCACCTGCACGGCCACGTCGATCGGAATGGCGAACGACACGCCCTGGTAGCCGCCGCTGCGGCTGTAGATCTGCGAGTTGATGCCGACCACCTCGCCGCGCGCATTGAGCAGCGGCCCGCCCGAGTTGCCGGGGTTCACGGCCACGTCGGTCTGGATGAAGGGCACGTAGCTGTCGTCGGGCAGCGAGCGGCCCTTGGCGCTCACCACGCCGGCTGTCACGGTGTTCTCGAAGCCGAAGGGCGAACCGATGGCCAGCACCCATTCGCCGACCTTCAGGTCCTTGGTGTTGCCCAGCGCGAGCACGGGCAGGTTCTTGGCGTCGATCTTGAGCACCGCGATGTCGGTCTTGGCGTCGGCGCCGAGCACCTTGGCGCGGAACTCGCGGCGGTCGGTCAGCTTGACGGTGACTTCCTTCGCATCCTTCACCACGTGGGCGTTGGTCATGATGATCCCGCTCGGGTCCACGATGAAGCCCGAGCCCTGTGAGCGCACCGGCACGGCGCGCTGCTGTTGTTGCTGCTGGCCGCGCGGTCCCATCTGCCCCTGGAAGTGGCGGAAGAACTGGAACATCGGATCGTCCGGGTCGATGCCCTGCAGCTGTGCCATGGTGTCGTCGTCCGGGGCCTTTTCGGTGCCGGTCACGCTGATGTTGACCACAGCCGGGCCGTCGCGCGAAGTGATGGTCGAGAAGTCGGGCAAGGTGACCATGGCGGCCGGCGCGGCCACGGCGGCAGCGGTGGCCGGCGCACCCACGGCGCGGGCGCTGGTGTAGGCACCGGCGCCGACGGCACCGATCACGCCGGCGGCGGCCAGCGCAATGACGAGGGCACGGGGGGAAGTCAAGGCGGTTTTCATTCTTCGATTCCTTTCAATCCTGCGCCGGAGCGCAAACACGATGAAAGGAATGTCGCGGCCTTGACTTAGGCGTCGCTTAAGCGGAACTCACGCTTGCGGCGGAGCGAACACCACGCGCACGCACAGCCCGCCGAGGCTCGTGGACTTTTCCAGTGCCACCGTCGCACCGTGCAGGTCGGCAATCGACTTCACGATGGCCAGCCCCAGCCCGCTGCCCGGCGCCTGCGGCTCGCCCGAGCGGTAGAAGCGATCGAGCACGCGCGCACGCTCGGCCTCGGGCAAGCCGGGGCCGCTGTCGTCCACGCGCAGCTCCACCGCGTCCGCGCGCTTCACGATGCCGACGTCGACCCGCCCCTCTTCGGGCGTGTACTTCACGGCGTTGTCGATCAGGTTGCGCAGCAGCATGCGCAGCGCCTCGGGCTGGCCGCTCACGCTCGCGCCCGCGTCGGCTTGCGCGACGCCGATGTCGATGCGGCGCGCCTGCGCGGCCGCCACCGCATCGGAGATCGCCAGGCGCGCCACCTCGGCCAGATCGACCGTCTCGGGCTTCGCGCCCGCGGCCATGCTGGCCTCGTGCCGCGCCAGCGCCAGCATCTGCTCGACGAGGCGCGTCGCGCGGTCAATGCCGGCCGAGAGCCGGCTCACGGCGAGCGTGCGCGCCGCGTCGTCGGGCGCGCGTTGCAGGCCTTGCACCTGCAGCTTGAGCGCGGCCAACGGCGAACGCAGTTCATGCGCGGCATCGGCCACGAAGTGCTTCTGTGCGTCGAAGGCATGGCGCACGCGGCCGAACAGCAGATTCAGTTCCTGCACCAGCGGGCGCACTTCTTCGGGCAGGTTCTCTTCGCTCACGGGCGAAAGATCGTCGGCCTGCCGCGATGCCACCTGCCGGCGCACGCGCGCCACGGGCGCCAGCGACAGGCTCACCACCCACCACACGACCAGCATCAACAGCGGCGCCATCAGCGCCACGGGCACGATGGTTCGCAGCGCGAGCGAGCCGGCCATGTTCCGCCGCGCCGCCATGTCCTGCGCCACCTGGATCACCAGCCCGCGCGTCTGCATCGAGAACACGCGGTAGGTCGTGCCGCGTGCGCGCACGTCGGCAAAGCCCAGCACCGCGAGCTGCGGCAGCGCCGCCTCTTCGGCCGATTCGAAGATGCGCACGCCGTCGACCGTCCACACCTGCACCACGAATTCGAAGTTCTGCTCCGCGCCGCCGAGCCCGCCCACGGCCGCGCTCGGCGGCAGGCCCGCGCGCAGCGACAGCGCCATCTGCTGCATGTGATAGTCGAAGATGTCGTCGGCCTCTTTCAGCACCGTGCGGTAGGCCACCAGCGCCTGCGCGCCGGCCGCGAGCACGATGGCCGCGAGCAAAAACACCAGCAGCCGCGCCCGCAGCGACCCAGTCCATCGCATCACGCGGCGCCTCATGCCTTGGGCACCATGTAGCCGACGCCTCGCACATTGCGGATGAGCTCGGCGCCCAGCTTCTTGCGCAGGCCGTGCACATAGACCTCGACCGCGTTGCTGCTGATCTCGTCCTTCCAGCCGTAGAGCTTTTCCTCAAGCTGCGCGCGCGAGAGCACCATGCCCGGACGGGCCAGCAGCGGTTCGAGCACCGCCCATTCGCGCGCCGACAGCACCACCGGTTCGCCGTTCACCGCAACCTCGCGCGTGGCGGGGTTGATGCTCACGCCCATGTGCTCGTACACCGGCTCTGCACGCCCGGACGCACGCCGCAGCAAGGCGCGGATGCGGGCCAGCAGCTCGTCGAGGTCATAGGGCTTGAGCACGTAGTCGTCGGCACCGGCATCAAGGCCTTCGATGCGCTGCTGCACCGAGTCGCGCGCGGTGGCGATCAGCACCGGCATGCGCTGCTTGCGCGCACGCAGGGCGCGCAGCACTTCCAGGCCGTCGCGGCGGGGCACGCCCAGGTCGAGCAGCACGAGGTCGTACTGCTGGGTGCGCAAGGCCGATTCGGCAGCGTCGCCGTCTTTCACCCAATCGACGGCGTACTGCTCGGCCCGCAACAAGTCGAGCACGGCCTCGCCGATCATCACGTCGTCTTCGAGAAGCAGGAGTCGCATGGTGGATGTCCGTTGTCGGGGGTTCGAGGCCGTGCCGGCGCCGAAAGTTCAGCGCGCCTCAGTTCACAGGAGGGAGCGCACTTCGCGCGCTGCCTCGAACAGCAGCGGCAGCATCTCGCGCTGCAAGGTCTCTTCCTGGTAGCGCGTGCCCGACAGCACCACGTTGAGCGCGGCCACCGTGTGACCTTGCATGTCGCGCAGCGGCACCGCGAGCGCCTGCACGCCGAGTTCGTGTTCTTCGCTGGCAAAGCAGTAGTCGTCCTTGCGCACCTGCACGATCCGCTGGCGCAAGGCGCGCGCCTGGGTGAGGGTCTGCGGCGTGAGCCGCGCGAGGTGCCGCCCCTTGAGCCACTGCGTGAGCTGCGTGGCGGGCATCGCGGCCAGCAGCACGCGCCCCGTCGAGGTGGCGTGAGCCGGCAGGCGCGCACCGAGGTGCAGGCCGTAGGCCAGCACACGCGTCGGCGTGCCGTAGCTGCCGCTGCGCGCGACGATGACCACCTCTTCGCCGTCGAGCACCACGGCAGAGAACGACTCGCCCGTCTGCGCCGCGAGCCGGTTCAGCGTGGGCTGCAGCGCACGCGGCAGGCGCGACGAGGCCAGGTAGCTGCCCGAGAAGCGCAGCACCTTCGGCGCCATCCAGAAGTAGCTACCGTCGGTTTCGAGGTAGCCCAGGTGGGCCAGCGTGAGCAGGTGGCGCCGCGCGGCGGCGCGCGTGAGACCGGCGCGCTCGGCCGCCAGCGTGGCGTTCAGGCGCTGGCGCTCGGTGTCGAAGCTTTCGAGCACCGCCATCCCCTTGGCGATGCCCTCGATGAAGTCGGCGCGGGCGATGGTCATTCGTCGTCGGGAGTTCGTCGTCGTGAGTTCGTCGTCGTGGGTCGGTCGATCGGTCGGCCGAAGAAGTGTTGCGCGATCATCGCGCACGCGTTCGCATGATCGCACAGAGCCTCGCCGACCGCCGCCCCAACCGGCCGGGTGCGCCCTACGCTTCGCAAAACCCATACGGAGACACAAACATGCGCACCCAGGTCGCCATCATCGGCGCAGGCCCCGCCGGCCTTCTGCTCGGCCAGCTGCTGCACAAGGCAGGCATCGACAACATCATCGTGGAGCGCCAGAGCGGCGACTACGTGCTGGGCCGCATCCGCGCCGGCGTGCTCGAACAGGTCACGATGGACCTGCTGGCGCGCGCAGGCGTCGACATGCGCGCCAAGGCCGAGGGCCTGCCGCACGACGGCATCGAGCTGCTGTTCAAGGGCGCGCGCCACCGCATCGACATGCACGGCCTCACGGGCGGCAAGCAGGTCACGGTGTACGGCCAGACCGAGGTGACGCGCGACCTGATGGAGGCGCGTACGGCCGAAGGCCTCACCACCATCTACAGCGCGGCGAACGTGAGCCTGCGCGACTTCGACACCGGCCGTCCGCGCGTGCGCTACGAAAAAGACGGCCAGACGCACGAGATCGAGTGCGACTTCATCGCCGGCTGCGACGGCTACCACGGCGTGAGCCGCGCCAGCGTGCCGGCCGACGCGATTCAGACCTACGAGAAGGTCTACCCCTTCGGCTGGCTCGGCGTGCTGGCCGACGTGCCTCCGGTGTCGCACGAACTCATCTACGCCAACACCGAGCGCGGCTTTGCGCTGTGCAGCATGCGCAGCGCCACGCGCTCGCGCTACTACGTGCAGGTGCCGACCGAAGAAAAGGTGGAGAACTGGAGCGACGAGGCCTTCTGGAACGAGCTGCGCGCGCGCCTAGACCCCGAAGCACGCGAACGCCTGGTGACGGGCCCGTCGCTCGAAAAGAGCATTGCGCCGCTGCGCAGCTTCGTGGCCGAGCCGATGCGCTTCGGCTCGCTGTTCCTGGCCGGCGACGCCGCGCACATCGTGCCGCCGACCGGCGCCAAGGGGCTCAACCTCGCGACGGCCGACGTGGGGTACCTCTCGCGCGCCCTGGAGATTTTCTACAACGAGAAGTCGGCCTCGGCGCTGGACCGTTACTCCGACCTGTGCCTGCGCCGCGTCTGGAAGGCCGAGCGCTTCTCGTGGTGGTTCACCTCGCTGATGCACCGCTTTCCCGAGACGGGCGCCTTCGGCCAGAAGATCCAGGAAGCCGAGCTCGACTACCTCGTGCATTCGCGCGCGGCGTCCACCGCGCTGGCGGAAAACTACGTGGGATTGCCGCTCGAAGACTTCTGAGCGCGCTCCAGCGTCTGCTTCATCGCAGCGCCGCCGTGCGCCATCATCGGTTCGATGTAGGCCGCGAGCCCGTCGGGCAGCACGTCGGTGATCCAGACAAAGCGCGTGCGGCCTTCGCCAGCTGCGAACACCTGGGCCGACGCGTGGTGGTGCGTGGCCTTGCCGTCGGTCACGGTATAGGCCAGCCGGCGGTGCTCGTCGTCGAGGGCTACGAGCAGCTCGCGCGCGATGAGGCCGTTGGCAAAGTGGACGATGCGGGCGCCCTGCCCGTCGAGTTCGCAGCCGGTGAGAAAGCCCGGCGCGAGGCGCGTGTGCACGGCGCCGAAGTCGCGCAGCGCATCCCACACCTGCGCCACATCAACCTCGACGATGAATTCCTTGTAGATGGTGGCCATGGGTCGGTGCCTTTCGTGTCAGGGACAGACGGCCTCGACGTTGTTGCCGTCGGGGTCGATGAGGAAGGCCGCGTAGTAGGTCGGGCTGTAGTCGGCGCGCGGCCCCGCGCCGCCGTTGTCGGTGCCGCCGGCTTTCAAGCCGGCCTTGTGGAAGGCGGCGACGGCTGCGTGGTCGGGCGCGCGGAATGCGACGTGCGTGCCCGGGCCCTTGGCACCTTTCGCGGCGTAGAGCCACAACGCCGGTTCGCCGGCGGGGCCGAGGCCGGCGTAGCTTTCGTCGTCGTGGGAGCCCAGCACGTGGCCGAGCGGCGCGAGCGCGGCTTCGTAGAAGCGCCGGCTCGCGGCGAGGTCTTTGACTTTCAGTCCGATGTGGTCGTACATGGCGATGACTTTCTGCTTGAAGGGTGGATCAAGCGGTCATCGTGAAGCAGCGCAGCCAGGCGGTCTTGGAAAATCTTGCGGTCGCCCTTGGCAGCGAGCCGGAAGCCGCGCGGCGACACGCCGGCCGCACGGTGGAAGGTGCGCACGAAGTTGCTCAGATCGGCAAAGCCGGCCTCGAAGGCGACCTCGGTCACGGGAAGGTCGCTGTCCGCCAGCAGGCGCGCCGCCCGGCGCAGCCGGGAGCGCACGAGGTACTGGTGCGGCGTGACGCCGAGCACCTGGGAGAACAGCCGCAGGAAGTGGAAGGCGCTCAGGCCCGTTTGCGCGGCCGCGTCTTCCAGGCCGATCTCGCCCGCGGCGTGGGCCTCGATCCATGTCGCGGCTTCGACCGCACGGCGGCGGTCGCGCGGCGTGGCCGACGGCGGCGCTTTGGGCTTGCCGCGCCCTTTCACCACGTCGAGGAAACGGCTGGCGAAGCCCATGCCCAGCTCGTCCAGGCCCACGTCGCTGCCGCCTTCGACTGCGACCTGCGCGAGTTCGCCGAGCACCATGAGTTCGGGCAGCGGCGGCAGCCCCGAGGCGCGCCAACTGCGCCGGTCGCCGCCGATCAGGTCGACGAAGCCCGGCGAGAAGTGGAACGACAGGCACTCGTCGCCGCAAGCGAAGTGCTCGTGGGTGCAGACGTAGTCGTCGCCCGGCGCGCCGACCAGCACGGAGCCGGCCACCAGTTCGTAGTCGCGGCCGAGCGCGCGGCAGCCGAAGCTGCCCTTGCGCACATACGAGACCGAGTGCGTCTCGTGCATCTCGGTGAACGGCGCCGCGCCGACACCCGCATCGCAGCGGTAGGTCGAAACGCGGATCGCGTCGGTCTGCAGTTCGGTGGTGACACGCATGATGACTTTCGTCGCCCTTCGATCACCGGCCGGTGGCGCTCAGGCTCTCAATCAATCGTCTGCATCGCCTGCCAGACCCGCGACGGGCTCAGCGGCATGTGCAGGCGGGGCGCGCGGGCCCCGAGCCCGTTGCGTGCGAAGGCATCGGCCACCGCGTTGACGATGGCCGGCGTGGCGCCGATGGTGCCCAGCTCGCCCACGCCCTTCACCCCCAGCGGGTTGTTCTTGCAGGGCGTCGATTCGTCCATCTCCATCTGGAACATGGTGTCGACGATGTCGGCGCGCGGCGCGGCGTAGTCCATGAGGCTGCCGGTCACGGGCTGGCCGGTTTCGGTGTCGTAGACCACCTGCTCGTACAGCGCCTGCCCGATGCCCTGTACCGCGCCGCCTTCGAGCTGGCCGCGCACGATCATCGGGTTGACCACGCGGCCCACGTCGTTGACCGAGCTGTAGGCCACGACGCTGATCTCGCCCGTGGGCGGGTCGAGCTCGATCTCGCAGATGTGGCAGCCGTTGGGCCAGCTCGGGCCGGCCACGGTGCTGGTGGAATCGACAAAGATTTCGCGCCCCGGCTGCTTGGCGGCCAGGGTGAACAGGTCGAGTTCGAGGTCGGTGCCGGCCACGATGAAGGTGCCGCGGCTGTAGACGATGTCGTCGATGGAAGCCTCGAACTCCTGCGCTGCAAGTTCGCGCGCCTTGTCGATGGTGCGCTCGGCACCGATGCGCACGGCCGAGCCGCCGGTGAAGAGCGAGCGCGAGCCGGCGCTGCCGAAGCCGTCGCCGCGGTCGGTGTCGCCGAGTACCACGCGCACCTTTTCGATGGGCACGCCGAAGGCATCGACGGCCAGCTGCGCGAGCGAGGTCGCAATGCCCTGCCCCATGGCGTTGACGGCCGAGAACACCTCGATCACGCCATCGGCCTGCACCGACACGGTCACGCGCTCTTCGAACACGTTGCCGCCGGTCCATTCGAGAAACGTGGCGATGCCCAGGCCGCGCTGCTTGCCGCGCGCCGCGGACTCGGCCGCGCGCGCTTCGAAGCCCTGCCAGTCGGCCAGCTGCAATGCCTGGTCCATCACCGACTCGAACTGGCCGGTGTCGTAGGTCTGCGCCATCGGGTTCTTGTAGGGCATCTGCTCGGGGCGGATGAAGTTGCGCCGACGCAGCGCGATGCGGTCGATGCCGGTCTGGCGCGCGGCCTCGTCCATCAGGCGTTCGATGGTGAAGATGGCCTCGGGCCGGCCCGCGCCGCGGTAGGCGCCGGTGGGCGCGGTGTTGGTGAGCACCGCCTTGAAATGGAAGTCGATGGTCTGGATGTCGTAGACGCTGGTCTGCACCCACGGGCCGATCAGCAGCTGGATCGCGACGCCGGTGCCGGTGGCGTAGGCGCCCACGTTGGCGAGCGTCTTGATGCGCAGGGCGAGGATCTTGCCGTCGGCGTCGAGCGCCATTTCGGCGCGCGCCTCGATGTCGCGGCCGTGCGCGCTCGAGAGGAACTCTTCGCTGCGGTCGGCCACCCACTTCACGGGCCGGCCCACCTGCAGCGCGGCGTAGGCCACGGCGATGTCCTCGGGGTAGGCGCCGGTCTTCATGCCGAAACCGCCGCCGACGTCGCCCACGACCACGCGCACTTTTTCCTTCGCGAGGCCGATGGCCGCGCAAACCGAATCGCGCACGCCGGATGGCATCTGGGTGCTCATGCGGATCGTGAGGCGGTCGGTCTTGCTGTCGTGCGTGGCGAGCACGGCGCGTGGCTCGATGGTGAGCGCGACGACGCGCTGGTTGTTCACGTCGAGCGCGATCACATGGGCGGCGCGCGCGAATGCGGCGGTCGCAGCTTCGCTGCTGCCGTGGCGCATCTCGGCGGCGATGTTGCCCGTGGCCTCGTCGCACAGGAGCGGCGCGCCGTCGGCGGTGGCGCCGGGGAGGTCGACCACCATCGGCAGTTCTTCGTACTCGACCATGACGGCCTCGGCCGCATCGCGCGCCTGCTGCACGGTGTCGGCAATGACGCACGCCACCGGTTCGCCGACGAAGCGCGCGCGCTCATGCGCCATGGCGCGGCGCGGCGGACTGGCGCTGTCGCTGCCGTCCGCGCGCTTGAAGCCTGCGGCGCCAGGCATCGGCTTGACGCCGGCCTCGGCCAGGTCGGCCCCGGTGATCACGCGCAGCACGCCGGGCATGCCAACGGCCGCGGACGTGTCGATGGACGCGATGCGCGCATGCGGATACGGGGAGCGGAGAAAAACGAGATGCGCCTGCTCGGAGAGCGTGACGTCGTCGGTGTAACGGCCGGCGCCTGCGAGCAGGCTTTCATCCTCAAGACGGCGCACCGCCTGGCCGCTGCCGAAGCGCGTGGGGTTGGGTTCAGTGGTCAACGTGGTCCTCTTGTGCTGATCCCCGGCGCCTGCTCATGCCTGCCGGATCCGCTGTGGTACTGCGAAAGCAAGCTGAGCACTATAGGTTTTTCGACGGGTCTTGTGGGGTGTCTCGTGTGCCATCGGCGCTGGCACCAGGGCCGCAGCCTTGTGGACTGTTCCCGTGTGAGCGGGATTTTCCCTCAAGTGGCGGGCGTTGCGAGAAGCCGTGTATACCTGCAACCATGCGACAACTGCCTTGGCTCGAACCCGGAGACACACTGCCCGACCCCGCCTCGGCATGGGACGAAAGAGACCCCGTGCCCGGCCTGCTGGCGGCCGGCGGATCGCTCGATGTCGATACTTTGATGCAGGCCTACAGCCGCTGCGTTTTCCCGTGGTTCAGCGACGACCAGCCCATCCTGTGGTGGAGCCCCGACCCACGCATGGTGCTGCGCGTGAAAGACTTCCGACTGCATCGCTCGCTGCGCAAGACCCTGAGCCGATTCGCCATGACGCCCGGCTGCGAGCTGCGCGTCGATCACGATTTTGGAACGGTGATCCAGGCGTGTTCGCAGTCGGCGCGCGCCGGCCAGTCGGGCACGTGGATCGTGCCGGACATGGTGCAGGCCTATACGGATTTGCACCGCGCCGGGCACGCGCACAGCGTCGAAACCTGGATCGACGGCGAGCTGGCGGGCGGACTTTATTGCGTGGCGCTGGGCCAGGCGGTGTTCGGCGAGTCGATGTTCACGCGCCGGCCCGACGCTTCGAAGATCGCGCTGGCCGGCCTGGTCGCGTTGTGCCGGCGCGCCGGTGTCGACATGATCGACTGCCAGCAGAACACGGCCCACCTCGCCAGCCTCGGCGCCCGCGAAATGCCGCGCGCGCGCTTTGTCGCGCATGTGGCCAAGGCCCGAAAACAGGACGGGCCACAGTGGCAATTCGACCCCGTATACTGGTCCGAACTCCTTTCCGAGCGACCTTCTCTTTCGACGTGACGTGACGCACCTCAAGGATCTTCCGCTTCACACGCTGCAGTTCTATGCGACGGCGCCCTACCCCTGCAGCTACCTGCCGGATCGCCAGGCCCGCTCGCAGGTGGCCACGCCCAGCCATCTGATCCACAACGACGCGTATTCCGACCTGGTGCTCAGCGGCTTCCGGCGCAGCGGCATGTTCACCTACCGGCCCTATTGCGACGGCTGCCGCGCGTGCATTCCGCTCCGCGTGCTGGCACACAGCTTCCAACCAAACCGCAGCCAGCGGCGCACGGCCAAGCAGCATGCCGACCTGCAGGCGCGCGTACTCAAGCTGTGCTTCGTGCCCGAGCACTACCAGCTCTACCTGCGCTACCAGACCGGCCGCCACTCGGGCGGCGGCATGGACCACGACAGCATCGACCAATACACCCAGTTTTTGCTGCAAAGCCGCGTCAACTCGCGGCTGGTGGAGTTCCGCGAAACCCTGCCCGACGGCAGCCCGGGTGCGCTGAAGATGGTGTCGATCCTCGACGTGCTCAGCGACGGCATCTCGGCCGTCTACACCTTCTACGAGCCCGAGGAAGGTGCTGGCTACGGCACCTACAGCGTGCTGTGGCAGATCGAGCAGGCCCGCAAGCTGGGGCTGCCGCACGTCTACCTGGGCTACTGGATCGAGCACAGCGCCAAGATGAACTACAAGGCGCGCTTTTCCCCGCACGAAGTGTTGGTGGACGGCCACTGGCAAGCACCAGACAATTTCACAAGGTAAAATTGGCGTCCGGTCATCACCGCCCAGCGCCATGAGAAAAAACCTATCCGACGTTCCCGCCACTCCCGTCATCCAGGTCATCGAGCGCATGTTCTCGCTGATCGATGTTCTGGCCTCGCGCGAAGAAGCCATTTCGCTCAAGGAAATCAGCGAAAAGACGGGGCTTCACCCGTCGACCACGCACCGCATCCTGAATGACCTCGCGGTCGGCCGTTTCGTCGACCGGCCCGAGGCCGGTAGTTACCGCCTCGGCATGCGCCTGCTGGAGCTGGGCAACCTCGTCAAGGGCCGCCTGAACGTGCGCGACGCGGCCCTGGGTCCGATGCGCGAGTTGCACAAGCTCACCCAGCAGCCGGTCAACCTCAGCATGCGCCAGGGCGACGAGATCGTGTACATCGAACGGGCCTACAGCGAACGCTCGGGCATGCAGGTGGTGCGCGCCATCGGCGGCCGTGCCGCCCTGCACCTGACCTCCACCGGCAAGCTGTTCCTGGCGGCCGACGATCCCCAGCGCGTGCGCACCTACGCCACGCGCACCGGCCTGGCCGGCCACACGCGCAACAGCATCACGCAGCTGCCCGCGCTCGAGCGCGAGCTGTCGAAGGCACGCCAGTACGGCATCGCCCGCGACAACGAAGAACTGGAACTGGGGGTGCGCTGCATGGCCGCCGGCATCTACGACGACCAGGGCAAGCTGGTGGCGGGCCTGTCGATCTCGGCCCCGGCCGATCGCCTCGACGAAGGTTGGCTGCCCAAGCTGCAGGCCACCGCCAACGAGATCTCGGGCGCGCTGGGCTTCAAGGACGGCATGGCTGCCACGCCTGCGTCGGGCGCGAACGTGACAACGGGCGCCTGAGCGCCCGTTTTCTTTCGGCTCTTTCTTCTCTCTGCTTTCCGGCGAGTCAGCCGGTTTGGCCCTCGACGAGGGCTGCAGGCAGGCCGCTGAGCGGCCTCCCCGCTCAGGTCAGCCGGCGACCTGGAAGCCGCGCGGACCCGACACGGCGTGCGTGGCCTCGACCCAGCGGCGAACCCGCTCGGCGTCGGCGATGCGGCTGAACTTGCCGGCCGAATCCAGGAACACCATGATCAGCTTGCGCCCGGCCACCTTGGCCTGCATCACGAGGCACTGACCGGCTTCGGAGATGTAGCCGGTCTTCTGCAGGCCGATCTCCCACTCGGGGCTGCGCACGAGGCGGTTGGTGGTGTTGAACTGCAGCACGCGGTTGCCGACCTCGACCTGGTATTCCGGCGACGTGGACAGCGAGCGCACCGTGGCATCGGAATAGGCCGCGTTCACCAGCAGCGCCAGGTCTTGCGCGCTCGACTGGTTGCGGCTCGACAGGCCGGTGGGCTCCACGTAGCGCGTGTCCTTCATGCCGAGCATGCGGGCCTTGGCGTTCATGATGCTCACGAAGGTCGTGAGGCCGCCCGGGTAGGTACGGCCCAGCGCGTGCGCGGCGCGGTTTTCACTCGACATCAGCGCCAAGTGCAGCAGCTCGCCGCGCGACAGCGTGGTGCCGACGGTCAGGCGCGAACGGCTGCCCTTTTCGGTGTCGACGTCGTCTTGCGTGATGGTGATGAGCTCGTCGTTCGGCAGATGGGCCTCGCTGATCAACAAGCCCGTCATGAGCTTGGTGAGCGACGCGATCGGCAGCACGGCGTGGTCGTTCTTGCTGAACAGCACCTCGTGCGTGTCCTGGTCGATCACCAGGGCGACGCTCGACTTCAGGTCGAGCGCGTCGTCGGTGCTGTGCAGGCCGGCCATCTGGCCGAAGGACTGGCGGGCCGGCGTCTCGACGCGCACGACCGAGCGGCGCTGCACGGCGACGACGGTCTTGCCGTTCTTCTTGCGGATCGTGGCCACGACGTTGCGGCCGCCGCGCACGACCTTGTCGGCCTGCTCGGTGCGACCGCCGCGCGCCACTTTGGAAGCCGACGCATTGCGTTTGGCTTCGACGGGTGCCTTCGCCTTCTTGGCGACGGCAGACTTGGCGGCGGCGGGTTTTTCCTTCTTCGCGGCCTGGGCACCAGGCAGCAAAAACGCCGAGGCGCACAGCGCCACGGCGAGGAACTTGAAGGCGGGTAGGAACCGCTGGATGGAAACTCGACGTAGACGGGTTTCAGGCATCAATAAATCTCCAGCGGCAACAAACGAGGACCGCAGTGTATCCAAATCAAAAAAGGCACGCAATATCAGTTACTTGCATCCCCTTCTTCATTCGAATACCAAGGAACGCCTCAAAACCTAACCTTGTGCCGCCACTCTCTCAGCTTGGCTCTGTAACTTGTTGAGCGCACTCAAATAAGCCTTTGCCGAAGCGACCACGATGTCAGGGTCTGCCCCCACACCGTTGACCACCCGCCCTGCGTTTTGTAACCGGACTGTAACTTCTCCCTGGCTTTCCGTCGAGCCGCTGATGGCATTTACAGAGTAAAGAACCATCTCCGCGCCGCTCTTGACGTGGGCCTCGATGGCCTTGAGGGACGCATCGACCGGCCCGTTGCCGTCGGATTCGCTGGTAACTTCCTTGCCCTGGATCGTGAACACGATCTTGGCCTGGGGTCGTTCGCCGGTTTCGCTGTGCTGGGAGAGAGAGACAAAAGCGAACTGTTCACCAACGTTTGACAACTCTTCCGCGCTGACCAGCGCCAGGATGTCTTCGTCGAAAATTTCAGACTTGCGGTCGGCCAGCTCCTTGAATCGCGAGAACGCGGCGTTGACCTCGGTTTCGCTCTCCATCGTCACGCCCAGGTCCTGCAGGCGCTGCTTGAAGGCGTTGCGGCCACTGAGCTTGCCCAGCACGATCTTGTTGGCGCTCCAGCCCACGTCCTCGGCCCGCATGATCTCGTAGGTGTCGCGCGCCTTGAGCACGCCGTCCTGGTGGATGCCCGAGGCGTGCGCGAACGCGTTGGCGCCCACCACGGCCTTGTTGGGCTGTACGACGAAGCCGGTGGTCTGGCTCACCATGCGGCTGGCGGCCACGATGTGCTGGGTGTCGATGTTCAGGTCGAGCCCGAAGTAGTCCCTGCGCGTCTTCACGGCCATGACCACTTCTTCGAGCGAGCAGTTGCCCGCGCGCTCGCCCAGGCCGTTGATGGTGCACTCGACCTGGCGCGCGCCGCCGATCTTCACGCCGGCCAGCGAGTTCGCCACGGCCATGCCGAGGTCGTTGTGGCAATGCACCGACCAGATCGCCTTGTCGCTGTTGGGAATGCGCTCGCGCAGCATCTTGATGAAGTTGCCGTACAGCTCGGGAATGGCGTAGCCGACCGTGTCGGGCACGTTGATGGTGGTGGCGCCCTCGTTGATCACGGTTTCGAGCACGCGGCACAGGAAGTCCGGGTCGCTGCGATAGCCGTCTTCGGGGCTGAACTCCACATCGGCGATCTGGTTGCGCGCAAAGCGCACCGCCAGCTTGGCCTGCTCATGCACCTCGTCGGGCGTCATGCGCAGCTTCTTCTCCATGTGCAGCGGCGAGGTCGCGATGAAGGTGTGGATGCGTCCGCGCGCCGCGCCCTTCAGGGCTTCGGCCGCGCGTGCGATGTCACGGTCATTGGCACGCGAGAGGCCGCACACCGTCGCGTCCTTGATCGCGTTGGCAATCGCCTTCACGGCCTCGAAATCGCCGTTCGAGCTGGCCGGAAAGCCCGCTTCGATGACGTCGACCTTGAGCCGCTCCAGCAGCTTGGCGATACGCAGCTTCTCGTCGCGCGTCATCGAGGCGCCGGGCGACTGCTCGCCGTCGCGCAAGGTGGTGTCGAAAATAATGAGTTGGTCGGTCATCGTGGATCTCCTTTGTTCGTTCCCACCTTGCGCGTGCGGCTGGTGCCGGTGCTTCAGGCGACTTCAACCGCCGATTGTGCGCTGTGCGCGCCGCGGGTCCGCGCCCGCTGGACACCCGACACGATCGCCTTCAGCGAGGCCGAGATCACGTTGGCATCGATGCCGACGCCGAACAGGGTCTGCGACTCGTCGACGCGCAGTTCGAGGTAGGCCACCGACTTGGCATCGGCGCCCGCGCCGATGGCGTGCTGGTGGTAGTCCATGACCCGCACCGTGTGGCCGGTGGCCTGGCTCAGCGCCTGCGTGAAGGCGTCGATCGGGCCGTTGCCGCGGCCTTCGATGGCACGCGTTTCACCGTCCCAGGGCAGGTCGCCGCGCAGCACCACCGTGGCCTCGGCACCCTCGCCTTCTTCCTGGATCACGCGATGCTGCAAGGCCTTGGCCGTCTCGATGCCGTATTCGTTCACAAAGATCTGCCAGAGGTCGGCGGCGGTGAGCTCCTTGCCGCCGACGTCCATCACGCGCTGCACGACCTGCATGAACTCCATCTGCAGGCGGCGCGGCATCTCGAGGCCGTATTCGCTCTCGAGCAGGTAGGCCATGCCGCCCTTGCCCGACTGACTGTTCACGCGGATCACGGCTTCGTAGCTGCGGCCCACGTCCTTCGGGTCGATGGGGAGGTACGGGATGTCCCAGATGTCGCCGTCCTTGCGCGCGGCGAACGCCTTCTTGATCGCGTCCTGGTGCGAGCCCGAGAACGAGGTGTAGACCAGGTCGCCTACGTACGGATGGCGCGGGTGTACGGGAATCTGGTTGCAGTGCTCGACCGTGGCGCGGATCTCGTCGATGTTCGAGAAATCAAGCTCCGGCGAAACGCCCTGCGTGTAGAGGTTGAGCGCGACGTTGACGAGGTCGAGGTTGCCCGTACGCTCGCCGTTGCCGAAGAGGCAGCCTTCGATGCGCTCGGCGCCCGCCATCAAGGCCAGTTCGCCGGCCGCCGTGCCGGTGCCGCGGTCGTTGTGCGGGTGCACGCACAGCACGATCGAATCGCGACGCTCGAGGTTGCGGTGCATCCACTCGATCATGTCCGCGAAGATGTTCGGCGTGGAATGCTCGACCGTGGTGGGCAGGTTGACGATGCACTTGCGCTCGGGCGTCGGCGCCCACACCGCGGTGACCGCATCGACCACGCGCTTGGAGAACACGACATCGGTGCCCGAGAACATTTCGGGCGAGTACTGGAAGGTCCACTGCGTGGCCGGCTGCCTGGCGGCGAAGTCATTGAACATGCGCGCATGGCTGCTCGCGAGTTCGACGATCTGGTCTTCGTCCATGCCGAGTACCACGCGACGCATCACCGGAGCCACTGCGTTGTAGAGGTGCACGATGGCGCGCGGCGCGCCTTGCAGTGCTTCGAACGTGCGTTCGATGAGGTGATCGCGCGCTTGGGTGAGCACCTGGATCGTCACGTCGTCGGGAATGCGGTCTTCCTCGATGAGCTTGCGCACGAAGTCGAATTCGACCTGCGACGCCGAGGGAAAGCCGACTTCGATTTCCTTGAAGCCGATGGCCACGAGGGTTTCGAACATGCGCATCTTGCGCGGGATGTCCATGGGCTCGACCAGCGCCTGGTTGCCATCGCGCAGGTCCGTCGACAGCCAGATCGGGGCCTTGGTCAGCACGGCGTCGGGCCAGGTGCGGTCCTTGAGGCCGATCGGTGCGAATGCGCGGTACTTGGCTTGAGGTTGCTTCAACATGTCGATTTCTCTGTGATGGTTGGAACTCAACCAGCAACCCCAAAAGACAAACGGCCCGTTGCTGGTGCGAACGGGCCGTGATGAGGGATTAGCGCGTGCGCTACCGTCTCCGCCCGTGAGGGAGGGCTAGTAGGGCCAGCAGCGAAATCTTGGTCATGAGGGTTGCGAATGTAGCACAGCCTTTGCGGGCCTGTGAAGGCCCGGGACTTCAGTTGTGCAGCCCCCGCTCGTCGGGCTCTTCGGTCGAGGTGCTGATCACGCTCACCGGCTGGCCCTTGGCCTTGCGCCACGCGTACACCACGTAGCCGCTCAGACCGTAGGCCACGAACACGCCGAACAGCACCGTCGGCGGATGGATGTTGATGACCGCGATGCCCAGCGCGATCAGCACGATCACGACGAAGGGCACGCTCTTCTTCATCTGGACGTCCTTGAAGCTGTAGAACGGCGCGTTGGTGACCATCGAGAGTCCGGCATAGAGCGTGAACGCGAAAGTGATCCACGTGATCTGCGTCCACGAGAGGTACAGCACCTCGCCGCCGCGCTTGCCCCACTCGGTCATGAGCCAGATGAAGCCGGCCACGAGTGCTGCGGCCGCCGGCGACGGCAACCCCTGGAACCAGCGCTTGTCGACCACGCCGGTGTTGACGTTGAAGCGCGCAAGCCGCAGTGCCGCGCAGGCGCAGTACACGAAGGCGGCAATCCAGCCCCAGCGTCCCAGCCCCTTGAGCGACCATTCGTAGGCGATGAGCGCCGGCGCGGCGCCGAACGACACCATGTCGGACAGCGAGTCCATCTGCTCGCCGAATGCGCTCTGCGTGTTGGTCATGCGCGCGACGCGGCCGTCGAGGCTGTCGAGGATCATGGCGGCGAACACGCCGAGCGCGGCGAGGTCGAAGCGCGCGTTCATGGCCATCACGACCGAGTAGAAGCCGCCGAACAACGCCGCCAGCGTGAACAGGTTCGGCAGGATGTAAATGCCCTTGCGACGCTTGCGCGGCTGCACATCGTCGGGGAGCGTGTCGTCATGCATTGAAATGGCCTCCGTCCCTCGTGGGAACTGCCCGGTCAGCCATCCATTCGATGGCTTCTTGGTCTGTGAATCGCATGTTTCGCAGTGTAGTTCAGGGGCCCGTGGGCTCCCCTTCAAACAAAAGGGCCACCGCGATGGGTGGCCCTCTGAAACAGGTCTGAAACAGGGTGTCGAAACACCCTGCTGGCTCTTGCCTCTGAAGATCAGTTGCGGGTCTGGTCGACCAGCTTGTTCTTCTTGATCCAGGGCATCATCGCGCGCAGCTTTTCGCCGACAACTTCGATCTGATGCTCGGCGTTCAGGCGACGGCGGCTGATCAGCACCGGCTGGCCGGCAGCGGCTTCGAGCACGAAGCTCTTGGCGTATTCGCCGGTCTGGATGTCCTGCAGGACCTTCTTCATGGCCTTCTTGGTCTCGTCGTTCACGATGCGCGGGCCGGTGACGTACTCGCCGTATTCAGCGTTGTTCGAGATCGAGTAGTTCATGTTGGCGATGCCGCCTTCATAGATCAGGTCGACGATCAGCTTCAGCTCGTGCAGGCATTCGAAGTACGCCATTTCGGGCGCATAGCCGGCTTCCACCAGCGTTTCGAAACCGGCCTTGATCAGCTCGACCGTGCCGCCGCACAGAACCGCTTGTTCGCCGAACAGGTCGGTCTCGGTTTCTTCGCGGAAGTTGGTCTCGATGATGCCGGCCTTGCCGCCGCCGTTGGCGGTGGCGTAGCTCAGCGCGAGGTCACGCGCCTTGCCGCTCTTGTCCTGGTGCACCGCGATCAGGTGGGGCACGCCGCCACCTTGCGTGTACGTGCCGCGCACGGTGTGGCCCGGGGCCTTGGGAGCGACCATCCACACGTCGAGGTCGGCGCGCGGCTGCACGAAACCGTAGTGCACGTTGAAACCGTGCGCGAAGACGAGCGAAGCGCCTTCCTTGATGTTCGGGGCCACGTCGTTCTTGTAGACGGCGGCGATCTGCTCGTCGGGCAGCAGGATCATGACGACGTCGGCCGACTTCACGGCGTCAGCAACTTCAGCGACCTGCAGGCCAGCCTTGCCGACCTTGTCCCACGAAGCGCCGCCCTTGCGCAGGCCGACCACGACCTTGACGCCGCTGTCGTTCAGGTTCTGCGCGTGAGCGTGACCTTGCGAGCCGTAGCCGATGATGGCAACCGTCTTGCCCTTGATGAGGCTCAGGTCCGCGTCCTTGTCGTAATAAACCTTCATGATGTTCTCCAGATAGATATGCGAGTTGCAGTGTGTTGTTGTGCCGTTCGTCCTGAGCCTGTCGAAGGGCTCAATGCAGTCCCCGCTTGCGCGGAGGCTTCGACAAGCTCAGCCCGAACGGGCAGCGACTGAGCTCCGAATCATGGTGTCAGACCCGCAGGATGCGTTCGCCGCGTCCGATGCCGCTGGCGCCGGTGCGAACCGTCTCCAGAATGGCACTGCGGTCGATCGCTTCAAGA
Organism: Variovorax paradoxus; assembly: GCF_009498455.1. Lineage (NCBI taxonomy): Bacteria > Pseudomonadati > Pseudomonadota > Betaproteobacteria > Burkholderiales > Comamonadaceae > Variovorax > Variovorax paradoxus. The sequence goes on along the minus strand of NZ_CP045644.1, from coordinate 4,962,287 downwards.
AAAGCGTCGTTCTTGCCGTGATCGCCGGTGAGCTCGATGGTGTAGCTCTTGTCGGTCACGTCGATGATGCGGCCGCGGAAGATTTCCGCCATGCGCATCATTTCCTCGCGTTCCTTGCCCACCGCACGCACCTTCACCATCATGAGCTCGCGCTCGGTGTAAGCGCCTTCGGTCAGGTCGACCACCTTCACGACCTCGATGAGGCGGTTGAGGTGTTTGGTGATCTGCTCGATCACGTCGTCCGAGCCGTTGGTGACGATGGTCATGCGCGAGAGGCTTGCGTCCTCGGTCGGCGCCACGGTCAGCGATTCGATGTTGTAGCCACGGGCCGAGAACAGGCCCACCACGCGGGAAAGAGCACCCGGCTCGTTTTCCAGCAGCACTGCAATGATGTGTTTCATGTTGGCGTGACTCCTCTTTTCGCCGCCCTCCCCCGCGCACGGTAATGCGCGGGCTTGGCGGGCAATAGATTCGTCAGTAAAAAGTTGAGCGAACGAACGTTCCGGATCAGAGATCTTCGGAACCCAGCAGCATCTCGGTGATGCCCATGCCGGCCTTCACCATCGGGAACACGTTCTCGGTGGGATCGGTACGGAAATCCATGAAGACCGTGCGGTCCTTGAGCTTGCGCGCCTCACGCAGCGCGGGCTCCACGTCTTGTGGACGCTCGATCAGCATGCCGACGTGGCCATAAGCCTCGGCGAGCTTCACGAAGTTGGGCAACGCGTCCATGTAGCTGTGGCTGTAGCGACCGGAGTATTCGATCTCTTGCCACTGGCGCACCATGCCCAGGTAGCGGTTGTTGAGCGAGCAGATCTTGATCGGCGTGTTGTATTGCAGGCAGGTCGACAACTCTTGGATGCACATCTGCACCGAACCTTCGCCGGTGATGGTGAACACTTCCGAATCGGGCTTGGCGAGCTTGATGCCCATGGCGTAGGGAATGCCCACGCCCATGGTGCCCAGGCCACCCGAATTGATCCAGCGACGCGGCTCGTCGAAGCGGTAGTACTGCGCGGCCCACATCTGGTGCTGGCCGACGTCCGACGTGATGTACGTGTCGGCGTCCTTGGTCATGTTCCAGAGGGTTTCGACCACGAACTGCGGCTTGATCACGTCCTTGTTGTCGCGGTCGTACTTGAGGCAGTCGCGCGAGCGCCAGCTCTCGATGGTCTTCCACCAGTCGGCCAGTGCGCCGGCATCGGGCTTGGCGGTGCTCTCGCGGATCATCGAGATCAGTTCGGTGAGCACGTCCTTCACGTCGCCAACGATCGGAATGTCGACCTTCACGCGCTTGGAGATGCTCGACGGGTCGATGTCGACGTGAATGATCTTGCGTTCGTTCTGCGCGAAGTGCTTCGGGTTGCCGATCACCCGGTCGTCGAAGCGCGCGCCCACGGCCAGCAGCACGTCGCAGTTCTGCATCGCGTTGTTGGCTTCGATGGTGCCGTGCATGCCCAGCATGCCGAGGAACTTGCGATCGCTCGCCGGATAGGCACCCAGGCCCATCAGCGTGTTCGTGACCGGGTAGCCGAGCATGTCGACCAGCGTGCGCAGCTCGTTGCAGGCATTGCCCAGGAGCACACCGCCGCCGGTGTAGATGTAGGGACGCTTGGCCGCCAGCAGCAGTTGCAGCGCCTTGCGGATCTGCCCGCCGTGGCCCTTGCGCACCGGGTTGTACGAGCGCATCTCGACCTTGTCGGGGTAGCCGCTGTACGGGGTCTTCTTGAAGGACACGTCCTTCGGCACATCCACCACCACGGGGCCGGGACGGCCGCTGCGTGCGATGTGAAAGGCCTTCTTCATCGTCATGGCCAGATCCTTCGGATCCTTGACGAGGAAGTTGTGCTTGACGATGGGGCGCGTGATGCCGACCGTGTCGCATTCCTGGAAGGCGTCGAGGCCGATGGCGGCCGTCGGCACCTGGCCGGAAATGATCACCATAGGGATCGAATCCATGTAGGCCGTTGCGATGCCGGTGACCGCATTGGTCAGGCCGGGGCCGGAGGTGACCAAGGCCACGCCGACTTCGCCGGTGGCGCGCGCATAGCCGTCAGCTGCGTGGACGGCAGCCTGTTCGTGGCGCACCAGCACATGCTGGATGGTGTCCTGCTTGTAGAACGCGTCGTAGATGTAGAGAACCGCGCCGCCCGGGTAGCCCCAGATGTACTGGACGCCTTCGGCCTGCAGTGCCTTGACCAGCACTTCAGCGCCCATGAGTTCTTGCGTGGTGTTGCCGGCGCCAGAGGACGCGGCTGCTGCGGAAGCGAGTTCCGCCTTCGAGATTTCCATGATCAACCTTTGTGTTTTTTCGGGAACGAAAAACCTTGGGTGCCCCTTGCCAGCCCTTGTGGGGCCGCGCCAGGACTTGAGGCCAAAGCCATGAGCGGACTGATGTTCCGCCGGACCGTGACCCGTTTGCCTTTTGACTTGCAACGCGGATTATGACACTACCGGCGCGTTCAGACTCGCTTCAGGTGCCCTGTCTTGGCACAAAGGCATAATCCGCGGCATAAAAACATGAGCGTTCGCCAAACATCCTCCCCCACGCGGCGCGTCCCGCCGCCCCCTCTCATTTGGCTACTGAACACGAACTCTCCGACTTCCTGAAAAACGTCGAACGACGGGCCTTCAAGCGCTCGGTCTATCACGTGCGGGACGAAGAAGCGGCCCTGGACATCGTGCAGGACAGCATGATGAAGCTGGCCCAGCACTACGGTGACAAGCCTGCCGAGGAACTGCCGATGCTGTTCCAGCGCATCCTGTCTAACTGCACGCTCGACTGGTTCCGCCGCCAGAAGACCCGCCGCGCCCTTTTCTCCAACCTCAGCGACTTCGAACCGGCCGACAACGGCGAGGATTTCGACCTGCTGGAGAACTTTGTCTCGCCAACCGACTCCAGGGAATCGGAGAGCGCCGAAGACACCACCCGCCGCAGCCAGGTCTTTCACGAAATCGAAGAACAGATCGCGGCTTTGCCCGGCCGTCAACGCGAGGCTTTCCTGATGCGTTACTGGGAGGAAATGGACGTCGCAGAGACGGCCGCCGCAATGGGCTGCTCCGAGGGCAGCGTCAAAACCCATTGTTCGCGAGCTGTCCACGCTCTGAGCAAGGCGCTCAAGGCCAAGGGAATATCGCTATGAACACTAAGGTTCCAACCTCTCAATCCAGCGCAGCAGAAGACCGCTTCGGCCAACGGCTGGCGGCCCGGCTGTCGGACGCCAACCAGGCGTTGCCGCACGACATCAGCGAGCGTCTGCGCATTGCCCGTTCGCAGGCCGTGGCTGCGCGCAAGCAAGCGCCGCAGCTGCGCACGGCATCCGCCGCGGTCCAGTCTGGCCACACGGTCACGCTGGGCGGCAGCTGGTGGACGCGCATCGGTTCGGTGGTGCCCCTCATCGCCCTGGTGGCCGGCCTGATCACCATCAGCGTGCTTCAGGACGACGACCGCGCCAGCGAACTTGCCGACGTCGACTCGGCCCTGCTGACGGGCGACCTGCCGCCCGCCGCCTATACCGATCCGGGCTTCGCTCAATTCCTGAAGTCCGACAGCGCCTCCGACTGAACACCTTGCCCGACCGAATGCGACGCCGCTCCGTTTCCCGTGCGAAAACCCTGCTTCCGTTGCGCCCGCTTCCGGCGGGCGCCGTCGTTTGGGCCGGCGCGCTGGCAGCCGCCGCCTTCGGCCTGACGCTGGCCGATGCCCAGACGTTGCCCGAGGCCACCAAGCCCGCCGCGCATGCCGCAGCCACCAATGGCGCGGCAAGCCCCAAGGCCGTCGCGACGACCAAGCCCCTCTGGAGCGACCTGAGCACCGAACAGCAGCACGCCCTGAAGCCCCTGGCTTCGCACTGGAACACGCTGAACGTCGGCCAAAAGCGCAAATGGCTTGCCCTGTCGCGCAACTACGCGAACATGCCCGCCGACGACCAGGTCACGCTGCACAGCCGCATGATCGAGTGGGCGGCGCTGAGCAACCAGCAGCGCGCCCAGGCCCGCCTGAACTTCGCCGAGGTCAAGCGGGTCCCCGCCGATGAGCGCCGGCTCAAATGGGAGCAATACCAGGCGCTGAGCGAAGAAGAAAAACGCAAGCTCGCCGAGCGCGCACCGCCCAAGCCGCGCGGCGCCGCCCTGCCGGTGCGCCCGGTTTCGTCGCAAAAACTGGTGCCGGTGCCGGCCGTCACGCCGCCGGGGCAGCACACGCCCCGCATCGTGCCAGCCATGCTCCCCACGCCCGTGCTGCCGCCGGCAGCCATCGCGGTGAGTTCGCCTGCTGCGTCGGAACGCGCGACCACACCGGCCAGCGTCATCGCCGTGCCGGCCGCCTCGGCGCCAAGCAGCCTCACGCCGCCGCCGGTGCCCGCCGAGGCCCAGGTGCCGGCCCCGTCAGCGGCATCGGCGCCTGCGGCCTCGTCCTCCGCCCCCTGACCGAAGGTTTCGATGGTTTCCAGTTCTCCCGAGGCCTCGGGACCCGGCCAGTCCGCCTCGCCCTCCGCTTCCACGCCCAACGCCCCCGCTCCCGCAGTGCCCGGCCTGTGGCGGCGCATGGCGTGCTGGCTCTATGAGGGCATGCTGCTGTTCGCGGTCGCCATGATGGCCGGCTGGCTGTTCAGCGCCCTCAGCCAGATGCGCAATGCCATGGACGAGACGCGGCGCCCCCTGTTGCTGGGCTACCTGTTCATCGTCTTCGGCGTCTATTTCGTCTGGTTCTGGTCCAAGGGCCAGACTCTGGGCATGAAGACCTGGAATATCCGTATCGTCGACCGCCAAGGCCGGCCGGTGACCCAATGGCGCGCACTGGCTAGGTACATCTTCAGCTGGGTCTGGCTGCTGCCGCCACTGGCTTTGCATCCCCTGCTGGGCGTGCCCGTGGTTGAAACCATGGTCCTGCTGTTCGGCTGGATCGCCGTCTGGGCCCTGCTGGCCCGCTTTCACCCCGAACGCCAGTTCTGGCACGACGCCTGGGCCGGTACGCGGCTCATCACCTCCAAGCCGATGAGCCGCCAATGAGTGCCCTGCCCGACCCCGCCGTGAACCCGCAGAAGGCCCGCAAGGGCTTCGAACGCGTCTGGCATGCCACCCTGATCTCGCTGCACGGCCTGCGCGCCGGCTGGAGCGAGCCGGCGTTCCGCCAGGAAGCCATCCTGTCGATGCTCATGATCCCGGCCGCGTTCTGGCTCGGGCGCAGCTGGGTCGAGGTGGCACTGCTCGCCGGCAGCGCCATCCTGGTCATGATCGTCGAATTGCTCAACACGGCGGTCGAAGCCGCCATCGACCGCATCGGCCCCGAGTGGCACGACCTCTCCAAGCGCGCGAAGGACATGGGCAGCGCCGCCGTTCTGCTGTCGCTCACGCTGTGCGGTGGCATCTGGGCCGCGGCCCTGTGGCAACGCTTCGTGTCATGAGCGGGTCTGCCGCCTGCGGCATGATCGCAAGATGACTCCTGAATTTTCGATTTGCGTGTATTGCGGCTCGCGCCCCGGCGAGCGCCCCGAGTTTTCCCAGGCCGCCCAGGCCGTGGGCCACTGGATCGGCCAGAACGGCGGCCAGCTCGTCTACGGCGGCGGCCGCACCGGCCTGATGGGTACCGTGGCCGAGGCCACCCGGCTGGCCGGCGGCCGCGTCGTCGGCATCATTCCCAAGGCCCTGGTCGACAAGGAACTGGCCAACCCCCTGTGCGACGAGCTGCACGTGGTCGACACCATGCACGAGCGCAAGGCCATGATGGGCGAGCGCGCCGACGCCTTCCTCGCGATGGCGGGCGGCATCGGCACCTTTGAAGAGCTGTTCGAGATCTGGACCTGGCGCCAGCTCGGCTACCACGACAAGCCGACCGGCATCCTCAACACCGCCGGCTACTACGACGGCCTGCTGGGCTTCCTGGCGCACAGCGTGCGCGAGGGTTTCATGGGTGAATGGCAGATGGACCTGGTCCGCACCGGCACCGACGTGCCCGAACTGCTGACCGCGCTGCGCGCCGAGGTCCCCCTGCACCCCCGCGACGACAAGCTGTCAGAGAACCTCTGACCTGAGAGCCCCAAAGGCAGCCTCCGGCCCCATTCCAGCGAACACCGAGGAACCGGCTTTGCCGGGCCTCTGGTGTTGCCCCCGGCAGGGGGTTGGCGAAGCGACACGAAGTGCGCGTAGCCTGGGGGCGAGCCTAAACTGCGTTTTCGTTTTCTTCGCCGGTGCGGATGCGCACGATGCGCTCCACCTCGGTCACGAAGATCTTGCCGTCGCCGATCTTGCCCGTGCGCGCCGAGCTCACGATGGCTTCGATGCAGCGCTCGACGTCGCTCTCGTTGACGACCACTTCGACCTTCATCTTGGGCAGGAAGTCGACCACGTACTCGGCGCCGCGGTACAGCTCGGTGTGGCCCTTCTGGCGGCCGAAGCCCTTGACCTCGGTCACCGTGAGGCCGGTGACGCCCACTTCGGCCAGGGCTTCGCGCACGTCCTCGAGCTTGAAGGGTTTGACGATGGCGGTGATCTGCTTCATGGTTTTGGTGCTCCGGCGGTTTCGTTGAACTTGCTGGTGATAGGGTAACGCCAATCCTTGCCGAAGCTTCGGTGGGTGACCCGGATGCCTACGGGCGCCTGGCGCCGCTTGTATTCGTTGATCCTGATGAGCCGCGCAACCCGCTCGACCACCGCGCGGTCGTAGCCCGCGGCAATGATCTCGTCGATGCCTTCATCGTCCTGCATGTAGCGTGCCAGGATGCCGTCCAGCACGTCGTACGGCGGCAGGCTGTCCTGGTCGGTCTGGTCGGGGCGCAGTTCGGCGCTCGGGGGGCGCGTGATGATGCGCTCGGGAATCGGCGCCGCGCCGGTGCCGTACGGGTCGTGGGCGTTGCGCCAGCGCGCCAGCGCGAACACCGTGGTCTTGAGCAGGTCCTTGATGACCGCGAAGCCGCCCGCCATGTCGCCGTAGAGCGTGCAGTAGCCGGTGGCCATCTCGCTCTTGTTGCCGGTGGTCAGCACGATCGCGCCGAACTTGTTCGACAGCCCCATGAGCAGCGTGCCGCGGATGCGGGCCTGGATGTTCTCTTCGGCCGTGTCTTCCGGCCGCCCCTTGAACTCCCCGGCCAGCGCGGCCTTGAAGGACTCGAAGGTGTCCCTGATCGAAATCTCGTCGTAGCGCACGCCCAGCCGGCCCGCCATGTCGCGCGCATCGATCCAGCTGATGTCGGCCGTGTAGGGCGAGGGCATCATCACCGCGCGGACCTTGTCCTTGCCCAGCGCGTCGACCGCGATCGCGAGCACCAGCGCCGAATCGATGCCGCCCGAGAGCCCGAGGATCGCGCCCGGAAAACCGTTCTTGCCGATGTAATCGCGCACGCCGAGCACCAGGGCGTCCCACAGCTGCGCTTCGGCATCTCGTGGCGCGGCGATGGCCGACGGATCGGCCACGACAGCGACGCCGCCCTGCGCTCCATGTGCGAGTTCCATGAAAACCAGCCGCTCGCGAAAGCTCTCGGCCTGCGCGGCCAGTGCACCGTCGGCCTGCAGCGCGAACGAGGCGCCGTCGAACACCACCTCGTCCTGCCCGCCCACCAGGTGGGCGTAGACCAGCGGCAGGCCCACGGCGCGTGCGCGGTCGGCCATGCGCGCCACGCGCTCGCCTTCCTTGCCCACGTGGTACGGGGAGGCGTTGATCACCGCCAGCACCTCGGCGCCGCCGGCGCGCGCCAGCTCGGCCGGCGCGTCGAACCAGGCGTCTTCGCAGATCAGCAGGCCGACCGACACGCCGCCCGCCTCGAACACGCAGGTGCCCTGCCCCGGCGTGAAGTAGCGGCGCTCGTCGAACACCTGGTAGTTCGGCAGCTCGCGCTTGGCGTAGGTTTCGAGGATGCGGCCTTCCTTGATGACGCTGGCCGCGTTGTGGCGCAGTTGCACCGCCACGGATCGGCTGCGCAGGCTGACGCCGCTGGGATGCCCCACCACCACGACCATGTCTTTGAGATCGGCCAGCGCGGCGGCGATGCCTTTCACGGCATCATCACAGGCTTCGGTGAAGGCGGGACGGAGGAACAGGTCCTCCGCCGCATAGCCGGCGATCGAGAGTTCGGGTGTCAGCAGAAGGCGCGCGCCCTGCGCGTAGGCCTCGCGGGCGGCGCCGACGATCTTCTGCGCATTGCCGGCGAGGTCGCCCACCACAAAATTGAGTTGCGCGATGGCGAGCTTGAGCGTCATACAGAAGGAAGAAAAAGGCTTGAACGATTATGTCATTCGGGTTCTGGCGTCGCCGTCGGACATCGACCCGCAAGCCTGGAACGCCCTGCTCGCGGCGCAGCCCGAGCCCTCGCCCTTCATACGCCACGAATACCTCGCGGCGATGCACGACAGCGGCAGCGCCTCGCCCGAGCGCGGATGGACGCCGCAGTTCATCACGCTGTGGCGCGGCGACGTGCTCGAAGCCGCCTGCGCGCTCTACCTGAAGGACCATTCCTACGGCGAGTACGTGTTCGACTGGGCCTGGGCCAACGCCTACGAGCAGCACGGCTTTGCCTACTACCCCAAGGCCGTGGTGGCGGCGCCCTTCACGCCCGTGCCCGGCGCCCGTCTGCTGGCGCGCGACGCGCAGAGCCGCACGCTGCTGGTGCAGGGGCTGGTGGCCGTCTGCAAGGAACAGGAACTTTCGTCTCTGCATCTGCTGTTCGGTGCCGATGCCGACATCGCCGCATGCACCGAAGCCGGGCTCATGCTGCGTCACACGGTGCAATTCCACTGGACGAACACAACCCCCTCGATTGGCACACAGGCCGGCTACGTCGACTTCGACGCCTTCCTCGCGAGCCTCTCGCACGACAAGCGCAAGAAGATCCGCCAGGAGCGCCGCAAGGTGGCCGACGCCGGCGTCAGCTTCCGCTGGTCGCGCGGCGCCGACATCGCGACCGCCGATTGGGATTTCTTCTACCGCTGCTATGAGCGCACCTACCGCGAGCACGGCAACCCGCCCTACCTCACGCGCGACTTCTTCCAGCGCATGGCCGACACGCTGCCCGAGGCGTGGCTGCTGTTCGTCGCGGAGCGCGACGGGCGCCCCATCGCGACCAGCCTGATCGCACTCTCCACCGATGAAGCCCAACCGCTGGTGGCCTACGGCCGCTACTGGGGGGCGCTGGAGCGCGTCGACTGCCTGCATTTCGAGGCCTGCTACTACCAGCCGATCGCCTGGTGCATCGCGCACGGCGCGGCACGCTTCGAGGGCGGCGCGCAGGGCGAGCACAAGATGGCCCGCGCGCTGATGCCGGTGCGCACCACCAGCGCCCACTGGCTCGCGCACCCGTCGTTCGCGGACGCCGTCGAGCGCTTTCTCGAGCGCGAGGGCGCCGGCATCGAGAACTACATGGACCACCTCGGCGAGCGCAGTCCATTCAAGGCGGCCTGAGCGGCGTGGGAGCGCCGGGGGCTGATATAAACCCGCCCGGCACTCAAACAACCACACACAACACACAGGGAGCACCGATGCCATTCGTCGGACTGGGACTGCACATCCTCATCGCGCTGTATTTCGCCGTGCATGCCATGCGCCACGGCAAGCAGATGTACTGGCTCATCATCCTTTTCAGCTTTCCATTGCTCGGCAGCATCGTGTACTTCGTCGTCGAGTACCTGCCCGCCTCGCGCATGCAGCGCACCGCCGGCAAGGTCGCGAACGCGGCCATCGGCTTCATCGACCCCGAGCGCGAATACCGCGCCGCCGCCGATGCCTACGACCTGGCACCCACGGCGCAGAACAAGCTGCGCCTGGCCAAGGCGGCGCTCGACCGGGGCCAGGCGGCCGATGCCGTCGGGCACTACCGCGACGCGCTGAAAGGCCCCTTCGCTTCCGACCCCGAGTTGCAGTTCGGCCTGGCCAGCGCCCTGGTCGCCGAAGGCAGCCCGGCCTCGGGCCGCGAGGCGCACCTGGCGCTGCAGGCCCTGCGCGCCACCCGCGACGACTACCGCAAGGACGAAGTCGCCGTGCTGAACGCCCGCGCGCTCGCCGCCGAGGGCCGCACGCCGGAAGCGCGCGAAGCCTTCGAGACTGCGCTGAACACCTACAACACCGTGGAAATACGTGCCCGCTACATCGCGTGGCTGGCCCAGCAGGGCGACACCGCCGGTGCGCAGCGCCTGTGGGGCGAGCTGCAGCAGGCTGCGCGCCACTGGAACTCGCATGCGCGAGGCGTCAACCGCGAATGGATGCGGCTGGCCGGGGATGCGGTCCAGGGCTGACGGCCCGGAGCATCCAGGCCGTCGTTCAAACGAAAGAAAAAATTACTTCTTGTAGGCGGCGATGCCGTCAAGAATTTCCTTCTTGGCGGCGTCGATGCCTTCCCAGCCCAGCACCTTGACCCACTTGCCGGCTTCCAGGTCCTTGTAGTGCTCGAAGAAGTGGCTGATGGCCTTCAGGCGCATCGGGTTCACGTCGTCGACGGACTTCCAGTGGCTGTAGATCGGCAGCACCTTGTCGGTGGGCACGGCCAGCACCTTGCCGTCGACGCCGGCTTCGTCTTCCATCATCAGGATGCCCAGGGGGCGGCAAGGCACGACCACGCCCGGCAGCAGCGGGTAAGGGGCAATGACGAGCACGTCGACCGGGTCGCCGTCGCCCGACAGGGTCTGCGGCACGTAGCCGTAGTTGGCGGGGTAGTACATGGCCGTCGTCATGAAGCGGTCCACGAAGATCGCGCCCGATTCCTTGTCGACTTCGTACTTGATCGGGTCGGCGTTCATCGGGATTTCGATCACGACATTGAATGCGTCGGGGACGTTCTTGCCGGGGGAGACTTTGTCGAAGGACATGACGTTTTTCGAGTAGTTGAAAAGTATGAGACGGATGGGGACAAACCCGGAGTTTACTTTCCGTGTCACGGGCCGGTCGCACGCCCGTGTGTTTTTGCCTGTAAATTGCAACCGTTGGCCAATCGGCTCCGCACCTCCGGTGCAGTGAGCTTCGAGGAAGCAACGCGGCGGAGAACATGGTCCCGTACGCGTTGCGCGCAGGGCCCAGGCTGTCCGTCTCCACAAGTCACAACGAACGAATGGAGAAGCAAAGCATGAGCGGCAACACCCCCCTGATTCTTGCCATCGTCTGCGGCCTGGTGGCCGTAGGCTACGGTTTCTGGGCCCGAAGTTGGATTCTCGCCAAGGACCCGGGCAACGCCCGGATGCAGGAAATCGCCGCGGCCATCCAGGCCGGCGCCTCCGCCTACCTCGCCAAGCAATACACCACCATCGCGGTGGTCGGCGTGGTGCTCGCGGTACTCATCGCCCTCTTCCTCGACCTGACCACGGCCGTCGGCTTCGTGGTCGGCGCGGTGCTCTCGGGCGCCTGCGGCTTCATCGGCATGAACGTGTCGGTGCGCGCCAATGTGCGCACCGCGCAAGCCGCGACCAAGGGCATCGGCCCGGCGCTCGACGTGGCGTTTCGCGGCGGCGCCATCACCGGCATGCTGGTGGTGGGCCTGGGCCTCTTGGGCGTGACGGGCTTCTACTGGTTCCTGGCCGGCAGTGCGCCGAAGGCGGACCACAGCCTGGCGGCCCTGCTCAATCCGCTGATCGGCTTTGCCTTCGGCTCCTCGCTGATCTCGATCTTCGCGCGCCTGGGCGGCGGCATCTTCACCAAGGGCGCTGACGTCGGCGCCGACCTGGTGGGAAAGGTCGAGGCCGGCATTCCGGAAGACGACCCGCGCAACCCGGCCGTGATCGCCGACAACGTGGGCGACAACGTCGGCGACTGCGCCGGCATGGCGGCCGACCTGTTCGAGACCTACGCGGTGACGCTCATCGCCACCATGGTGCTGGGCGCGCTGATGGTCACGGCGGCGCCGCTGGACGCGGTGCTGTACCCGCTCGCGCTGGGCGGTGTGTCGATCATCGCGTCGATCATCGGCTGCTTCTTCGTGAAGGCTTCGCCGGGCATGGTCAACGTGATGCCGGCGCTCTACAAGGGCCTGGCGGTCGCGGGCATCCTGTCGCTGATCGCGTTCTGGTTCGTCACGAGCTGGATCATTCCGGACAACGCCATCGCCGCGAGCGGCAGCCAGCTGAAGCTGTTCGGCGCCTGCTTCGTGGGCCTGGCGCTCACGGCCGCGCTGGTGTGGGTCACCGAGTACTACACGGGCACGCAGTACAAGCCCGTGCAGCACATTGCACAGGCATCGACCACGGGCCACGGCACCAACATCATCGCGGGCCTGGGCGTGTCGATGCGTTCGACGGCCTGGCCGGTGATCTTCGTGTGCATCGCGATCCTGGCGTCGTATTCGCTGGCCGGCCTGTACGGCATTGCGGTGGCGGCCACGTCGATGCTGAGCATGGCCGGCATCGTGGTCGCGCTGGACGCCTACGGCCCCATCACCGACAACGCCGGCGGCATCGCCGAGATGAGCGACCTGCCCGCCAGCGTGCGCGCCGTGACCGACCCGCTCGACGCGGTCGGCAACACGACCAAGGCCGTGACCAAGGGCTACGCCATCGGTTCGGCCGGCCTCGCCTCGCTGGTGCTCTTTGCCGACTACACCCACAAGCTGGAGAGCTTCGGGCTGAACATCAGCTTCAACCTGAGCGACCCGATGGTGATCGTGGGCCTCTTCATCGGCGGGCTGATTCCCTACCTGTTCGGCGCGATGGCGATGGAGGCCGTGGGCCGCGCGGCCGGTGCCGTGGTGGAAGAAGTGCGCCGCCAGTTCCGCGAGATCCCCGGGATCATGGAAGGCACCGGCAAGCCCGAGTACGGCAAGGCCGTGGGCATGCTGACCGGCGCGGCCATCAAGGAAATGATGATCCCGTCGCTGCTGCCGGTGGTGGTGCCGATCCTGGTCGGCCTGGTGCTGGGACCGAAGGCGCTGGGCGGCCTGCTGATGGGCACCATCGTCACCGGCCTGTTCGTCGCCATTTCGATGTGCACGGGCGGCGGTGCATGGGACAACGCCAAGAAGTACATCGAAGACGGCCACCACGGCGGCAAGGGCTCCGAGGCACACAAGGCGGCCGTCACCGGCGACACCGTGGGCGACCCCTACAAGGACACGGCCGGCCCGGCGGTGAACCCGCTGATCAAGATCATCAACATCGTGGCACTGCTGATCGTGCCGCTGGTGGTCAAGTTCCACGCCGGCGATGCGGCGGCTGCCGTGCCGGCCAAGGTCGAGATGCCGCCCGCAGTCACGGCACCCGCTGCGACGGCACCGGCAGCCACACCGGCCGCCACCCTCGCCTCGGCGGCCGTGGTGGCCACCGAAGCCGCGGCGGTGAAGGTCGAGAACGGCATCGTGAAGTTCTACTTTGCGAGCGCCAGCGCCGAGGTCGCGCCCAACGCCAAGGAGGCACTGTCCGATGTCATCAAGGCCGTGCAGAGCGGCGGCACCGTGCTGGTGAGCGGCTACCACGACGCCAGCGGCGACCCGGCCAAGAACGCCGAGCTGGCCAAGCAGCGCGCCATGGCCGTGCGCGACGCCATCAAGGCGGCGGGCGCGCCCGAGGACAAGATCGAACTCGCCAAGCCCGAGCAGTCGCAAGCCGACGGCCCGGCCTCGGAAGCGCGCCGCGTCGAAGTGAAAGTGAAGTCCTGACATGCCGACCGCCGCCCGGCTCGAAGCCTTCATTGCCGCCGTCGAAGGCGGCGCGCATGCCCAGGTCATCGAAGATTTCTACACCGAAGACGCCACGATGCGCGAGAACCAGGCCGAGCCGCGGCGCGGGCGCAGCACGCTGGTCGCACAGGAAAGCGCCGTGCTCGCGCGCACCGAGTCGGTGGCGTCGACCTGCGTGCGGCCGGTGCTGGTGAACGGCGACCATGTCGCCATCCACTGGATCTTCGAGTTCGCCTTCAAGGGCGGCGGCCGCATGCGCATGGAAGAGATCGCCTGGCAGCGCTGGGACGGCGAACGCATCGCCGAAGAGCAGTTCTTCTACGACCCGGCGCAGCGCAAGCCGGGCTGAAGATGCGGCGCCCGGACCGCGCGATCCGGGCTGGTTCTATGCAACATTTTCGATGTAACATTGAAACTGTCATATGAACGCATCCACCGCCACTCCCGATTCCGACGCCGCCCAAGACCTCTCCGTCGAGGCCCTGGCGGCGCGCTCGGGCGTCACGGTGCGCAACATCCGCGCCTACACCACGAGCGGCCTGCTGCCGCCGCCCCGGCTGCAGGGCCGGCTCGGCCTGTACGGCCCCGACCACATTCAACGCCTGGCGCTGATCCGCGAACTGCGCGAACAGGGCTTCGGCATCGAGGCGATCCGCCGCATCTTCACGCGCGCGCCGGCCTCCACCTGGCCCGACCTGCTGGCCGTGGCGCGTTCGGTGTCGGGCAGCCTGTTCGCCGAAGAAACGCCCGTGGTGGTGTCGGCCCAGGCGTTGGCCACCAAGTGGCAAGGCCAGATGACGCCCGCCCTGCTCGGTCGCGCCACGCGCGCCGGCCTCATGCGTGAGTTGCCCGACGGCCAGGTGCAGGTGCTGAGCCCGGCGCTCGGCCAAGTCGCCGAACAGCTGGCCGCGCTCGGCCTGCCGCTCGAAGCGGTCATCGGCATGCAGGAAACCATGGTCCGCACGCTGCGCACCGTGGCGCGGCGCTGGCTGCGCACGCTGGCCGACAGCCTGCTCTCCGGCGACACCCTCGACGCCGGCCGCGCCGCGCAGCTGCTCGAGAAAGCACGGCCGCTGGCCACCGGGGCGGTGCAGGCCGCCTTTCCCGTGATCCTGCAGCAGGAACTCGACGCCCTGCTGCACAAGACCGCCTGATGCCGATGACACGCCCTCGCCTTGCTCTTCTTCCGTCCCTACTGCTGTTGTTGCCTGCCCTCATGGGCGGCGCGGCCTTCGCGCAGCAGCAGGCCCGCGGCGACACCAACGCCCTCGCGCTGAGCTTCGACGCCGCGCGCCTGCGCATGGTCGAACGCTCCGACAAGCTGGCCGCCGCGCGCATCGCCGTCGAAGCCAAGGAGCTGCAGAGCGAAGGCCTCAAGCGCCTGGGCGGGCCCGTGGTCAGCATCTCGGGGCTGGCCTATGCGTACAACGCGAACCTGAACCTCGACCTCGACCCGCTCAACCAGAGGCTCGGCCAGATCGGCTCGTCGCTGCCGCCGTCGATCCAGAGCTTCGTCTCGCGCGTGCCGATTCCGCAGCTCCCCAACAGCTACACGCTGAACCGCCACGACACGGGCGCCAACGCCTCGGTGTCGGCCGTGTGGCCGCTCTACCTGGGCGGCGCGACCGACGCGGTGCGCGGCTTTGTCTCCGCGCAGGCGCGCGAAGCCCAGGCCGACGCCGAACAGGCGGGCCACGAGGTCGACACGCTGCTGGTGCAGCGCTACTTCGGCGCCCAGCTCGCGCAACGCGCCGCCACGCTGCGCCTGCAGGCCGAGCGCACCATCGCCCAACACGACGCGGCCGCGCAGAAGATGCTCGCGGCCGGCGTGATCTCGCGCGTCGAGCGGCTGCAGGCCAGTGCCGCCTACGAAGAGGCGCGCCGCAACGCGCGCAAGGCCGAGAACGACGCCGCGCTCGCGGGCGTGGCCCTGGCGCGCACCGTGCGCGCCGAGGGCAGCGTCACGCCGCAGACGCCGCTGTTTCTCATCAGCGCGCCGATCGAACCGCTCGGCCACTTCATCGATGCGGCGCTCACGCGGCATCCGGGCCTGGGCAAGGTCGCGGCCAAGAAGGCGCAGGCCGAGCAGCTGCATGAAGGCGAAGAAGCTTTGCGTCGCCCGCAGGTCATCGCCTTCGGCACGCGCGAGATCAAGAGCGGCAACGCCGACTGGGTCGCCGGCCTCGGCGTGCGCTGGACGCTGTACGACTCGGTCGACCGCAACGCGCTCTCGGCCGCTTCGCACAAGCAGGTCGAACAGGCCGAACGCACCGACCTTCAGGTGCGCAGCGACATCTCGCTGCTGGTCGAGCGCAACTGGCGCGCGCTGGACAACGCGCGCCGCCAGTACCTCGAGATGAAAGTCTCGGTCGAGCTCGCACAAGAGGTGGTCAAGCTGCGCACCGCCGGGCTGCGCGAAGGCACCAGCACCACGCTCGATCTGATCGACGCAGAGACCAACCAGGCCAAGGTGCTGACCGAACGCGCGCAGGCCGCCAACGACTACGTGCAGGCGCTCGCGCAGCTGCTCGAGAGCGCGGGCCTGTCCGAGACTTTTTCCGACTACATCGCGCGCGCCGACGTGAAGGTGAACTGACCATGATGAGTGCCAAGACCCGCCGACTGATCGCCATCGCCGCCGCACTGCTCGTGCTGATGCTGCTCGCCTGGGGCTTCTGGCGCGCCGCGCAGCCGGCGCCCGAGGTGTTCCAGGGCCAGATGGAAGCGCGCGAGACCGACGTGGCCGGCAAGGTCACGGCACGCATTGCCGAGGTGGCGGTGAAGGAAGGCGAGCGCATCCAGGCCGGCGCCCTGCTGGTGCGCATGGACAGCCCCGAGGTGCGCGCCAAGCTGGCGCAGGCCACCGCCGCCGAGCAGGCCGCGCAGGCCGTGGCCGACAAGGCGCAGCACGGCGCCCGCCCGCAAGAAATCGAAATGGCGCGCATGCAATGGCAGCGCGCCGAGACCGCCGCACAGCTCGCGCAGACCTCGTTCCGCCGCGTCGACGGGCTGGCACGCGACGGTCTCGTGGCCGACCAGAAGCGCGACGAGGCCGAAGCCAACTGGAAGGCCTCGCGCGACGCCGCCGTGGCGGCCAAGGCGCAGTACGACATGGCACGCACCGGCGCACGCACCGAAGACAAGGCCGCCGCCAACGCCCAGGTGCGGCAGGTGGCCGGCGTGGTCGCCGAAGCCGAAGCCGCCAGGGCCGAGACCGAGCTGCGCAGCCCGGTCGCCGGCGAAGTGGCCAAGGTGCTCGCCAAGGTCGGCGAACTCTCGCCGCAGGGCGTGGCTGTGGTCACGGTGGTCGACCTGAACGACCAGTGGGTGGTGCTCAACGTGCGCGAAGACCGGCTGGCCCGCTTCGCGCTCGACAAGGAATTCGACGCCCGCCTGCCCGCCCTGCCCGAAGACCGGCGCATGGCCCGCTTCAAGGTGTACTACAGCGGCGTGCTGCCCGACTTCGCCACCTGGCGCGCCACGCGCGGCGGTGCCGGCTTCGACGTGCGCACCTTCGAGGTCCGCGCCCGGCCGCTCAAGCCCATCGAGGGCGCGCGCCCCGGCATGAGCGTGCTGGTCGACTGAAGCCGAACCCGCCATGAGCCTGCGCGGCTTTTCCACCGCCAGCGCCCGGCGCGAATTCGCGCTGCTGCGCACGCGCCCGTGGGACCTGGCCATGATCTCGTGGGTGCCGCTGCTCGCGGTGTTCCTGATCTGGTGGATCTTCTCGGCCGGCCTGCCCGAGCGCCTGCCGATCGGCGTGCTCGACCAGGACCACTCCGCGCTCTCGCGCCAACTGGTGCGCTTCCTGGACGCCACGCCGGGCCTGCGCGTCGCGCAGCAGTACGCCGACGAAGGCGAGATGCAGCGCGCGCTCACCAGCGGCGCGGTCGATGCGGCGGTGCAGGTGCCGCGCGACCTGAGCCGTGACGTCAAGCAGGGCCGCGTCGGACAGATCGTGTTGCTGCACAACGCGCAGCTGGGCACGCATTCGAGCCTGATCCAGCGCGACGTGCGCACCGCCGTCGCCACGGTGTCGGCCGGCGTCGAGCTCGCGGTGCGCAACAAGCGCGGCGAGTCGATGAAGGCCGCGCGCGTGAGCATGGACCCGGTCAAGGCCAGCATGGTGGCGCTGTTCAACACCTCCACCGACTACGAGCAGTTTCTCGGTGCCGCACTCATTCCGGCGCTGCTGCACATCCTCGCGATGACGGCCGGCGCCTGGGCCGTGGGCCGCGAGCTGCGCGACCGCAGCCTCGGCGGCTGGCTCGGCGCCGCGCCGCGCTGGCCCGAGGCGCTGGCCGCGCTGGCGGGCAAGCTGGCGCTGCCGTTCGCGAGCCTGTCGGCCGTGGGCATCGCCGCCATGCTGTGGATCACCGCGGGCCGCGGCTGGCACCCGGTCGGCTCGGTGGGGTGGACGCTGTTCGCGCTGGTGGTGTTCGTGGCGCTGTCGATCGCACTCGGCGCCTTCGTGTCGAGCCTCACGCGCTCGCTGCGCACGGCGCTGTCGGCCACCGGCTTCATCACCGCGCCGGCCTTCGCGTTCGGCGGCGTGGGCTTTCCGCTGGTCGCCATGCCGATGCTCGCGCAGCTGTGGGCCAGCCTGCTGCCCTACACGCATTACATCCGCGTGCAGATGGAGCAGCTGCAGATGGGCGCGCCCGTGGCGTACTCGGCCGCGACGCCGCTGTGGATGGTGGTGGGCACCGCGGTGCTGCTGGCCGTGTCGGCCACGCTGCTGATGCGTGCAGCCGCTGCACCGGACACGTGGGGAGGCCGCTGATGAGCGAACCCACCCAAGGCTTCACCGCCGCTTGGCGCGACACCGCGCTCGCCGTGCTGCGCGACAAAGGCGTGCTGCTGATCATGCTGCTCGCGCCCATCATCTACGGCTTCTTCTACCCCTGGCCCTACGGCACGCAGGCCGTCACGCGGGTGCCGGTGGCGGTGGTCGACCAGGACCACAGCGGGCTGTCGCGGCAGATCGCGCGCTTCGCGATGGCCAGCCCGCGGCTCGATGTGCGCATGGTCACGTCCGACGTGCACGAGGCGCAGCAGGCGCTGTGGCGCGGCGAGATCGAAGGCTATGCGCTGCTGCCGCAGGACCTCAAGCGCAACGTGCTGCGCGGCACCCCGGCGGTGGTGACCATCGAGGGCAACGGCGCCTATGCGCTGCTGAACAAGGCGGTGCTGTACGGCTTCTCGGAGGCGGTGGGCACGGTGTCGGCCGGCGTCGAGATTCGCAAGCTGCAGGCCGGCGGCCAAGGTGCCGTCCAGGCGGCGCGCAGCCGCAGCCCGCTCAACACGCAGCTCGTGCCGCTGTTCAACCCGAGCGAAGGCTATGGCAGCTACGTGGTGCCGGCGGTGGCGCTGCTGATCCTGCAGCAGACGCTGCTGATGGGCGCCGCGATGCTGGCCGGCACCTGGGCCGAGGCGCGCCGCCTGCGCGCGGGCATGGGCGCGTGGCTCGGGCGGCTGGGCGCGCTGTCGGGCTTCGGCGTGCTGAGCGGCGTGTTCTATTTCGGCTGGGTGTTCTTCCTGCAGGACTACCCGCGCGGCGGCAATCCGTTCGGCGCGCTGGTGCTGCTGCTGTTCTATGTGCCCGCGATCTGCGTGCTCGGGCTGTTGCTGGGCTGCTGGTTCCGCGACCGCGAGCGTGCGTTGCAGGTGCTGCTGTTCACTGCGCTGCCGATGGCGTTTCTCTCGGGCTTTTCGTGGCCTGTCGAGGCCCTGCCCGCGCCGCTGCAGGCACTGCGCTGGCTGTTCCCGAGCACGGCGGGCATCCAGGCCTCGCTGCGGCTCAACCAGATGGGGGCGCCGCTGCACGACGTGTTGCCGTACCTGGGAGCGCTGGTGGCGATGGTGGTGGCGGGACTGCTCGTGCTGTGGATCGCGGCCACGCCGCGCAAGGCCGAACGGGTCTAACGGGTCTAACGGGTCTAACGGCGACTGTCTGCCGCGACCGCGCGCACCAGCCGCGTGGCCGGCGCCACCAGCTCGCGCAGGTCGCCCACGCGGTCCTGCTCGATGGCCTGCAGCACGAGTTCATTGATGCCGCCCACCACCGTCATCGCCATCTGGCTGCTCATGTGCGCCGCGGGCGCCTCGCCTGACTCGCTGCTGTTGATCGCCACCTGGATGAAGTTGGCGATCTCGCCGTTCACGCGCCGCCGCGCCGCCAGGCCCGGCAGGCCCAGCCCGAGGATCTCGACGAACAGCGTGCGCAGCAACACCGGGTCTTGCGCGAGGTAGTCCATGTACGCGGTCATCGCCTGCTCCACCTGCGTGTGCCACGGCTGGGCGGGGTCGAAGGCTTCGCTCACGGCCTGCAGGCCGAGCCGGCTGGCCGTTTCGTACAGCGCGATCAGGCACTCGGTCTTGGTGCTGAAGTGCTCGTAGAACGTGCGCCGCGACACGGCCGCCTCACGCACGATGTCGGCGATGGTGGTGTCGGCGTAGCCCTTGGCCGCCACAGCATGCGCCATGCCCTGCAGCAGCCGCGTGTAGTGCTCGCTGGGCGCGCCTTCGGCGGCATCGGGCGTGACGGGTTTGTCGATGGTGGCAGTCATGTCGGATTCATTTTCCTACGCCTCGGTACTTGACAGTACCAGTTCGCAATTGCACCATGGCGGCACGCGGTACGGAGTTGTACCAACTTTTGCCCACGACCTCAGGAATTGCCTTCCCATGACCGAACTCGTTGTCCGCCGCCTGCTGATCGACCTGCAACCGCCCTTCTCGCGCGACTGGTGCGGCGGCGATGCCTTTTCGACAGCCTTCTTCAACGCCCTGTCGATGAGCTTCCCCTTCGGCGAGCAGTTCTTCATCGACGCCGTGCGCGACGCCATGGCCACGCTGCCGCCCGAGCTGCAGGAGCGCTACCGCGCCGACGTGCGCGGCTTCATCGGCCAGGAGGCGACGCACCGCCGCATCCATTCGCTGTTCAACGCGCACCTCGACCAGCAAGGCCTGGTCGACCGCTGGACCGGGCGTGCCAGCCAACGCATGGAACTGATGGACGGCGCCGATCCGCGCCACGCGCTGGCCGTGACGGCCGCCACCGAGCACTTCACGGCGATGTTCGCCGAGTGGCTGCTGGCCCGTCCCGAAATCCTGGACGGCGCCGAGCCCCGGCTGCGCACGATGTGGCTGTGGCACAGCGCGGAAGAGCTGGAGCACAAGAGCGTCGCCTTCGACATCTACAAGGCCGCGGGCGGCTCCGACGAATGGCGCACGCGCTGGTTCCGCCGCGTGACGGTGATGTTCCTCGGCGACCTGATGCGCCAGACGGTCGACAACCTGCGGCATGAAAAGCAATTGTGGAAGTGGGCCACCTGGAAGAGCGCCGCGCGCATCCTGCTGGGCCGCGGCGGCCTGCTGCGGGGCAATCTCGCGGGCTGGCGCCAGTACCTGCGCAGCGACTTCCACCCCGACCAGCAGGACAGCAGCCTCTCGGCGCGCTGGCTGGCCGACAACGGCGCGCAGTTCACGCCCGTGGGCGCTGCTGCGGCAGCGTCGGCCTGAGTTCGTCAGTCAATAGATGCTGGCGCGGTGCGGGTTCAGCGCCCCCGCCTGCGTCGGCTGCCCGTCGGCGCGCAGCGTGAGGTCGTGCAGCGTGTCGAAATCCGACGGGGCGTCGGGCACGCGCATCACGACTTCGAGTTCGTGCATGGACGCCACCCAGCGGCCGGCCGGTGATTCGGCCGGTTCGTCGTTGGCGAACACGCCGTCGCGGATGTAGAGCGTTTCGCCTTCGGGGCGTTCGCCGTGCAGCTCGATCAGGCGTGCGATCGAGAAGTTGTAGGTCACGAGCTTTTCGCGCGTGCGGCGGTCTTTGCCGCCGCAGTTGAACGAGCCCTCGGCCGCGATCACGATGCAGGAGCCGTCCACCCCGCCATCGATGGCGATCTCGTTGCCCGAGCGCCAGATGGCGTTGGGCAGGCGCACGCGGACCTTGTCGATCACGAGGTCGCGTTGCTTGTTGAGGGCACCCAGCGGCGGCACCAGCGAGCGCAACTGACGCAGGCGCTCCGCAAAGTTGTCGTCCATGAGGAATTCGACGTGGTGCGTCGCGCTGCCGGACGAGCGCTTGACGACCTGCATGACGACGTGGCGCGGCTTGTTCACAGCTCAGGCCCTCCACGCACAGAAAAATCCACGCCCGCTGCGGGGCACCGATCGCCTTCTTGCTGGATTTGAGTGGTCATCGGCTACAAATTAGAACTTTAGATTAAATGCAATTACTTGCATCATTTGTGTCCAACTGTATATCGATTGCAGCCAGGAGGGAAGGCAATCGACGATACGCCGATGAGGCCATGTCGCCAACGCGACGCGGCGTCGTGCTAGGGGTTCAGCTCGACGATGCTTCGGCCTCCAGGGCCTCGTCGAGCGCCTTGCACGAAGGTGCGCAGACGGTCTGCGACTTGCCCAGCACCTGGCGCGTGCGCAGCTGCGAACGCACGCGGTGCTTGCCGCACATGAAGCAGGACATCGTGGCCCCGCTGAACGACGCCGAGGCGCGGAACGGAGAGCCCGGCGCCTTCGATTTGTAGCGCAGCCCGTCCGCCACCACTGCCGTTTTCACTTCACCCTTGGCCATGCATCTTGTCCTTGTTCGATTCGTCACCGCGCATGGCGCGGGCAATGGCTTCCTTGGCTGCGCCTTCGGCGGCCAGGGAAACGTCCAGCGCCGAGCGGCAAAGGCCGGCGTGCTGGTAATTCATATTTTCGTAGACCTCGGAGGCGGCCGGGTAGGCATCGAGCAACTGGCCCAGTTCGGCACCGGGTTCGACGTCTTCGAACTCATGCACCAGATGCTCGACCACCGAGCGGTACTGCGCGGCGCCCACCGGCACGGCGCTGTGCTCAAGCCTCTCCAGCAGTTGAGCCAGCACGTGGGTCACTGCCAGATCGGTCTTGGGAGACGGATTTCGGGTCGTGTTCATGGTTTGCATGTGGGGACAGCATACCCCTATGCAAGGGGCGGGTCGCGCCGAAGTGGTTCTGGCGCCCCGCCCTCCTGCGCCGCGCGCATGCGCTGGAGCAGGCTGTGAAGCATTTCGGTCGACAAGCCGTGGATCACCAGCCGGTGCCCGGCCCGTAAAGTCGACAGCGGTACCAGCGGATGCTTGTTGTTGACCAGGATCAGGTGCTCCGGCGCGTTCAGGATCGTGGCCGCATAGATGCCGATGGTTTCGTCCAGTTGCAAGGAGTTGGCCGCGCGCCAGAAATCGTTGTCGGTCAGCATCAGCTGGTACAGCGGCGTGAACAGCTCGATGGCGCTTTGCAGGTCGAGAAAATTCAGCTTGCCCTGGGGCATGTCTTCCAGCCGCAACGCCGGCGACTGGATCATCGAGAAATCGACCTGCTCGGCCGTGCACAGCGCCACCCCCTTGTCGCGCAGCGCCGTGTTCAGCCGGATCACGAAGTTGAACAGGTTCAGGTCGTGCTTCAGGAACATCTCGTCCTTCAGCGCGTCGATGTCCGCCGGCTCCAGCGGCGACGTGCCCACGGGCGCGGGCGAGTTGCGCCCGATGAAGCTCAACACCTGCGAGCCCAGGTGAAAGTGCCGCAGGATCAGCCAGTTGGCCTCGGGCGACACGAAGCGCTTGAGCCCCCACGCCAGAAAGCGATGCAGCAGCATCGAGTGCGACCAGTTGCGCGGCACGAACACCTTCACGATCTGGATCAGGATGATCGTCAGCCGCGCAATCGGCCGCAGGAACGGCAGCAGGTACTGGCGCGAGGCCGAGCTCGAATCGGCCAGCCACGCGGACTTGACGTCGTCGGGCAGCGGCGTGCTCTGGTCGAGGTACAGCGCCAGCCACGGGCTGGGGTCGCGCTCGTCGTGCGCTTGCGTCAGGAATTCAGGCGTTCGGCTCATGAGGCATTCGTTCGGTGATGTGCTGGAACTGCATCAGGTACAGCGCCGCCGTGTGGCGCGCGGTGTCGGCAATCTGGCGGGCGGCGCGGGCTTGCCCTTCCACGGCCATCACCATCTCGACCGCGGCGAGCCAGCGGTTCAGGTGGTGCTCGTCGTTGTGGCCGTGGTACTCGAGAAAACGGAAGGCGTCGGGCGGCAGCTTCAGGCTGGCCTTGAGCAGCGGCAGCAGCGCCGGCACGATGCGCTGGCCCGTGCCTTCGATGATGTAGATCGCGCCCAGCAATCCGATCGGATCGCGCGTGGCGGCCAGCCCGTGCAAGTAGGCGTTGAGCGCCTCGCCGCCGGGGTTGCGGCGCAACTCGTCGATCGACTCGACGGTGCCGCCGGCCTTGCGGTAGTCGCTGAAGAGGATGTTGAAGTCGTTCTGCTCCTCGCCCGCGTGCACGTCGATCAGCGACGACAGCATGCGGTACGGCTCGCTCAGCGAAGCGGCGCCTTCGCGCATCCACAGGCTGCCTTCGCGCACCTGCGGCACCCACTGCTCCATCCAGTTCAGGTAGTCGGGCACGGCAAAGCGGCGCTCGCGGATCTGGCGGATCAGCGGCGTGCGCCACACGCGCGAGCGGTAGTCGTGCCAGATGGCAGCGAGTTCCGTCAGCAAGGCGCCCAGGCCCTCGGGTGCGGCGTCCGGGTCGTGCGGCGGCGCGATGACGAGGTCGTCGTCGGGCACCACAGCCGCGGCGCGGGGCGCGATCACGACAGGCGCCGCATCGACCGCCTCGACCTCGAGCAACATGTACGCCGCCATGAAACGCCCCGACTCCGGCACATAGCAGAAGATCTGCTCGCCCGGCTTCAGTGTCTTGGTGTGCAGGAACTCGGCCAGCATCACGAGGATCGACGCCGCGCCGGTGTTGCCGCGCCACGCGAGGTTGCTCCACCAGCGCTCGCGCGGAATCGCCAGGTCGGCCTTGGCCATCAGGTCTTCGACCACCGGGATGAATTTTTCCGACGAGTAGTGGCACAGGAAATGGTCGACCCGCTTCGGATCGACCCAGCCGTCGCGCACCAGCCCCGCGTACTCGTGGATGCCGATGTCGAACAGATGCGGCAGCAGGCGAATGTCCTGGCGCAGCGACAGCGCACCGGCCGCTTCCGCCTCGGCCCACGAGCCGAAATCGAGATGGCCGCGCGCGCGGTCTTCGGTGAGGCCCAGCTGCATGCACACCGGGTAGTCGCCCGAGAAAGCGCGCTGGTGCACCCACTTCAGCTTCAGGCGCAGCCCCGGCTTGCCGGCCAGCGCGGGCGTGCCGTCGGACAGCAGCAGCGCGCCTGCACCATCGGACAACATCCAGCGAAGGAAGTGCGAGTCGAAATCGGTCTCGTAGCCGCGCGCCGCGAAGCGCGAACGCTTGAACAGGCGCGACGGCATTTCGCTGGCCACGGCCAGCGCCGAGCGGTGCGCGCCCAGCTCGATGCCTTGCGCGGCCGTCTGGATCGCCGACACGCCGGCCGCGCAGATGCCGTGCACCGAATGCGTTTCCATCGGCTGCGCCGCCAGCTCGCCCTGGATCATGTTGGCGAAGCCGGGCATCAGGGTGTCGCCGCCCGACGAGCCGCTGGCCAGCAGCGACACGCGCGACAGCTCGGCGCCGCCGCGCTGCAGGCAGTCGCGGATCGCGCCGGCCGCCAGCTGCGCGTTGGTGTGGCGCGTCACGCCTTCTTCGTCGATCGCGTAGTGCCGCGTGAGGATGCCGTTCTCGGCCAGGATGCGGCGCTTGATGCGCTCCGACATGCGGTTGAGCGGCGCGATGTACGCGTCCATGCGGTCGTTGGGAACAGGCTCGCCGGGCATGAAGTAGCCGGCGCTTTCGAGGTACACGCGTTGGAATGAAACGGGCATGGGTTCAGGCAATAGGTGAATCGGGAGGCATCAGCGAGCGGCTGCGAAAACGCGGCCACACGGTCCCCAGCACAAAGACGCGCACCATGTACGGCACCAGCCCGCCCTCGTTGAGCGCGGGTGCCACCTGCGCGCGGTAACGCGTGTGGTGCAGGTGCGTGAGCTCGGACCAATGGGCATGCGGGTTCTCGTGGTGTGCGGTGTGCAGGCCGATGTTGAACAGCAAGGGGTTCACCAGCCCCTCGAAATTGCGGGCGTAGTTCAGCTGGCTACCGCGGGTATCACCGGGTGCCTCCTTACGCGGCGTCTTGCGGCCGTCGGCGTGCGCGTGCTGCAGGTAGTTGGTGGCCAGCAGCCAGTGCAGGCCGTGCAGCTGCGGCGCGATCACGAACAGCAATGCCTTGCGCCAGTCGATCGCCAGCAGCACGGTCCAGCTGACCAGCCACAGCGCGTACTGCGCCATGCAGTAGCGCCAGGCGCCGCGGTGATGTTGATGTAGCCGCGCGAGCCAGCCGACGAACACAGGCATCAGCACCCACACGGCCTGGAACGGGTGCAGCAGGTAGCCCCACAGGTGGTTGGTGTCGCCGCCAAAGCGGTAGGTGCGCGCCACGTCCTTCGGTCCGTGCCGGTGGCGGTGGTGGTTGGCCACATGCGCGGGCCAGAAGACGAAGGTCGGGTGGCCCTGCAGCAGCGTGATCCAGAAGTCGGTCAGCCGGTTCATGCGACGACCGCGCCACATGCGCAGGTGCACATGGTTGTGATGGATCACGCCGATGCCGAGCGTGAGGAACAGCATCAGCGCGTACAGCACCATCTGGAAGCCCAGCGCCCATTGCCACGCCGCCAGCGCAGGCAATGCGACGAGGTACGCAAGGCTTTGCCAGTCGCGCCAGTGCCGCAGCCTCGGCAACCGATGGCGCGCGTCAGGCAGTGGTGGCGCCATGCTTCTTTCGAAAAGCCTGGAACAGCGGCTCGGCCGCATCGGCCGCGATGCGCGTGCGGAACAGCCGGTCCATGAACGTGAACTGGAAGCCGTAGTTGCCGTTGTGCACGGCGTGGTGCAGGTGATGCCGACGGCTCGCGGCGAACCAGTGGCTGTATGACACGCCGGGCACGAAGTCGTAGTTCGAATGCCCGACGCAGTTGAAGAACAGGCTGAACACCGGCACCGACGCCAGCGACCAGAAGCTGAAATCGTGCAGCACCATCGGCAGCAGGATCACGTTGCCGAGCATCAGCGCCTCGATCGGGTGAAAGCTGTAGGTGGCCCATGGCGTGGTCACGAACGAGCGGTGGTGCGGGCCATGAAAGCGGCGCAGCCAGCGCGTGTGCAGCAGCCGGTGGTTGAGCCAGAAATGCACGTCGTTCCACACCGCAAGCACGAGGATCTCGATGCCGATGCGTTGCCAGCCCGCATCGGGCTCGAGCCGCGCCCAGCCCAGTTGCAGCAGCCCCCACGGGAATACCATGCCCAGCCCGAAGATCAGCACGGAGATGCCCGACTGCGTGAGTTCGCGCCGCAGCTGGCCGGGCTGCAACGGTCGCGGGTCGAGCACGCGCCCAATGCCCATCGTCGGCAGCACCCGCTTCGTGAGCAGCCAGGTGAGCGCGCCGAAACCCAGGTAGATGCCGCCGAAAAAAAGCAGGCCCCACAGCATGACCTGCGGGGCCGAAAGAGAAGTGAAGGTCTGCGCCATCCCCCGAGGCTACAACAGCATCTCGGGCACCAGCGGGGAGATCAGGGTGTTGTACAGGCGCTGGAAGAAACCCGACTCGGGTTCCGAGGTGAGGATCACCTCTTTCTCGCCGTCGTTCGTGAGCCATTCGAGCGTGCCGCCCTCCTTCGACAGCCGCAGCCGGTACGAGTTCTGCAACTTGCTCACGTGGATGATGCGCAGCATCTCGCGCGCGAGTTGCGGGCTGTCGACCACCACGCCCATCTCGGTGTTCTGGCTGGCCGAGCGCGGGTCGAGGTTCATCGAGCCGACGAAGATGCGCGTCTTGTCGATGGCGGCGGTCTTGGCGTGCAGCCGGCCCAGCGAGGTGCCGAAGCTGCCGAAACGCATGCTCGCGGTGGTGCGCTGCGGGCTCAGCTCGTACAGGTCGGCGCCGCCCTTCAACAGGCGCTCGCGGTAGCGCGCGTAGCCGGTGTGCACCAGCGGCTCGTCGTTGGCGGCGAGCGAATTGGTCAGCAGCGTGAGCTTGACCTTGCGCCGGGCCAGGTCCTCGAAGGCGGCCATGCCGCGCTCGCCGGGCACGAGGTAGGGCGAGGTCAGGTCGACCTCGGTCTTGGCGTCGAGCAGCAGCGCCCAGACCTTCATCGTCACGCTGGTGGCAATCGCGTCTTCGGCCGTCAGGGTCGTGGGCTTGGACGGCGGGTCGGCAATGGCGCGCGCCTCGCCCCACAACAGGCCCATGCGGCCGCCGTCGAGCTCTTCGGCGATGGGCCCGTAGCCGAGGATGTCCGAAGGCGGCAGCACGACCTTCGGCGGCGGCCCGGCCATGCCGACCTCGTCGTCGAAGGTGGCGGCGCCGGCCTCTTTGCGCACGATTTCGGCAATGGGCCAGATCTGGTCGCTGTTCCAGTAGGCGTCGAAGATGCTCTCGAGCTGCGACACGACTTTGCCGACCACCAGCGCATCCATGTCGATGAAGTTCTGCGCCTCGCTCAGCACGAAATACTCGTCGGCGATGTTGCGCCCGCCCACCACCGCCATCGCGCCGTCGGCAATGAAGAGCTTGTTGTGCATGCGGTGGTTGAGCCGATGGATGTCGAAGATCGACACCACGAAGCGCGAGAGAAAGCCGTTGCGCGCGCAGCAGAACGGGTTGAACAGGCGCACCGACACATTGGGCGTCTCGGACAGCGCCAGCAAGAGCTGCTGGCTCTTCACCGTGTACAGGTCGTCCACCAGCACCCGCACCTTCACGCCGCGCGCCGCCGCCTCGCGCAGCGTGCGCAGCAGCAGCCGGCCGACGGCGTCGTTCTCGAGCTGGTAGTACTGCACCACCAGCGAGTGCTCGGCGCGCTGCGCGAGCTGCAGGCGCGCGTCGAGCGAGTACACGCCCAGCGGCATGAGCCGGAAGCCCGAATGCTCGCCGGGCGGCGTGGAGGCCGTGACGATCTTGGCGAGCGCGGTGCCCGGGTCGGCCGTGGCCGCGTGCTCGGCCGGGCGTTCGCGCGCCGGCGGCAAGGAGCCGCAAGCCGCAAGCAATGCCAGCAGCACGCCGGCCAGCGCCGTGCGCAAGAAAGACCGGGCCCAAGCATTCATGATCGGATTCCTCTTGTCGTTGTGGTTGCCATTGCCCTGATGTACGCCGCCACGCCTGCTGCGGTTTCAACAAGGGCCCATTTCGCAAGGCACCGTCCTAGAATTCGGTTCACTTCGCTTCGGAGTTACATCATGGCCCGATCGCTCCTCTTGCGCACCGCTTTGTGGGCCGCCGCCCTCGCCGCCGGGGTACCCAGTGCCCACGCCGCACTCGATATCGGCGAGCCCGCGCCCAAGTTCACGGCCACGGCCGCGCTCGGCGGCAAGACCTTCCGCTACTCGCTGGCCGAGGCGCTGGCCAAGGGACCGGTGGTGCTGTATTTCTTTCCGGCGGCCGACTCCAACGACTGCTCCATCGAGGCCCACGCCTTCGCCGAAGCCATCGACAAATTCTCCGCGCTCGGGGCCACGGTGATCGGCGTTTCGGCGGACGACATCGACACGCTCTCCAAGTTCTCGGTCAAGTCCTGCCAGAGCCGCTTTCCGGTCGCGTCCGACCAGGGCAAGACCGTGATCCAGGGCTTCGACGCGCTGATGCAGACCCGGCCCGACTTCGCCAACCGCCTGTCGTACGTGATCGCGACCGACGGCAAGGTCGCCTACTACTACCAGAACCTCAACCCCGACAAGCACGTCGAACGCATGCTGAACGCCGTGCGCGCGCTGCCCAAAGCCACCGCGGCGAAGTAAGGCGGGCCAGCCGGGGCGCCACGCGCGCGGCGTGCTTCGCGCAAAATCTCGCCCCATGCAGCTCAACTACATCGCCAACGCGGACGTTCCTTCCGCCTCCGGCCGCACCCTCCCCGTCATCGACCCGTCGGACGGCCAGCCCTTCGACGAGATCCAGCGCAGCAACGCCGCCGACATCGACGCCGCCGTGCGCGCCGCGCGCGACTGCTTCGAGGGCGTGTGGCACAAGGTCAGCGCCGCCGACCGCGGCCGCCTGCTCTTCAAGCTCTCGCAGAAGATCGCCGAGCACGTCGACGAGCTCGCACTCATCGAGCAGCGCGACTGCGGCAAGCCCGTGAAACAGGCCCGCGCCGACGCGGTGGCACTGGTGCGCTACTTCGAGTTCTATGCCGGCGCCTGCGACAAGCTGCACGGCGAGACCATTCCTTATCAAGATGGCTACAGCGTCTTCACCTGGCGCGAGCCGCATGGCGTCACGGGCCACGTCATTCCGTGGAACTACCCGATGCAGATCTTCGGGCGCAGCGTGGGCGGCGCCCTGGCGGCCGGCAACGTGTGCGTGGTGAAACCGGCCGAAGACGCCTGCCTGTCGCTGATCCGCGTGGCGCAGCTGGCGGCCGAGGTCGGCTTTCCGGCCGGCGCGCTCAACATCGTGACGGGCTACGGCCATGAAGTCGGCGACGCGCTCGCACGCCACGAAGGCATCGACCACATCAGCTTCACCGGCAGCCCGAAGATCGGCACGCTGATCCAGCAGGTGGCGGCCGAACGGCATTGCCCGGTCACGCTCGAACTGGGTGGCAAGAGCCCGCAGATCATCTTTGCCGATGCCGACCTCGACGCGGCCATTCCCGTGATCATCAATGCCATCGTGCAGAACGCCGGCCAAACCTGCTCGGCGGGCTCGCGCGTGCTGATCCAGCGCGACATCTACGAGCCCCTGCTCGAGCGCCTGGGCCACGCCTTCGAAGCCCTGCGTGTCGGCCCCGCCGCCATGGACCTCGACGTCGGCCCCCTGATCCGCCAGACGCAGCAGCAGCGCGTGTGGGACTTCTTGAGCGACGCGCAACACGCCGGCATCCCGATGGTGGCGCAAGGCGTGGTGGTCGAAGAAGCGCCCGAGACCGGCTTCTACCAAGCCCCGACCTTGCTGCGCGACGTGCCCGTGGGCCATCGCCTCGCACAAGAAGAAGTGTTCGGCCCCGTGCTCGCCGCGATGCAATTCGCCGACGAAGACGAAGCCGTGGCACTCGCCAACGCCACCCAGTTCGGCCTCGTGGCCGGCGTCTGGACAGCGGACGGCGCGCGCCAGTTCCGCATGGCCAAGCGCGTGAAGAGCGGCCAGGTGTTCATCAACAACTACGGCGCGGGCGGCGGCGTCGAGCTGCCGTTCGGCGGCGTGAAGTCGTCGGGCTACGGGCGCGAGAAGGGCTTCGAGGCGCTGTACGGTTTCACGACCTTGAAGACGGTCGCCATCAAGCACGGCTGAAGCTGATGACGCCGCGTTTGGGCGTCAGCCCAGCGCGGTGTCCAGCAGCATCATCAGCACGAAGCCGATCATCAGCCCGCTGGTCGCATAGGTTTCGTGTCCCTTGCGGTGCGACTCGGGAATGATCTCGTGGCTGATCACGAACAGCATCGCACCCGCCGCAAAGCCCAGCCCCCAGGGCAGCAGCATCGCCGAATGGCCGACCACCGCCGCGCCGAGCACGGCACCGAGCGGCTCGACCAGGCCTGAGGCCATGCCGATCAGCACCGCGAACAACCGGCTGTAGCCCGCCGCCAGCAGCGCCACGGCCACCACCAGACCTTCGGGCACGTCCTGGATCGCGATGCCGGTGGCGAGCGCATCGGCGCGCACGCCGTTGTTGGCTGCGTAGCCGACGCCGATGGCCAGGCCCTCGGGCACGTTGTGCAGCGCGATCGCGAACACGAAGAGCCAGGTGCGGCGCAGCTGCCGCCCCGTCTGCCCTTCGCGGCCCTTGATGAAATGCTCGTGCGGCAGCACGCGGTCCATGGTCATGAGCACCAGGCCGCCGAGCAGAATGGCCGCGCCGATCACGCCGCCCGCTGCCCAGTCGCCCCCGCCGAAGACGCCCGTCGACTTGGCCGCGTCCAGCCCGGGAATGATCAGCGAGAAGGCGCAGGCCGCGAGCATCACGCCGGCGCCGAAACCGAACAACGTGTCCTGCAGCTTGTCGGGCAGCCGCTGCGAGAACAGCACCGGCAGCGTGCCCAGCGCGGTCGCCAGTGCTGCCACCGAACCGCCGCGCAGCGCGTTCCACACCATCGGGTCGGCGCGCACGAAAGACCAGAACTGCGACGCCAGCGCCAGCGCACCGGCCGCGACGATGGCAAAGCCGATCCATTCGCGCACCGTGCGCGTCGACCTGTGCGGCGGCTGTGTCGCCATCGTGCCCGGCGGCGAGTCGTTCATGGGCGGGCTCCTTGTCGAATCATCAGCCGCCGGTCGCGGCGGCAAGGCGGCGGGCCACTTCGGCCCAGTGCACCACGTTGTAGAAGGCCGCGATGTATTCGGGGCGGCGGTTCTGGTACTTCAGGTAGTAGGCGTGCTCCCACACGTCCAGGCCCAGGATCGGCGTCTTGCCGGAGCCGATGCCGCGCATCAGCGGGCTGTCCTGGTTGCCGCTGCTCTCCACGGCGAGCTTGCCGTCGGCGCCGACGACGAGCCAGGCCCAGCCGCTGCCGAAGCGCGTGAGCGCGGCCTTGGTGAAGGCGTCCTTGAAGGCGTCGAGGCCGCCCAGGTCGGTGTCGATCGCCTTCGAGAGCGCGCCCGACGGCGCCCCGCCGCCGCCCTCGCCCACTGGCGCCATCACCGTCCAGAACAGGCTGTGGTTGGCGTGACCACCGCCGTTGTTGCGCACCGGTGCGCGCAGCGCCTCGGGCAGTTGCTCGACACCGGCAATGAGGGCTTCGACCGGCGTGTCCGCAAGCGGCGTGTCTTTCAACGCCGCATTGAGGTTGTTCACGTAGGTTTGGTGGTGCTTGCCGTGGTGGATTTCCATCGTCTGCGCGTCGATGTGGGGTTCGAGCGCATCGAAGGCATAGGGCAAGGCTGGCAGGGTGTACGGCACGTTCGAAAGCTCCTTGGTTGAAGAGAGCCCTTTGCGTGGTGCTTGTGCTGCGTACTCAGGCGTTCAAATGATAGTAATTCTCATTGTCTGCGTCAAGATATCGGCAGCATAGATACCGCCAATCGGCCAGCTCATCCGCACCGTTCCGCCGATACACTGCCCCGCGACCGGCTCGAACGGACGGCGTCAAGACCATCCTGCCGGTTCCATCCTTCCATCACCGACGGAGACAACACGCATGACTTTCCTGAAGCGCCGCGCCCTGGTGCGCACGGCCCTGCTCGGTCTGAGCCTCGCCCTGCCGCTGCTCGCCACCGCCCAGTCGCTGCCCACCGCCCGGCCCGAATCCGTGGGCCTGTCGACCGAACGCCTGCAGAAGCTCACCGACGTGCTCAAGGCCGACGTGGCCGCCGGCAAGATTCCCGGCGCGGTGCTGCTGGTCGCGCGCCAGGGCAAGGTCGCGTGGTTCGAACCGGTCGGCAAGCTCGACCCCACCGCCGGCACGCCGATGCCGCGCGACGGCATCTTCCGCATCTACTCGATGAGCAAGCCCGTCACCACGGTCGCCGCGATGATGCTGGTCGAAGACGGCCGCATGAAGCTCGACGACCCCGTGGCGATGTACCTGCCCGAGTACGCCCGCATGACGGTGGGCGTCGAGAAGCCCGGCGCCGACGGCAAGCCGGTGCTCGAGACCGTGCCCGCGCGCCGCCCGATCACCGTACAGGACCTGATGCGCCACACCTCGGGCCTGACCTACGGCTTCTTCGGCCCGGGGCTGGTCAAGCAGGCCTACAACACCGCCGACCTCGCAGCCGGCGACCCGACCAGCGCCGAGTTCTCACAGCGCCTGGCCAAGCTGCCGCTGGCCTACCAGCCCGGCACGACCTGGGACTACAGCTACTCCACCGACATCCTGGGCCGCGTGGTCGAGGTGGTGTCGGGCCAGTCGCTGTACCAGTTCGAAAAGGCGCGCCTGTTCGACCCGCTGGGCATGAAGGACACGACGTACTACGTGCCCGAGCCCGCGCGCCAGCCGCGCATTGCCGAGCCGCTGCCGAACGACCGCAGCTTCGGCGTGGGCGCCGACCTGAACGACCCGCGCACCGTGCGCAAGTTCGAATCGGGCGGCGGCGGGCTGGTGTCGACTGCATCCGACTACGCGCGCTTCCTGCAGATGCTGCTCAACGGCGGCACGCTCGACGGCACGCGCTACCTCGGCCCGCGCACGCTGGCGCTGATGACCAGCGACCACTCGAATGCCGGCGCCGGCATTGCGCCGGGCCCGCTCTACCTGCCGGGCCCCGGTTACGGCTTCGGCCTGGGCTTCGCGGTACGCCGCAACGACGGCGAGGCGCCCTACCCGTCCGGCGGCGGCGAGTACAACTGGGGCGGCGCAGGCGGCACCTACATGTGGGTCGATCCGAAGAACGAGATGTTCGTCGTGCTGATGCTGCAGTCGCCCAAGCACCGCACCCACTACCGAAGCCTTGCGCGCAACATGGTCTATGCGGCGGTGCTGAAGTAGCCCGCCTGGCACGCAGCCGCGAGCCATGGCGCAAAATCGGCATCGCCCCATGAAGAACAGCAGCAGCACCGTCATTCCGATCGCCCCCGCGGGCCACGCCGTCGTGGCCGCGCCCGATGTCGCCGTGCCCGCCAACGGCCTGCTGGCCGACCGGCTCGGCCGTCCGCTGACCGACCTGCGCATCAGCGTGACCGACCGCTGCAACTTCCGTTGCAGCTACTGCATGCCGAAGGACGTGTTCGACAAGGACTACCAGTACCTGCCGCACAGCGCCCTGCTGAGCTTCGAGGAAATCACGCGCCTGGCGCGCCTCTTTGCCTCGCACGGCGTGCGCAAGATCCGCCTCACCGGCGGCGAGCCGCTGCTGCGCAAGCACATCGAAGGGCTCATCGGGCAACTGGCCGAGCTGCGCACCCCCGACGGCGACCCGCTCGAACTCACGCTGACCACCAACGGTTCGCTGCTCAAGCGCAAGGCCGCCGCGCTGAAAGCCGCCGGCCTGCAGCGCGTGACGGTGAGCCTGGACAGCCTCGACGACGCCGTGTTCCGCCACATGAACGACGTCGACTTCCCGGTGGCCGACGTGCTGGCCGGCATCGACGCAGCCATTGCGGCGGGCCTGGGCCCGATCAAGGTCAACATGGTGGTCAAGCGCGGCACCAACGAGCAAGAGATCTTGCCGATGGCGCGCTACTTCCGCGAACACCACGACGGCAAGGTCGTGCTGCGATTCATCGAATACATGGACGTGGGCGCCACCAACGGCTGGCGCATGGACGAGGTGCTGCCCTCGGCCGAGGTCATCGCGCGCATCGCGGCGGAGTTTCCGCTGGTACCGCTCGAAGCCACCACGCCCGGCGAAACGGCCCAGCGCTGGGCTTATGCCGACGGCGGCGGCGAAGTCGGCGTGATCAGCAGCGTGACCCAGGCCTTCTGCCACGACTGCAGCCGCGCGCGCCTGTCGACCGAGGGCAAGCTGTACCTGTGCCTGTTCGCGAACGCCGGCCACGACCTGCGGCCGCTGCTGCGCGGCCCCGCGAGCGATGAAGACATCACCTCCGCCATCGGCCACATCTGGCAAGGCCGCGCCGACCGTTATTCCGAGCTGCGCGCACTGCGCGGCCCCGACGACAGCGCCCCCGACGCGGCGGCGCCCCGCCGCGTCGAGATGAGCTACATCGGCGGATGAGGCCGCCAGCCATGGGTACCGCCCCGGCCATCGCACCGGCCGACATCACGGGCCTCGTGCTCGCCGGCGGACGCGGCACGCGCATGGGCGGGGTCGACAAGGGCCTGCAGCTGCTCCAGGGCGAGACGCTCGCCGCGCACGCGGTGCAACGGCTGCGCCCGCAGGTCGGCGGCGTGCTCATCAACGCCAACCGGAATTTCGCGGCCTACGAAGCGCTGGGCGTGCCGGTGTTCGCCGACAGCGTGCCCGACCACCCCGGGCCGCTGGCCGGCATGTTGAGCGGGCTCGAACACTGCCCCACGCCCTGGCTGCTCACCGTGCCCTGCGACACACCGCGCTTTCCGCCCGACCTGGCGGCGCGGCTGGCCGAGGCCCTCGCCGCGGACGGCCACCACGCGCGCATCGCCATGGCCAGCGCCCCCGAAACCGGCCCCGACGGCCGCACGGTGCTGCGCCCGCAGCCGGTGTTCTGCCTCGTGCACATCGAACTGCGCGACAGCCTGCGGCGCTTTGTCGAAGACGGCGGCCGCAAGGTCGGCGCCTGGACTGCGCAGCACGGCGCCGTGACCTTGCCCTTCGATCGCCCCGGCGACGCGCCCGACGCTTTTTTCAACGCGAACACGCTGGCCGACCTGCAGACGCTCGAACAGCCATGAGCCGCATCGCCGCCATTGCCGCCGATCTCGCGGACTGCGACGCGGGCGACCTCGACGTCGACACCGTCACCACCTTTCTTTCGCGCCTCGTCACGCCGCTGGCCGTGGCCGAATCCGAAGACCTCGCGCTGCGCGACGCGCTCGGCCGCGTGCTGGCCGACGACCTCATCTCGCCCGTGAGCGTGCCGCCGCACGACAACTCCGCGATGGACGGCTACGCCTTCGACGGCGCGCTGCTGCCGGCCAACGCGCCCATCGACCATTCGCTCACGCTGCGCGTGGCGGGCACGGCGCTGGCCGGGTCGGCCTGGCGCGGCACGCTGGGACCACGCGACGCGGTGCGCATCATGACCGGCGCGATGATGCCGGCCGGCCTCGACACCGTGATCCCGCAGGAGTTCTGCAAGATCGACGGCGACCAGGTCTGCTTTCCGGCCCGCGTGCTGGGTCGCGGCGACAACCGCCGCCTCGCCGGCGAAGACCTGATGCAGGGCCAGCCGGCGCTGCGGCGCGGCGAGCGCCTGTCACCGGCCGCACTCGGCATGGTCGCCAGCCTCGGCCTGGCGCGCGTGACCGTGCGGCGCCGGCTGCGCGTCGCGTACTTCTCGACCGGCGACGAAATCCTCTGCCTGGGCGACACGCCGCGCGAAGGCGCCGTGTACGACAGCAACCGCTACACGCTGTTCGGCCTGCTCACGCGGCTGGGCTGCGAGGTGGTCGACCTCGGACTGGTGCACGACGACCCCGCCACGCTCGCGGCCACGCTGCAGCGGGCGGCGCGCGAGGCCGACGCCATCGTCACCAGCGGCGGCGTGAGCGCGGGCGCGGCCGACCACACGCGCGACGTGATGCAGCAGCTGGGCGACATGGCCTTCTGGCGGGTCGCGATGCGGCCCGGACGGCCGCTCGCGGTGGGGCTGATCCCACGCGACGCCGCGGCCACGCCCGTCGTGCTGTTCGGCCTGCCGGGCAATCCGGTGGCGGCGATGGTCGCCTTCCTGGCCTTCGTGCGGCCGGCGCTGCTGCGGCTCATGGGCTGCCACGACGCAGCCGCCGCCCCGCCGCCGCTGCTGCGCGCGCGCAGCGCCGGGCCCATCCGCAAGAAGCCGGGCCGCACCGAGTACCAGCGCGGTTTCGTCCGGCAGGTGCCGGGCACGCTGCCCGAGGTGCAGGTGGCGGCGCACCAGGGGTCGGGCGTTCTGAGTTCGATGGTCGAGGCCAACGGGCTCGTGGTGCTGCACCACGACCTGGGCCATGTCGACGCCGGCCAGGAAGTCGACGTGATGATCTTCGAAGGGCTGATCTAGCCGGGAAGACCGGCGGTCAGATCCGTCAGATCCGACCCAATGCCTTGTCCACGCCCTTGTTGGCCAGCATGTCGGCCCGCTCGTTGCCCGGGTCGCCCGAGTGGCCCTTCACCCAGCGCCATTCGATCTGGTGACCGCCTTCGGCCACCAGCTTGTCGAGCTTCTGCCACAGCTCGACGTTCTTCACGGGCTGCTTGCTGGCGGTCATCCAGCCCTTGGCTTTCCAGCCGCGAATCCACTCGGTGATGCCCTTGCGCACGTACTGGCTGTCGAGGTACAGCAGCACCTTGCAGGGCCGCTTGAGCGCGGCCAGGCCTTCGATCACGGCCGTGAGTTCCATGCGGTTGTTGGTGGTGTTGAGTTCACCGCCGAACAGTTCCTTCTCGGTGGGCCCCGACTTGAGCCACGCACCCCAGCCGCCCGGTCCCGGGTTGCCCTTGCACGCGCCATCGGTGTAGATCACGACTTCGTTCAAACTGACTGTTCCTTGTTTCTGTGGCGTCATGCGGGCGATGCCGCCCGCTTCTGTGTTCTGTTCAATTCTTGCCCGCTTTGCTGCGGTGCACCTTGCCCGCGATGGGCACCGGCGCCGTGGCCCGCGCAGCCGCCCGGCGCCAGTCGGCGCTCAGCAGGCGCATGCCGCGCACACGCTTCACCGCCACCAGGAAGTAGGCCGCGCCGAAGATCGGCCACCAGCGCTCGCCGATGGCGTCCATCCAGCGCGAGCGCTCCAGCCACGCTTCGCTGCGCACCGCGGGCCGGTAGATGCCGAAACGGCCCGACTCCACCTCGAAGCTCAGGAGCCGAAGCCAGTCGCGCATGCGCCAGTAGCCGATGAACTCGCCCGCCTCGGGCAGGAAGGTCTCGCCCAGGCCCAGCCGGCGGTAGAGGTGGCCGCGGCGCTGCCGCAGGCCCCACAGGCTGGTCGGGTTCAGCCCGCAGATCACCACGCGCCCTTCGGGCACCAGCACCCGCTCGACCTCGCGCAGCGTGGCGTGCGGATCGGGACTGAGTTCCAGAGCATGCGGCAGCACCACGAGATCGAGGCTGTTGGCCCCGAACGGCAAGGCGGTGAAATCGGTCACCAGCGTGGCCTTGCCGGCCCGCATCGGGTCGGTCAGCGCCAGCCAGCGGTGCGGCATGCGGTTGGTGCGCAGCCCGTCGACCTCGGCGGCACCGAGCTGCAAGGCGTGGTAACCGAAAACATCGGCCACCGCCTCGTCGAACTGGGCCTGTTCCCAAGCCAGGAGGTAACGGCCCGGGGGGGTCGCGAACCAATCCTGCAAACCTATAATTTGACCGCTCATGACCCTTGTTCCGCTGCCCGCTTTTGCTGACAACTACCTCTGGATGCTGCACGACGGGCACCACGCCCTCGTGGTGGACCCGGGCGATGCCCAACCGGTGTTCGATGCGTTGGCGCACCACAAGCTGCAGCTGGCCGCGATTCTAGTCACGCACCACCACGCCGATCACACAGGCGGCGTGGCCGCGCTGCATGCGGCCACGGGAGCGAAGGTGTGGGGCCCCGCGCGCGAGCGCATCCCCGAGCCCTACACGCCGCTGGTGCAGGGCGACATCGCACAGGCCCTGGGCCTGCGCTTCGAGGTCATCGACGTGCCGGGCCACACGGCCGGGCACATCGCGTACTTCCTGCCGGCCTCGGCCACGCAGGCCCCCGTGCTGTTCTGCGGCGACACCCTCTTCTCCGGCGGCTGCGGCCGCCTGTTCGAAGGCACGCCCGCGCAGATGCTCGCCTCGCTCGACGCGCTGGCGGCGCTGCCCGGCGACACACGTGTGTGCTGCGCGCACGAATACACACTTGCTAACCTGAAGTTCGCCCGCGCCGTGGAACCCGGCAACGACGAACTCACTCACTACAACGCGCGTTGCGAAAGCCTGCGCGCACAAGGGCAGCCCACGCTGCCCTCCCAACTGGCGATCGAGCGCCGGATCAACCCCTTTCTTCGCAGCCGCGAAGCCACTGTCCTTCGAGCAGTGCGGGCCCATGCCGAGCTTTCCGCGGATGCCGCCGAAGCCGAGGTGTTCGCCGCGCTGCGCCAATGGAAAAACGACTTCCGATGAAATTTATTGTTGCCACCTGCCTCGCAGGTTCACTGGTACTCGCGGGCTGCGCGAGCACGGACAACAGCGCTTCTTCCTCCTCCACCACGGCCAAGGCCGGCACCGCCGCTGGCGGCACGGGCGCCCGCCCGTCGGGCAGTGCCACGCCGGTCTATCCGCGCGACCCCAACCTCAGCCCGCTGACCAGCGGCCAGGCGCATTCGCAAAGCGTGGTCACGCTGGCACCGCCCGCCGACATGTGGGACCGCATCCGCCGCGGCTTCAAGATGCCCAACCTCGAGAGCGACCTGGTGCGCGATCGCGAGCAGTGGTACGCCAGCCGGCCCGACTACATCCAGCGCATGACCGAGCGCTCGAACAAATACATCTTCCACATCGTTGAAGAACTCGAGCGCCGCAACATGCCGACCGAGCTGGCGCTGCTGCCGTACATCGAGAGCGCCTTCAACCCGCAGGCCGTGTCGAGTGCGCGCGCCGCCGGCATGTGGCAGTTCATGCCCGCCACCGGCACCGACTTCGACCTCAAGCAGAACATCTTCCGCGACGACCGCCGCGACGTGGTGGCCTCCACCCGCGCCGCGCTCGACTACCTGCAGAAGCTCTACGGCATGTTCGGCGACTGGCAGCTCGCGCTGGCCGCCTACAACTGGGGCGAAGGCAGCGTGGGACGCGCCATCGCCAAGAACCAGCGCCTGGGCCTGCCCACCACCTACAGC
Organism: Variovorax paradoxus; assembly: GCF_009498455.1. NCBI lineage: Bacteria > Pseudomonadati > Pseudomonadota > Betaproteobacteria > Burkholderiales > Comamonadaceae > Variovorax > Variovorax paradoxus. The sequence continues at coordinate 4,922,374 of NZ_CP045644.1, read as the reverse complement.
GACCTGTCGATGCCGGCCGAAACGCGGCTGTACGTGCCCAAGCTGCAGGCCGTGAAGAACATCGTGGCCAACCCGCAGGCCTTCAACGCCGAGCTGCCGCTGATCGCCAACCACCCCTACTTCCAGACCGTGCCGCTCACGCGCGACCTCGACGTGGAACTGGCGGCCAAGCTGGCCGACGTGCGCATCGAAGACTTCCGCGCGCTCAACCCCGCCGCCCACAAGCCCGTGCTGATCGCGGCCGGCACCCCCGAGATCCTGCTGCCCTGGGACAACGCAGCGGTCTTCAAGCGCAACTTCGACGCCTACACGCAGGGCCAGTACGCCAGCTGGACGGCCTGGGTCGTGCCCAGCACCATGACGGTGGCCGACGCGGCCCAGCGCTCGGGCATGAGCGAGTCGGACCTGCGCGCACTCAACAACGTGCCGCCGCGCATGCTCATCAAGGCCGGCTCCACGCTCATCGTGCCGCGCGGCGCGCGCGTGAAGGAAGACGTGGCGGCGGTCGTGGCCGACGGCGGCCACCTGAGCTTCCAGCCCGAGATCGTCACGCGCCGCACCACCGTCAAGGCCGGCCGCTCGGACAACGTGGCGAGCATCGCGCGCCGCTACAACCTCAAGCCTGCCGCCGTGGCCGACTGGAACGACGTCAACACGAACCACGCCTTCAAGCGCGGCTACAGCGTGGTCGTCTACCTGCCGGTGCGCGCGTCGGCCTCGGCGCGCGTCGGCACGGGCGCGACCCGCGGACGCGGCGCCGTCGCCACCTCCAAGCGCGGCGGCACGCCGAGCAAGACTGCCGCACGCGGCAGCAGCAGCGCCAAGCAAGTCGTGGCGCGCCAGCCGCGCGGCGGCACGCCGTCCAAGCGCAAGCGCTGACCGCCGCCCTGCCGGCGGGCGGTGCCGGGCCTCGACGAAAAAAGCGATATCAGGAGGACAGGCCATGGCAGTCGAAGGAAGCGCGGGCGATCTCATCAAGGTCGTCACGTTGTTGGGCGCGGCCGTCGTCGCCGTGCCGCTGTTCAAGCGGCTCGGGCTGGGCTCGGTGCTCGGCTACCTGGCGGCAGGCCTGGCCATCGGCCCCTTCGGCTTCGGCCTCTTCACCGATCCCCAGACCATCCTGCACACGGCCGAACTCGGCGTCGTGATGTTCCTCTTCGTGATCGGGCTCGAGATGCGGCCCTCGCACCTGTGGAGCATGCGGCGCGACATCTTCGGCCTGGGCAGCCTGCAGGTGGTGGTGTGCGGGCTCCTGCTGACCGGCGTGGGCATGGCCTTCGGCTTTCCGCTCGCCGTCTCGTTCGTGTGCGCGATGGGCTTCGTGCTCACCTCCACGGCCATCGTGATGCAGCTGCTCGGCGAGCGCGGCGACATCGCCGCGCCGCGCGGCCAGAAGATCGTCGCCGTGCTGCTGTTCGAAGACCTGCTCATCGTGCCGCTGCTGGCCATCGTCGCCTTCATCGCGCCGGTCGATGCGGCGCAGCAGGCCGCGGCGCCCTCGCGCTGGGTCGGTGTCGGCATCGGCATGGGTGCGCTCGCAGCGCTGGTGGCGGCCGGCATCTGGCTGCTCAATCCGCTGTTCCGCGTGCTCGCCAATTCCAAGGCGCGCGAGGTCATGACGGCCGCGGCATTGCTCGTGGTGCTGGGCGCGGCGCTGCTGATGCAGCTCGGCGGCCTGTCGATGGCCATGGGCGCCTTCCTGGCCGGCGTGCTGCTGTCGGAATCGACCTTCCGCCACCAGCTCGAAGCCGACATCGAGCCCTTCCGCGGGCTGCTGCTCGGCCTGTTCTTCATCGGCGTGGGCATGTCGCTCGACCTCGCGGTGGTGGCGCAGAACTGGCAGCTCATCGTCGCGGGCGTGATCTCGATGATGGTCGTCAAGGCGCTGTGCATCTACGGCGTGGCCCGGCTCGCCAAGAGTTCGCCCGCCGACGCGATCGACCGCGCCGTGCTCATGGCGCAAGGCGGCGAATTCGCCTTCGTGCTGTTCTCGTCGGCGCTCGCCGTCAAGGTCATCAGCCCGACGGTCAACGCCAACATGACGGCGGTGGTGGTGCTGTCGATGGCGCTCACGCCGCTGGTGGTGCTGGTGCACCGCCGCTTCGCGCCCGCCGTGCCGACGTCGATGGAAGGCGTCGAGAAAGCCGAGGAACTCGCCGGCAACGTGCTCGTCATCGGCTTCGGCCGCTTCGGGCAGATCGCGATCCAGGGCGCGCTGGCGCGCGGCGCGTCGATCTCGATCATCGACAACGACACGCAGACGATCCGCGACGCCGCCGAGTTCGGCTTCAAGGTGTACTACGGCGACGGTGCGCGGGCCGACGTGCTGCACGCAGCCGGCGCGCACACCGCGCGCGCGATCATGGTGTGCATCGACGACCGCGCCGTGGCCACGCGCATCGCGGAACTTGTGAAGGCCGAGTTCCCGCATGCGCACCTGATGGTGCGCGCCTTCGACCGGGAGCATGCGGTCGCGCTCGTGAAGCTCGACGTCGACTACCAGATCCGCGAGACCTTCGAATCGGCGATGGCCTTCGGTCGCCAGGGCGTGGTCGCATTGGGCGCCACGCCCGAGGAAGCCGACGCAGTGATCGACGACCTGCGCCGACGCGACAAGGAACGGCTGGTGCTCGAGACGTCCGGCGGACTCTTCGCAGGGCGCGCGCTGGTGCAGGTCAACACCGAGACGCGCCAGACCCACTGAAGGCGCTGACCGCGCACGCGGCTCAGAGCTTTTCGGTTTCCCCGCTGCGCGGCTGCCACTTCATGAGCCGCTTCTCGATCAGCCCCACGAGCCCGTCGAGCGCCAGCGCAAAGGCCGTGAGCACCACGATGCCGGCAAAGACCGTGTTCACGTCGAAGGTGCCCTCGGCCTGCAGGATCAGGTAGCCCACGCCGCGCGCCGATCCCAGGTATTCCCCCACCACCGCACCGACGAAGGCCAGGCCCACCGAGGTGTGCAGGCTGGAAAACACCCAGCTCGTGGCGCTTGGCAGGTACACCGTGCGCAGCAGCTGCCGCTGGTTGGCGCCCAGCATCTTCGCGTTGGCCAGCACCACCGGGCTCACTTCGCGCACGCCCTGGTAGACGTTGAAGAACACGATGAAGAACACCAGCGTGACCGCCAGCGCCACCTTGCTCCAGATGCCCAGGCCGAACCACAGCGCGAAGATCGGCGCAAGGATCACGCGCGGCATCGAGTTGGCGGCCTTGATGTACGGGTCGAGGATCAGGCTCGCCGTGGGCGCCAGCGCAAGCCACAGGCCGCAGCCCAGCCCGAGCGCCGTGCCGATACCGAAGGCCAGCACCGTTTCGAGCAGCGTGGTGCCCAGGTGGCGGTAGATGTCGGCGTTGCCCTTCAGGCCTTCGGGAAACAGCAGGTTCGGCGGCACCTCGAAGGGCAGGAACCAGCTCCAGATGCGCCCCGCCACCACGATCGGCTGGCCGAGGAAGAAGGCGATCTGGTCGTTGCGCGAGGCCACGTGCCAGGTCACGAGGATCACGGCCAGCAGCATGAGCTGCCAGAAGCGCGCGTGGCGTGCGTCGAGGCGCGGCATCATGCGGCCTTTCTCAGTTGCTGCGCGTAGCCCTTGAGCACCTCGTCGCGCAGCACCTCCCAGATCTGGCGGTGCAGCTCGACGAAGCGCGGCTGCGTGCGCACCTCGGCCACGTCGCGCGGACGCGGCAGGTCGATCACGAACTCGCCGATCGGCCGTGTCGCCGGGCCGGCCGACAGCACGACCACGCGATCGCTCATTGCAATGGCCTCGTCGAGGTCGTGCGTGATGAAGAGCACGGCCTTCTTCTTCGCACTCCAGAGTTCGAGCACTTCGTTTTCCATCAGCTGTCGCGTCTGCACATCGAGCGCGCTGAAGGGCTCGTCCATGAGGATGATGTCGGGGTCGAGCACCAGCGTCTGCGCGAGCGCCACACGCTTGCGCATGCCGCCCGAGAGCTGGTGCGGATAGCGGTCGCCGAAACCCGTGAGGCCCACGCGCGAGAGCCAGGCCTCGGCCTGCGCCTGCGCCTCGGCGTCGGGCACGCCGCGGTACTGCAGCCCCACCTTCACGTTGTCGATGGCGCTGCGCCACGGCATCAGCGCCTCGGTCTGGAACATGTAGCCGGCGCGCTTGTTGACGCCCGTGAGCGCCTGGCCGAAGACCTTCACCCCGCCCGACGACGGCTCGAGCAGCCCCGCGCCCACATTCAGCAGTGTCGACTTGCCGCAGCCCGTGGGCCCGACGACGGAGACAAACTCGCCCGCGCCGATGCGCAGCGTGGTGTCGTCCACCGCCGTGTAGCGCTGGCCCGGGTCGTCCTTCGAATGGAAGGTGCAGCGGATGGAGAGGAGTTCGAGGGCGTAGTCGGACATGGCGCTCCGGAAGAAAAAACCCGGCCGGAGCCGGGTTGCTGGACGTTCGCAATCAGGCTTTGAACCTGTCTTTCGCACGCTTTGCAAAATCGTTGGTGTAGGTCCTGGCAAGGTCGATCTTGTCGGATTTCACCGCAGTGTCGAAGCTCGCGATGGCATTGAGCGCCGTCTTCGGCCCTTCGGCCGGCACGAGGCCGTCGGTGGCAATGGACTCGCGCACCTTGTCGAACGACGCGAGGTACAGCGCGCGGTCGCCGAGCAGGTAGGTCTCGGGCACCGTCTTGATGATGTCGCCCGGCCCGGCCGTCTGCAGCCACTTGAGGCCGCGCACGATCGCATTGGCCAGCGCCTGGCAGGTGTTGGGATGCTTCTGGATGAAGTCGGTCGGCGCGTAGAGGCAGGCCGCGGGCATCGGCCCGCCGAACACCTGCTCGGTGCCCCTGAGCGTGCGCGTGTCGCTGATGATCTTCACGTCGCCCTTCTGCTCGAGCATCGTCATCACCGGGTCGGTGTTGCTGATGGCGTCGATCTGGCCCGAGCGCAGCGCGGTGAGCGCACCGGCCGCCACGCCCACGCCGATGAAGCTCACGTCGCTGGCCTTGAGGCCGCCGCGCGAAAGCACGAGGTTGGCCACCATGTTGGTCGAGGAGCCCGGCGCCGAGACGCCGATCTTCTTGCCCTTCAGGTCCTGGATGCCGGTGTAGCCCGCCAGGTTCTTGGTCGACACGCCCACCGCGATCTGCGGTGCGCGGCCCTGCAGCACGAAGGCCTGGAAGAACTGGTTCTTGGCCTGCAGGTTGATCGTGTGTTCGTACGCACCCGAGCAGACATCGGCCGAGCCGCCCACCACCGCCTGCAATGCGCGCGCTCCGCCGGCGAAGTCGGAGATCTCGACCTCGAGCCCTTCCGCCTTGAAGTAGCCCAGTTGCTCGGAGATGGTGAGCGGGAGGTAGTAGAACGCCGCCTTGCCGCCCACCGCGATCGAGACCTTGGTCTTCTCCAGCTTGGCCTGCTGCGCAAAGACCCGCGGCAATGCAATCGCTGCGGCAGCGACGGCGGAGGCGGAAATGAGGGTTCTGCGATGAAGCATGGCGCGGTCCTGCGGGCTCTGTGATTCTTTGTAAGGTGAATCGAGCTTAGGCGTGCGCGCCGCCCGCCTGCATCGGGGTCATCCCGTGCGGGTTTTCACGTAAGCATGAAGGCCTCCTGGAGAAGCCTTCGCCAAGGCGTTATCGGGCCAGAAAAAGTATCGCGATATTGACCAGAAACGCGAGTGCCCAGACTGCGCTGCGCGCACTCGCCGCACCGCGGATGTACAGGCCGAGGTAGATCACGCGCAGCACCACGTAGGCCACCGCGAGCATGTCAAGCCGCGCCTGCGCCACGCCGAGCTGGTGCGCAATGAGCACCGCGCCGATGAAGAACGGCAGGCCTTCGAAGCTGTTGGCCTGCGCGCTGTTGGCACGTGCGCGCCAGCCGCTTTGCTTGGCCGCCCAGTCGCGCGGCTGCAGGTTGTCGCGCGGACCGAAGTTGCCGGCCTTCGCGATCCATGCCGCGAGGTACGGCAGGCCGCAGGCGACGAACACGCACCAGTAGGCGACGGTGAGCAAGGAGAGGGTCATGGTGACGACAACAACAACCAAAGGAAGAACGGACGCGGCCTTGAACAGGCCGAGTGTCAGCGGCGATCGACCAGTGCGTGCGCAATGGTGCCGAGGTCGACGTACTCGAGCTCGCTGCCGGCCGGCACGCCGCGCGCGAGGCGCGTCACGGTGAGCCCGTGCTGCTTGAGCGCTTCGCCGATCACGTGCGCGGTGGCCTCGCCTTCGGCCGTGAAGTTGGTCGCGAGGATGACCTCGCTCACCGTGCCGTCGCGCGCGCGGTCGAACAGCTTCTGCAGGCCGATGTCCTTCGGCCCGATGCCATCGAGCGGACTGAGCTTGCCCATGAGCACGAAGTAGTAGCCGCGAAAGGCGCCCGTGCGTTCGAGCGCCGCCTGGTCGGCCGGTGTCTCGACCACGCACAGCTTGGAGCCGTCGCGCCGCGAGTCCATGCAGACATGGCAGATCGGCGCTTCGGTGAAGGTGTTGCACAGCTCGCAATGCCGCACCTGGCCTGCCGCCTGCTGCAACGCGCGTGCGAGCAGCTGCGCGCCCTCGCGGTCGTGCTGCAGCAGGTGGAACGCCATGCGCGAGGCCGACTTGACGCCGACACCGGGCAGCCGGCGCAGCGCATCGACCAGCGCATCGAGCGAACTGGCGTCTGCCATGCCTCGCTTAGAACGGGAGCTTCATGCCAGGGGGCAGACCGGGCATGCCGGCCGTGAGCTTGCCCATCTTCTGCTCGCTGGTTTCCTCGGCCTTGCGCACGGCGGCATTGAAGGCGGCAGCCACGAGGTCTTCGAGCATGTCCTTGTCGTCGGCCAGCAGGCTGGGGTCGATGGTGATGCGCTTGACGTCGTGCTTGCAGGTCATGACGACCTTGACAAGACCGGCGCCCGACTCGCCTTCGACCTCGATGTGCGCCAGTTCTTCCTGGGCCTTCTTGAGGTTGTCCTGCATTGCCTGCGCCTGCTTCATGAGGCCGGCCAGTTGTCCTTTGTTGAACATCGTTGGTCCTGTCTGTGATGGGTTGGTGATGGAAAGAATACGGTCGAAAAATGCGGCGAGGGCGGCGCCGGCTTCAGAGGGGCTTCAGCGATCCGGGCACGATCTTCGCATCGAAGTCGCGCATCAGCATCTGCACCTCGGGGTCGCTGCGAATGGCTTCCTCGGCCACCCGCTGGCGCTCGTCGGCGGCCTGCTTGTTGCGGCGCGCCGGGCTGTCGACCACGCCGCCGATCTCGATGGCCAGCCTCACATTGTGGCCGAGGCCCTGCAGCGCCGCCGTGAGCTTCTCGCGGCTGGACGGCTGGTTGAGGGTTTCGCGCTCGATGCGCAGCATCCACTGGTCGGTGTCGCGCGCCACCAGCTGCGACTGCAGCGCGAGCTCGCGCGCCAGCGCCGCCACGCTTTCGGCAGCAATGAGCTGCATGACCGTGGCGTGCCAGAAATCGCCCTCTTCGCTCGGCGGGATCGGGGTGTAGGTGCTGCGCTGTTCTTCTTCGCGCGGCACGTCGCGCTGGCCGGGCGGCGGCTGCACGCGGATCGGCACGCCGACCACATGGGCTGCGGGCGCGTCCGACGCCTCCTGCGCGGCAGGCCGGGGCATGGGCTGGCGCTGCGGGGCATCGACCACCGTCAGCCGCTGGCCAGCCGGCATCGACTGCGCGGGCGGTTGCTGCGAAAAGGCGGGCGTGGAAGGCGCGGCAGCGGGTGCCGAATCGGGCACCGAAGGCCGGGAAACCGGGGCGGCTTCGCGCGCGGGAGCCCGCGGCGCAGCGCTGCCGGCGTCATTCAGAGTTTTTTTTTCCGTGGAGGCCGTCGAAGCGGCCGTGTGGGAGGGCTTGAAGGCCAGCAGCCGCAACAGCACCATGGTCAGTGCCGCGTACTCGTCGGGCGCCAAACCCAACTCGCCGCGCCCGTGCAGGCACAGGCTGTAGAGCAGCTGGGTCTCGTCGGCGGGCATCAGCGACGCCAGGCGGGCCGTGTCGGCCGCGTCAGGATCGGTGGCCGCGTCGGCCGATTCGGCGCGCGAGGGCACGGCCTGCAGCACCGCCATGGCCTGCAGCACCGACGTCATTTCTTCAAGCGTGGACGCGGCGGACATGCCGTCGCGGCGCAGCGCCTCGGAAGTGTCGACCACGGTCTTGCCGTCGCCTTGTGCGAGCGCCTCGATGAGGCGGAACACATGGCCGCGATCGACGCTGCCGAGCATCTGGCGCACGCCGGTTTCGAGCAGTTCGCCGTTGCCGAACGCGATGGCCTGGTCGGTGAGCGAGAGCGCGTCGCGCATCGAACCGCGTGCGGCGCGCGCCAGCAGACGCAGCGCCTGCGGCTCGGCCGGCACCTGCTCGGTCTGCAGCACGCCTGTCAGGTGTTCGAGGATCGTCTCGGGCGCCATTGGCCGCAGGTTGAACTGCAGGCAGCGCGACAGCACCGTCACCGGCACCTTCTGCGGATCGGTCGTGGCCAGCACGAACTTGAGGTACTCGGGCGGCTCCTCGAGCGTCTTGAGCATCGCGTTGAACGCGGTGTTCGTGAGCATGTGCACTTCGTCGATCATGAAGACCTTGAAGCGCCCCTGCACCGGCTTGTAGACGGCTTGTTCGAGCAGCGACTGCACTTCATCGACGCCGCGGTTGGAGGCCGCATCGAGTTCGGTGTAGTCGACGAAGCGGCCCGAATCGATGTCGCGGCAGGCCTGGCACACACCGCACGGCGTCGCCGTGATGCCGCCCTGCCCGTCCGGGCCCTGGCAGTTGAGCGACTTGGCCAGGATGCGCGACACCGTGGTCTTGCCCACGCCTCGCGTGCCGGTGAACAGATAGGCGTGGTGCAGGCGCTGCGTCGTCAGCGCGTTTTCCAGCGCCTGGACCACATGCCCCTGACCGACCATCTCACCGAAGGTTTTCGGACGGAACTTGCGAGCGAGCACGAGATAAGACATTGCGGGCATTCTAAAAGGCGCGGCGGGGGTCACTTCACGCTTGTTTCCCGTCCCCCTCGAAATGATTCACGCCCCGGCGAAGGGGACAAATTCACGCGGTTAGAATGCAACCTGACGGGCCTCCCTGCATGGTGAAGTGGCCAACCGGGTCAGGTGGGGAACCAAGCAGCCCTAACTGCGTAGTCAGTGCCAGGGGTAAGGCTCGTCAACCTAACATTTAGAAGCCGTGAGTTCCTTTTCAGAGAACTCACGCGCTGTGTCCAGGGGTTACCAACCCCGGACACCTCAACCTCCCAGAATTTCGCGCAGCCCGCCATGAACATGGACATCCGGCCCGCCCGTATCAGCGATCTCGAAGCGCTGGTGCGCCTCGACACCGTGGCCGCGCACGATGCGCGCCGCGCCGTGCAGATCAAAGGCTGGATCGAAGATCGCTTCTGCCACGTGATCGAGATGGATGGCGACATCGCCGCCTACGGCGTGCTGCACCACCACTTCTTCGACAGCGGCTTCATCGAGATGCTGATGGTCGGAGAGAAGTTTCGTCGCAGGCGACTCGGCCTGAAGCTCGTCGATCACTTCCAGTCGATCTGCGAACGCCCCAAGCTTTTCACTTCCACGAACCGCTCCAACGCGGCGATGCAATCGCTGCTGAAAGAAGCCGGGTTCAGGGAGAGCGGCCACATCGACAACCTCGATGCGGCCGACCCCGAGCAGGTGTTCTTTTGGCCCTGCGTCCGCTGAGTACGCCTGCGGCTACAGCCCCAGCCGCGCGATCGCGCCGCGCGCGGCAGCCGCCCCACTGGCCATGGCCGCCGTGAGCAGGTAGCCCCCCGTCGGCGCCTCCCAATCGAGCATTTCCCCTGCCGCGAACACGCCGGGCAGCGCCGTCGCCATCAGCGCCGGATCGAGCGCGTCGAAGCGCACGCCGCCCGCCGTACTGATCGCCTCGTCGACCGGGCGCGTCGCGACGAGTTTCAGCGGCACGGCCTTGATCGTGGCGGCGAGCTGCGCCGGATCCTGCATCGCTTCCTTGCTCAGCGCTTCGTGCAGCACGCCGGCCTTGATGCCTTCGATGCCGAGCCGGCTCTTGAGGTGGCTGCTCAACGAACGCGCGCCGCGCGGATGCTTCACCGCGGCCAGCACCTGCTCGGCGCTGCGATCGGGCAGCAGGTCGAGCAGCAGCGTCGCGCTGCCGTTCGCCGCGATCTCGTCCCGCAGCAGCGCCGACGCCGCATAGACCAGGCTGCCTTCGATGCCCGTGGCCGTCGCGACAAACTCGCCCTTGCGCGCAAAGTGGCGCCCCTGGCTGTCGGTGAAGGCGATCGCGACCGACTTGAAGGGCTGCCCTGCGAAGCGGCTCGAAAAATGTTCGCTCCAGCCCGCACCGTCGAAGCCGCAATTGGCGGGCAGCAGCGGCGCCACCGCCACGCCTTGTGCCTGCAGCCACGGTGCCCACGCGCCGTCGGAGCCCAGGCGCGCCCAGCTCGCGCCGCCCAGCGCCAACACCACCGCATCGGCCTTGGCCGTGACTTCGCCTGTCGGCGTCCCAAAGCGCAGTGCGTTCGCATCGAATGGCCCATCACCCACCCAGCGATGGCGCATGTGGAACTGCACGCCCGCGGCGCGCAAGCGATGCAGCCAGGCGCGCAGCAGAGGCGCGGCCTTCATGTCGGTCGGAAACACGCGTCCCGAGGTGCCGACAAAGGTCTCGATGCCCAGCCCGGCCGCCCACTCACGCGCCTGCGGCGGACCGAACTTTGCGAGCAGCGGCTCGAGCTGGGCGCGACGCTCGCCGAAGCGCGTCAGGAACGCATCGAAGGGCTCCGAGTGCGTGAGGTTGAGGCCACCACGGCCGGCCAGCAAGAACTTGCGGCCCACCGAGGGCATCGCGTCGTACACGTGCACCTGCGCGCCGGACGCGCTCAGCACTTCGGCCGCCATCAGGCCGGCAGGTCCGCCGCCGATGACGGCGACGGTAGGAGAAACAGTCATTCGAGATTCACCAGTTCGCCCTGCCCGGTCAGGAACGCGGCGCGCACCGTGGCACCGGGGTAGGCATGTTGCACGGCAGCGCGGTAGCGCTGCATCTGTGCGATCAGGGCCGCGTCCCGTTCGGGGCGCGCGGCCGATTTGTAGTCGAGGATCCACCATGCGCCGGTGGCGCGCTCGCGCACCAGCCGATCGATGCGCAAGGTATCGCCCTCGTGGACCAGCGTGACTTCATTGCCATGCCAGTCGATGCTGCGATCGTCCCACACCCAGGCCCCGGCGCCCGCGCGGATGCGCTGGGCCAGCGCCGCGGCGCCGCGCGCCTGTTGCGGATCGAGCATGAACTCGCGCGCGGCCGCCCGCACATGGGCCGGTGGCAAGGCCTCGCCGGGCACCGCCCATTCGAGCAGCCGGTGCATGGCCTGGCCGAACGCGGCGGCGCGCGCGTCGACCGTGGCGTCTTGCGCCTTTTTCTTTTCGGGCACTGCACCGGTTGCAGCCACGAGTGGTGCGGGCAGGCGCTTCATCGCGAAGGTGGCCGAGCCGGCCTCCGCGGCGGCAGACGCCTCGACCAGCGGTTCGTCGGCTTCGGTCGGCTCGCACAGCGGTTCCAGCCGCGTCCACCAGCTGCCCTCGTTGGCGCGCGACGGCTTCACCGACGACAGCACCAGCCGCTCGCGCGCCCGCGTGGTCGCCACGTAGAGGCCATTGAGTTCTTCGCGGTGGCGCGCGTGCTGCTCTTCCTCGAGCAGCGCGGCGGCGCAGGCCGGCGGCGTCTTCTCGCTGGCCAGGAACACGAAGCGCGTCGGCGCGCTGTCGCTGCCCTTCCATTCGACCAGCACGCCCATGGTCTGCGCGCGCGGCGGCGGGGCGTCGCAGTCGAGCATCAGCACGGTGTCGGCTTCGAGGCCCTTGGCGCCGTGCACGGTCAGCAGCTGCACGGCTTCGGGCGCGGCCACGGTGGGCGCGCGCACGCCGCCCGCACGCAAGGCACGCACCAAGGCGTAAGGCGTCGCGAAGCGCGCACCGTCGATGTCGAGCGAGGCGGCAACCAGACCGCGCAGGTTGGCCAGCGCGCTCTGGCGCAAAGCTGCCGGCACTGCGGCACCGAACTTCGCGAGCACATCACCATCGTGAAAGATCGCATCCAACGCGTCGTGCGGCGGCATCGCCATCAGCCAGCGCTGCCAGCGGCGCAGTTGCACGCCCGCCTCGATCAGCACGGGCGGCAGGCCCTCGCCTTTCTGGATCAGCGAGAACCAGCTGGCCACCGGCGTCTCGCGCTGGCAGCGGGCCAGTTGCACCAGCGTGTCGTCGTCGATGCCGAACAGCGGCGACTTGAGCGCGCGCGCCAACGACAGGTCGTGCGCAGGCGACACCAGCGCGTCGAGCAGCGCGACCACGTCCTGCACCTCGGGCGCATCGTTCAGGTCGTTCTTCTCGGGCTGCTGCACGGGAATGTGGCGGCGGCGCAGCGCGTCCTGCATGGCCGACAGCCGGCTGCGGCGGCGCGCCAGCACCATGATCTGGCGCGGCGGCGTGCCGTCGGCGATGCGTTGCGCGACCCAGCGCGCGGCCTGTTCGCACTCCTTCTGCAGCAGCTGCTCTTCGGGCAGCACGCGCGGCGTGACGAGGCTGTCGCGCCAGTGCAGCATGCCGTCGTCGGCCGGCGCAGCGACCGCGGCGGTGTCCACGGCGTCGCGGTCGATGGCGGGCAGCTTCAGCAGTTCGCCGTCGTCGCCGCGTTCGGTGGTGTGGGCGCGGTAGCCGTCGAACTCGCCGGCCGTCTGCGCGGCCAGCATCGCGCTGTTGACGAGGCCGACCACGGCGCGCGCATTGCGGTGCGTGTGGTCGCAGTTGAGCAGCTCGCCACCGAGCCCTTCGCGCACGAACTTCTTGGCCGCGATGAACACCTGCGGCTCGGCGCGGCGGAAGCGGTAGATGCTCTGCTTGGGGTCGCCCACGATGAACACGCGCGGCGCACTGCCGCCCGCACCGGTGTAAGCACTGAGCCAGCCGTAGAGCGCCTGCCACTGCAGCGGATTGGTGTCCTGAAACTCGTCGATCAGCAGGTGGGCGACGCGGGCGTCGAGCCGCTCCTGCACCCAGCCCGACAGCGCCGACTGGCCCAGCAGCAGCTGCGCGGCCTGCTCGACGTCGTTCATGTCGACCCAGCCGTGCGCGCGCTTGACCTCGCCGAAGGCGGTGATCAGCAGGCGCGTGAGCCGCGTCATGCGCTGCTGGTACAGCCAGGCCGCGTGCTGGGCCTGCGCAGCGCACAGCAGCTGCAGCTCGGTTTCGGCCTCTTGTGCGGCGGGGAATTTCTGCAGGTTCTTGGTGAGCCGGTCTTCGCTCGCGACGAAGAACGTTTTGCGCAGCACCGCGAGTGCGTCGGTCAGCGTCTCGGGCGCAGGCTCGCCGTTGCCGAACACGTCGATGATGGCTTCGGCAGCCTTCTGCGGTGTCTTGTTGGCCTCGCGGCCGAGGGCGGCGGCGCGGTCGAGCCAGCGACGGCGCACGGCGTCGCCGCGCAGTGCATCGGTCGGCACCTCGAGCCCTTGCAAGGTCGGGTACAGCACATCGAAAGGCGCCACCGCGTTCTCGGCATCGGCCAGCAAGAACTCGACCCGCTTCGACAGCGCTTCGCCCAGCGCCTTCGCCGTCTGCGAGCGGCCGTGGGTGGCGACGACGGCGTAGTAGTCGGCCAGCGCGCGCGCGTCGCCGGTCACGGCTTCGAAGAATGGCCGCCACGTGTGGGTGCGCGCCTCGGCATCGTCTTCGAGCAGTTCGTAGTTCGCCGGCAGGCCCAGCTCGCGCAGCACGGCGAGCGGCGCGTTGCGCAGCAGGCCCGCGAACCACGCGTGGAAGGTGCGGAACTGCACGGGCCGCCCGCCTTCGAGCAGCCGCCGATAAAGCCCCTGCAGGCGCGGGACAGCCGCCTGCGCGGCCTCGGGCGTCATGCCGCGCATCACGAGTTCGCGTTGCGAAGCGGCCGGGTCGAGCTCGGCGAACAGCGCGAGCCACTGGTCGAGCCGCTCGCGCATTTCGCCGGCGGCCTTCTTGGTGAAGGTGATGGCCAGGATCTCGTGCGGTTCGCAGGCCGATTCGCCCTCTTCGAGCAGCGCACGCACGATGCGCGACACCAGCATCCAGGTCTTGCCGGCGCCCGCGCAGGCCTCGACCGCGACCGAGCGCCGCGGATCGCAGGCGACGGTGTAGAAGGCCTCGCGCGCGACGTGCCGGCCGTTGTGTTCGTAGGCAGCGCCGTTCATGGCGTGACCTCCCAGAAATCCTTGCGGCACAGGCCGCGCGCGGCGCAGAAATCGCACACGCTCCCCTCGCCCAGCGGCGGCAGCGGCGCGCCCTGCGCGATGCGCGCGAAGTCGTCGATGATGCCGGCGACCAGCGCATCGCGCGCCTCGACCACGGCCGGCTGCTCGACGGTCTGCGTGCCCGACGACTTCTCGCCGACGTTGACGTAGGCCGCACGCAGCGTGTCGTCGGCGATCAGCGCCGCGTAGAAAGCCAGCTGCGTGTCTTCGGTCGGGTCTTTCACGCGCTCCTTGGTGACGGAGGCGGTCTCGGTCTTGTAGTCGATCACGAAGGGCTGGCCGTCGGCGGTGCGGTCGACGCGGTCGAGCCGGCCGACCAGCCGCAGGGTGCCCAGCGGTTGTTCTTTCCAGGGTTCAGCCTCGACGAAGACCGCCCCACCCGCTTCATGTTTCGCGAGCCATTCGAGGTAGCCATCGCGCACCGCCGGCCACGCGGCGGCGAAGGGCAGGAACTCGGCATCGGAATAGCCGAGCGTCTGCGTGACATCGCGCGCGGTGCCGGCGAGCAGCGCGACGCGCGCTTGCGCATCGGTCGTCGGCGCGTCGCGCAAGGTCTCGTGGAACTGGCCGAGCACCGCGTGCAGCCAGTTGCCGAAGTCGCGCTTGTCGACTTCGGCATCGAGCTCGTCGGCGGTGCGCAGGCCGAGTTGGCGCAGCGCGAAGAAGCGATAGGGACAGCGGCGCAGGTCTTCGTAGACGCTGGTCGACACGTTGGTGAGCGGCAGCAGCGCGCCCGAGGGCGTGGGCCGCAGGGTCGGAGTGACGGTGACGTCGCGTGGCGTGCGCGGATCGACGCCCGGCTGCAGTGCATGGGCGAGCTGCAGGGCCTGCACGAGCGGGCTCGGGCGCACGGGCTCGCCGCTGGCGTCGGAATGGCGCCAGACCAGGTCGCAGCACGGGTTGCGCGTGGCCATGGCCCAGGCCGCGCGCTGCGCGGCCTCCAGCACATCGCGCGACGCCAAGCCCAGGTCGAGGCGCTGCGCCGCGCTCCAGTTGCCCGGCGGCTCGGGCGACGCGGGCATGCGGCGGTCGTCGCAGCCGGGAATGACGACGGCGCCGAAGACGCGGCCCAGCAGCTGGTTCATCGGCAGCACCGACACCTTGGGGGTTTCGTCGCCGGCGGGCGGCACGAAGCTGGCGTCTTCGAGCACGTCTCGCGCCCAGGCCGTGAATTCGGCGAGGCTGTGGCGTCCGCCGGGAAACTCGTCTTCCTCGCCGTGCGCGTCGGCATCGAGCCAGAGGGCTCCGATGACCTTGGCGCCTGCGAAGTCGGCGGTGAGCGCGTCCCACTGTTCGCCGACCGTCAGCAGCTCGCGCAGCGCGCGGTGCCAGTCGGCCAGGGAGCGCGCGCGCGCCATCGGTGCGCGGCGGGCTTCGATGGTGAGGGTGAAGGCGCGCAGGCCTTCGTCTTGCGGTTTGTCGCTGCGCGCGATCAACGCGCACCAGGCTTGCCAGTCGCGCACGCCTTCGCGTCGCAGGCGCATTTCGAGCGACTGGACGGCGAGCACGTCGACCTCGGCGCCGCTCTTGAGCCATTCGAGCACCTGGTCGGTGGCGGCGTCGTGCGCGCAAGCGCGCAGTGCGCTCATCAGCGTGGCGGCGGCGCGCGTGGTGGACAGCTTCCAGCCGGTTTCGTCGTGCGTAACGATGCCTTGCGTGCTCAGCTGCGCGCTGACGCGGCGGGTGAGCGCGCGGTCGGTGGCGACGAGCGCGACGGGCGCGCGGCCCTCGGCCAGGTGCTGCAGCACGCAGGCGGCGGCCAGCTGGGCCTCGTCTTCGGGGTCGAGCGCCACGTGGGCGTGGGCGGCAGACGGCGGTGCGTCGGCGGGCACGAGCGGAATGCGGATGGCGCGATCACCCCACAGCGCGCTCAGCGCCTGCGTCAGCGGGTCGGTCTGGAAGCCCTCGAGCACGATCAGCGCATCGACCTGGGTGCGTGCCGCGTCGCGCAGCAGCACGTCGGTCGCGTAGCCCGAGTTCGCGGCCCAGGCCACGGCGACGCGGATCAACGCACTCTCGATGCGGAACCATTCCGACTCGCTGCCCGCTTCAGCCACCTTGGCCGCGCTCTGTGCCCAGTCGCTGCTGCGCAGCTCCGGCGTCACGGCAGCGGCCAACGGCGCCAGCTGATAGGCCAGCTCGACCACGCGCCCAGCAAGCGCAAAGCGTTCGGACTGGAAGCCCGACTGCGCGAGCAGGCCCTGCGCCGTGACCAGGTCGCGCGCCATGTCGAAGGCGATGTCGTAGCCGGACGGCAGGAAGCCGCCAGCGCTGCGCGCCCAGTTGTGCGTGGTTTCGAAGCGCGGCACGAAGCCCGGGCTGCCGCAGCGCGCCCACATGCCGCGCGCGACCGCCATCAGCTGCGCATACGGCACCAGCACGACGGTGCGCGCCGCATGCAGCTGCCGTTCGCCGAGCGCGCGGACGATCCGCGCGACGACGCCGTCGGCGGGATCGCACCACAGGGCCTGGACGGGATGGCCTTCGTTCATGTTCTATCGAGGGGGTTGAGGGGGTCGGCGGCAGGGCCGCAAAGGGCTTTGGCTATCGCCGCCATAGCCGGGCCGCATGGCACGTCACCCCTTGGTTTCTGTCACAATGACCAGCACTTTAGCTGCACCGAAACTCTCTCTGCGCACAAGGACACATCACATGGCCAGCGAACTGATCAAACACATCTCCGATTCTTCCTTCGAGGCCGACGTGCTCAAGTCCAGCCAGCCGGTTCTGGTCGACTACTGGGCCGAATGGTGCGGTCCCTGCAAGATGATCGCCCCCATCCTGGACGAGGTCTCGGCCACGTACGAAGGCAAGCTGCAGATCGCCAAGCTCAACGTCGACGAAAACCGCGACATCCCCGCCAAGTTCGGCATCCGCGGCATCCCCACGCTGATGCTGTTCAAGGACGGCCAGCTGGCCGCCACCAAGGTCGGCGCCATGAGCAAGGCGCAACTCACGGCCTTCATCGACCAGCAACTCGCCTGAGGCATTTCTTCCGGCCAGCGCGCAATGCGTTGGCCGGGGCGATTTTCCTGTCATAATCGCCCTCAGTTCACCGGGCCTTTCATCAGGCAACCGGTTCGAGTTCCCCGGTTCGTGAGGCAGTTCTTGCCCCACATCAAACCTCCCCCCGTTCCCGTTTCGATTACCCCTCCAGGGGTCGTTCCATGCACTTAAACGAACTCAAGGCACTCCACGTGTCTGAAGTCTTCAAGCAGGCTGAGGCGCTTGAAATCGAAAACATCGGCCGCATGCGCAAGCAGGAGCTGATGTTCGCGATCATCAAGAAGCGCGCCAAGGCCGGCGAACAGGTCTTCGCCGACGGCGTGCTCGAAATCCTGCCCGACGGCTTCGGCTTCCTGCGCAGTCCCGACACCAGCTTCACGGCCAGCACCGACGACATCTACATCTCGCCCAGCCAGGTGCGGCGCTTCAACCTGCACACCGGCGACATGATCGAAGGTGAAGTGCGCACGCCCAAGGACGGCGAGCGCTACTTTGCACTGACCAAGCTCGACAAGGTCAACGACGGCGCACCCGAAGCCAACAAGCACAAGGTGATGTTCGAGAACCTGACGCCGCTGTTCCCCAAGGAACAGATGAAGCTGGAGCGCGAAGGCGTCAAGGGCGAAGAGAACCTCACCGGCCGCATCATCGACATCATCGCCCCCATCGGCAAAGGCCAGCGCGCCCTGCTCGTGGCGCCGCCCAAGAGCGGCAAGACGGTGATGATGCAGCACATCGCCCACGCGATCAGCGCCAACTACCCCGACGTGCACATGATGGTGCTGCTCGTGGACGAGCGCCCTGAAGAAGTGACCGAAATGCAGCGCACGGTGAAGGGCGAAGTCATTGCTTCGACCTTCGACGAGCCCGCAGCGCGCCACGTGCACGTCGCCGAAATGGTGATCGAGCGCGCCAAGCGCCTGGTCGAGCTCAAGAAGGACGTGGTGATCCTGCTGGACTCCATTACCCGTCTGGCCCGCGCCTACAACAACGTCGTGCCCTCGTCGGGCAAGGTGCTGACCGGCGGTGTCGACTCCAACGCACTGCAGCGCCCCAAGCGATTCCTGGGCGCCGCGCGCAATGTGGAAGAAGGCGGCTCGCTGACCATCATCGGCACCGCGCTGATCGACACCGGCAGCCGCATGGACGAAGTGATCTTCGAGGAGTTCAAGGGCACCGGCAACTCCGAAATCCACCTGGACCGCCGCCTGTACGAAAAGCGCGTGTTCCCGTCGATCCAGCTCAACCGCAGCGGCACGCGCCGCGAAGAGTTGCTGCTGGCGCCCGAGATCCTTCAAAAGACCCGCATCCTGCGTCAGCTCATGTACAACATGGACGAGATCGAGTCGATGGAGCTGATGCTCAAGAACATGAAGGCGACCAAGACCAATGTCGAGTTCTTCGACATGATGCGTCGCGGCGGCTGAGCTTCAGGCTCTCCCGCAAAAGCGCGTTGACCCACACGGGTCAACGCGCTTTTTTCATGGGCGTTCGATACGGATGGCGCGGCCTTCGGTGGCGCTCTGGCGGCCGATGTCGAGCAGTTCCATCAATGCGACGGCCTGCTCCGGCGGCACGGGATTCGGCCCCTTGCCGAGGATCGCGTCGCGGACCGCGGCGTAGTAGTCGACGTAGTTTCCAGACTGCGTCGGCACTGCGTGAAAGTGCGGCGCGCCATCGCTGCCGATCAAAGTGAGTTCGCCATCGATCGGATCGGCGCCCCACCCTTCGGCCGGCGGTCGTTGGCCGGCGCGCAGCGCGTCTTCCTGCGGATCGACGCCGTGCTTGACGTAGCTGCCGCGCGTGCCGTGCACGATGTAGCGCGGCGCCGCATGGGCCGCGAGCGTCGTGGCGTGCAGCACCACGCGCAGGGGCGCGTGGGGGCCGCTCTCGTAGCGCAGCACGGCGTGGAAATAGTCTTCGACCAGTGCGCCATCTCGCAAGGCAGCGGTGTCGAGCTGCAGCGTGTCGGGCCGGCCGAAGAGTTGCACGGCCTGATCGACCAGATGCGCGCCCAAGTCCACCCACAGGCCCGAACCCGGCACGGGCTGCTCCCGCCAGCGCTCGCGCACCTGGGGCCTGAAGCGGTCGAAATGCGATTCCAGGTACACCGGGCGCCCCAGGTCGCCGGACGCCAGCACCTGCTGGAGCGTCAGGAAGTCGGCGTCGAAGCGCCGGTTCTGGTAGACCGAGAGCACGCGATTGTTGCGCCTCGACAACAGTTCAAGCTCCCGCGCCTCGGCCACATCGAGCGTGAACGGCTTGTCAACCACCACGTGCTTGCCGGCCTCCAGGGCCGCCCTGGCGACCGGATGGTGCTGGGCGTTGGGCGTTGCCACCACCACGAGGTCGATGTCCGCCCGGGCGACCAGCGCCGCCACATCGGGCACCACCGCCACATCCGGCCAGTCGGCATGCACCTTGTGCGGCTGCGAACTCGCCACGGCCGCCAGTTCGAGCCCCGGAACGGCCGAAAGCACGGGCGCATGAAAGGTCTGGCCGGCAAAACCGTAGCCGACAAGACCGGCGCGAAGGGGTGTAGAAGTCATGGGAGGACCCGGTTTGCTCGCAATTGGGGCAGTATGCGATAATCATGGGCTCCGCGAAAAGTGCGGCTGGGCACGTCGCCCGGCTTCCTTGGCCCTCACACTTCACGTCAAAGGCCTCAGGGCGGCGCGCCAGATTGCTGGCACGCTGGTGGCTCTCGCATCGACCGCGCATTGATTCCAACAGCGCAAAAGGAAACACCATGGCAAAAGAAGGCATCCACCCGAATTACCGCGAAGTTCTGTTCGTCGACATGTCGAACGGCTTCAAGTTCGTGACCCGTTCGTGCGCGAACACCAAGGAAATGGGCAAGACGGACGACGGCCGCGAGCTGCCCCTGTACAAGCTCGACACCACCAGCGAATCGCACCCCTTCTACACCGGCACCCAAAAGTCGGTGGACAACATGGGCGGTCGCGTCGAGAAGTTCCGCAACCGTTTCGGCAAGACCGCTGCCAAGTAATCAGGCACGCGCTCTGGCGTCGAGGGCAGCCCGGTTTACCGCGCTGCCCTTTTTCTTTCCAATCACCCGTCCGCCTCTTCCACCTGCCCCTTGAACCAGCCGACCCCCGCGATCGTTGCCCAGAATGCCGTACGCCGGCTGCCGCGCGTCGCGTTGCTGCTGCTGTGCGCGGCCTACCTGCTGCCGGGCCTGCTCGGCCGGGGCCCCTGGAAGAGCGCCGACATCACGGCCTTCGGCTACATGGCCGAGCTGGCCCGCAGCACCGAGGGCCTCGCCCGCTGGTTCGACCCGCTGCTGCTGGGCATGCGCCCCGAGACACCCGCGCTGATCCCCTACTGGATCGGCGCCTGGGCGATCCAGCTCGCCCCGTCGTGGGTCAACCCCGACCTGGCCGTGCGCTTCGTGTTCGCGCTGATGCTGTGGGGCACCTTCACCGCGACCTGGTACGCCGTCTACTACCTGGCCCGCACGCCGCGCGCCCAGCCCGTGGCCTTTGCCTTCGGCGGCGAGGCGCGTCCCACCGACTACGCCCGCGCCATCGCCGACGGCGGCCTGCTGGCGCTGATCGCTTCGCTGGGCCTGGCCCAACTCGGGCATGAAACCACGCCCGCGCTGGCGCAGCTGTACTTCGCCTCGCACCTGTTCTACGGCGTGGCCGCACTGCCTTACCGCCGCGTCGGCCCGGTGATCGCGCTCGTGGTCGGCACCCTCGGCATGACGCTGAGCGGCGGCCCGACGGTCGGCCTCGCGCTGGCGATCGGCAGCGCGGTGTACATCGCCTACGAACGCCACCAGCGCGCCAACCGTGTTGCAGAAGGCCGCAGCGACGACGAGAGCCCCGGTTTCACGCTGCCCGCCCTGCTGACGATGGTCGGCATCACCGTGCTGGCCGCCGCACTGGTCTTCGGCCTGGGCCTGGCGCAATGGAAGATCACGCTGGGCAATTCGCTGCTGTCCGACGTGCGCAGCCAGGCCAAGCTGCTGCTGTGGTTCACCTGGCCGGTCTGGCCGCTCGCGCTCTGGACGCTCTGGCGCTGGCGCCGCCAATGGCTCGAGCGCCACGTCGCGCTGCCGCTGTGGTTTGCGCTGGTGCCGCTGGCCGCCACCTGGACCACCGATTTTTCCGACCGCTCCCTGCTGCTGGCCCTGCCCGCCTTCGCCACGCTGGCGGCCTTTGCGCTGCCGACCTTCCGTCGCAGTGCGGCGGCGCTGATCGACTGGTTCAACGTGCTGTTCTTCAGCGGCCTGGCCGTGCTCGGCTGGATGTACTGGATCGCCATGCTGACCGGCGCGCCGCGCAAGGCCGCCGCCAGCGTCGCGCGGCTGGTGCCGGGCTTCGTGGCCGAGTTCTCGCCGGTCGCCTTCGTGCTCGCCTTGGCCGCCACGCTGGCCTGGTGCTGGCTGGTGCGCTGGCGCACCGGCCGCCATCGCGCGGCGCTCTGGAAGACGCTGGTGCTGCCGGCCGGCGGCACCGCCCTGTGCTGGATGCTGCTGATGACGCTCTGGCTGCCGCCCATCGACTACGCGCGCAGCTACATCCCGCAGGTGCGCGCCGTGACCGAACGCATCGGCCATCCGCGCTGCGTGGCCGAGCTGGCGCTGAGCCGGCCGCACATCGCGGCACTGCGCCACCACGGCAACCTCAACCTGCAGCCGCTGCTGCTGGGCAACGACTGCCCCTGGCTGCTCGTGAGCCCCGACACCATCGAGCGGCTGCACACCATCATCCCGATGGACCAATGGCGCTTCAGCGGCACCCTGCGCCGCCCCAGCAGCCCCGCGGACGACCTGCTGCTCTACGAGAAGATCGTGCGCTGACCCGTGAGCAGCAGCACGCACGGGAGCGAACGCGGACTCATCGCACGGCACGCCGGCACGGTGCTGATCGGCCAGCTGGCCGTGATGGCCTTCGGCGTGGCCGACACCATCATCGCGGGCCGCTACTCCGAAGGCGCGCTGGCTGCACTCTCGGTGGGCGCCGCGATCTTCGTCAGCGTGTATGTCTCACTGATGGGCGTGCTGCAGGCGCTGCTGCCGGTGTGGGCCGAACTGCACGGCGCCAACCGGGGCGGCGAAATCGGCCGCTCGGTGCGCCAGTCGCTCTACCTCGCAGCCATCGCCGTCGTGGTCGGCATGACCGTGCTGCTGCTGCCCGGCGCGGCGCTGCGCTGGACCCAGGTGCCCGCCGACATGCGCGGCGAGGTCGAGGCCTACCTCGCGGTGCTGGCCTTTGCGCTAGCCCCCGCCCTGCTCTTTCGCCTCTTCAGCACGCTGAACCAGAGCCTGGGCAAGCCCAAGCTCGTGACCTGGCTGCAGCTGGCCTCGCTGCTCGTGAAGCTGCCGCTGTCGGTCTGGTTCACTTTCGGTGGTGCCGGCCTGCCGGCGATGGGGCTGGTGGGCTGCGCCTGGGCCACGCTGTGCGTGAACTGGGCCATGCTGGGCTGCGCCGTCTGGCTGCTGCGCCACGGCGCGTTCTACCGCGGCTACCAGCTGTGGGAGCGCATCGAGGCGCCCGACTGGCGCCAGATCCGCCTGTTCGCGCGGCTCGGCGTGCCCGGTGGCCTCGCGGTGCTGGTGGAAGTGACGTCCTTCACGCTGATGGCGCTCTTCATCGCGCGCCTGGGCACCGCCGCGGCGGCTGCGCACCAGATCGCCTCGAACCTGCTGGCCGTGGCCTACATGACGCCGCTGTCGCTCGCCATCGCGACCAGTGCGCGCGTGAGCTTCTGGCTCGGTGCGGGCGACACCGCCCGGGCGCGCCATGCCTGCCGCCTGGGCTTCGAACTCACGGCGCTGTTCGCGCTGCTCTATGCCGGCGCCATGGCCGCGTTCCGCACGCAGCTCGCCAATGTGTATTCCGACAACCCGGCCGTGATCGCGATGGCCTCGGCGCTGCTGGTCACCGTGGCGCTGTATCACGTCGCTGATGCGTTCCAGACGCTGTGCGTCTTCGTGCTGCGCTGCTACCGCGTGACGCTGGCGCCGCTGGTCATCTACTGCGCGATGCTCTGGGGCATGGGCCTGGGCGGCAGCTACCTGCTGGCCTACCGCGGCCTGGGGCCGTGGGAAGCCATGCAATCGCCACTGGCCTTTTGGCTCATGAGCGCCGCGGCGCTGGCGCTCACCGCGCTGCTGTTCGTCGCGCTGCTGCGCTGGACGATGAAGGCGCGGGCCCGCTGAAGGCCGCGCGGCTTGCTCGCTACTTGACCATCACGCGTGCTTCGCGCACGCGTGTCGCCGGGAACAGCAGCGTGAAGCGGCTGCCCTTGCCCACCGTGCTCTCGATGCGCAACTCCGCCCCGTGGCGTTGCGCGATGTGCTTCACGATGGCCAACCCGAGCCCGGTGCCGCCGGTCTCGCGCGACCGGCTGCGGTCGATGCGATAGAAGCGCTCGGTGAGCCGCGGAATGTGCTCGGCGGCAATGCCCGGGCCCGTGTCGCGCACGGCATATTCGCCGCGCCCGTCGGGCAGCACCCGCCACGTCACGGCCACCTCGCCGCCGCCGGGCGTGTAGCGGATGGCGTTGGTCACGAGGTTCGACATCGCGCTCTGCAGCTCGGTCGGCGCGCCCGACAGTTCGGATTCGGCCTCCGACGTGAACGTGAGCTTGTGCCCTTGCGGCGTGAGCCGGCCTGACAGCCCGCGCCCTTCGTCTTCGCACTGCGCCAGCAGCGCGCGCATGCGCACCCACTGGTTGCCCGACGGCGCCGCGCTGCCTTCGAGCCGCGACAGCGTCAGCAGGTCGTTCACCAGCGTTTCCATGCGGTGCGACTGCTGCCCCATCAGCGACAGATAACGCGTGCGCTCGTCGGCATCGAGCGGCAGGTTCTGCAGCGTCTCGACGAAACCCGCCAGCACCGTGAGCGGCGTGCGGATCTCGTGCGACACGTTGGCCACGAAGTCGCGCCGCATCGCCTCGGCCTGTTCCAGCGCCGTGATGTCGCGCGTGAGCAGCATGCGCCGGTTGCCGGCGTACGGATGCACCTGCACCGACAGCCGCACCGGATGGCCGCGGTGCTGCGCATGCACGAGGCCGGGCGCATCGATGACCACATCGCGGCTGTAATTCCACGAGGCCAGGTAGGCCACGAACGCCGGATCGCGCACGAGATTCGCCAGGTGCTGCAGCAGGTCGCGCTCGGCATCGATGCCGAACTGCCCCGCCGCCGTCTGGTTGCACCATTCGATGCGGCCCTGCTCGTCGAGCAGCACCACGCCGTTGGGCGAAGCCTGGATCGCGGCCAGGAACTCCTGCAGCCGGTCTTCGGCCTGCCGGGTCTGTTGTTCACGCTCGCGCAGCAGCTTGCGGATGCGCTCCGACAGCTCGCCCCACACGCCCGGTCCGCGCGACGGCAGCCCGGCCGCGTCGTTGCGCAGCACGCGCAGCAGGCGCTCGGCGCGCCAGGCATCGAAGCCCAGCCAGAGCACCGCGCCCAACCAGGCGCCCAGCCAGCCGTACTTCCAGCCGAAAAGGCCGACAGCGCCCGCCGCGATTGCGAGGGACGCTATAAAAAAAGTAGCAATACGAAAAGGCATGGCGGGCGATTATCCGCGCCCGCCGCCGAGGCTCACGGCGCTGCTCACACCGTGACTTGGGCCGTCAGCCGGTAACCCGCGCCGCGCACGGTTTCCACCATGGGCGCGGCCGCACCCAGCGACTCGCGCAGGCGCTTGACGTGCACGTCGACCGTGCGCTCCTCGATGTAGACGTGGTCGCCCCACACCTTGTCGAGCAGCTGTGCCCGGCTGTGCACGCGCTCGGCGTGCTGCATCAGGTAGGCCAGCAGCTTGAACTCGGTCGGGCCGACCTTCAGCGCCCCGCCCTGCCACGTGACGCGGTGGGTGGAGGTGTCGAGGGCCAGTTCGCCAATCTCGACGCGCTCGGTCACCACCTCGGGCGCGCGGCGGCGCAGCACGGCGCGGATGCGCGCCAGCATTTCCTGGGTGGAGAACGGCTTGGTGATGTAGTCGTCGGCACCGGCATCGAGGCCGGCGACCTTGTCGGGCTCGTCGCCGCGCGCCGTCAGCATCAGGATCGGGATGGCCTTGGTGCGCGGGTCTTTGCGCCACTGGCGCGCAAGCTGCAGGCCGCTCTGGCCCGGCAGCATCCAGTCGAGCAGGATCAGGTCCGGCAGGAAGGCGTCGATTTCACGCTGGGCGGCGGCACCGTCTTCGGACCAGATCGGCTCGAAGCCGTTGTGGCGCAGGTTGACGGCGATCAGCTCGGCGATCGAGGATTCGTCTTCGACGATCAGGACTCTTGGTTTCTTCATGCGTTCTGGGGAGTCTTTGCGGCGACGGTCGTCACTGCAATGCCGACTCGATTTCCTCCATCGAAGTGTGCCGCACATCGGCGCCCTTGACGATGTAGATGATGAACTCGGCGATGTTCTTGGCGTGGTCGCCGATGCGTTCGATGGCCTTGGCCAGGAACAGCAGGTCCAGGCTGGCGGAGATGGTGCGCGGGTCTTCCATCATGTAGGTGACCAGCTTGCGCACGAAGCCGTCGAACTCCTTGTCGATGAGGTCGTCGTCTTTCAGGATCGACAGCGCGGCGGCCGTGTCCAGGCGCGCGAAGGCGTCCAGGGCAGTGCGCAGCAGGTTCGAGGCCAGGTCGGCGGCAATGCGCAGCTCGGTGGTGGGCAGCTGGCGGGCCGATCCGCTTTCGATGATCGACTTGACCATGCGCGCGATCTTGTTGGCCTCGTCGCCCACGCGCTCCAGGTTGGCGGTGGTCTTGCTGATGGCGATCAGCAGGCGCAGGTCGCGTGCCGTGGGCTGGCGACGGGCGATGATCGACGACAGCTCGCGATCGATCTCGATCTCCATCGCGTTGACGCGGTGCTCGGTCTCCATCACGCGGTCGGCGGCTTCGGCGTCGAACTGCAGCAGGGCGTACACGGCCTGGTGGATCTGCGACTCGACCATGCCGCCGAGCTCCATCACGCGCGACGAGACGCCGTTGAGTTCGCTGTCGAACTGGCTGGAAAGGTGTTTCTCGGTCATGGTGTTGTTTCCTTTGACTTCAACTCAACCGAAGCGGCCGGTGATGTAGTCCTCGGTCTCCTTGCGCTGCGGCTTGAAGAACATCTGTTCGGTGGCGCCGAACTCGATCAGGTCGCCGAGGTACATGTAGGCGGTGTAGTCGCTGCAGCGGGCGGCCTGCTGCATGTTGTGGGTCACGATGACCACGGTGTACTCGTTTTTCAGCTCGGCAATCAACTCTTCGATCTTCGCGGTCGAAATCGGGTCCAGGGCGGAACAGGGTTCGTCGAGCAGCAGCACTTCGGGCTTGATCGCGATGCCGCGTGCAATGCACAGGCGTTGCTGCTGGCCACCCGACAGGCCCGAGCCGCTTTGCTGCAGCTTGTCGCGCACTTCGGTCCACAGGGCCGCCTTCTTCAGGGCCCATTCGACGCGGTCGTCCATCTCGCTGGCCGAGAGGTTCTCGAACAGCTTCACGCCGAAGGCGATGTTGTCGTAGATCGACATCGGGAACGGCGTGGGCTTCTGGAACACCATGCCGACCTTGGCGCGGATCAGCGCCACGTCCTGCTTGGACGTGAGCAGGTTCTCGCCGTCCAGCGCAATGGTGCCTTCGGCGCGCTGCTCGGGGTACAGCTCGAACATGCGGTTGAAGGTGCGCAGCAGGGTCGACTTGCCGCAGCCCGACGGGCCGATGAAGGCCGTGACCTTGTTCTCGGGGATCTCGAGGTTGATGCCCTTGAGCGCGTGGAACTTGCCGTAGTAGAAGTTCAGGTCCTTGACCGAGATCTTCGAGCGCGACGGTTGTTGTTGTGCGACGGTGTTTGGCATATGGGCGCCTTCTTGATTTAGTGTTTGTTGCGCGTCAGCACGCGCGCCAGGATGTTGAGGGCAAGCACGGCGACGGTGATCAGGAACACGCCGGCCCAGGCCAGTTGTTGCCAGTTCTCGTACGGGCTCATGGCGAACTTGAAGATCGTGACCGGCAGGCTGGCCATGGGCTGGCTCACGTCGGCGGTCCAGAACTGGTTGTTCAGCGCGGTGAAGAGCAGCGGCGCGGTCTCTCCCGCGATGCGCGCCACGGCCAGCAGGATGCCCGTGACCACACCGGCGCGCGCGGCACGCAGCGTGATGCTCAGAATGACCTTCCACTTGGGCGTGCCCAATGCGTAGGCCGCTTCACGCAGGCCCGGCGGCACCAGCTGCAGCATGTTCTCGGTGGTGCGGATCACCACCGGAATCACGATGAGCGCCAGCGACAGTGCGCCGGCCAGGCCCGAGAAGGTCTTGAAGTAGGCCACCACCACCGCGTAGACGAAAAGGCCGATCACGATCGACGGCGCCGACAGCAGGATGTCGTTGACGAAGCGCGTGACCGAAGCCAGCAGGCCCTTGGGGTTGTATTCGGCCAGGTAGATGCCGGCCATGATGCCGATGGGCGTGCCCACGAAGGTCGCCAGCATCACCATCACGAACGAGCCGAAGATGGCGTTGGCGATGCCGCCCGCCTCGTTCGGCGGCGGCGTCATTTCGGTGAAGGTGGCGAGCGCCAGGCCGCCGATGCCCTGGCGCAGCGTTTCCCAGAGGATCCACACCAGCCAGAACACGCCGAACGCCATCGCGGCGAGCGACAGCGTGAGCGCGATCTTGTTGACGCGGTTGCGCGCGGCGAACCTCGCCTGGCGCGTCTCGGCCAAGGTCTTGGCGTTGATCAGGTTTTGCGCGGTAGTGCTCACGTCTTGGTTCCTTCGCTCTTCTTCATTTGCGCCAGCAGCATCTTCGACAGCGACAGCACGACGAAGGTGATGAAGAACAGCACGAGGCCGAGGTACATCAGCGCAGCCTGGTGCAGGCCCGCGCCGGCTTCGGCGAATTCATTGGCCAGTGCCGAGGTGATGCTGTTGGCAGCCTCGAACACCGACAGGGAGTTGAGCTGGTTCATGTTGCCGATCACGAAGGTGACGGCCATGGTCTCGCCCAGTGCGCGGCCGAGGCCGAGCATGATGCCGCCGATCACGCCGGCCTTGGTGTAGGGCAGCACGACCTTCGAGACGACTTCCCAGGTGGTGGAGCCCAGGCCGTAGGCCGACTCCTTGAGCAGCGCGGGCGTCACTTCGAACACGTCGCGCATCACCGAGGCGATGAACGGAATGATCATGATCGCCAGGATGATGCCGGCCGACAGAATGCCGATGCCCACGGGCGGGCCGGACACCAGGGCGCCGAGGTACGGCACGCCGGCCAGCAGCTTCTGCAGCGGCTGCTGCACCCAGGTCGAAAGAATGGGGCCGAAGACCAGCAGGCCCCACATGCCGTACACGATGGACGGCACGGCAGCCAGCAGTTCAATGGCGGTGCCCAGCGGGCGCTTGAGCCAGTTGGGCGAGAGTTCGGTCAGGAACAGCGCGATGCCGAAGCTCACCGGCACGGCGATCACCAGTGCGATGAACGAGGTGGCCAGCGTGCCGTAGATCATCACGAGGCCGCCGTACTCGTCCTTCACCGGGTCCCACACGCTGCTCGTGAGGAAGCCGAGGCCGTACTTCGCGATGGCGGGCCAGGCGCCGACGACCAGCGACAGCAGGATGCCGATGAGCATCGCGAGCGTCAGCAGCGCGGCGCCCTTGGCGGCCCAGCCGAAGATGCGGTCGGCCATCGGGCCGGAACGGGGCGCCTTCACGGGCGGCGGAGGAGCGGCAGAGGTGCGCGCGCGCTCGGCCGCAAGGTCGAGGGAGGCGGCAGCAGCAGGAAAGGTGGATGACACGGGTCGCTCCGGCAAAGACGAAAGCGGCGCGTCCTGGAGCGAAGAGTTGCTCATGGGCGCGCCGTCCTGGACTGTGGATGAAGGGTTGCTGCTTTGCTTACTTGAACGCGACCGGCTTGCCCGATGCGTCCTTCACTTCACCCCATGCCTTGGCGATGGTGGCCTTCACGGCGTCGGGCATCGGCACGTAGTCGAGCTCGTCGGCCGTCTTGTCGCCGCCCTTGTAGGCCCAGTCGAAGAACTTGAGCACGGTGGTGGCGCTGGCGGGCTTGTCCTGCACCTTGTGCATCAGGATGAAGGTGGCGCCGGTGATGGGCCACGAATCCTTGCCGGCCTGGTTGGTCAGCACCTGGTAGAAGCTCTTGTTCCAGTCGGCACCGGCGGCAGCAGCCTTGAAGGCCGTGTCGTCGGGCGAGACGAACGTGCCGGCTGCGTTTTGCAGTTGGGCGTAGGTCATCTTGTTCTGCTTGACGTAGGCGTACTCGACGTAGCCGATCGAGTTGGGCAGGCGGTTCACGAAAGCGGCGACGCCTTCGTTGCCCTTGCCACCCGCGCCGGTGGGCCAGTTCACGGCCGTGCCTTCGCCGACCTTCGACTTCCACTCGGCGTTGACCTTGCTCAGGTAGTTGGTGAACAGGAAGCTGGTGCCCGAACCGTCGGCGCGGCGAACCGGGGCGATGGCGGCGTCAGGCAGGGCCAGCGAACCGTTCAGTGCCTTGATGGCGGGGTCGTTCCACTTGGTGATCTTGCCCAGGTAGATGTCGCCCAGCACCTGGCCGTTGAGCTTCAGTTCGCCCGGCTTGATGCCGGGGATGTTCACCACGGGGATCACGCCGCCGATGACGGTGGGGAACTGCATCAGGCCCTTGGCTTGCAGTTCTTCGTCCTTCAGGGGAGCGTCCGAGGCGCCGAAATCGACGGTCTTGGCTTCGATCTGCTTGAGGCCAGCGCCCGAACCGACCGACTGGTAGTTGATCTTGACGCCGGTGGCCTTGTTGAAATCGGACGCCCACTTGGCGTACAGCGGTGCCGGGAAGCTGGCGCCGGCGCCGGTCACGTCTTGGGCGAGGGCGGGAAGGGAGAACAGCGCGGTCACGAGGCCGGCGGTTGCAAATTTGAACGTCGTTTTCATAAAGCTTCCTTGAGAAGTAAGAAGTAGTCCCTTTGGGGCTCGAACGGACTCTAAAAAGCTTTTGTGACATCGATGTGACACCCCTTCTGTCGAGGGAAAATGCCGCTGCACCGGCCGGGTTGTGTGTGACGCTGTCACATAACCGTCATTCGCCCCGCCTAACCTCCAGCCCTCGCCGTGACGCGATTCGGGGAGGCGGCGCCTGCTGTCACGGCGCTACGATCAGAGAACCGCCCTCTTCACTAGAACAATGCAAAACGGCACCCGCCTCGCAGCAGTCGATCTCGGCTCCAACAGCTTCAGGCTGGAAATCGGCCAGGTCGACCACGGACAGATCCACCGCACCGAGTACCTCAAGGAAACCGTGCGCCAAGGCAATGGCCTGGACAGCGCACGCAACCTCACGACCGAAGCCATGCAGCGCGGCTGGGACGCCCTCGCCCGCTTCGGCGAGCGGCTGGCCGGCTTCAAGCGCTCGCAGGTGCGCGCCGTGGCCACGCAAACCTTGCGCGAAGCGCGCAACCGCGAAGAATTTCTGTTGCGTGCGCGCACCATCCTCGGCTTCGGCATCGACGTGATCCCGGGCCGCGAAGAAGCCCGCCTGATCTATCAGGGCGTGGCGCACCATCTGCCGCACACCGACGCGTCCGACCAGGAACGCCGGCTCGTCATCGACATCGGCGGGCGATCCACCGAAATGATCATCGGCCACGCGCTCGAGGCCGAGCGCATGGAGTCGTACCGCGTGGGCAGCGTCGCCTGGTCGATGAAGCATTTCGGCGAAGGCCAGTTCACCGCCCCCGCCTTCCGCGCCGCCGAAGTCGCGGCCAAGGCCGTGCTGGACGACGCACTCTCCAGCTACACCCGCGACCAGTGGGACGTGGCCTACGGCGCCTCCGGCACCATCGGCGCGGTGGGCGACGTGCTCGCGGCGGCCGGCGGCGAAGCCGGCCTCGTCACCCGCGACGGCCTCGACTGGCTGCTCGACCGCCTGCTCAAGGCCGGCAGCATCGACAAGCTGCGCATCGACGGCATGCGCGAAGACCGCAAGGCCGTGATCGGCGGCGGCCTGAGCGTGCTGCGTGCGGTGTTCGACCTGCTCGACATCCAGGAAATGAAGGTCGCCCAGGGCGCCCTGCGCCACGGCGTGCTGTACGAGTTGCTCGAGCGCGACGAGAGCGTGGCCGACATGCGCAGTGCCACGGTGACCCGGCTCGCCACCCGCTTCGCGGTCGATGCGGCCCAGGCCAAGCGCGTGAGCGAGGCCGCCGCCGCGCTGTTCGTGCAGCTCGCCCCCGCCGCGCGTGGCGGCAGCACCTCGAGCCGCGCCGGCCGCGCGCTGCGCAAGCTCGGCTGGGCCGCGCAACTGCACGAGATCGGCGCGCTGGTCTCTCACAGCGACTATCACAAGCACGGTGCCTACATCCTCGACAACGCCGACGCGCCGGGCTTTGCGGTGAACGAGCTGCACGCGCTCGGCCAGCTGGTGCTGGGCCAGCGCGGCAAGCTGCGCAAGCTCGAAGCCTCGCTGGACGACGAGACTTTCGTGACGCAGCTGCTTGCGCTGCGGCTGGCCGTGATCCTGTGCCATGCGCGCCGCGACCCCGACCCGAAGGCGCTGAACCTCGCGGCACTCGGTGCCAGGGCCTTCACGATCGCCTGCGCGCCCGATTGGGCCGACGCCTATCCGCAGTCGGCACACCTGCTGCGCGAGGAAGTGCTGGCCTGGCAGAAAACCAGCAACTGGCGCGTGGAGCTCAGCGGCGCCTGAGCCGTTTCACTTCGTGTCGATGCCGGCCGTCTGCGTGACGGCCGCTGCGCCGGCCTTGTGCAGCACCTCTTCCCCGAACATCTCGACATAGGCCGGCTGCACGATCTGGTCAAGCCCGCGCTTCAACCCTTCGCGAGCGCCTGCGGTGTCCTTGAGCAGGCCGTCGTACAGGAGGTAGGTGGGCTCGCTCACGTCGGCGACCTGCAAGGTCTGGCCCACGACGGACTGCTTCTCGTCCCTCAGCAACTGTTCCACCCAGACGTACGGCTTGAAGCTCGATGTCGCATCGGCCGCGCCATAAGACGTCGTGATCCGCAGGATCAATGTGCTGTAGCCGGGCGTAGGCGGGAGTTCCTGCACCTGCATCTGCGCATGCTCTCCGGTCGCGCGCATGAAAGGCGTCAGCTTCACCTCGCGGCCACTCTCCCGCAGGCGCGCCGCCAGTCGCTCGGCGAACTGCCTGTTGAGCGCCATGGTCGCTCCGCTGTTCTTCACTGCGGCCGTGAACTCCTTGCTGCGCTGGTCGGTCCGGGCGGCCATCGTCATTCGGCTGCCGGTATCGGCGGAGATTGCCAACAGCGCAGCGATGGGCCCAAAAAACCCTGCGAAGCCCGTCAGCCCCGACCCGCCGCCATCCGTGACGATCAGCTGGTCTTGCGCGTTGTAGATGACCTCGACCTTTTCGATCGACCGGGTGGCATCGTGGCGGGTCTGCAGCGCAGGCGCGACGCTGTTCGCCGCGCATCCCGACAGCAGGGCTGCAGCAACAAGCAGGGAAGTCAGCGTCTTCAATGGCATGTCCGCGTCTTCACGCGGCATGTTCTTGAAGCTTCTTGGCAGTGTGTGGAGCAGTTTCATGCGTGTCCCCCAGTGAGGTGGTCGACCGGCACCGCTTCTTCTCGCATCGGGGCAAAAGCACGTTGCCGTGGAGTCACACTGTAGAAATTGCGCTGCACGCGCGCATGAGTCGTCCGCCCCTTTTTCCGGGAGACAAGCGCCCTGCCGCCTCGGTCCGCGACCGTGACAAAGCGCCCGTCCGGAAGCGTCAGGCGGGGGTGTTGGCGGCGAAGGACCGCTGTAGCAGCTAGAGAAGCTCGGGCGCCTGCACCGTCACGACGACGGTCTGCACATCGCCGTCGCGCTCGCGGGTGCGGATCCACCAGAGCGAGCCCTTGCGCACCGGGCAGCTGTCCTGCTTCAGGCCGAGCAGCAACGAGATCGCCTGCCCCAGCGACGGCTGGTGGCCAATCACCAGCACCACCGACTTGCCGTTGGGCCAGCCGGTGGCAGCCAGCAGTTCGTCGGGCGTGGTGTCGGGCGACAGCTCGGAGCGCAGCTTGTACTTGCGGCCCAGTGCCAGCGCGGTCTGCTCGCAACGGCGCGCCGGGCTGCACACGATGCGTGTGCCGTCGGGCAGCTGCCGGTCGAGCCAGGAGGCCATGCGCTTGGCCTGTTTTTCGCCGCGCGGCGTGAGCGAGCGCTGCATGTCGTCACACCCTTCGGTCCAGTCCTCGGCTTCGGCGTGACGCCAGAAGATCAAGTCCATGCTCATCGTCTTTCGAACTTCTTCTTCAATTTCAATTGGCGGACGCATCACGGTGGTTTCCTCGTGATGCATAGCGGCCCATCAAGGCGGCCTGGGCGCCATGCGCTTCGATCGCGGGGGACGCGCCCGCCTCGCCGGGGTGCGTGTCGTGGTCGACACGCCGGTAGACGCCGTCGCCGCCCAGGTCCCAGGCGTCGCGGCCATCGTGCAGGTAAGCCACCAGGCACTCGTCGATGAGGCGCTGGCGCAGGGTGGGATCGGTCACGGGCCAGGCCAGCTCGATGCGCCGCATCATGTTGCGGTTCATCCAGTCGGCGCTCGACAGGTAAAGCGACTCGTCCTCGCCATGGCGGAAATAGAACACCCGCGAATGCTCGAGGAAGCGCCCGATCACCGAGCGCACGCGCACGTTGTCGGTGAGCCCCGGCACCTGCGCCGGCAGCGTGCAGGCGCCGCGCACGATGAGGTCGATCTTCACGCCCTTCTGCCCCGCGCGAATGAGCGCGCCGATGATTTCCTCGTCGGTCAGCGCGTTCATCTTGGCGACGATGCGCGTCGGCTCGCCGTTCGCAGCAGCCTGCCCCAGCGCATCGATGCGCGCGACCAGGTTCTTGTGCAGGTCGAAGGGCGCGAGCCACATGCGGTTGAGCTTGGGCAGGCGGCTCTGGCTGGCCAGGTGGACGAACACGGCCTCCATGTCGGCCGTGAGCGCCGGGTCGGCCGTGAGGTGGCTGATGTCGGTGTACAGCCGCGCCGTGCGCGGGTTGTAGTTGCCGGTCGACAGGTGGCCATAGCGGCGCAGCTGTTTGCCCTCGCGGCGCGTGACCAGGAGCATCTTGGCGTGGGTCTTCAGGCCCACCACGCCGTACACCACCTGCGCGCCGATCGACTCGAGCATCTCGGCCCAGTTGATGTTGGCCTCTTCGTCGAAGCGCGCCTTCAGCTCGACCACCACCGTCACTTCTTTGCCGCGGCGCACGGCTTCGCGCAGCAGGTCCATGAGCTCCGAATCGGGGCCGGTGCGGTAGATGGTCTGCTTGATGGCCAGCACCTGCGGATCGAGCACGGCGTCGCGCAGGAAAGCCAGCACGCCGTCGAAGCTCTCGAAGGGCTGGTGGATCAGCACGTCGCCACGTTGCAGCCGGTCGAAGAACGACTGCGCGGGCGACAGCGTGACGGGGAACGACGCCACATACGGCGGGAAGCGCAGCTGCGGCTCGCCGATCAGGTCGATGAGTTGCGTGAGCCGCGCCAGGTTCACCGGCCCGTGCACGCGGTACAGCGCCTGCGGCGGCAGGTTGAACTGCGCGAGCAAAAAGCTCGCGAGCGATTCGGCGCAACTGGCCGACACCTCGAGCCGCACGGCCTGGCCGTAGTGGCGATGCTGCAGGCCCTGGCGCAGGGCGGTGCGCAGGTTCTTGACGTCTTCCTCGTCGACCGCGAGGTCGGAGTGGCGCGTCACGCGGAACTGCGAGAAGTCGCCCACCTCGCGGCCCGGGAACATGCTCGACAGGTGCGCGCGCACCACGCTCGACAGCGCCACGAACAGCGTCTTGCCGTCGGACACCTTGGCCGGCATCTTGATGAGGCGCGGCAGCACGCGCGGCAGCTTGACGATCTGGATCGGGTTCTCGCGGCCGAAGGCGTCCTTGCCGCCCAGGCGCACGATGAAGTTCAGCGACTTGTTCGCCACCTGCGGAAACGGGTGCGCCGGATCGAGCCCCACCGGAATCAGCAACGGGCGCACCTCGCGCTCGAAATACTCGCTGACCCACTTGCGCTGGGCCGGATTGCGCTCGCCATGCGACACGATGTGGATGCCATGCGTGGCAAAGGTCGGCATCAGCTCGTCGTTGTACAGCGCGTACTGGCGCGCCACGAGCGCATGGGCGGCTTCGGACAGGCGCTCGAACGACTCGACCGTGTACGTGCCCTTGCGGTCGCCGGCGCTGCCCGCGCTCAGGTGCGGCGCGGCACGGACTTCGAAGAACTCGTCGAGATTCGACGACACGATGCACAGATAGCGCAGCCGTTCGATCAGCGGCACTTCGGGCCGGTGGGCCCAGTCGAGCACGCGCTCGTTGAACGAGAGGATGCTGTGGTCGCGGTCCAGCAACGCGAACGGAGGCGCTTCACCGACGCGCGAAGGGTCAGCGGAGAGGGAGGGCATGGGCACTGATTCTGGAGCAAGCGGCACGGGAGAACACGACGGCTGAAATATGACAGTGTCAACGTCATCCGTGACAGTTCCATGACATTCGCGTGACGCACCCTCTCCCGCAGAGAGCGAACCTGACACATTCGGCGGCAGCGAAGCAACGTGCGGCCCGGCGTCGGGCCGGATGGCCGCCGGCTTCATGCGCCGAGAAAGTGCTTGCGGTAGCGCGCCGGCAGGTCGTCGATGCGCATCAGCATCGGCAGGTCGGCGGTGTTGAAGTCAGGGTCCCAGGCCGGCGCGCCGAGCACCTTGGCGCCCAGCCGCAGGTAACCCTTGATGAGCGCGGGCGGTTCCACGTCGAGCGCGCTGTCGAGCCGTTCGACCGGCAGCGGCAGGCGCGGCTGCACCTGGTATTGAATCGGCGCGAGGTGGCTGGCCGAGAGCTGGCGCCAGATGCTGGCCGCCGCGTCGCCGCTGGTCACGCCGTTGTGCGACATCGGGATGCTCGCGCAGCCGATCATCGTGTCGAGCTTGTTGCGGTGCATGAAGCCGGCCAGCGCGCCCCACAGCGCGAGGATCACGCCGCCCTGGCGATGCTCGGCGTGCACGCAGCTGCGGCCCAGTTCGACCATGCGCTCGCGCAGGTCGCGCAGGCGGGTCAGGTCGAACTCGGTGTCGCTGTAGGTGCTGCCGACGCGGCGGGCCTGGGCGGGGGTCAGCACGCGGTAGGTGCCGATGACCTGGCCCGTGAGTTCGTCGCGCACCAGCAGGTGTTCGCAGAAGTCGTCGAACAGGTCGATGTCGTGGCCGGCCAGCGGCGTGCTCAGGCGCGCGCCCATCTCGCCGACGAACACGTCGTGACGCAGGCGTTGCGCGGCGCGCACGTCATCCAGATGACGCGCCCAGCTCACCGTGATGCCCGGCTTGCTCGCCTCGGCGGCGGGCGGCACGATGACGGCCAGCGGCGCCTCGGGGACCGATGTGCGGGTGGCCAGTGCGGCGACGGTTGCGGCGGCGGCAGCGGCCACAACGGCGGGGGTTCCGGCTGCGGGTGCGGGCCACAGGGCTGCGCGCAGTCCGAGCTGCGAGAGCGGAAACGTCGGGTTCGGCAGTTCTTTCATGGGAAATCCCTTTCTGCTGACCGAGTCTGGACACGCGCAATGAAAGCGGCATGTCAGCGGCGTGGCAGCCACATGACGTTGTTACAGCGCGCGTCAGCGTCGCTTTGGCGCCGCTTCGGCGTCTAATGCGGGGCATTCGCGACACGGAGTTCGATCCCATGGCCACCGATGCAGCAGGCGCCAACAGCCGCCTGCACCAGACTTTCCCCGTCCTCAGTGACGCCGAGATGGCACGCATCGCCAGCTTCGGCAGCGTGCAGCGCTTTGCGCGCGGCGAGCGCCTGTTCACCGCCGGCGAGACCGGCGCCGGCATGTTCGTGCTGCTCAAGGGCGTGGTCGCCGTCACGCAGCGCGACGGCCTGGGCCATGTGGTGCCGATCGCACGCCAGGGGCCGGGCGAATTCCTCGCCGAGGTCGGCCAGCTCAGCGGGCGCCCTGCCCTGGTCGACGGGCATGCCGACGAAGAGGTCGAGGCGCTGGTCGTGCCGCCCGACCGCCTGCGCGCGCTGCTGGTGGCCGAAGCCGACCTGGGCGAGCGCATCACGCGCGCGCTGATCCTGCGGCGCGTGGCGCTCATCGAATCGGGTGCGGCCGGGCCGGTGCTGATCGGACGGCCCGACTCGCCCGAGATGGCGCGGCTGGAAAACTTTCTGCGCCGCAACGGCCATCCTTATCACCTGGTCGATGCGGCGGCAGACGCCGATGCCGCCGCACTGCTCGCCCAGTACGGCCCCGACAAGCTGCTGGCCGTGTGTCCCGATGGTTCCGTGCTGGTCAACCCGAGCGACGACGGCCTGGCGCGCTGCCTCGGCATGGTCGACACCGCAGCACGCGACGCGCTGTACGACGTGGCCGTGGTCGGCGCCGGGCCCGCCGGCCTTGCGACCGCGGTGTACGCGGCCTCCGAAGGGCTGCGCGTGATCGTGCTCGACTGCCGCGCCTTCGGCGGACAGGCCGGCGCCAGCGCACGCATCGAGAACTACCTGGGCTTTCCAACCGGCATCTCGGGCCAAGCGCTGGCGGGCCGCGCGTTCGTGCAGGCGCAGAAGTTCGGCGTCGAGATGCTGATCCCGGCGCAGGTGGAAGCGCTCGACTGCTCGCGCGAGAACGCGCTGGGCAGCCTCGCACTGAAGCTCACCGACGGCCGCACGATCAGCGCGCGCACGGTGGTCATTGCGAGCGGCGCGCGCTACCGTCGCCCCGGCGTGCCGCGTCTGGCCGAATTCGAAGGCCGCGGCATCTGGTACTGGGCCTCGGCCATCGAAGCCAAGATCTGCGCGCAGCAAGAGGTCGCGCTGGTGGGCGGCGGCAACTCGGCCGGCCAGGCGGCGGTGTTCCTGTCGCGCCATGCGGCCAAGGTCAACGTGCTGGTGCGCGGGCCGTCGCTGGCGGCCAGCATGTCGCGCTACCTCATCGACCGCATCGAGGCTACGCCCAACATCTCGCTGCAACCGCACACCGAACTCGTGCGGCTGCATGGCGCGCCCGAAGAAGGCCTGACCGGCGCCACGTGGCGCTGCCACACCTCGGGCCAGGAGCACGACTGCCCGGCGCGCAACATCTTCCTGTTCGTCGGCGCGGAGCCCGAAACGTCATGGCTCGACGGCTGCGGCGTGTCGGTCGACCGCCACGGTTTCGTGCTGACGGGCCCGGCCGCGAGCAGCGGCTTTCCGGCGCGCCCCGCTTCGGCGCTCGAATCGAGCGTGTCCGGCGTGTTCGCGGTGGGCGATGTGCGCTCGGGCTCGGTCAAGCGCGTGGGCGGTGCGATCGGCGAAGGCGCCGCGGTGGTGGCGCTGATTCACCAGCACCTGTCGTCGAGCTCGGCCGTGGCCTGAACTTTTTCCAGAAATACCTTATGCCCATCCAAGCCTGCGAACACGTTCCCGCCGACCTCGCGAAGCCGCACACGCCCCGCGGCTGCGAAGACTGCCTGAAGACCGGCGACACCTGGGTCCATCTGCGCCTGTGCGTGCACTGCGGCCATGTGGGCTGCTGCGATTCGTCGAAGAACCGCCACGCCACGAAGCACGCGCGTGCCGAAGAACATCCCGTGATCCAGTCGATCGAGCCCGGCGAACACTGGATGTGGTGCAACGCGCACGAACGACAGGTGGGGTGACCAAGCCAGGGCGAGCTGGCAAACGGCCAATGCCCGCACCCGCACGCGTCCGGATGCGCGTGTATATGCTGCCGTTCTCCCGTCACAACCCTCTCAATCTGGAGCTCCGCGACATGCCCGCATCGCCCATCGAGGTCTATTCCTGGCCCACGCCGAACGGCCACAAGATTCACATCATGCTCGAGGAGTGCGGCCTGCCGTACCACGCGCACCCGGTGAACATCGGCACCGGCGACCAGTTCGCACCCGAGTTCCTGAAGATCAGCCCGAACAACAAGATCCCCGCCATCACCGACCCCGACGGACCGGACCGCCAGCCGATCTCGCTGTTCGAATCGGGCGCCATCCTGGTGTACCTCGCGGGCAAGACCGGCAAGTTCCTGCCCACGGGCGACCGCGAGCGCTACGACGTGCTGCAGTGGCTCATGTTCCAGATGGGCGGCGTCGGCCCGATGCTCGGCCAGGCGCATCACTTCCGCATCTACGCCCCCGAGAAGATCGCTTATGCCGTCGACCGCTACACCAACGAGGCCAAGCGCCTGTACGGCGTGATCGACCGGCAGTTGGCCAAGCACAAGTTCATCGCCGGCCAAAGCTATTCGATTGCCGACATCGCCATCTTCCCGTGGCTGCGCAGCTGGGAAAACCAGGGCATCACCCTCACCGACTACCCGCACCTGAAGGCTTGGTTCGACGGCATCGCCGCGCGCCCGGCCGTGCAACGCGGCGTGAAAGTGCTGGCCGATCTGCGTCGTCCCATCACCGACGACAAGGCGCGCGAGATCCTTTTTGGCAAGACCCAGTACGAGAAGCGCTGAGCGGGCCTTTATTCGGGCTAGAATCGAAGGCTTGGCGGGGCGTAGCGCAGCCTGGTAGCGCATCTGGTTTGGGACCAGAGGGTCGAAGGTTCGAATCCTTTCGCCCCGACCAAAAGAAAAGTGAAAGCCTGCAACGATGAAAGTCGTTGCAGGCTTTTTTCTTTTCCGGGCCGGTCGCCATCACAGCGAGTTTCAAGCGCCCTTTAGACGTTTCGTAGCACGAACCACTGGTTTCCGTACATCAGGCAACGCCACTGCCTTGCTGTTACACGGTGACTGCAACTTTTTTCTTACGGGACTACCCGCGTGACACTCGGCGGTCACGCAGAATCGACCCAATCGTGATCTTGTTTACAAAGTAAGCTGAGTTGCGTTTACAAAGCCGAAGAGCTGAGTCAGGGATGGACGTCGCAGCAAACCCTCATCACCCCTGGACCCCTTTCCGATGCTGAATTACTTTTCCCGCTGTTCTTGCGGCCTCAGGCATCTCGTTCGCATCGAGCGCCGGCCATGGATGCGTCTCTTCTCGAGCCAGCGCTTCTACCAATGCGGCGCCTGCGGAAAAAAGCAACTGGCATCCGAACGCGCGGTGAACGACGCCGTGTGGAAATACCGTTCGCAAAACCCCTGACAGCCCTCCACCGCAGCGACCCGGCAGGACATCTGACGGCCCAAACGGCCGTCCTTAGCAATCTGTTGCGCGTGCAGCCCTTTCGCTGCAGGCCCTTCGCACCCACAGAATCGAACGCGGGTGCTTCACGGTTGCGCAAACCGCGAAGCAGCGTCGGGGAAAGAGTGTCGACACCTTCCCGGTTTGAACTCTTCTGTGATGCTGCTGAATCTGTTTCTCCGATGTTCCTGCGGCTTGGCAGGCCTTCGTCGCATTGAGCGGCGAGCATGGATGAGGGTGCTGCCGACCCTCAGGTTGTATCGGTGCCGTGCCTGCTGCAAGAAGCAGCTCGTGTCGAAGCAGGCAGTCGAGACGGCCAGGGTCTCCTCCCGAGCCATCCAGGCGCATTCCCTCCTCCAGCAGCGCCCCTCGGCGGAGGCGTCGTGCATGGAGGGATGTAGGTAGAATCCGCGCTTCCCCGGTCAGAGGCAGAAGCGTTCAGGCCGTTGATTTTTCGGTCTGTTCCCGCATTTCTTGCGGCCCGAGAATTGAAGGCTCCGGCCCTCGCATCTCAACCGGAATCTGCCCGTAGCTCAGTTGGATAGAGCACCTGCCTTCTAAGCAGGTTGTCGGGGGTTCGATCCCCTCCGGGCAGGCCAATTGCGCCCCTCCCCTGGCCGCAGCAGGTTTCTCTAACTTGCGATGCCGCTTCCCCATCTGCGGGACCCCAAGCGCCTCTTGCATCACTGCCAACGACGCGAACGGAATGCACAGCCTCGGTGTCGCGCGAATGCAGTGCCTGACGCTCAGCACCGCGCCCTGAACTGCTGATCGCGCGCCTCCTTGCGCTGCTCGGCGATCCACGATTGGGTCGCGCCGCTCTGCGGCTGTCGCGCCAAGCGGTCGTAGTACGCCACCCGCTCATTGAAGTGTGCGCAACGCGAGGTGCCGCCATTGCTCCCCGTCACGCCCGGCGACATCGCACCGCGTTGCTGCGCGGCCTGCTGCTGGACCGCATGGCCGCGCCGGGTCTGCTGGTCGGCAATCTCCACCTGCTGCTCCCACGGCAGCCCGCCCGGAACGGGCTCGATGCGCTCGACCAGCGCACCCCGCTCGCGGCAGTGGTTCGCCGACCAGAACCGCCCGCCGCTGTTGCTCACGCAGAGAAACACCTGGGACGCGCCTGCCGCCTCGAGGTTGCGCACCGGCGGCGACACATCGACCACGCGGCCTCCACCACCGCCACACGGCTCGCCGCTGTACTGGTTGCCGCATCGGTAGACCTGCTGGGCATGGGCCATGCCGCTGGCGATCAGAAGAAGGCTGGCGAGGAAGGTGAGGCGCATGGCGCGATGGTAGTAGCGATGCATGCATCGCAGCTCACAGATCATCGACACCGGCTGCCGATGCCCTCAGAGTCACGCCCCGGACTTGGCACCCGCCGGCAGCAACGCCTCCCGCACACGACCGGAGAGCGGCACGCTCTCGGGCAACAACGACAACGCCTGTGCGCCACGCGCCGCGGAGCCCACATTGGCCACGAAGGTCCGCCGCGCGTCGTGGAACTCGAA
The DNA here is from genome assembly GCF_009498455.1 of Variovorax paradoxus. NCBI lineage: Bacteria > Pseudomonadati > Pseudomonadota > Betaproteobacteria > Burkholderiales > Comamonadaceae > Variovorax > Variovorax paradoxus. The sequence continues at coordinate 4,880,518 of NZ_CP045644.1, read as the reverse complement.
GATCAGGTTGAAGGTGCCGTAGGCCTCGCGCACATCGACCTCGCGGATGTCCGCGAACGGACGCTGGCGCTGGCGCAGGACGCGGTACACGAGCTGCCCGCTTTCGATGCGCAAGACAGGGTTCAGGCTGTTGGTCGCCAGCGCCACCCACGGCAGTCCGCGCAGGCCAGTGAACGTGGCCACGACGGGCACCGCCCCGCCCTTGATAACGACGGGCGCAGCACCCGCCCGCGGCGCCTTGGGCGTGCGAAGCTTCTTCCAGAGCCAGTAGAGGAACCAGAACGACAGCCCCTGAAAGACGATCACTCCGACGGTCCCAAGGACGGTTATCCAATCCATCTGCACGTCGCCTTCCTCTGCGAAACAAGCCTGGGCCTCCCCGGCGAGGCGCCATTAGAGCAGAGGGCTTGCAGCACACATGCCTGCTGTTTGCCATTTGAATTGTTGATTCAATACTGTACATTTAAACAGTATTCTCAAGGAATCCACATGCAGAAGAACGCATCCCAGTCCAACGCGTGGGTGAGCCATGACCCAAGCTGAACTCTTCTTCCCCCGGCCGGCACCGCCGCCCTCGACCGTCTTCCACTTTCACGAGCCCGCCCCCATGGTCCTGCCTGAGGCATCCGAAAAAGACGAGCTGCGCGAAGCCTTCTCCGCCAAGCTGATCGACTACCCCCATTCGTCGGCCGACGCGGTCAGGATCGCAGAACAACGCTTCCGGCGCGAACTCGAGAAGCAACTGGGCGCCGACGTGCTGCCGGTGATGCGCGCCTTCCAGAACGCCAGCGAATCGAGCGACACCGACCTCACCAAGACCGAGATCGCCCTGGCCGCGCGCTGGATCAAGGCCTACGACGCCGCGCGCAAGGCGGGCTTTCGCGACCTGGGCGATACGGACGAGGCGTACTTCGAGGTCAAGGCGATCTGAGCTGCGGCACCGTGCGCGTTCATTCGCAGCGCATAAGAAAACACGAAAAGCGTATTTCCCAGTGAAGGCATGGCGCGGGCACAGTCCCACGCCTGTATCGCTCTTTTCCCGGCGCGCCCTCGGGGCCGCCTGGCTCGCCATGTCATCCATCCACGACACGCCGACGCGCCCTGTCGCGCCCACGGCTTCCGCCCGCCCTTCCCCGCTCGCGCCCTCTTCGCAGCAACTGGCCGAGCGCTTTCGCCCCGTCTTCGACCGCATCGCCGAGCACGCGGCGCAGCGCGAGCACGACCGCGAGCTGGCCTACGCGCCGGTGGCCTGGCTCAAGGCCGCCCGCTTCGGTGCGCTGCGCGTGCCGCTCTCACACGGTGGCCTCGGTGCATCGGTCGAGCAGCTGTACGACCTGCTCATCGAACTCGGCGAGGCCGACTCCAACCTGCCGCAGATTCTTCGCGCCCACTTCGGCTTCATCGAGCGCCTGTTCGCCGAGATCGATCCGGCCTTGCACGGCCCCTGGATGCGTCTCGCGGCCGACGGCGTGATCTTCGGCAACGCCACCACCGAACTCGGCGAAGGCGCACTCGGCGCCCTGCAGACCACGCTGACGCGCGACAAGCAGGACAGCGCCGATGCATGGCGGCTCGACGGCGACAAGTTCTACAGCACCGGCACGCTCTACGCCGACTGGATCTCGGTCGCGGCGCAACGCCTGAACGACGACGGCAGCAGCGACCGCGTGATCGCCCTCGTGCCTGCGGAGGCAGCAGGTGTCGAGCGTGTCGACGACTGGCGCGGCTTCGGACAGCGCCTGAGCGCCTCGGGCACGACGCGCTTCCGGCAGGTGCGCGTGAAGCCAGAGCATGTGCTGCTGTACGTGCGCGATCAGCCGACACCGCTCACCGCGCACTTCCAGCTCACGCACCTCGCCACGCTGGCCGGCATCGCCCGCGCCATCGTGCGCGACGCGGTGGCCTTCGTGCAGCCGCGCAAGCGCGTCTACAGCCACGGCAGCGGCGCCACGCCGCGCGAAGACCCATTGGTGCAGCAGGTGATCGGCCAGCTCGCGAGCACGGCCTTCGTGGCCGCGTCAACCGTGCAGGCGGTGGCGCGCGGCCTGGGCGAAGTCGACCGCCACCTGCAGCGCGGCGAGGCCGTGCCCGAGCAGCTGCTGTTCGAGGTGGAGCTGAACACGGCCAAGGCGCAGGCGGGCATTGTCGATGCGGTGCTGCAGGCCGGCACGCGGCTGTTCGACATCGGGAGCGCTTCGGCGCTGCAGGAAGACCGTCGGCTCGACCGGCACTGGCGCAATGCGCGCACGCTGGCGTCGCACAACCCGACGATCTACAAGGGGCGCGTGGTGGGCGACCACCTGCTCAATGGCGCGCGACCAACCTTCTACTGGGCCGTGGGAGCCATCGCGAGCTGAGACGCGCGGCGAGGAAGGTGTTCAGACCCGCGGCAGCGCCGCGAGAAAGGTCGACACCACGATGGCCGCTGCGCGATCGAGCTGCAGGATGTCGGCCACGTCGAAGGCGTTCGGCGCCGTGTGGCCGCTGGTGCCGAGCGGCTTGCGGATTTCGATCAGCACTTCGGCGGCGAGTTCGCGATCGCTGCGCGGACGGCCGTCGGGGTGCATCACCCACTCATCGACCTGCTCGATGGGGATGCTGCGAAACACCCCCACGATCGGGACGTACTTGTAGCGGTCCTCGCCGACGAGGATGGGCACGCTGAGATTGCAGAAAAACGTATTCGTCGACATGCGGAACGCCGTCGCCAGCCAAAGCAAAAAGTTGATTAATTGTTTTCGAGTGTGACTCCGATACCCATTTTCCCGACCGCGGGCATACGGCAAGACGTGACCTTCTGCACACAAAGTGCCGCCAATTCCGTCGAATTGCTCGGGAAAACAACTACTTAATTCTTACACAAAGACACGGAGGGCGCACTTTGTGTACGATTTTTGGCATACGAAATGTTGTCATGGCACCTTTTGCGGCCCGAATTGGGCGCGCAAAACAGCGCGCCTCGCGTTGTTTTTGCAACGCGAGGCGCTTGAAGACAACGAGCGAGAGATGCTCAGGCCGGCGCGCTGAACTGCGGCGCGCGCCGCTCGATGTTGGCCTTCACGGCTTCGAGCTGGTTCGGGCTGCCGATGAGCGCCTGCTGCTCGACCGACTCGGCGATCAGCAACTCGGCGGCGCTGTGCGCGAGCGAGGCGTTCAGCAGCCGCTTGCCGGCGCGGATCGCGTCGGGGCTCCTGGCCGCAATCTCGTGCGCCATCTGCAGCGCCTCGGCCAACGGGTCGGCGGCCACGCGCGTGGCCAGGCCCAGGCGCACTGCCTCTTCGCCCGAGAAGATGCGGCCGGTGAACGTGAGTTCGCGCACGACGTCGGTGCGCGCCAGCTCGCGCATCAGCACCATGCCCGCCATGTCGGGCACGAGGCCCCACTTGATCTCCATCACCGACAGCTTGGCGTCGGCCGCCACGAGCCGGATGTCGGCGCCCAGCGCCACCTGAAGCCCGCCGCCGAAGGCCACGCCGTGCACGGCCGCAATGACCGGCACCGGCACGTCGCGCCACACCATCGCCACCTGCTGCGCGGCATTCGCGATGCCATGCGTGCGCGCAATGAGGTCGGTGCCGCCGGCCGCCGCGCCCAGCACGTCGCTGGCGGCGCCCTGCCCCATGCGTTCGAACGAGGCCATGTCGAGCCCCGCGCAGAAGGCCTTGCCACGGCCGGCGATGACCACGGCGCGCACGCTCCTGTCGTCGCGCAAAGCTTCGCCGGCTTCGACCAGCGCGTCGAACATCGCGGGGTCGAGCGCGTTCATCTTGTCGGCGCGCGCCAGCTGCAGTTCCACCACGCCGTCGGCGTGGCGGGTCCATTCGATACGGTCGCTCATTGCATGTCTCCTGTCGGTCTCTATGTCGCTAGGGGGTATCGGTCCAGTATCGCGCGGGTGGGCCGCTGGGCGATGATGCGCACTGTCGCCGACCCAACACCTCTGCCCCTTCGCCATGTCTCTGGACCGCCGTCACTTTCTCCTGCAATCGGGCGCGACCGCCGCCGTGGTCGCGCTGTTCGGACAAGGCTGCGCGCGTTCGCAGTTGCCGCCTTCCACGGGCACGACGCCGCCTTCGCGCTTCTTCACCAGCGTGCCCATCTCGCAACGCGACGCGGTGGTGGTACCGCCCGAATACGAGTGGCAGATGCTCTACCCCTGGGGTGCGCCCACGGGCCTGGCGGGCCGCATGCCGGCCTTCGCACCCGATGCCGCCAACAGCGCCGACGAGCAGGCCCTGCAGGCAGGCATGCACCACGACGGCATGCACTTCTTTGCGCTCGATGCGCGCGGCGAGCGCGGCCTGCTCGTGATGAACCACGAGTACACCGACGAGCAACTGCTGCACACCGACGGCGTGAAGGTCTGGAACGCCGACAAGGTTCGCAAGTCGCTGCATGCGATGGGCGTGTCGATCATCGAGGTCCGCCGCACACCCGAAGGCTGGCGCCAGGTGCTGCCCTCGCCCTACGCGCGCCGCGTGCACGGCCGCACGCCGATGCGCATCGCCGGCCCCGCCGCGGGCACGCCGCTGATGCGCACCGCCGCAGACCCCACAGGCACGCGCGTCTTCGGCACCTTCGCCAACTGCGCGATGGGCGTCACGCCCTGGGGCACCTACCTGACCTGCGAGGAGAACTTTCATGGCTATTTCGGCGGCCCGAAAGAAGCAGCCAAGAACGCGACACCCGCGCAGCGTCGCTACGGCACGGTGCCAGGCGCGCAGTGGGTCGAGTACTGGCGCTTCGACGAGCGCTTCGACCTGAGCCGTCATCCGAACGAGCCGCACCGCTTCGGCTGGGTGGTCGAGATCGATCCCTTCGACCCCGAATCGGTGCCCGTCAAGCGCACCGCGCTCGGCCGCAAGCGACAGGAAAGCGCGAGTTGCACCGTGGCCAAGGACGGCCGCGCGGTGGTCTACATGGGCGACGACGCGCGCTTCGAATACATCTACAAGTTCGTGAGCCGCGACACCGTGCGCCCCGGCACCGATGCCGCCGCACGCGCGGCCAACCGGCACCTGCTCGACGAGGGCACGCTGCATGTCGCGCGCTTCGACGCCGACGGTCGCGGGCGCTGGCTCGAACTCGTGCACGGCCGCCACGGCATCGACGCAGCCAGCGGCTTCGCGGACCAAGCCGAAGTGCTGGTCCACGCGCGGCTCGCAGGCGACATCGTCGGCGGCACGAAGATGGACCGGCCCGAATGGATCGCCGTGCATCCGCACAGCGGCGAGGTGTACGTCACGCTCACCAACAACGCGCAGCGCGGCGACCTCGGCAAGCCCGGCGCCGACGCCGCCAACCCGCGCGCGCCCAACTTCTTCGGCGGCATCCTGCGCTGGCGTGAAGACGGCGGCGACGCGGCGAGCACCGCCTTCGCGTGGGACCACTACGCGCTCGCGGGCGACCCCGCGCAGCCCGGCGCCGGCACGCGCTACCCCAGCGACAGCGCCGACGCGTTCGGCTGCCCCGACGGCCTGCACTTCGACAGCGGCGGGCTGCTCTGGATCCAGACCGACATGAGCGGCCAGGCCATCGGCAAGCCGCCCTATGCCGCGCTCGGCAACAACCAGATGCTGTGCGCCGACCCGGCCACGGGCCGCATCCAGCGTTTTCTGACCGGGCCCAACGGCTGCGAGATCACGGGCTGCGTGGTCACGCCCGACCGGCGCACGCTGTTCGTCAACATCCAGCACCCGGGCGAATCGCGCGACGACGGCGACGCGAAGCACAACAGCGCCTGGCCCGATGGCACGCAGCTTGGCAGCGCACGCCCGCGCTCGGCCACGCTGGCGATCCGCCGGCGCGACGGCGGTATCGTAGGCACCTGACAAAAACACCCGCACCACAACAGCCCCAGGAGGTTGACGCCATGAGCATCCGCATCGTCCGTCTCGGCACCCCGCGCGCACCCGGCGAGGGCCTGCGTATCGGCACCGTGCGCCGTCCGCCGCGCGGTGTGCCGAAGACCGAGTTCGCCTCGCAGAACTGGTACGACGTGTGGTACCCCAACCTCGCACCGTCCGCCGAGACGATGAAGCTGGGTCAAGAGGCGGAGACTCCCGCGCAATGGAACGCCTTCATGCGCAAGTACAAGACCGAGATGGCCGAGGCCGACGCGAGCCGCAGCCTCGACCTGCTCGCGGCGCTCTCGCACACGGCCGCGCTGGCGGTCGGCTGCTACTGCGAGGACGAGTCGCGCTGCCACCGCTCGCTGCTGCGCAGCCTGCTGGCCGAGCGCGGGGCGGACATCGCAACCTGAGCGCGGTCGCTCAGACCAGCGGCGCGCCGACGAACACCGGCAGTTGCTCGGCCTGCGCCGTGTAGGCGGCGAGCAGCGGAAAGCCCGACGGGCGCACCGCGTCGGGCAGGATGAATTGCGTGAAGGTCCAGGCCACCGCCGCCGAAATGCCGCCCTGCGTGATCGTGCGTTCTGCAGGTGCTGCCAGCGGCTCTGCGACCAGTTCGCGCTCCAGCTCCGCATACGCCGTGTTCAGCTGACCCTGCACGCGATCGACCCATGGCTGGTGCAGCTTCTCGGCAGGCCGCAGGTTGCGCTCGTAGACGATCTGCACCGTCTTCTCGCAGGCCGCGAGCGCGAGCCCTGTGAGGCGCAGGTCACGCAACCGGCCCACCGAATCAGAGGGAAACAAGCTGCGGCCAGCGACCGCCTGCGCATGGTCGATGATGAGTGTCGAGTCCATCAGCACCGTGCCGTCGTCGCACACCAGCGTCGGGGCCTTGACCACCGGGTTGATCGCGCGGAACTGTTCGAAGGTGCTGAAGACCGAGATCGAGCGGTGCTCGAAATCAAGGCCGAGCAACCGCAGCGAGATGGCGGCGCGGCGGACAAAAGGCGAGTCGAGCATGCCGACGAGTTGCATGGGTTCTCCTGACAAAAGAACGCCACGATAACGCGGCCTTCAGCGCTGCGCCTTGTCCTTCTGGTTCTGCGCCTCGATGCGTTCGCGCGCGGCCAGCCAGTCGGCGTCGCTCCACTCGCGCAGCTCGTAGAAGTTGCCGCCGGTGGCCAGTGCGTTGCCGCCGTCCATCATGATGCTCTGGCCCGTGAGCCAGTCGCACTGGCCCGGCGCCATCAGGAACGACGCAAGGTTCTGCAGCTCGCTCATGCGGCCCACGCGCGCCATCGGGTTGGTCTTGATGCTGCGTGCGCCGGGCTCCTCGCCGGGGTTCAGGCGCTTGCTCATGCCTTCGGTCGGAATCTCGCCGGGGCCCACGGCGTTCAGGCGGATGCCGTGGCGCGCCCACTCCACCGCGAGCGACTTGGTCATGACCTCGATGCCGGCCTTGCTCATCGCCGAAGGCACGACGTAGGGGCTGCCGTTGTCGACCCAGGTGACGATGATGCTCATCACGCTGCGATAGGCGTCGCCCGGCTTCCATTGGCCCGACTTGGCCTGCGCCACCCAGCGCTTGCCCACGGCCTGCGTCACGTAGAAGCTGCCGTGGAACACGATGTCGGCCACGGCGTCGAAGGCGCGCGGCGACAGGCTCTCGGTCGGCGAGACGAAGTTGCCCGCCGCGTTGTTCACGAGGCCCGTGAGCCCGCCGCTCTGGAACAGGCTCTCGACCATGTCGTCGACCTGCTGCGCGATGCGGATGTCGACGCCGAAGGCATCGATGCGCCGATCGGGAAACTGCTGGCGCCAGGCAGCGGCGGTTTCCTCGCAGACCGCCTGGCGCCGGCCGCAGATGGCGACGTCGGCGCCCAGGCTCAGGAATCGCTCGGCCATGGCACGGCCGAGGCCGGTGCCGCCGCCGGTGACGAGGATGCGCTGGCCGCGCATCAGGGATGCTTCGAACATGAGGGGTCTCCTTGGCGTTGCGGCAGCGGCAGGAGCGCGTGCTGCCATCGCCGCATGCTACGACCGCCAAGGCGCCGTGGCTTGCGGAATCTGGCTTTGCCGGCGGGTGAAAATGGCCGCGCCCCCTTTTCCCTGCACCTTCCGGACACACCACCCATGCCCCGTTCCGCCGATGCTTCCTTCCTGCCGCTCGACGGCGTGCGCGTGCTGAGCCTCGCGCTCAACCTGCCGGGCCCCGCCGCGCTGCTGCGCTGCCGCGCGATGGGCGCGACCTGCCTCAAGCTGGAGCCGCCCGGTGGCGATCCGATGGGGCTGTACAACCGGCCCGCCTACACCGCGCTGCACGAGGGCGTCGAGGTCCGCACGGTCGACCTGAAGAGCGAGGCTGGGCAGGAGCTGCTGCACGCCGAGCTCGCCAGCACCGCCGTGCTGCTGACCTCGTTCCGCCCCTCGGCGCTGCAGAAGCTGAAGCTCGATTGGGCCACGCTGCAGGCGCGCCACCCGGCGCTGTCGCAGGTCGCCATCGTCGGCGCACCGGGCGATCGCGCCGAGGAGCCGGGGCACGACCTTACCTACCTCGCCGAAAGCGGCCTCGTCACCGGCACCGAGTTGCCGCCCACGCTGTACGCCGACATGGGCGGCGCGCTGCTCGCGAGCGAGGCGGTGCTCAAAGCCATGCTGCAACAGACCCGTCAGCGCGGCGGCGTGTACCTCGAGGTGGCGCTGAACGCCTCGGCCGACTGGCTCGCCCTGCCCCGCACCTGGGGCCTGACGAAGCCCGAAGGCGCGGTGGGCGGTGCGCACGCGGGCTACCGCGTCTATCCCTGCGCCGACGGCCGCGTGGCGGTGGCGGCGTTGGAGCCGCATTTCGCGGCGCGCCTGTGCGACGTGGCCGGCGTGGCGCCGCCGGACATGATGGCGCCGGCCACGCACACAGCGCTGGCCGCCTGGCTCGCGACGCGCACGCGCGCCGAGCTGGAAGCCATGGGCCGCGAGCGCGACGTGCCGCTGCTCACGCTGGCCGACTGACGGCGCTCAGAGCGCCGGCAGGCGCAGCTCGCTGAGCTTGCGATCGAGCTTGATGAGCCAGATGCGCGTCGGCCGCTCCAGGTCGGAGCCGCGTGTGATGCGCGCGCTGACGGTGCCCGCGGGGCACTTGCTGAGCTCGCCCTTGACATCGACCGTGCAGTCTTCGACGCTGCCGGCCACGGTCTTGCCATCGGCGCCGAGCAGCACCGTGCCCAGGCCGAAGTCGTTGTCGTTCACCAGCGCCAGGGTCTGGTCGTCGACGACCGTCAGGCCCTCGGCCTTCTCGGCCAGCCAGCCCAGCACGTTGAGGTCTAGCAGCTCGGTCTTGCGCATCGTCACCACGGTCGAATAGTCCATGCCGTTCGACGGTGCCTGCGTGATGCTGCTGATCTCGAGGTTGTGATCGAACTCGGGGGCGGCGATGTTCGTCGCGTTGGCCGGCAGCTCCACCAGCATCAGCTTGTTGAACACCTTGCCGTCGCTCTTGCGCGCGCCCTGCTCGATGACGATGAAGCGGCCGTTGCCCAGGCTCACCACGTCGCCGAGCTTGGCGTTGCCCGTGCGGTCCTTGTCGTACTGGCTGCCATCGATCGGGTAGGCGTAGAGCTTCGAGGTCTCGGTGGCCGGATCGAACGCGAGCCAGCGCGTGAACTTCGCGATGTGGCGCACGTCGGTGTTGGTGCCGCCCGGCGGCTTGGCCTTGATCGACTTGCCGTTGGCATCGCGCGGATCGATCGGGCTCTGCAGGAAGCCGTGCAGCACGCCGCTGGCCGCATCGAGCGTCAGGCCTTCCATGCCGCGGTTGGGGCGGCGCTGGGCCAGCACCGCCGGCAGGTCGGTGGCACCGGGGCCGGGCGCGTACTTCTTCTCGACCAGGCCGGTGGCGATGTTCAGGCGCGCGATGAAAGGGCCGTACTCGTCGCTGGTCCACAGCACGTTGCGCGCCTTGTCGAGCACCAGCGTCTCGGGATCGAGGCCGTGGGCGTCGTAGCCGGCCTTGGCCTCGTCGAACTTGTATTGGTCGTTCAGCGGGGTCTCGCCGGTCGAGCCCACGCCCGAGCGCGGCGGCAGGCCGGTGATCTTCGTGTTGGCGTCGCGCTTGAGCGGCACGCTGGTGCTGAGCACCGCGCCGGTCTTGCCGATGCGCACGATGCCGAAGCTCGGCGCGAACGACGGCGCCGGGAACACCTTGCTGGTGCTGGTGACACCATCGCCGGCGCCGGGCACGGGGGCGGTCGGTCCGTCGCCGTTCGGGCCGCGGTCGGTGATGGCGTAGAACTCGAGCGCGCCGTCTTCGGCCTTGCCTTTGAACGCCAGGCCCGAGCCGTAGGCCGGCAGGAAGCCTTGCGGAAAGTCGGCCTTGATGCTCGGGTTGTCGCCCTCGTAGGGCACGTGGAAGCGGGCCTCGGCCTGCAGCTGGTAGCGCGTGACGGCAATGCCGATGGCGCCGAGCTGGTTGGTTTGCGTCGACGCTTCGGTGACCGGTGCGGCCAGGCGCGAGGCCAGCGTGTCCTCGAAGTGTTCGCGGGCCAGCATGCGGCGGTTCGAGTCGACCATGCGGGCATTGTAGGGAGCGGGCAGCGCGGCCAGCACCGCGTTGAGCGCGGTATGGAAGGCGTCGGGCGTGGCATTGAAGTCGAGCGCGCCGGCCGTCAGCGCGGCCTTGAGCGCGGGCGTCAGGCGGATGCCGTTGGCGGGGTCGCGGTCGTCGTCGAAGCTCTGCAGCGCGAGCAGGCGGTTGACCACCGCATCGGCCTTCACGTCGCTGCCGCCGGCCAGGGTCAGCGGGGTGATCGTCTCGCCGCATGCGGCGCTGCCCAGCGCCAGTGCGCCGGCGCTGAAAGTGACGGTCTCGCCGTCGGCGCAGCTGAATTCGCCCTTGGCGTTGGTGGCGGCCTTGGCGGCGCTGCCGGCCACGTAGTCGAGCCCTTCCACGGCGGCATCGAGGAAGGTGCCGGTCTTCGATTGCGCAGCGGGCGGGTTGGTCGTGCCGCCACCGCCGCCCACGGGGAACGACCAGCCGCCCCCGCCGCCGCTGCCGCCGCCGCAAGCGGTCAGCACCGCGCCAGCACCCACGAGTGCCAGCCATCCCATCCTCGATCCTCTTGTTGTCTTGCGCATTGCTTGTTGTCCTTGTGATGCGCCCGCGCAAAGGCGCAAGCCCCGGCGATTAATGCCGAGGCAGATGACAAGCCCGTGAAACTGCAACCGAAAGGTTGCGTGGTGGGCGCCGTGTTTTCAGCGACCGTCGCGCTGGCGGTCTTCGCGCTTCACCGCGAGGTAGGTGTCGAGATCGACCTCGTGCAGTTGGCGCGGATAGCGCTCGGCCGCCGCGAACCAATAGCGCTGACGGCGCTCGGCCGGCTCGTTGCTGCCGGTGGCGAGGTACGCGTCGAGCGTGAGGAAGTAGCGCATCGCATTGCGCTCCACGAGCCCGCGCAGGCCCCGGATGTACTCGGGCTGGCCGTCGGCGCCCTTGCCCACCACGGTGAACCCGACCTTGCTGCTCCCGAAGGTGGCCAGGTAGGCCTGCGTGGCGAGCCGCACCATCGTGTTGTGGTCGTAGCCGTAGCTGAAGTGCAGGAAGGTCTTGCGCTCGTCGAGCGCCACCGCCTCGAGCCGCACGCGGTAGTTGCTGGTGCCGAACGGGCCGGTGTCGGCCGACATCTCGACCTGCAGGTGCTCGGGCGTGGCACTGGCCACGCGGTAGACGAAAGGCAGTTCGAAAGCCTGGTCGACCGGCTTGTCGTAGCGGCGCACCACGAACAGCGTGAGCGTCTCCTTGCCCTGCGGCGAGGTGCTGACGCGGCAGCGCCGGTTGTTGATGTGCAGCGTGAGCAGTTCGCACCAGTGGTCCGAACCCTTGAGCGCCGCGCTGACCTTCGACAGCGGATGCTCGACCACGGCATAGATGTCGCCCTCGAGGCCGCCGGGCGTCTCGGTGGAGTTGAGCTGCACGGGGCGCCCGAAGCGGCTCTGGTCGAGCTTGTCGCCGAGCTTCTGGTGCTCAGCGCGCAGGGCCTGGGGGCCCGTGGGCGCAGAGGCTTCGGGGGCCGCCGCCTGCGCCAGCAGCGACACGCCGCAGCACGCGGCCGTCGCGAGGATGCGATTCCACGAAACCGGCACGGGGGGCGAACTGCTCATCATGGGGCTACACGATACCCCGGTTCCGCCGCACCAGCAGCAGCATCGCGCCCGCCAGCAACGCCGCGCCCAGCCATTGCCGCGGCGCCATCGGCTGGGCCAGCCACAGCGCCGCGAGCCAGGCCGCCACCAAGGGCTCGATCAGCGTGCCGACCACCGCCGCCGTCGGCGACAGCCGGCGCGCGCCCCAGGCGAAGGCCAGGTACGCCACCGAGGTGGTCGCCACGCCGGTGTAGGCCGCGCCTGTCCATTGCGCCGCGCCCGCGGGCCAGGTGATGCCGTTCGCACCGGCGACGCCGAGCATGCACAGCGCCGCGGCGCTCATGCCCCAGGCGGACGCGGTCACGGCCGGCACCCGCGCCGGCATGCGCGCGTTGCCCAGCACCACCAGCGCATAGCAGACGGCCGAGCCGAAGGACCACGCCAGCCCCGCGCCGTACCCCATCGGCAAGGCGCCCCAGCCACCGGTCGGCATCACCAGCAGCAGCACGCCCGCCAGCGCGAGGACGAGGCCACTGAGCAGACGTACGCCGAAGGGCTCATAGCCGCGCAGCACCGACACGCAGGCCACGATCAATGGCGCGCAGCAGATCGAGATCACCGTCGGCAATGCCGCGCCCAGGTGCGCGATGCCCGCGAACCAGCAGCTCACGTTCAGCGCCATCGCGGCGCCGGTGCCGACGACGTGGCCTTGCTCGCGCCGCGTCAGGTGGCGCCATCCGGCATTGGCCGCCGGTGAACGCCGCGTCGCCCGCCAGTGCAGCCACCACAGCAGCGGCATGCCGAGCGCGAAGCGCGCGAGCGACAGGCTGTGCGGCGCGATGCCGCCGTCGATCAGGAATTGCGCCACCAGCGCGCCGCCGCCCCAGAGCACGCCGGCCAGCAGCACGCCGCCCCAGGCCAGGGCGGCCGTTGTTCTTGCATTCATGTTGAAACTCTCCGTGAAGCCCACCGCCGCGGCGTTGTGTCGACGCATTGCGGGGGCGGGCATGACCATCCGGCCACCGCCCGGCGTTCTTCATTCAGCGAAGAAGGCGGACGGCAGCGACCACTTGCGGGTCTGACGGGCGCGGCACGAAGCGCGCGAACGTCAGCGGCGGGTCGACGGAGGGGGGGAGTGATGCAGGTGCATGAGCGGCCGATGATAGGAGCGCGATCGCAGGCCCACAAGAGAGAATCGCCCGCATGTACCCTGCCCTTTTTCACCGGATTTCATGAAGCGCCAAGGTCGACTCGTTCGTTGGGAGGCCGAGCGCGGCTTCGGTTTCATCCGCAGTCCGGAGGTGTCGGCCGACGTGTTCGTGCACCTGCGCGACTTTCGCGATCGACAGCTGAAGCCGCAGGTCGGCATGGCGGTGCGCTTCGACGAAATCCATGTCGGCGGCAAAGGGCCGCGGGCGGTGGCTGTGGAGGCTGCGACCACGGCGGCTGCCATGCCCCGCGTAGCATCACGCGCGCAGCCGCGCCAGCCTTCGAGTCGCCGAGCGGCCGGCACGCCGTGGGGCGCGTGGCTGATCGTGGTCTACGCCGCCGGTCTGAGCGCCGCCGTGTGGCTCGGTCGACTGCCGCTGCTCGCGCTGGCGGTCGTCGCGGGGCTGAGCCTGCTCACCTTCGCGGCCTATGCCTTCGACAAGAGCGCGGCGCAGGCCGGGCGCTGGCGCACGCAGGAAAGCACGCTGCACCTGCTCGCGCTCGCGGGCGGCTGGCCGGGCGCGTGGTGCGCGCAGCGACTGCTGCGGCACAAGTCGAGCAAGGCGAGTTTCCTGTGGAGGTTCTACGTCACGGTCGCGCTGCATGGCGCGGCGCTGGGGGCGTGGGTGTTCTGGCTGTCGAAGCACGCGGTCTTTGCCTGACCGCGCCTTCTTCAACGCATCAACGCACCTTGCGTGAAGGCTTGTTGAGCGGCTTGCCGCCGCCGCTGCCGTTGTCGCGCGGCGGGAGGCCGGTGTGCTGCGTGAGGATGCGGCCCTTCGAGGGCTTCACGGGCGTCAGCCTGACTGGCGCAGCGGCCTTGGCGGCCACCGGCGCAGAGGTCGAATTCTTGCGACGCGCACTCGTGTAGCCGCCATCGGTCAGCGGCTGCCACGTCGGGATCAAGTGATGCTTGCCGTTGCCGATGAGGTCGGCGCGGCCCATGCTCTTCAGCGCTTCGCGCAGCAGCGGCCAGTTGTTGGCATCGTGGTAGCGCAGGAACGCCTTGTGCAGGCGGCGGCGCTTGTCGCCGCGCACGATGTCCACCGTCTCGCTCTCGCGCGTGATCTTGCGCAGCGGGTTCTTGTTGGTGTGGTACATCGTCGTCGCGGTGGCCATGGGCGACGGGTAGAAGGTTTGAACCTGGTCGGCGCGGAAGCCGTTCTTCTTGAGCCAGATCGCGAGGTTCATCATGTCCTCGTCGCTGGTGCCCGGGTGCGCGGCGATGAAGTACGGAATGAGGTACTGCTTCTTGCCCGCCTCGGCCGAGTACTTCTCGAACATCTGCTTGAACTTGTCGTAGCTGCCGATGCCGGGCTTCATCATCTTCGTGAGCGGGCCCTGCTCAGTGTGCTCGGGCGCGATCTTCAGATAGCCGCCGACGTGGTGCTGCACCAGCTCCTTCACGTACTCGGGCGACTGCACGGCCAGGTCGTAGCGCAGGCCGGAACCGATCAGGATCTTCTTGATGCCCTTGAGCGCACGCGCGCGGCGATAGATCTTGATGAGCGGATCGTGGTTGGTGCCCAGGTTCGGGCAGATGCCCGGGTACACGCAGCTGGGCTTGCGGCACGCCGACTCGATCTCGGGGCTCTTGCAGCCGAGGCGGTACATGTTGGCCGTCGGGCCGCCGAGGTCGGAGATGGTGCCGGTGAAGCCGCTGACCGAGTCACGGATGGCCTCGACCTCCTTGATGATCGATTCTTCCGAGCGGCTCTGGATGATGCGGCCCTCGTGCTCGGTGATCGAGCAGAAGGTGCAGCCGCCGAAGCAGCCGCGCATGATGTTCACGCTGAAGCGGATCATTTCCCATGCAGGGATCTTTGTCGCGCCGTCGTGGCTGCCGTTCTCGTCGGCATAGCGCGGATGCGGGCTGCGCGCGTACGGCAGGTCGAACACGTGGTCCATCTCGGCCGTGGTGAGCGGAATGGGCGGCGGGTTGATCCACACGTCGCGCGCCGTGGCGCCCTCGCCGTGCGCCTGCACGAGCGCGCGGGCGTTGCCGGGGTTGGTCTCGAGGTGCAGCACGCGGTTGGCGTGGGCGTAGAGCACCGGGTCGCTGCGCACCTGCTCGTAGGAAGGCAGGCGGATCACCGAACGGTCGCGCGGCGGCACGCTGATCTTTCCGCGGCCTTGCAGCGCGGGGTTGGGCACGAAGGTCAGCGGCTTGATGGCCGGGTTGACGACCGAGCCGGCGGCAGAGCCCGCGGCTTCGGCGGCCTTGGCGACGGCTTCGGCCTCGTCTTCCTTCGCGCACGTGGCGCCATTGGCCTTGGCCTGGTCGGACACCATCAGGTACGGATTGACGTGCGCCTCGACGCGGCCGGGTTCATCCACGCTGGTCGAGTTGATCTCGAACCAGCCCTCGGGCGTTTCACGGCGCACATAGGCCGTGCCGCGCACGTCGGTGATCTGCTGCACCGGCTCCTTGGCGGCCAGGCGGTGCGCGATCTCGACGATGGCGCGCTCGGCGTTGCCGTACAGCAGCAGGTCGCACTTGGCGTCGACAACGATGGAACGGCGCACCTTGTCCGACCAGTAGTCGTAGTGCGCGATGCGGCGCAGCGAGCCTTCGATGCCGCCGAGGATGATCGGCACGTCGTTCCAGGCTTCCTTGCAGCGCTGCGAATACACGATGGCCGCGCGGTCGGGGCGCGAGCCGCCGATGTCGCCGGGCGTGTAGGCGTCGTCGCTGCGGATCTTTCGGTCCGCCGTGTAGCGGTTGATCATCGAATCCATGTTGCCGGCGGTGACGCCGAAGAACAGGTTCGGTTTGCCCAGCACCTTGAAGGGCTCGGCGCTTTGCCAGTCGGGCTGCGCAATGATGCCCACGCGGAAGCCCTGCGCCTCGAGCATGCGGCCGATGACCGACATGCCGAAGCTGGGGTGGTCGACGTAGGCGTCGCCCGTGACCACGATGATGTCGCAGCTGTCCCAGCCGAGCGCGTCCATCTCCTTGCGCGAGGTCGGCAGGAACTTGGCCGTGCCAAAACGGGCTGCCCAGTACTTGCGGTAGCTGGTCAGCGGCTTGGCGGCACGCGCGAAAAAGGAGACGTCGACGGGGGCGTTCATCGGTGGGAGTTAACAGCGCTTCGGTGGCGCCGTGAAGGGCAACCCTTGATTTTAGGGTTTTCCATCATCCCTGTCGCCTCCGGCAGGCAGTGCCCCGCGATCGGCAAGGTCGGCATTTGATTGCCAAAGTCAATCAACCAAATGACAATGGCAACCATGACCGCTTCTGCCAGCCCCGTCGATCCGCTCGCCGTCAAGGCGATCCGCCAGTTCAACCGCTTCTACACGCGTCGAATCGGCGCCCTCGACCCCTACCTCGGCAGCGAGATGTCACTGACCGACGTGCGCGTGCTCTACGAGCTGGCGCACCGCGAAACCCCGGTCGCCAGCGAGATCGGGCGCGACCTGGGCTTCGACGCCGGCTACCTCAGCCGCATCCTGCGCCGCTTCGAAACCCAGGGCTGGCTCACGCGCGAGCCGCACGCCCGCGACGCGCGCCAGAGCGTGCTGCGCCTGACCGAGGCCGGCCACGCGGCATTTGCGCCGTTGCAACAGAAATCGCGCGACGAAGCCGCCGCCCTGCTCGCCGCGCTGCCGCCGGCGCAGCAAAACCAGCTGGTGCAGGCGATGGGCACCGTGCAGTCGCTGCTCGATCCGGCCACGCCGCCGGCCCGCACCCAGGCCGCCGTGCTGCGCGATCCGGCGCCCGGCGACATCGGCTGGGTGGTGCAGCAGCATGGCGAACTGTATGCGCGCGAATACGGTTGGGACCAGCGCTTCGAGGCGCTTGTGGCGGGCATCGCGGGCGAGTTCCTGCTCAAGTTCCAGCCCGAGTGGGAGCGCTGCTGGATCGCCGAGCTCAACGGCGAGCGCGTCGGCGCGATCTTCGTGGTGCGCAAGTCGGCCACCGTGGCGCAGCTGCGCATGCTGCTCCTCACGCCGGCCGCGCGCGGGCTGGGCCTGGGCGGTCGCCTCGTCGACGAGTGCATCGCCTTCGCGCGCCGCAAGGGCTACAAGAAAATGACGCTGTGGACCAACAGTTGCCTCACGGCCGCGCGCAGCATCTACGCCAAGCGCGGGTTCCAGCTTACGCATTCGGAACCGCACGAAGGCTACGGGCAGCCGCTGGTCGGAGAGACCTGGGAGTTGAAGCTGTAGCCGGAGGTCTTACTCCTTCCCCCTCTGGGGGAAGGTTGGGATGGGGGCAGGCCTTCGATCAAGTGCCGCGCCTGAACAAGCGCCGCCGTGCCCCACCCCGCCCTCCCCAGAGGAGGGAGAAACTCATTGCATGAACCAGCCGTGGCTCACCACGAGCGACTGGCCCGTCAGCGCATTCGTCGGGAAGGCCGCGAACATCAGCGCGACGCGCGCCACGTCGTCCGTCGTGGTGAATTCGCCATCGACCGTTTCCTTGAGCATCACGTTCTTGATGACCTGCTCCTCGGTGATGCCCAGCGTTTTCGCCTGCTCGGGAATCTGCTTCTCGACCAGCGGCGTGCGCACGAAGCCCGGGCAGATCACGTTGGCGCGCACGCCGTGCTTGGCGCCCTCTTTCGCGACCGTCTTGGACAGCCCGATGAGGCCGTGCTTGGCCGTCACGTAGGGCGCCTTCAGCAGCGAGGCTTCCTTCGAGTGCACCGAGCCCATGTAGATCACGCTGCCGCCGCGGCCTTGCGCGTACATGTGCTTGAGGCAGGCCTTGGTGGTGAGGAACGCCCCGTCGAGGTGAATCGCGAGCATCTTCTTCCAGTCGGCAAAACTGAACTCTTCGACCGGATGCACGATCTGGATGCCGGCATTGCTGATGAGAATGTCGATGCCGCCGAAGGCTTTCGCGCCCTCTTCCACCGAGGCATTGACCTGGTCCTCGTTCGTCACGTCGACGCCCACGCCGATGGCCTGCGCGCCCGTCGCCTTCAGTTCGGCGGCGGTGGCGTCGGCGGCTTCCTTGTTGAGGTCGGCAATGATGATCTTTGCGCCTTCCTGCGCGAACAGCACGGCGATTTCCTTGCCGATGCCGCTGGCCGAGCCGGTGATGTAGGCGACCTTGTCCTTGAGTTGCATGGTGAAGCGTCCTTGGAAGTGGTGGATAGGAAAAAAGCGAGCAAGAACCGGGCAAGCGCCCGGTCGACTTCCCTCAGCGCGACAGCCCCGGCCGCTTGATACGCCCGGTGCCCGGCTCGCCGAGGTCGAAGGTGGTCACGCCGTTCACCGTGGCGTCGGCGCGCAGCGTCTCGGGGTGGGCGAGCGTCTTGCCCATGTCGCGCACGCCCGATTCCCAGTGCTCTTCCACCGCGGCGCGCGAGAACTCGTAGTCCTTCGACTCCAGCTCGTACGACTTGTCGCGGTAGATCAGGTGAAAGATGTCGATCGGCTCGTGCGTGAGCTGCGCCTGCACCTCGACCACGCTCGGGTCGTTGCGCAGGCCCGGCGGCAGCTTGGCGATGAGGTCGGCAATGGCCTGCTGCAGGTTCATGTTGGCCGCGAGCGCATCGGTGTTCATGCGCGTGCGGCTCGAGTAGGTGATGTCCTTCTGCCGCTCCATCACGCCCGCCAGCGTGTGCGGCATTTCGCCGCGCGCGTTGAACAGGTCGACCTGCAGCACCACCAGCGCCTCGGAACGCGGGTGCGTGTCGAGCACGTACTGCAGGGGCGTGTTCGACACGATGCCGCCGTCCCAGTAATCGTCGCCGTCGATGTGCACGGGCGCAAAGCCCGGTGGCAATGCGCCGCTGGCCATGATGTGCTCGGGGCCGATGCGCTGGCGCGTGTTGTCGAAGTACACCGAGTTGCCCGTGCGCACGTTGACCGCGCCCACGCTGAAGCGCGCCTCGCAGGCGTTGATGCGGTCGAAGTCGATGAGCCGCTCCAGCGTGGCCTTCAGCGGCGAGGTGTCGTAGTAGCTCAGCAGCGGCGCAGCACCGCCCATCAGCAAGGCCGGCGAATAGCGCGGCTCGAAGAAGCCCGGAATGCCGACCAGCGAGGCCATGGTGGCGCTCCACTGGTTCTGCGTGGCGCGGTCGCCCAGCCACGACGGCAGGCGCTGCGCCGGCCCCGAAGACACGAGGTGCCAGAACTCGCGCAGCCGGTCGACCCGCTGCGCCGGCGCATTGCCGGCGATGAGTGCGGCGTTGATGGCGCCGATCGACACGCCCGCGATCCAGTGCGGCTGCAGGTCGGTCTCGCTGAGCGCGGCATACACGCCCGCCTGGTACGCACCGAGCGCACCGCCGCCCTGCAGCACCAGCGCCTTGCGGGCGGCGCGCATGCCTTCGCGGCGGGCGATGAACGGATGGGGTGGTGCGGCGGAGGAAGCGGGAGAAGAAGAGGAAGCTGCGGTGGCGGCGCGAGGCTTTTTCTTGGGTGTCGTCGTCATGCGGTCATTGGACACCAGCCCCGCGACAGCTACCTGACCAGGGGCCTTTTCGCTGCGTCATTCAGCCCCGGGCGAATCTCACATCTTCGGCAGCATCTGCCCGCGGATCTCGCCGGCCGGGTTGGCCGCCGTGTGGATGTTGGCGTACCACTTGCCCGCCACGAGATCTGCCGCCTGCGCCGGCGTGAGCGTGGCCTGGCCCTCGATCGGGCTGGCCGCATTCGCGAAGGGCAGCACCACGCCGGCATTCGCGCCCGCGGCGGCAGGCCCGTGGAAGTGGGCCGCCGTGGCCGGGCCGCTCAGGCCGTTGTAGGTGATCTTGTACTTGAGCACGTTGGTGTCGCGGTTGAGCCAGGCCTCGGCCATGCCGCTGCCACGCGTCATGTTGGGCGGCACTTCGCTCGCCGCATTCATCGCGCCGCTGAAACTCGCGACGTTCGACTTCGACATCATTCCGCAGCCGGCCAGCGCGACGGCGGCCAGGCCCGCGACGAGGGTGGTGCGCCAGAGTGTGCGAGTGCTGTTGTTCATGGTCGGGGTCTCCTGAGGATGAAAGCACTCAGCATAGGCAGACGCGGCCTGCGGCCTTGTCGGTCAGCGCCCCTTCTTCGCACGCCTGTGCAAGAGAATGCAACGATGATTTCCGACGACACCCTCCCTTGTGCACACGACGTGGTCGCCTTCTGGCGCGATGCCGGACCCGAGCGCTGGTTCGCGAAAAGCGATGCCTTCGATGCCGCCTGCATCGACCGCCTGGCCGCCGCCCACCAGGCTGCGGCCAGCGGCCGGCTCGACCACTGGGCCGACACCGGCGAAGGCGCCTTGGCCTTGCTGGTGCTGCTCGACCAGTTCCCGCGCAACGCCTGGCGCCAGAACCCGCACATGCTCGCCACCGACGGCCTCGCGCTGGCCGTGGCGCGCCGCGCCGTCGAAGCCGGCTTCGACACGCAGGCCGACGCCCTGATGCAGCGCTTCTTCTACCTGCCTTTCATGCACTCGGAGGTGCTGGCCGAGCAGGAACGCTCGGTCGCGCTCAACGCCACGCAGGACGCCAACACGCAGCGCTTTGCCGTGCTGCACCGCGACATCGTGGCGCGCTTCGGGCGCTTTCCGCACCGCAACCGGATGCTCGGGCGCACGTCCACGCCGGAAGAGCAGAAGTTTCTCGACGAAGGCGGCTTCGCCGGTTAGGGCGTGTCGGCATGCGCCGGCAGCGGCACGTCGCGCGTCGGCGACGCGTGGCCTGCCGGCTCAGCCGCAGCGTCCTTCATCGAGCCGTAGGTGCGCGCATAGACCCAGGTGAACTCGGCGCCCAGCAGGAAGATCTGCGCCGAGTAGTACACCCACACCAGCACCACCACCAGCGAGCCGGCCGCGCCGTAGCCCGAAGCCACGCTGCTCTTGCCGATGTACAGGCCGATGAGGTGCTTGCCCACGGTGAACAGCAGCGCCGTCACCGCCGCGCCCACCCACACGTCGCGCCACTGCACCCTGGCGCGCGGCATGATCTTGTAGATCATCGCGAAGATCACCGTGACCATCGCGAAGCTGAAGGCGAAGTTCACCACCTGCGCCAGCGTGGCCCAGGCACCGAACATCGGCGACCACCACTTGCCCAGCGCGGCCAGTGCGGCGCTCGCCACCAGCGACACCATCAGCAAAAAGCCGATGCCCATGATCATGCTGAACGACAGCAGCCGCACGCGCAGCAGATTGAAGAGGCCCTTGCTCTGCGTGCGCGCGGGCGCGCGCCAGATGCGGTCGAGCGCGTCCTGCAGTTCGCCGAAGACGGTGGTCGCGCCCACTACCAGGAGGCCGATGCCGACCACCGTGGCCACGATGCCCTCGGTCGGCTTGTTGACTGCCTGCAGCATGCCCTGCACCGCCGCCGCGCCCTGCGCGCCCATGAGGCCCGAGAGCTGCGCGAAGATCTCGCCGCGCGCGGCCTCCTGACCGAAGACGAGGCCGGCCACCGCGATCACGATCAGCAGCAGCGGTGCAATCGAGAACACGGTGTAGTAGGCCAGCGCCGCGCCCATGCTCGGGGCGTAGTCGTTCGACCAGGAGGCGAAGGCGCGCCGGCAGAGATCGAAGAGTGCGCGTAGTTGCATGAGCATGAAGTGTTCCTCGGGTGGGCCCCGCGTCTGTCAGCGCGGCGCCCGGCATGTTGACAGGCTGCCTACGATAATCGCTCGCACATGCACCCGTCCGCACCCGCCGCGGCCCCGCCGCCAGACCACCCGCACCCGCAGCCCGCGTCGCCACGCGACCTTTTTGTTTCATTCACCTGGCTCGCGCTGCAGGGCTTCGGCGGCGTTCTCGCCATCGTCCAGCGCGAGATGGTCGAGAAGAAGAAGTGGCTCACGCCCGACCAGTTTCTCGAAGACTGGGCCGTGGCCCAGGTGATGCCGGGGCCGAACGTGATCAACCTCGCGCTGATGATCGGCGACCGCTACTTCGGCCTGCGCGGCGCCATCGCCGCGGTGGCGGGCATGCTCACGGTGCCGCTGTTTGTGATCCTTGCGCTGGCCGTGCTCTACGCGCACTACGCCGCCAACCCGCAGGTGGCGGCCGCGCTGCGCGGCATGGGCGCGGTGTCGGGCGGGCTGATTGCGGCCACGGGCATCAAGCTGATTCCGCAGCTGCGCAAGCACCCGCTGGGCTTTGCGACCTGCCTGGGGTTCGTGGCGCTGGTGTTCGCGGCCATCGCGCTGTTGAAGATTCCGCTGGGGTGGGTGCTGTTGGCCGTGGGCGGTGTGGCCTGCGTGTGGACCTGGAAGAAGATCTCCCCATGACCATCGCGATGCAATGGCACGACTGGCTGGCCCTCTTCGGCCAGTACCTGCTGCTGTCGCTGCTGTCGATCAGCGGCGCGATCACCACGGTGCCCGACATGCACCGCTACCTCGTGGCGCAGCACGGCTGGCTCACCGAGGCGCAGTTCACCTCGTCGGTCGCCATCGCCCAGGCCGCGCCGGGGCCCAACGTGCTGTTCGTCGCATTGATGGGCTGGAATGTCGGACTCAACGCGGGCGGCGGCATCGGCGCCGGGCCCGTGGCCTGGCTGCTCGGCTTTTTCGGCCTGATGGTCACGATGGTCGGCATCATGCTGCCGAGCACCACCCTCACCTATTTCGCCACGCGCTGGGGCCACCGCAACCGCACGCGCCGCGAGGTGCGCGCCTTCAAGCAGGGCATGGCGCCCGTGGTGGTCGGTCTGCTCATCGCCACCGGCTGGGTGCTGGCCGGCGGCAACCAGTCGCCCGGCGTGCCGGCCTGGCACCTGTGGCTGCTCAGCGGCGTGGCCGCGCTGGTGGTGTGGCGCACGCGCATCCACCTGCTGTGGCTGCTGGGCTGCGGCGCGGCGCTGGGCGCGGTAGGCTTCGTCTGAACACCTTTCCCTTCTGCACACTTTTTTCTTTCAGGAGCCCTCTGCCATGTCGCAACTTCGTCCGCTCGGCCGTTCCAGCCTTCGGGTGTCTCCCCTCGCTTTCGGTGGCAACGTGTTCGGCTGGACCGTCGACGAGGCGGCCTCGTTCAAGCTGCTCGATGCCTGGCTCGACGCCGGTTTCAACTTCGTCGACACCGCCGACGTCTACTCGGCCTGGGTGCCGGGCCATGTGGGCGGCGAATCGGAGACGATCATCGGCAAGTGGCTCAAGCAGAGCGGCAAACGCAACCGCGTGGTGCTGGCCACCAAGGTCGGCAAGCCAATGGGCGAAGGCAAGGTGGGCCTGTCGCCCGCGTACATCCGCGAGGCCGTCGACGCCTCGCTCAAGCGCCTGCAGACCGACTACATCGACCTGTACCAGTCGCACGACGACGACGCGAACACGCCGCTCGAAGACACGCTGGGCACCTTCGACGCGCTCATCAAGGAGGGCAAGGTGCGCGCCATCGGCGCCTCGAACTACACGGCACCGCGGCTGGCCGAGGCGCTCGACGTGTCGGAACGCCTGGGCATCGCGCGCTACGAAAGCCTGCAGCCGCTGTACAACCTGTACGACCGCGCGGTGTTCGAAGACGAACTCGAGCCGCTGTGCATCAAGCGCGAAGTGGGCGTGATCAATTTCTACGCGCTGGCGGCGGGCTTTCTCACCGGCAAGTACCGCACCGAGGCCGATGCGGCCAAGAGCGCGCGCGGCGCCAACACCACCAAGAAATACCTGAACCCGCGCGGCCTGCGCATCCTCGACGCACTCGACAAGGTGGCTCAGCAGTACAACGCCAAGCCGGGCCAGGTCGCCATTGCGTGGCAGATCGCACGGCCCGGCGTGACGGCGCCCATCGCCAGCGCGACCTCGCTGGCGCAGCTCGAAGAGCTGGTGGTGGCCACGCAGCTCAAGCTGGACGCGGGCACCATCGACATGCTCGACCGCGCCAGCGCCGAGACGCCGGCCTGAGCCTCGGCTAGCCGTCGACCGGGTTCAGCGGCGTCGCCAGGATGCGCTGGTAGAACGCCACGTCGAGCCAGCGGCCGAACTTGAAGCCGGCCTGCTGCACGGTGCCCGAATGCGTGAAGCCCAGGCGCTCGTGCAGCGCGATGCTGCCGGCGTTCGATGCGTCGATGGCGCCGACCATCACGTGCACCTCGCGCGCAATCGCCTCGGCCACGATCGCCTCCATCAAGGTGCGGCCCAGTCCCTCGCCGCGGTGCGCGGCATCGACGTACACCGAGTGCTCGACCGTGTACTTGTAGGCCGGGAAGGCGCGGAACGTGCCGTAGCTGGCAAAGCCCAGCAGCTTGCCGTGCTCGTCTTCCGCGCCGATCACCGGGAACCCGTTGGCGCGCTTGGTGGCGAACCACGTCACCATGTTCTCGGGCGTGCGCGGCTTGTAGTCGTACAGCGCGGTGGAATTGACGATGGCCTCGTTCAGGATCGCCAGGATGGCGCCTGAATGGGCTTCTTCGGTGCAGGCGATGAGACGCATGGTGTTTCTCTGTCGTTCAATATAAGAGAATAATAATCTCATATGGGAAACACTTCACCTTCCACCCCGTCGACAGCGCCGGCCGATGGCCACATCGACGCGCTCATCGCCACCCGGCTGCTGGCGCTGCGCCAGGCCCAGGGGCTCAGCCTCGCGGACCTGGCCGGGTTGTCGGGCGTGAGCAAGGCGATGATCTCCAAGGTCGAGCGCGCGCAGAGCAGCCCGACGGCCGTGCTGCTGGGAAAGCTCGCCGCCGGCCTCGGGGTTTCGCTGGCGCAGCTTCTGACCGAGGACAAGGCGCAGCCGCAGCGGCTGCGCACGCGGGCCATGCAAGAGGTCTGGCGCGACCCCGAGGCAGGTTATTTGCGCCGGCAGGTCGCCGAGCGCAGCGCGGGCAGCGGCGTGGAGCTGGTCGAGGTCGAGCTGCCGCGCGGTGCGCAGGTCGGCTATCCGCGGTGGAGCGGCACGCCGTACCGGCAGAGCCTGTGGATGCTCGAAGGCGCGCTGCAGGTCGACTACGGCGAAGAGCGCTTCGAACTGGCCCCGGGCGACTGCCTCGACTTCGGCGTCGACCGGCCGCTGGTCTTCAAGGCGCTCAGGCGCGCCGCCTGCCGCTACCTGCTGGTCGCCGTGCCCGATTGACCGTACCCGCGCGGTAGGCAAGCTCCCACACGCAGAGACGGTGCAGGCCGGTTGGGACAGCAGGGCGCGTCGGGATACTGCAAGGCATCTCAGCTAACGGAGCCACACGATGTCCTTTGCGCTTTACATGATCGGCTTTCTGATCTTCCTGGCCGGGGTCGCCTGGGGCGCCTCGGTGGCCGGCGTGCCTACGCTCTACATCGGCATCGGTGCGCTGATCCTGCTGGGCATCGGCGTCTTCAGCGCCGTGGCCCGCACGCGCAGCAAAGACCCGTCCTGAACGAGCCCGCCGGCTTCACAGATCAGTTCACACAGGCTTCACGCCCGACGCACATGGCGTCGCTAACTTCGCAGGCGCACCACACCCCGTGGTGCGCTTTGCAAGTCAGCTTCCCATGCACGCCGCTTCTTCCTGTCTCCTTTCCCCACTCACCCCAGCCTCTTCTTCCTCGTCGGCCGCGCCCTGCCCCGCTCCGGCTTTCGTGACCGACCCCGGTCTGGCCTGCACCCAGGTCGACCTGCTCGTCATCGGCGCGAGCTTTGCCGGGCTGGCCTGCGCACGCGCCGCTGCCAAGGCCGGCCTCAGCGTGATGGTGCTCGAGAAGAAAGCCGCCGCCGGCGCCAAGCTGCACACCACCGGCATCATCGTCAAGGATGCGGTCGACAGCGTGCCATGGCTGGCCGAAGTGCCGCCCGCGCTGGTGCGCCGCATCGAAGGCGTGCGGCTGTACGCACCCGACATGCACCACGTCGACCTGCACGCGCCCGGCTACTGGTTCTGGGCCACCGACGCGCCCGCGCTGCTCGACTGGATGGTGGACTCCACCCGGGCCTGCGGCGTCGAGGTGCGCCTGGGCACGCTGTTCGAGCAGGCGCTCTGGGTGAACGGCCGCTGGGAGGTTCCGGTGGCGCAGGGCCCGTGCATCCGCGCGACCTACCTCGTCGGCGCCGACGGCCCGCATTCGCGCGTCGCCAAGGCGCTGGGCCTGTCGCGCAACACGCGCTTCCTGTACGGCGTGGAGCACGAGTACCAGGGCGCGCGCATGGCGCCCGACCTGCTGCACTGCTTCATCGACAAACAACTGGCACCGGGCTACATCGGCTGGGCGCTCGACGGCGTCGGCGTGAGCCAGATCGGCCTGGCGCGCCGCATGGGGCACCACGACACGGGCGCGCTGCGGCTCGACCCGCTCTTGCGCAAGATCGCCCCCGTGGTGTCGCCCGGCGACGCGCCACCGGTCGCCGTGCGCGCCGGAATGATTCCCTGCGGCGGCGTGCTGCCGGTGGTGGCCCGCGAACGGGCGTTGCTGGTGGGCGATGCGGCGGGCATGGTGTCGCCCGTGACGGCCGGCGGCATCCACACGGCGCTGCAGCACGGAGAGCGTGCCGGCGAGGCCGTGGCGCGCTTCGTGCGCGGCGAGGTGGACGACCCCGCCACGTGGTTCGTGCGCGGCTACCCGCGTTTCCTGATGAAGCGCACGTTGCGCTGGGCCTTCGACCACTTCCAGAGCGACTGGATGTTCAATCGCCTGCTCGGCACGGCGCCGATGCGGCGTGCGGCGGAGCTGGTGTACTTCCACCGCAAGGGCCGCGGGGCGCTGGCCCGCTAGCCCTCAGGTGAGGCTCAGAGGCCGCGCTGGCGCATGGCCTCGTAGAGGCACACGCCGCTGGCCACCGACACGTTCAGGCTCTCGACCGCGCCGGCCATCGGGATGCTGACGAGTTCGTCGCAGGTCTTGCGCGTGAGCTGGCGCATGCCCTCGCCCTCGGCGCCCAGCACCAGCGCCAGCGGGCGCTTGAAGTCGCTCTGGTAGATGGTGCCCGGTGCGTCGTCGCTGGTGCCCACGCACCAGATGCTGCGTTCCTTGAGCTCGTTGAGCGTGCGCGCGAGGTTGGTCACCATGAAGTACGGCACGGTCTCGGCCGCGCCGCTCGCCACCTTGGCGACGGTGGCGTTGATGCCGGCCGCATGGTCCTTGGGCGCGATCACCGCATGGGCCCCGGCACCGTCGGCCACGCGCAGGCAGGCACCGAGGTTGTGCGGGTCGGTCACGCCGTCGAGCACCAGCAGCAGCGGCACGGTGCCGGCCTCTTCGAGGCCTTCGAGCAGTTCGTCGAGCGAATGGATTTGCGCGGTGGGTTCGACCCGCGCCGCCACGCCTTGGTGGCCGTGGCTGCCGGCCAGCTTGGCAATGCGCAGGCTGTCGGCCTCGACCAGCCGCACGCCGGCTTCTTGCGCGCGCGCGATGAACTGTTTCATGCGCGCATCGCGCCGGCTGGCATCGAACAGAACCTCGAGCACCGATTTCGGCGCGGTCTTGATGCGCACGCCCACGGCATGGAAGCCGAAGATCACTTTAGGGGAAGACATCCCCCGATTATCAAGGGCGCGACGCCTTCACCCTCACGCCAGCGGCAATCCGCTGTTCGCGCGGGTGCGTTCGTCGTGCAGTTCCTGCACCACCAGGGCGTTCATGTGCACCTTCAGCGTGTTGCCCACGCTCCCCAGGTACTGGCAGGCGGCATACCCCTCGGCGGCCTTTTCGTAGCGCGCCACCCAGGCATCGCGGGCGGGCAGCCGGTCGGGCGACACCGGCCAGACGCCCGGCTGAGGCTTCAGGTGCTCGCCGATGCCCACACGCCAGGGCTTGGCGCTCAGGCGGGCGCGAAAGCAGTTCTGGTTGCGGCACATGCGCGCGTAGACCTTGTCGGCGCCCAGCGTCTGGAACGCGTCGGTCACGGCGGCGTCGGACGGTGCGAAGACATCGTGCATCGCCAGCACGCGCAGGCCGGCCGGCGTGCGGTACAGGCGCAGGTGCCAGTCGGGATGCTGGTGGATGAAGCGCTCGACACGCGCACGGGCACCCGCCAGCGGATCGCTCTTGTCCTCGACCGCGGGCAGACCCTCTTTGTGGGCGCGCCAGAAGCCGAAGGCCGCCACCAGCATGAAGGCGGCCACGCCGGCCATCGCCGAGCGCGTGGCGTAGCCCGCGACCAGCGCACCGATGAATGCCGCGCCGATCACCGTCAACCCGCGTGCGCTGCCGCGTGAGCCTGGGCCCTCGAAGTCGACATCGACGAACAGCACGTCGGGCGTGTTGAGGCAGCGCGCGCCGTAGCCGTTGCGGGTGACGACGGTGTCGCCCTGGCGTTCGACGATCTCCTCGCGGATCGGCATGCCGTTGGCGCCGTTGTAGGCCAGCTTGCGCTCGCGGCGCTCCAGTTTTTCGCCGCCCACCACGATGCGGTCGAACGCCTCGCGGGTGCGCTGGTCGGCATGGGCCTGTGCGGCCAACGGGCTGTCGTCGGACCAACCGAAACGGCGCACGGTGAACTGCTGGCTGCCCACACGCTCCTGGATGCGGCCTTCGGCCCAGAACTGGGGAACGATCATGCGCTCAGGCGCCCTTGAAATACGACCACGCCGCGGCCGCGATCAGCAGCACGACGATGACCGGCAGCCACTTGAAGCCGCCGCCCGTCACCCGGCCCGGCTCGGCCATCGGGTTCACCGCCGCGCTCGACGGCAGGTG
Source organism: Variovorax paradoxus (assembly GCF_009498455.1). NCBI lineage: Bacteria > Pseudomonadati > Pseudomonadota > Betaproteobacteria > Burkholderiales > Comamonadaceae > Variovorax > Variovorax paradoxus. The sequence continues at coordinate 4,851,833 of NZ_CP045644.1, read as the reverse complement.
CCCGAAGTCGCCCACGGCAGGGTTCTGGTGCGCCTCGACGAGTTGCTTGGCCTCGGCCAAGCCCAGGCCGGTGGCCTCGCGCGTGAGGCGCACGGCCTCGACCTTCTGGCCCCGCGCCAGGGCTGCGAGTGCGGCCGCCGGCACCGCGGCGGGGCCGTTGCCCTGCATGCCGTTGCCCGTCTCGGCGGCCGCCTCGCCCCGGCCCCAGTCGCCTTCCTGCCAATCGGCCGGCGCGCCGGTGATGAGCGCGCCACTGTTGGCATAGCGCTCGACGGCTTCCTTGGACGACTTGAGGTCCATGCCGGTGCGATCGCGCACGATCTTGATGGCCTCGATCAGGTTGCCGCGCTCCAGCGCGGCAATGGCTTCGGGGGGAAGCTGGGTCATGAACTCTCCTCGTGTTCAGGGGAGCGCCGCGGGAGCCGGGCGCTGTCTTTCTACGGACTCAGGCGGCCTGGGCGACGGTCGATTCCGGTGTCTTTTCGTTGAGCGCCACGCGCCCGGCCTCGATGGTGATGCGCCGCTCGCACTGCGAGGCGATGCTGCGGTCGTGCGTGACCAGCACCAGCGTGGTTCCCAGTTCGCGGTTCAGGTCGAACATCAGCTTCATGACCTGCTCGCCGGTCGCGAAGTCGAGGCTGCCGGTGGGCTCGTCGGCCAGCAGCAGGGCCGGCTGGACCACGAAGGCCCGCGCCAGCGCCACGCGCTGCTGCTCGCCGCCCGACAGCACCTTGGGGTAGTGGCCCAGGCGCTGGCCCAGGCCGACGCGGCCCAGCATCTCGGTGGCGGCCTTGCGCGCGTCCTTGCGGTTGGCCAGTTCCAGCGGCAGCATGACGTTTTCGAGGGCGCTCAGGTTGCCCAGCAACTGGAAGCTCTGGAACACGAAGCCCACACGCTGGGCGCGCAGCGCGGCGCGCTCGTCCTCGTCGATGGCGAAGATGTCGTCGCCCGCAAGCTTCACGGTGCCGCGCGTGGGCGTGTCGAGTCCGGCAATGATCGACAGCAAGGTGCTCTTGCCGGAGCCCGAGGCGCCGACGATGGCGGCGGTTTCCCGCGCGCCCAGGGTGAAATGGATGTCCTGCAGAATGTCCAGCGTGCCGGCCGAGTCGGTGACGGACTTGAAGACATGCTCGACGGCGACAATGGCATCAGACGGAGGTTGGGACATGAAAGGCTTTTCGTTTTGAATCGACGTGACTTTATCTTGACCACCGCCGCGCTCGGCAGCGCGGGGGCATGGACGGGTGCTGCGGCCCAGGCGCAGGCGGCATCGACCGGCAAGCCGGTGATCCTCGTGCTCGGAGATTCGCTGAGCGCAGAGTACGGCCTCAAGCGCGGCGAAGGCTGGGTACCCTTGCTGGAAAAAAGGCTTGCGCAGCAGAAGATCGCAGCCTCGGTGGTCAACGCCAGCATCAGCGGCGACACCAGCTCCGGCGGGCGCGCCCGCTTCCCCGCCCTGCTGGCGCAGCACAAGCCCAGCCACGTGGTGCTGGAGCTCGGCGCCAACGACGCCCTGCGCGGCCTGCCGCTCTCGAACACCGAAGACAACCTGCTGCAGATCACCAAGGCCGCGCAGGCCGCGGGCGCGCGGGTGCTGATCGTCGGCATTCAGGTGCCCCCGAACTACGGCGGCGACTACACGCGGCGCTTCGAGGCTGTGTTCGCGAAGGTGGCGGGCACGACGAAGTCGGCGCTGGTGCCGTTCCTGCTCAAGGGCGTGGCCGATGCGCCCGACGCCATGACGCTGTTCCAGGCCGATCGCATCCACCCGACCGCCGCGGCGCAGCCGCAGATCCTGGACAACGTCTGGCCGGAGCTGCGCAAGCTGCTGCCCAAGTAGCCGCCCTGATCGCGTCTGGCGCGATCAAAGAAAAAGCCGCAGCAGGCCTTCGCCTGCTGCGGCTTTTCTATGTCCGGGGGTGCGGGAAACGGGCAATCACCCGTTCTTGGTCGGCAGCTCGGGCACCGTGGGGGGATCGCGCTCGAGCGATGCCACGTCGGTCTCCGGATCTCCGGGCGCCAGTCCGTCGCTGCTCGGGCTGAGCTTGCGGTTCGCCTTCTCTCGAAGCTTTTCTTCCTTCTTCTTCTTCTTGGCCAGCTCTTTCTGACGCTTCTCGTAGCCGTAATTGGGTGTTGCCACTGCTTTTCCTTCAGGCGAGGCAGTCAGGGTGACTGCGATTCGGCCTACTGTAAGCGATAACGGTGCACCCCCAGCCCGGCGACGGCCCGGGCCCGGCGCTTTGCTTACATCTGCAGCAATGCCTGTTGCAGGTCGGCACGCAGGTCGTCCACGTCTTCCAGGCCGACCGAGAAACGCACCAGGGTGCCCTTGTACGGCCAGCGGGCGACGCTGGCGTCGCGCATCAAACCGATGTCGTAGGGCACGACGAGGCTGATCGGGCCGCCCCACGAATAGCCGAGGCGGAAGAGCTTGAGGCTGTCGCAGAAGCGGTCGACCTGCTCGGTGCTGAAGCGCTCGTCGAACACCACCGAGAACAGGCCCGCGGCGAGGTCGGTGGCGCCGCACAGCGCGCGCCAGTTGGCATGGCCCGGCGAATCCTCGAGCGCAGGATGCAGCACCTGCGCGATCTCTTCACAGCCGTTGAGCCAGCCGGCCAGCTCGCGCGCCGCGCGGTCGTGTGCGCCGTAGCGCAGCGCCATGCTCGGCAGCGAACGCAGCAGCGTTTCGACGTCGCCCACGCCGATGCCGAAGCCCATGCGCATGTGGGTGAGCTTGAGCGCGCGATGCAGCCGCTCGTCGCGCGTGACGACACTGCCCATGAGCACGTCGCCGCCACCGCTCGGGTACTTGGTGAGCGCATGCACCGACACGTCGACGCCCTGCCCCGTGCCGTTGAAATCGAAGGGCGCGAAGGCCAGGCCTGCGCCCCAGGTGTTGTCGAGCGCGGTCATCACGCCGCGCTCGCGGCAGACCTCGGCGAGCGCCGGCAGATTGGGGAACTCCATCGTCACCGAGCCGGCGGCCTCGAGCCACACCAGCCGCGTGCGGTGCGAGAGCTTGGCTTCCAGGTCGGACGGATTCATCGCGTCGTACAGGCGGTGCGTGATGCCGAAGTTCGCAAGCTCGCCGGTGGCCAGCGCCTTGGTGGGGCCGTAGGCGTTGTCGGGAATCAGCACCTCGTCGCCGGTTTTCAGGAACGCGAACGAGACCAGCGAGATCGCGGCCAGTCCGCTCGGCACGAGCAGGCATTCGGTGCCGCCTTCGAGCGTGGCCAGGCGTTCTTCGAGCGTGAAGGTGGTGGGCGTGCCGTGCAGGCCGTAGGTGTAGCCGGCCTTGGTCTTCCAGTCGCGCGCGCGCATGGCGGCGACGTCGGCGAAGAACACGGTCGAGGCCTTGAACACGCCGGGCTGCGGCGCGGCGAAAGTGGCCGGCGGCGTGTAGGGATGGTGGATCAGGGTCGTGGAAGGCTTGCTCATGTGCAGATGCTAGCGCCCCGCGAGGAACCCTTAACGGTCGTGACATTCTCCGTGCGATATCGACGGCCTTGGCCGGATCACCCGCGCATTGCGGATAGAGTTCGGGCTCCGAAAATAAAGGGAGGATTTTCTCGATGCGTCATCTGCTCATCACCCTCACGGCCGCTGCGGCCTTGTCCGCCTGCGGCGGCATGAAGAACCTGGATTCGAACGCGCTCGCGGGCGCCGGCGGCAGCGCCTTCAAGGCCATGTCGCTCACCGACGGCGACGTGCAGGCACTGGCCAACCAGTCGTGCGCCGAGCTCGACAAGAGCTCCAAGGTCGCCCCCGCGACCGATGCCTACAGCAAGCGCCTGGAGCGCGTGCGCCAGGGCCTGCCGACCACCATCGGCGGCCAGCCCGCCAGCTACAAGGTCTACCTCACGACGGACGTGAATGCCTGGGCCATGGGCAACGGCTGCATCCGCGTCTACAGCGGCCTCATGGACCTCATGAACGACGACGAACTGCGCGGCATCATCGGCCACGAGATCGGCCACGTCGCCCTGGGCCACAGCAAGAAGGCCATGCAGACCGCCTACGCCGTGTCGGCCGCGCGCGGCATCGCCGGCGCCACCGGCAATGCGGCGATCACGCAGCTGTCGTCCTCGCAGATCGGCGACTTCGCCGAGAAGCTGGTCAACGCGCAGTTCTCGCAATCGCAGGAAACCGACTCCGACAACTACGCCTTCGACCTGCTGACCACGCAGAAGCTCAAGCGCGAAGGCCTCGTCACCGCGTTCCAGAAGCTGGCCAAGCTCGACGGCGGCAAGAGCTCGATGCTCAGCTCGCACCCGGCCTCCGGCGACCGCGCAGCCAACATCCAGAAGCGCCTCGCAACGAGCAAGTAAGCAGCCCGGGCGAAGCGGGGCCTCGGCGCACAATGCGCCGATGGTCACCCGCCCGCCCTTTCCGGGGCCCGTCGCGCCATGCAGCTGACGCGGCCCCCGTCCCCTCATTTGCGGCCCTTCCTGCGGCTGCTGTGGGCCTCGGCGCCCGAGGGCGAACCCCCAACACGCACCGGCGCGCGCGAACACATGCTGCCCACGGGTGGCATGCACCTCGTCTTCCGGCTTTCAGGGCCGCCGCTGCGGCTCTTCGACGACACCCGCGACCTGCGCGGCCACACGGTCGGCTACGCGATCGTCGGCGGCGCGCGTGCCGCTTTCTACCTGCGCGATGTGTCGGTGGCGACACGCTCGGTCGGCGCGCAATTGCACCCCGGTGCCGCCCGCCTGCTGCTGGGCGCGCCCGAAGACGCGCTGAGTGGCCGCCACACGCCGCTCGACGCGCTGTGGGGCGAGCGCCAGACCGCCGATGCGCTTGAACAGTTGCATGCATCGTGTGACGACCCAGCCCGGCAATTGGACGTATTCGAAGCCTTGCTGACACAGCACCTGGCCGCTGTCGCCCTGCCCCGCACCAGCCCGCGCGGCCTGCACCCGGCCGTGGCCGCCTCGCTCGGGCAGATGACCCATGACACACCCGCGTCGATCGCCACGCTCGTGGCACACAGCGGCTACAGCCACCGGCGCTTCATTGCGCTGTTCCGTGCGTCGATCGGGCTCGCGCCCAAGGAATACGCCCGCGTGATGCGCTTCGACCGTGTGCTGGCGCTGGCCGCCGACGATCCCGCGCGCGCCTGGGCCGACATCGCGTTCGCCGCAGGCTACAGCGACCAGGCGCACCTGAGCCGCGAGTTCTCCACGCTGGCCGGCCTGTCGCCGCAGGCTTGGCGGCAGACAGGCGCGACTTCGCCACGTCATGTGCCGGCCCTCCGTGCGGCAGGTCAAATTCCTTCAAGACGCTAGCGCCGGGGCTGCGCAGAATCGGCGCCACGGCCCCCGTTTCATCACCCGACTCAAGAAAGAAAGGCAGGTCCTTCCATGGCCATCCACGAGCTGTTTCCGTACCTCTGCGTCGACAACGCGGCCGCCGCTGTCGACTTCTATCGCCACGTGTTTGAAGTGAAGGAGATCTTTCGGCTGACCGAGCCCAGCGGCCGCATCGGGCACGTCGAACTCGACTTTCACAACGGCGCGATCCTGATGATCTCGGACGAGTTCGCCGAGTTCAACATCCGCTCGCCCAAGGCGCTGGGCGGCAGCGCCGTGACGCTGCACCTGCACGTGGACGACGCCGACGCGCTGGTCGCGCGCGCGGTCGCCGCGGGGGCCACGCTGGACATGGCACCGCAGGATCAGTTTTATGGGGAGCGTTCCGGCGTCTTCCGCGACCCGTTCGGTCACCGGTGGAACGTGGGTCACAGCATCGAGAAGGTGACGCCGGAGGAAATGCAGCGGCGCTACACCGCGATGTTCGACACCCCCGGCGGCGGCAGCTGCAACTGAGCGCGCCGGCCGGTGGTGCCAGGGCCGGTCGTCAGACCGACCACTTCTCGATCAGCTTCTCGGCGCCGAGCGAGTCGTAGCCCTCGAAGGGCTGGTGGATCCACGGGTTGGTGGCCAGGAACTCGACCGAGTAGTCGGGCGTGAAGGTCGACAACGCCTTGGTCCAGATGACCGCACTGCGCAGCTCGGTGATCGGCTGGTAGTTGTTGCGCAGCATGTCCATCACGGCGTGCAGCGTGTGGCCCGAATCGGCCAGGTCGTCCACCAGCAGCACCTTGCCGGCGATCTCGCCCTTGGGGGTCGTGATGAAGCGGGCGATGTCGAGATGGCCCTGAACCGTGCCGGCGTCGGCGCGGTAGGAGCTGGTCGACATGATCGCCAGCGGCTTGTCGAAGATGCGCGAGAGCACATCGCCCGGACGCATGCCGCCGCGCGCCAGGCACAGGATGGTGTCGAACTCCCAGCCCGACTGGTGCACCTTGATCGCGAGCTTCTCGATCAGGTTGTGGTACTCGTCGTAGCTGACGTAGAGATGCTTGCCGTCTTCGGTCAACATGGTCTGGTTCGTTCCTGTTCAGTCTGCGAGGTAGGGGTGGCGCATCATGATCGTGTGATCGCGATCGGGGCTGGTCGACACCATGTGGATCGGCACGCCGGTGATCTGCTCGATGCGCTGCAGGTACAGGCGCGCATTGACCGGCAGCTTGTCGTGCTGCGTGACACCCACGGTGCTTTCGGTCCAGCCTTCGAGGGTTTCGTAGATCGGCGTGCAGCGCTCGATTTCGTCGGCGCCCATCGGCAGGATGTCGGTGATTTCGCCGTCGAGCTCGTAGCCGGTGCACAGCTCCAGCTTCTCGAGGCCGTCGAGCACGTCGAGCTTGGTGATGCACAGGCCCGACAGGCCGTTGACCTGCGCCGAGCGCTTGAGCAGCGCGGCGTCGAACCAGCCGCAACGGCGGCTGCGGCCGGTGGTCACGCCCTTTTCGGCGCCCACGGTGCTCATGTGATAGCCGGGGGTGCCCGGCGTGGCCCAATCGAGTTCGGTGGGGAACGGACCGCCGCCCACGCGGGTGCAGTAGGCCTTGGTGATGCCGAGCACGTAGTGCAGCATGCCCGGGCCTACGCCCGAACCGGCGGCGGCGTTGCCGGCCACGCAGTTGCTCGAGGTGACGTACGGGTAGGTGCCGTGATCGACGTCGAGCAGCGTGCCCTGTGCGCCTTCGAACAGCAGGTTGGCGCCGGCCTTGTGGGCGTCGTTCAGCTCGCGCGAGACGTCGGCCATCATGGGCTTGAGCAGCGCAGCGTGGCGCATGGCCTCGTCGAACACGGTGTCGTAGTCGATGGCGGGCGCACCCAGCACCTGGGTCAGCACGTGGTTGTGCAGCTCGAGCAGCACGCGCAGCTTGGCCGCGAAGCGCTCGGGGTGCTTCAGGTCCTGCACGCGCAGCGCGCGGCGGGCGATCTTGTCTTCGTAGGCCGGGCCGATGCCGCGGCCGGTGGTGCCGATCTTCTCGATGCCGCCCTTTTCACGGTAGGCCTCGCGCGCGATGTCCAGCGCGGCGTGGAACGGCAGGATCAGCGGGCAGGCCTCGCTGATGCGCAGGCGCGAACGCACCTCGACGCCGGCTTTTTCCAGGCCCTCGATTTCCTCGAAGAGCTTGGCCGCCGACAGCACCACGCCGTTGCCGATGTAGCACTTGACGCCGGGCCGCATGATGCCGCTCGGGATCAGGTGCAGCGCGGTCTTCACGCCGTTGATGACCAGCGTGTGGCCCGCGTTGTGGCCGCCCTGGAAACGGACCACGCCCTGGGCGCTTTCCGTCAGCCAGTCAACCAGCTTGCCCTTGCCTTCGTCGCCCCATTGGGTGCCGACGACGACCACGTTTCTTCCGGTGGTTACGCTCATGCTCGTTCCATTGCTTCAAAAATTCAGATCGCTCGGACATTCCATTGGCCGGCCTGCTCGACGAGCTCACGGTCGCAATGGAATTCATCGATTTCGCTGCCGTGGCCAGGCAGCACGCAGACTACCGTTTCGCCGGCCTTGCGCAATTGGGCAATTGCCTGACGCAGGCCGGCCGCGTCGCTCCAGGGCGCACGGATGGCGGCGCGCAACGGACGCGCCGGCAGCACGCCGACGAGTTCACGCACATCGAGGCTGAAGCCGACGGCCGGACGGTTGCGGCCGAACACGGCGCCTACCTCGTCGTAGCGGCCACCGCGCACCAGCGAATCGGCCGCGCCCGGCACGTAGATGCCGAAACGCATGCCGCTGTAGTAGGCGTAGCCGCGCAGGTCGGCCAGGTCGAAGCTGATCTGGCGCCCTGCCGTGCCGTTCAGGCCATTCAGCCCGGCGGCGAGCTGCTTCAGATCGGCCAGCGCTGTGGTCACGGCGGGCGTGTCCTTCAGGGCCTTGGCGGCCTCGTCGAGCACGGCGACGTCACCGTACAGGCCCACGAGGGCGCGCAGGCCGTCGCGTGAGGCCGCGGGGAAATCCTGGGTGAGCGCCTGCAGCTCGCTCGCGTCCTTGGCGGCCAGCGCGGCGTGCACGCGGGCGATCGCGGCCGCATCGACCGGCACGCCGGCGAACAGCGCGCGCACGATGCGGGCGTCGGCCAGGTCGACGATCACGCCATCGCGCAGGCCGGCGGCGTCGAGGCAATCGAGCGCCAGCAGCAGGGTTTCGGTGTCGGCTTCCAGGCCGGCGTGGCCGTAGATTTCGGCGCCGAACTGCAGCGGCTCGCGGGTGGCATGCGGGCGGTCGGGCCGGGTGTGAACCACCGGGCCGCAGTAGCACAGCCGGGCCACGCCATCACGGTTCAGCAGATGGGCGTCGATGCGCGCCACCTGGGGGGTGGTGTCGGCACGCAGGCCCATGCTGCGACCGGAGAGTTGGTCGACAAGCTTGAAGGTTTGGAGGTCGAGCGCCTCGCCGGTGCCCGAAAGCAGCGACTCCAGGTGCTCGAGCAGCGGCGGCATCACCAGCTCGTAGCCATAGCCACGGGCGGTATCGAGCAGCTGGCGTCGAAGTTCTTCGATGTGGCGCGCCTCGGAGGGCAGCACATCGGCAATGTGATCCGGGAGGACCCAGGCGGACATGGGGATCGGGGGCGTGGTTAAACCGGGATTCTACCGGGCCCGCGCTACCCCAGAACCCAGAGCAGTACCAAACCCAGCAGGATGCTGCAAAGACCGAAGAAACGCAGCTGGCCGTCGCGCAGCTGCAGCAGTTGGCTGAAGCCGCGCCGCCATCCGCCCGGCGAGACGAAAGGCAGGATGCCTTCGATCACCAGGACCAGCGCCAACGCGCTCCAGAAGGTGTCGGCGCTCACGGCTCCAGACAGGAAAACGGAAGAAACGGCTCGCTGTGTTACTTGCGCGCCGCGCCGCCCGAGCCGGAGCTCTGCATGGCGCGGAAGAAGTCCGAGGACGGGTCGAGCACCATCACGTCGCTCTTCTTGTTGAAGCTCTGCTTGTAGGCCTCGAGGCTGCGATAGAACTGGGCGAACTGCGGATCGCGGCCGAAGGCCTCGCTGTAGGTCGCGGCAGCCTGGGCATCGCCCTCGCCCTTGATCTTCTGGGCGTCGCGGTAGGCATTGGCCACGATCACTTCGCGCTGGCGGTCGGCGTCGGCGCGGATCTTTTCGCCTTCGGCCGTGCCGGTGGAACGCAGCTCGTTGGCCACGCGCTTGCGCTCGGCTTCCATGCGGCGGTAGACCGATTCGGTGATGGCTTCCACGTAATCGACGCGGGTGATGCGCACGTCGACCACGTCGACGCCCCAGGGCTTGGCGCCCTTCACGACGGCCAGCACTTCGCGCTGCACGTCGGCCATCAGGGCCTCGCGGCGCACGGAGATCAGGTCGCGCACGGTGCGCTTGTTGATGTTTTCCTGGAAGGCGTTGCGCACCACGCGGTTCAGCTGCATGGCACCCGCGTTCTCGTCGAGACCGACGTTGCGGATGTAGGCCTGCGGGTCGGAAATGCGCCAGCGCACGTACCAGTCGATCACCACGCGTTGCTTTTCAGCGGTGAGCATGGGCTCGGTGTCGAGGCTCGAGAGCGTCAGCAGGCGCTTGTCGATGTACGACACGTTCTGGAACGGCGGCGGCAGCTTGAAGTTGAGGCCGGGCTCGGTGATGACCTGCTTGATCTGGCCGAGGGCATAGACCACGCCGAACTGGCGCTGGTCGACCACGAAGAGGGTCGAGCTCAGCAGCACGAGCAGGACGAGGACCGAGGTGGCGATGAAACCGATTCTGTTCATGTTGTTCCGGGCCTTTCTCAGCGCACGTCGCGGTCACGCGAGCGGCCGTCACGGGCGCGCACGTCGGTGGTGGCGGGAGCCACCGGGATCACCGACGACTGGGCCGGTGCGGTGCCGGCCACGCTGGGGCTGGCGGCGTCCACAGGCGTGGCCGCGTTGCCACCGCCTTGCTGCATCAGCTTGTCGAGCGGCAGGTACAGCAGGTTGGAGCCCTGCTTGCTGTCGACCAGCACCTTGGTCGTGCTGGCGTAGATCTGCTGCATGGCGTCGGTGTACATGCGGTCGCGCGTCACCTGCGGTGCCTTCTGGTACTCGGTCAGCACCGAGCTGAAGCGACCCGCGTCACCCTGTGCCTGCGCGACGATCCGCGCCTTGTAGGCCTCGGATTCTTCCTTCAGGCGCGACGAGGTACCGGTGGCCAGCGGCACGACGTTGTTAGCGTAAGCCTCGGCGTCGTTCTTGGCGCGTTCGCGCTCCTGGCCGGCCTTGAGCACGTCGTCGAAGGCGGCCTGCACCTGCTCGGGCGGACGCACGCCGCCCTGCTGCAGGTTGATGCCGACAACTTCGACACCGACCTTGTAGCGGTCGAGGATGGTCTGCATCAGTGCGCGCACGCGGGGTGCGATCTGGTCGCGTTCTTCGGCGAGCGCTGCATCCATCTTCATCTTGCCGACCACTTCGCGCACGGAGCTTTCAGCCACCTGCACGATGGTTTCAGCGGGCGACTTGCTCTCGTAGAGCCAGGCGCGCGCGTCGCTCAGGCGGTACTGCACGGCGAACTTGATTTCGACGATGTTCTCGTCTTCGGTCAGCATGGCCGATTCGCGCAGGCCCGTGGAACGCACGATGGCGTCGCGGCCCACGTCGGTGGAACGGATCTGCGTGGTCACCACCACTTCGTGGCGTTGAATGGGGTATGGCAGGCGCCAGTTGAAGCCGGCATTCACCGTCGACTTGTAGCGACCGAACTGCGTGACCACGGCCTGCTGGCCTTCGTTCACGATGAAGAAGCCGGTGCCGAGCCAGATCAGGACCGCCACGGCGGCCACGAGGCCGATGCCGAAGCCGGCATTCTTCATGTCGGGCTTGTAGCCATTGCCGCCACCGCCGCCGGTGCCATTGGGGCGGTTGCCGCCACCCTTGCCGCCGCCGAAGAAACCACCGAGCTTGCGATTGAGGTCGCGCCAGAGTTCGTCGAGGTCGGGCGGGCCCTGGTTGGGGCCCTGGCCGCGCGGGCGATTGCCGTTGCCGTTGTTGTTCTGGTTGCCGCTCGAAGGCGGCGGGATCGGGGCGCCGGGGGGATCGGCATCGGGTGGCCGGTTGCCGGCCGGGCGGTCGCCGTTGGAGGACGGCTCGTCGCCGCGACCCCATCGGCCATCGTTCAGGTTGAACATGCCCAGAAACCCTCTCCGCGCTGGCTTTGCATTCATTCGCTTCGTTCTCGTGTCAGTGGCGGGATTGTGCCCAATCAAGGGGCCGCATCGTGCAATTCAGCGTCCGCCTCAGGGGTCATCGTATCGGCGACGGAACCCGACTGCCGGGCCAGCTCGACCCGCAGCAGCGGCAGGCCTTCACCAGTCTTGGCGCTGAGGAAGATACGGGGAACCTGCACGCCGTCGATTTCCATCTCGTCCTGCAGATGCAGCGGATGTTGCGCGCTTTCAAGGGCGTCGAGCTTGTTGAACACCAGCAATTGCGGCACGTCGCCCGCGCCGATGTCCTGCAGCACCGATTGCACCTCGGCCATCTGCTCGGGATAGTGCGGGTTGGAGGCGTCGATCACGTGCAGCAGCAGGTCGGCATCGACCGCCTCCTGCAAGGTGGCCTTGAACGCATCGACCAGGCCGTGCGGCAGGTCGCGGATGAAGCCCACCGTGTCGGAGATCGACACCTGCCGGCGTGCATCGCCCAGATAGAGATTGCGGGTGGTGGTGTCGAGCGTGGCGAACAGCTGGTCGGCCGCATAGGCGCGGGCCTTGACCATCGCATTGAAGATCGACGACTTGCCCGCGTTGGTGTAGCCGACGAGCGAGATGTTGAAGGTCTCGCGGCGCTCGCGCTGGCGGCGCTGCGTGCTGCGCTGCTTCTGCACCTTGGCAAGGCGCTCGCGCGTGCGCTTGATCGACTCGTTGATCATGCGACGGTCGAGCTCGATCTGCTTTTCGCCGGGGCCGCCGCGCACACCTGCACCGCCGGTCTGGCGCTCCAGGTGGGACCAGCGACGGACCAGCCGCGTGCTCAGGTACTGCAGACGAGCCAGCTCGACCTGAAGCTTGCCTTCGTGCGAACGGGCGCGCTGGGCGAAGATTTCGAGGATGAGGAAGGTGCGGTCGTAGACCGCGACATCGAGCTGGCGTTCGAGGTTGCGCTGCTGCGCAGGGCTCAGCGACTGGTCGAAGATGACCTCGCTCGCCCGGTGCATGGCGGCAAGCTCCTTGATCTCTTCGGCCTTGCCGCTGCCGACGAAAAGCGCCGCATCGGGCGCCTTGCGCTTGCAGGCCAGGCGGGCGACAGGCGTGAGGCCCGCGGTTTGTGCGAGCAGGCCGAGTTCTTCGAGCTCGCTGTCGAAATGGGGCAGCCCGAAATCGACGCCGACGAGAACGGCGGCGCCTTCCTGGCGGGGGATCGAATCAGACAAGCGGAATCAGAATAAGGAAAAAGCGCGGCGGGGTTGCCGCCGCGCTCCGCGCGATCAGGCGGCGGCGTCGTCGTTCTCGTTGGCCGAGAAGTTGACGGCACGACCCGGCACGATGGTGGAAATGGCGTGCTTGTAGACCATTTGCGTCACTGTATTGCGGAGCAACACGACGTATTGATCGAAGGACTCGATCTGGCCTTGCAGCTTGATGCCGTTCACCAAATAAATGGAAACCGGCACATGCTCGCGACGCAAGGTGTTCAGAAACGGGTCTTGCAGAAGTTGCCCTTTATTGCTCACGATATTCTCCGTGTTCAAGAGTAGTTGTTGGAGAGATGACCTTAACACAGGGTTTCTGCGCCGCAGCAATCGGGGTCAAAAGCCTTGAGAAAATAACGGTTCTCAAAAGACGGAACTTCCACTCCTGCTGCGGCTCATCGGCTGCCATCGGCGGCCAAGCGCCCTTACTTGTCCTTGTCCGCAAACGGATTTTGCGAGCTTTTGAACTGGATCCGCAAGGGCGTGCCCACGAGGTCGAATTCCTTGCGGAAACGCCCTTCCAGGAAACGCTTGTAAGCGTCGGTCACGTGCTCCAGCGAATTGCCGTGAATGATGATCACGGGCGGATTCATGCCGCCCTGGTGCGCATAGCGCAGCTTGGGCCGGTACATGCCACCGCGTTGGGGCGCTTGGAATTGCACCGCCTCCAGCAGCAGGCGCGTCAGCACCGGCGTCGACATCTTGCGCGTGGCCGACTTGTGGGCCTGGGCAATGGCCTGCCACACCGGGCCGAGGCCCTGGCGCTTGATGGCCGATATGAAATGCAATGACGCGAATTTCAGGAACGGCAACCGGGTTTCGATTTGCCGCTGGATCTGCTCGCGCTGGTAGCTGTCGACCGCGTCCCACTTGTTGATGGCGATCACCACGGCACGTCCGCTTTCGAGGATGTAGCCGGCAATGTGCGCGTCCTGGTCGGTCACGCCCTGCGTGGCGTCAAGCAGCAACAGCACCACATTGGCCGACTCGATGGCCTGCAGCGTCTTGACCACCGAGAACTTCTCGATCGCCTCGAAGACCTTGCCCTTGCGGCGCAGGCCGGCGGTGTCGATCAGCTCGAAGCGCTGGCCGTTGCGTTCGAACGGCACCGAGATGGCGTCGCGCGTCGTGCCCGGCATGTCGAAGGCCACCAGGCGCTCTTCGCCGAGCCAGGTGTTGATCAGCGTGGACTTGCCGACGTTGGGCCGGCCGGCCACCGCCAGCTTGATCGGCTTGTTGACGTCGTCTTCGTCTTCCTCGTCGTCCGGGTCGGGCAGATTCAGCGGCTCAAGCGCCAGTTCGACCAGGTCGCGCATGCCCTGCCCGTGCGCCGCGGACACGCCGTGCACGTCGCCGAAGCCCAGCTCGTAGAAGTCGACCAGCTTGGTGCCGTCGTGCATGCCCTCGGCCTTGTTGGCCGCCAGCACGCAGGGCTTGCCCAGCCGGCGCAGCTCGTTGGCGATGTCGTGGTCTTGCGCCGAGAGGCCTTCGCGGGCATCGACCACGAAGATCACGACGTCGGCCTCGGCCACGGCCTGCCGCGTCTGCTTGGCCATTTCCTTGTAGATGCCGCTGCCGGCATCGGGCTCGAAACCACCGGTGTCGATCACGATGAACTCGTGCTTGCCCAGGCGGCCGTTGCCGTAATGGCGGTCGCGCGTGAGGCCGGCGAAGTCGGCGACGATGGCGTCGCGCGTCTGGGTCAGGCGGTTGAAGAGCGTCGACTTGCCGACGTTGGGACGGCCGACCAGGGCCACGACCGGCTTCATGGCCGGCCTTTCGATGGCGCGGTTTTCATGGTCGGGCCTTGGAAGTAAGAGAAAGACAAAAAATGATTATTCAGGGCGGTAACCGAAGACGCCGCCCTTGGCGGTCACGACAACCACCGTGTTGCCGGCCAGGACCGGCGTCACGGTGATGGCCGAGCCATCGGGGGTGACGCGATTCAGCAGCGCACCGTCTTCGCGCGACACGAAGTGCAGCGTGCCGGTGCTCTCGCCGATGATCAGCGAACGGCCCACGGCCAGCGGCGCGGTCAGTTCGCGGTTCTTCAGGCGGCTCATCTGCCAGGCGCGTTCACCGTCGGCGCGGCGCCAGGCGGTGACGCTGCCGTCGGATTCAGTGCCATAGAGAAAGCGCTCGTCGCCGCTCACGCCGTCGGCACCCGAGGCCGGCTTGCTCCAGAGCAGCTGCCCGCGCAGGGTGTCGACGCAGCCGACGCTCGCGTAGTAGGCGCGCGCGCAGACCGTGTCGCCGTAGCGGCTCACGCTGCCGGTCAGGTCGACCAGGCGTTCCACGTCGTTGGTGCCGCGCGGCGCGGCGATGGGGGCTTCCCAGCGCGAGCTGCCGTTGCCGGGGTTCATGCCGACGAGTCGGCCGCCCAGACCGGCGACCAGCGTGTCGCCGACCGCGATCAGCACGCCCGACTTGCGCAGCACGAGGTTTTCGCCCGGGCGCTGCTGCTGCCACAAGCGGCGGCCGCTCTGGCCGTCCCAGGCGCTGACGCTGCGGTCGGCGGTCTGCACGAAGACGCGGCGGCCGGCCACCAGCGGTGCGGTGAAGGCCTGGGCCGACAGGCGCTGCTTCCACAGCACCTTGCCGTTTTCGATGGCGACCACTTCGTTGTTGGTGGTGACCACGGCCGTCAGCGAACCGTCGCTGCCGACACCGGCCGCCAGCGGCGCACCGGCGCTGGCGCGCCAGGTTTCGCGACCGGCGCGGGCGTCGATGGCGACGACCGTGCCGTCGCTGCCTGCCACGGTCACGATGTCACCGCTGACATCGGCGGTGAGCGGGAATTCGACGCCTGGAATCCGCACGTTCCAGGCCTGGCGCACGCCCATCAGGGACGGGTTGGCCGGCAACTCGGCGGGCTTGGGCTTGCCGGAGCCCGAGCAGGCGGCCAGCAGCGCTACCAGAACAAGAGCAGAACCCGCACGCAGGGCGGTCGATTCAGGCATGAAACGCTTGAAATTCATGGAGGTGTGCGATCAGGAGTTCTTGGGGACGGCGGGCGTCACGGTGACGGTCGGCGCCAGGGTCTTCGGGTCGACACCAACCGCGTTGAGCTTGATCTCGACCAGTCGGCGGTAGTCCGAGCCGGCGCCGAGGCCGGTCCAGGCCTTGCGGTACTCGGCCTGGGCCTCGTCGCGCTTGCCTTGCGCCATGTAGATGTCGCCCTTGCGGTCGGCCACCAGCGGTTCGAATTCGGTCGGCACCTTGCCGTCGAGTTGCTTGAGCGCGTCGTCGTAGGACTTGGCATCGAGCAGCTCGGCCGCGAGCCGCAGCTTGGCGATGGCCTGGTAGCCCGGATCGACAGCGTTCTGCGCGACCCAGCCCAGCGCCGCGCGCGAGCCGTCGGCATTGCCCTTGTCGAACAGCGTCTTGGCGACCAGCAGGCCGGCCTGCTGTGCGTAGGCGGTGCCTGCGAAGCGCTCCTTCATGTCGGTCATCACGCGCTGGATGCGCTCGACGTCGCCGGACTGCGTGCTGCGTTCGACCTCGTCATAAAGTGCCGCGGCCTGGGCTGCCTTGGTGCGCTGGTAGTACTGCCAGCCGTTCCAGGCCACGAAGGCGCCGGCGACGAGCAGCACGGCCCAGGTGATCAGGGTGCCGTAGGTGTTCCAGAAATGCTTGAGCTGGTCGAGCTGTTCCTGTTCTTCGAGGTCGAGATGGGTGGCCATGCGCTGTCAGAGGTTGGGAGCCGGCGATTGTAGGGTGGCGGCCCAGGTGGTCACTTCAGCAAGTGAACGGGCGGACTGCGCAACGCTGGCGTCGCGCAAGGCCTTGAGAGTCACTTCACCGCGCGCAAGTTCATCGGCGCCGAAGATCAGGGCGTAGGTGGCGCCGCTGGCGTCCGCCTTTCGCATCTGTGCCTTGAAGCTCGCAAGGCCTTCGGCCGTGCTGGCGTGCATCTGCACGCGCACGCCGGTTTCGCGCAGCTGCTGCAAGGCGCGCAGCACCACAGGCATCGAGGCGGCGTCGGGCACGATGGCATAGACGTCGGGCACCGGTGCGGGCACTTCGGCACCCTGCTCTTTCAGCAGGTCGAGCACGCGCTCGACGCCGATGGCCCAGCCCACGGCGGGCGCCGGCTTGCCGCCGATCTGCGCGATGAGATCGTCGTAGCGGCCGCCGGCGCACACCGTGCCCTGCGCACCGAGGCGGTCGGTCACGAACTCGAACACCGTGAGGTTGTAGTAGTCGAGACCGCGCACGAGGCGCGGGTTGATCGTGAAGGCGATGTCGTTGGCCTTGAGGATGGCTTGCACCCCTTGGAAGTGCGCCAGCGATTCGGCGCCCAGGAAATCGATCAGCTTCGGCGCCGCTTCGACCACCTCTTTCATCGCCGGATTCTTCGTGTCGAGGATGCGCAGCGGGTTGCTGTGCAGACGGCGCTTGCCGTCCTCGTCGAGCTTGTCGGCGTGCTGCTCGAAGTGGGCGATGAGCTGCGCGCGGTGCAGCGCGCGCTCGGCGGGCTGGCCCAGGCTGTTGAGCTCCAGGCGCACGTCGGTCAGGCCGATGGCCTTCCACAGCGCGGTGGCCAGCAGGATCAATTCGGCATCGACATCGGGGCCGGCGAAGCCGAGCGCCTCGGCGCCGATCTGATGGAATTGGCGGAAGCGCCCGCGCTGCGGCTTTTCGCGACGGAACATCGGGCCGATGTACCAAAGGCGCTTGGGTCCTTCGTAGAGCATGTTGTGCTCGATCACGGCGCGCACGAGGCCGGCCGTATTCTCCGGCCGCATCGCCAGATGCTCCGACTGCCCATGCTTGTCCGAGCGGTCTTCGAAGGCGTACATCTCCTTCTCGACGATGTCCGTCACTTCGCCGATGCCGCGCACGAACAGCGCCGTGTGCTCCAGGATCGGGGTGCGGACGTTGCGGTACGCATAGCGCCCCATCAGGTCGCGCACGGTGGCTTCGAGCCACTCCCAGCGCGCCGATTCGGGCGGCAATATGTCGTTCATGCCTTTGACGGCATTCAGTTTTTCAGCCATGAGTCTGCGGAGGTGTCAGGCCAGGACAGCGTGATCGCTGCCGAAGCGCTTTTCGATGTAGGTTTCGACGAGCTGGTGGAACTCGTTGGCGATATTGTCGCCGCGCAGCGTGAGGGCCTTTTCGCCGTCGATGAAGACCGGCGCCGCAGGCGCTTCGCCGGTGCCGGGCAGGCTGATGCCGATGTCGGCGTGCTTGCTCTCGCCGGGACCGTTGACGATGCAGCCCATGACGGCCACCTTCAGCGTCTCGACGCCCGGGTACTTTTTGCGCCAGACCGGCATCTGCAGGCGCAGGTAGTCGTCGATCTGCTTGGCAAGCTCTTGAAACGTGGTGCTCGTGGTGCGGCCGCAGCCGGGGCAGGCCGTGACGCTGGGCACGAACACGCGCAGCCCCAGGGCCTGAAGAATTTCGTTGGCGATCAGCACTTCCTGCGTGCGCGACTCGCCCGGCTGGGGCGTGAGCGACACGCGAATCGTGTCGCCGATGCCCTCCTGCAGCAGGATCGACAGCGCCGTGGCCGAAGCCACCGTGCCCTTGGTGCCCATGCCGGCTTCGGTCAGACCCAGGTGCAGCGGGTTGTCGCAGCGCCGCGCGAGTTCGCGGTACACCGAAATCAGGTCTTGAACGCCGCTCACCTTGCACGACAGGATGACCTGGTTGCCGGCCATGCCCATCGACTCGGCCAGCTTGGCGGATTCGATGGCCGAGGTGATCAGCGCCTCGTACATCACCTGCTTGGCGTCCCAGGGCGTGGCGCGCTGGCTGTTGGTGTCCATCAGGCTGGCGAGCAGTTCCTGGTCGAGGCTGCCCCAGTTCACGCCGATGCGCACCGGCTTGTTCCAGCGCATGGCCGCGTCGATCATCTGGCCGAACTGCTTGTCCTTCTTGTCGCCCTTGCCCACGTTGCCGGGGTTGATGCGGTACTTGCTCAGCGCCTCGGCGCAGGCCGGATAGTCGGTGAGCAAGCGGTGGCCGTTGTAATGGAAGTCGCCGATCAGCGGCACGTCGATGCCCATGCGGTCGAGCTGCTCGCGGATGTAGGGCACCTGCGCGGCGGCTTCGGGCGTGTTGACGGTGATGCGGACCATCTCGGAACCCGCAATGGCGAGCTCCTTGACCTGGATCGCGGTGCCGATGGCATCGACCGTGTCGGTGTTGGTCATCGATTGCACGCGCGTGGGCGCGTCGCCCCCCACCGTGACCGTGCGCGGTCCCCAGACCACACTGGCCTGGCGCGAACGGCGCGCCTTGGGCGCGGCCGATTCAATGGGTTGGGGAGTGCAGTCGGTTGTCACGATTTCACCTCGAAACGCGCCACGCCGCCTCCGCGGGTGACAGGCTTCAGATCGTAGGGCTTTCCGTTCACCTGCACATCGACCGCCGATGCTCGCCCCACCACCACGGACAGCGGCAGCGTGCCCGACAGCCCGACGGTTTCGCCGACCTGCAGGCTGCGGCGCAGCAACTGCTTGCCGCCGGCTTCGGTGACGGTGACCCAGCATTCCTCGCGCGCCACGAAGACGAGCTGCTGGCTGCTTGCGGTGCTGGTGTTGGCGACCGCCGCCAGGGGCGCAGAGGCCGGGACGGCCGGCACGGCGGCCAGGACACCAGCAGCCGGTGCGGCATCCACCGGGCCGGTCGGGGCCACGGCCTGCGTCGGCACAGGCTCCGAGACCCCGCCCTGATCGGGAGGCGGCATGGTCTCGGCCTCGTTCTTCGCCGTCAGTCGGCCAACGGAAGCGCCGATCTGGTCAAACGCCGATTGCGGCATCCAGAACAGCACGCCGGCGCCGATCAGCAGCAGCACCACGACCGTCAGCAGCGCGCGCGACGGCAGGCCGCCGGAGCGCCCGCCGTTCCAGCGCGGCGTGTCGGAGACCACACGGGCGTTCAGCGTCCGATTGGTTTCGGCCAGCGGTGCGCGCTGGGCGCCCGGCAACTTGGCGAGCACCGGCGCCGGATCGACGCGCAGTGCGCGGCACACGCTGCTGGCGAGGGCCCGCGCAAAGACGGGGTCGGGCAGCGAGGCGATGTCGTTGGCTTCAAGCGCGAGCAGCTTTTGCGGCGGCACCTTGAGCGCCGCGGCCACCATCTCGATGTGCAGGCCATGCGCTTCGCGCGCTTCGCGCAGCATGTCGCCGGCCGTTTTTTCCGCGACGTCGGCCTCTGCCAGCGGCAGTGCCGCGGACGTCCCGAACTCCGAAACCCGTTCAGTCATTGAAATTCCCGCGCTCGTACGCCATTGCCTCCCGCGATTGAGGGAAACGTCGTTGCAGTTGACCGCCCAGCTGCGCGACAGCCTCGCGGTTGTTGAGCTTCCGTTCGATCTTGACGCCCAGCCAGAGCGTCTCTGCATTGGCCGACGGGCTGTTGTTGACACGGCGAGCGTAGAACTGCGCGCGCGACCACTCTTCGCGCTGCGCCAGCACCGAGGCCAGGTTGAAGCCGATCACCGGATTGCCGGCGTCGAGTTCGTAGGCCTGCAGCAGGCTGCGTTCAGCTTGCTGCCGCTGGCCGGCCTTGAGCTCGCAAACCCCCTGGGTCATGAGCGTCTTGGCGCGGTCGGCATAGCTGGGCACAGCCAGTGCCGCGGCGAACTGCTGTGCGGCGTCGCCGTAGCGGTTCTGCTGGCACAGCAACCAGCCGTAGTTGTGGCGCGTGTTGGCGTCGCGCGGATTGATCGCGACCGCGCGGCGGAAGCTGTCTTCCGCCTGGGCCGCGTCCTCAAGCCGCATGTAGACCAGCCCGCGCAGGTTGTAGGCATCGGCGTAACCCGGATCGATGGCCAGCACCTGCTTGAGTTCTTCGAGGGCAACCGAGGTCTGGCCCTGTTCGAAGTAGCCGGCAGCCAGCTCCATCCGCAGGCGGGCGCGTCGGCGGTTGTTTTCGTCGGTGTGGGTCACGACAGGGGCGCCACTGTCGGCTCCGCTGCCGACAAGCCCGGTGGTGGTGGTTCGCGTGTTGACGCAGCCCGCGAGAAGAAGCGCCACGGCGACGCTCGCGATTCCTGCGCTCAGCACTCGCTGCACGCTCGCGGTCGTCGTCGGTAAGGCCATGCTCATTGCGTCAATGCTCCTGGGGAACGGTTGTTTTGGGGATCTTGGCGCGAGGGTGCAGCACGACGGGGCGCTCGGCCACCTCCGCACGGCGCTGGGCCATGCGCTCGGCCGCACGGGTGCGATCTTTCACGTCGCCGGCGAGTTGTCCGCAGGCGGCGTCGATGTCGTCACCGCGCGTCTTGCGCACGGTGGTCACGAGGCCCGCTTCGCTCAGCGTGCGGGCAAAGGCCAGCACACGCGGTTGCGGCGAGCGCAGCAGGCCCGACGCGGGAAACGGGTTGAACGGAATCAGGTTGAACTTGCACGAGACGTCGTGCTTGCGCACGAGCTCGATCAGCTGACGCGCGTGCTCGGGCTGGTCGTTGACGCCGTCGAGCATGCAGTATTCGAAGGTGATGAAATCGCGCGGCGCATGCACGAGGTAGCGCTTGCAGGCCTCGAGCAGTTCGGCGATCGGGTACTTGCGGTTGAGCGGCACGAGGTCATCGCGCAGCGCATCGTTGGGCGCATGCAGCGAGACGGCCATGGCGACGGCGCAATCGGCACCCAGGCGGTCGATCATCGGCACGACGCCGGAAGTCGACACCGTGACACGGCGGCGCGACAGCCCGTAGGCGTTGTCATCGAGCATGGTGCGCAATGCGGGCACCAGCGCCGAGTAGTTCTGCAGCGGCTCGCCCATGCCCATCATCACCACGTTGGAGATGACGCGCTCGTTGCGCTTGAGGTGCTTGCGCAGGAAATGCTCGGCAAACCAGAGCTGGGCGACGATTTCGCCCGTGGTGAGGTTGCGGCTGAAGCCCTGATGCCCGGTCGAGCAAAAGCGGCAGCCCACGGCGCAACCGGCCTGCGACGACACGCACAGCGTGCCGCGGTCGTCTTCGGGAATGAACACGGCCTCGACCGCATCACCGCCGCCGACGTCGAACAGCCACTTGATCGTGCCGTCCTTGGATTCATGCTGCGTGAGGACCGACAGGGCCTCCACGCGCGCGGTGGTCGCGAGTTTCTCGCGAAGCGACTTCGCCAGATCGGTCATCTGGGTGAAGTCGCTGGCGCCACGCTGGTGGATCCAGCGAAACAGCTGCGTGGCGCGGAATTTTTTCTCGCCGAGTTTTTCGCAGAACGCAGCCAGCCCGTCGAGATCGAATTCGAGCAGATTGGCTGTGGTCATGAATTCAGGCGAGAAACGGCTTCAGCGTGCGTAGACGTTGAGGCCGGCGAAGAAGAAAGCGACTTCGGCGGCAGCCGTTTCGGGCGCGTCCGAGCCGTGAACGGCGTTGGCGTCGATGCTGTCGGCGAAGTCGGCGCGGATGGTGCCGGCGGCTGCCTTCTTCGGGTCCGTGGCGCCCATCAGGTCACGGTTCTTGGCGATGGCGTTCTCGCCTTCGAGTGCTTGCACGAACACGGGGCCCGAAATCATGAACTCGACGAGGTCCTTGAAGAAGGGACGCTCCTTGTGCACCGAGTAGAACTGCTCGGCTTCGTTGCGCGACAGGTGAACCAGCTTGGCGGCGACAACCTTGAGGCCGGCAGCCTCGAAGCGGGAGACGATCTTGCCGATGACGTTCTTGGCGACGGCGTCGGGCTTGATGATGGAAAGGGTACGTTCGATAGCCATTGAAGTGCTTCCTGAGCTTTGATTTTGAAGTGTTTTGTCACAACTGCAGCGAATTTGTTTCGCGGCCCGTCGACAAAGCCTCTGATTTTAACCGGCGCGACCTGCGGGATTGGTGAAAACCCCGCGAAAGGCCGCGCTGCGACGGCTGGTTTTCAGCGTCCGCGGCGGCGGCTGCCGGCCGGGCCACCGAAGCCGCCACCGCCTTGCGAACCCCCACCACCGCCGCGACGTCCCGGACCGCCGCGCTGTTCCTTGCGCTGGCGCGAGAAGCTGTCGGCACCGATGTAGCCGACCGACGTCTTCATCGGATCGGGCTGGTTCGCAGCGCCGCCACCACCGCCGCCACCTGGCGCCCGATTGCCACCGCCGCCCTGCCCTTGCCCCTGGCCGCCCTGACGGTTGCCGGGGCCTGCGTTGCCGCGGCGCCCTTGTTGCTGCGGCGGACCGCCATTGCCGCCGCCCCGGTTCGGGCCACCGCGTCCTCCGCGCTCGCCGCGCGGCGGACGACCGTCGCCCAACGGGCTCGGGATCGGTGCTTCGCCGCGTGCTTCACGCGGCTGACCGCCGCCCATGCCGCCGGCGTTGTTGCCGTTGCGGTTGTTGTTGTTGCCACGGCGCTTCTTGTTCCGACCGTTGCGACCGCCGCCCTCCGGGCCACCGGGGCCGCGTTGCTGCTGCGGACCCGCCGGTCGCGCCTGCGCGCCGCCGGAGGCCTGGAACAGCGCCTGGATGTCGCGCTCGTCGAGTTCCATCCAGGCGCCGCGCTTGAGGCCGCGCGGCAGCACCATCGCGCCGTAGCGGATGCGGATGAGTCGGCTGACCGCGTGGCCCACCGACTCGAACAGGCGACGCACTTCGCGGTTGCGGCCTTCGGAAATGGTCACGCGGTACCAGCAGTTGGAGCCTTCGCCGCCGCCGTCTTCGATGGTGCCGAACTGCGCCATGCCGTCGTCCAGGCGCACGCCTTCGATCAGCTTTTTCTTTTCTTCGGCGGTGAGCGCGCCCAGCACGCGCACCGCGTACTCGCGCTCCAGGCCGAAGCGTGGGTGCATGAGCTGGTTGGCCAGGTCGCCGGAGCTGCTGAACAGCAACAGGCCTTCGGTGTTCAGGTCGAGCCGGCCGACCGACTGCCACTTGCCCTGCTGCAGTCGCGGCAGCTTGCGGAACACCGTCGGGCGGTTTTGCGGGTCGTCGTGCGTGACCACCTCGCCCACGGGCTTGTGGTACGCGATCACGCGCGGCGGCGGCGGAGCGATGCGGTAGCGGATCGGCTTGCCGTTGATCTTGACCTGGTCGCCGTACTGGATGCGCTGGCCGATGTGGGCCGGCTCGTTGTTGACCGAGATGCGGCCCTGCAGGATCAGTTGCTCCATCTCGAGGCGCGAACCGAGACCGGCCTGTGCCAGCACCTTGTGCAGCTTGGGTGAATCGGCCTCGGGCAGCAGCACGCGCTTGAGCGGCGGCACCTCGGGGCTTTCTTCGTCGGCATCGAACTGGCCGGAAATGACGTCGGAGAAGCGGATCGGCTCGGGCGGCAGCGCGTTGCGCTGCTCGCGCTCGGCGGCGCGACGGGCACGGTCGAGGTCGTCTTCCTCTTCGTCGGGCTCGTCTTCCTCGTCGTCTTCATCATCGTCCGCGCGGTCGTCGTCCTGATCGGACGCCTGGGGACGCTTCGTTTCGACCGGTGCGGGCTCGTCTTCGTCGGCCGTCGCGGCTTTGGCAACCACGGGCGCCACATCGGGCTCCACCGCCGCGGGAGCTTCGGCCGCAGGAGCGACTTCCGCCGCACTCTGCAATTGCTCATCGGCAGCCGGAACCTCGACCGCCTTCTTCTTGCGGGGCGCACGCGGCTTCTTCGGCGCTGCTTCGGCCTCGGCCCCTGCTGCCTCTGCGGGCGCAACCACGGATTCAACCGCAACTTCCGTCGCCTGCTTGGGCGTGGCTGTCCGCTTCCGCTTCTTGACTTCGGGTTCGACCGGCAGCTTCGCTGCGTCGTCGGTGTCGGATGAGCTCATGGGGTTTTTCCGGGAGAAACAGCGTGGGGATCGTGGGGATCGGCCTCGTCCGCTGCGGGGGACGGGACGTCGGATGGGGGTTCTTCGGGCGCGATGGCCCCTTCGGGGTCGGCGGGCAACTTGCCGGCTTCTGGCTCGGACGCCTGGGGCGCTTCATCTACGGGCTCGACGGCTTCGTCGCCCCCGGTGATCGCCACCACCTCTTCGGCAAACTCCGCCGCATCGGTCGAAACGACCTCGGCCAGCTCAGCCGACTCGGGCGGCGCATCGACCATGTCGAGTTCGGGCTGCACGCCCTCTTCGGTCACGCGCACGGCGGCGTCTGCGGATTCGGCCACGGCGTCTTCCGCCGCGTCGACATCCATCGGCAGTCCCGGCTGGTCGCCCGAGGCCTGCTGCAGTGCATCGACCAGCGCCGCCTGCTGCGCGGGCGTTTCCACCAGCGGCAACTGGTCCAGCGAGGCCAGCCCAAGGTCGTCGAGAAACTGGCGGGTCGTCGCGTAGAGCGCGGGCCGGCCGACCGTTTCGCGGTGGCCGATCACCTCGACCCAGCCGCGGTCTTCGAGCTGCTTGAGGATCAGGGAGTTGATCGTGACGCCGCGGATGTCTTCCATGTCGCCGCGCGTGGCCGGCTGCCGGTAGGCAATGATGGCCAGCGTCTCGAGGGCGGCACGCGTGTAGCGCGGCGGCTTCTCGGGATGCAGGCGATCGAGGGCATCGCGCATCTCGGGCCGGCTCTGGAAACGCCAGCCGCTGCCGACGCTCACCAGCTCCAGGCCGCGTTGCGCCCAGTCTTCCTGCAGTTCGAGCAACAGCACCTTGATGGTGTCCACACCCAGCTCGTCGTCGAACAGCACACGCATGTCGCGCACCGGCAGCGGCTGGCTCGAACAGATCAAGGCGGTTTCGAGAATGCGCTTGGCATCCGCCGTATTCATGGTTCGCGTTATCCGGAAAAAGGCGCCTGGCGACGCTTGTTCAGATGGATGGAAGGGGTAGGCGTTGCCGGCACGCGGCGAGTGCAACGCAAGGCCGGCATCGGGTGGCCGGCGCGGCCCTCGGGCCGTCAGGCGCGATTGTAATCCAGCCCCCAGGTCTGCAAAGCCTGGGCCAGATCGGGCGGCGGCGGCGAGCGGAACTCCATCGGCTGCTGCGTGACGGGATGCACGAACGCCAGCCGGAACGCATGCAGCGCCTGCCGCGACAGCCCCACCGCGGGCGCGCCGCCATAGAGCGCATCGCCGACCAGTGGATGACCAATCGACGCCATGTGCACGCGGATCTGGTGGGTGCGGCCAGTTTCGAGCGTGCAGCGCACCGCGCAGCCCTCGGTGTGGCTGTCGAGCCGCTCGATCAGCGTGCGTGCGGTCTTGCCCGCGTGGCGCTCCAGGTCGACCACGGCCATGCGCAGCCGGTTGCGCGGATCGCGGCCGATCGGCGCATCGACCTGGCGGGCCGCCGCGCCTTCCCAGGCCTTGTGCCCCATCGCCAGGTACTGCCGCTTCACGTCGCGCGCGGCGATCAGCGCCACCATGGCGTCCATCGCGGCCCGCGTGCGCGCCACCACCATCAGGCCGCTGGTGTCGCGGTCGAGGCGGTGCACGATGCCCGCGCGCGGCAGCAGCACGGCCTTCGGGTCGAGCGCCAGCAGTCCGTTCAGCAGCGTGCCGCTCCAGTGGCCGGGCGCCGGGTGCACCACCAGGCCGGCCGGCTTGTCGATGATCCGCAGGTGCTCGTCTTCATGGACGGTGACCAGGTCCATCGCCTCGGGCCGGAAGGCCTGGCTCTGGGGCGTGGGCCGCAACTCGATGCGCCCCGACTGCCCGACGCGCACCGTGGCAGACACCTTGGTGAGCGTGCGCCCTTGCAGCTCGACGGCGCCGGCCTCGATGAGTTGCTGAAGGTAACTGCGCGAAAACTCCGGCACCAGGGCGGCCAGCGCGCGATCGAGCCGCTGGCCGTGCTGCGCCTGATCGATCGCGAAGGGCCGCAGCTCGCTCGGCTCCGCGAGATCGGCGCCCTCTTCAGCTTCAGGCCCTTCCGGAGGATCGGTCAGGGGGTCGGTCGATATAATTGAGGGCAACTGTTTCACGAAAGCCGTATGTGATGTTTCGCGCCAAATTATCGGTCCCTGCCTGGATCGCGCTCAGCGCGGCGGCCCTTCTCGTCGCCGGCTGTGGTTCCACCACCAAGGAAGACAAGACCGCGAACTGGAGCCCCAACCGCATCTACTCGGAAGCCAAGGACGAAGTCGGCTCCGGCGCCTACGACAAGGCGGTGCCGCTGTACGAGAAGCTCGAAGGCCGTGCCGCCGGCACGCCGCTGGCCCAGCAGGCCCAGCTTGAGAAGGCCTACGCCCAGCACAAGGCAGGCGAAAAAGCCAACGCCATCGCCACGCTCGACCGCTTCATGAAGCTGCACCCGGCCAGCCCGGCGTTCGACTACGCGCTCTACCTGAAGGGCGTGATCAACTTCAACGACGACCTGGGCATGTTCGCGTTCCTGACGCGCCAGGACCTGTCCGAGCGCGACCAGAAGGCTGCCAAGGAATCGTTCGAATCCTTCCGCGACCTCGTGACGCGCTTCCCCGAATCGCGCTACGCGCCCGACGCGCGCCAGCGCATGAACTACATCGTGAACTCGCTCGCGCAGTACGAAGTTCACGTGGCGCGCTATTACTACTCGCGTGGCGCCTACCTGGCGGCCATCAACCGGGCACAGATCGCGCTGGCCGACTACCGCGAAGTGCCGGCGCTCGAAGAAGCCCTGTACATCATGGTGAAGTCGTACGACGCACTCGGCATGAAGGACCTGCGCGACGATGCGCAGCGCGTGCTGACCACCAACTACCCGAAGAGCTCCTACCTGGCCAACGGCTTCAAGGGCAAGGACGATCCATGGTGGAAGCTCTGGTAATCCAGAGCCAGCCGACCACTTCGGTCACTTCGGTAGATCTCAGTAAGGTTTCTTGAGCGCGTCGATCGCGCTCTCGAAATCCGCTTCGGTTTCCAGCCGGCGCATCGGCGGCAACGCCGCCAGCAGCCGCCGGCCATAGCCCATCGCCACGAGGCGCGTGTCGCAGATCGCGAGGACGCCGCTGTCGGTTTCACGGCGAATGAGGCGCCCCGCTCCCTGTTTCAATGCCACGGCCGCTTCGGGCAGCGAGTAATCGCTGAACGAACTGCGCCCCTGCGCTTCGAGCCGCTGCGAGCGGGCCTCCACCAGCGGGTCGTTGGGCGGCGGGAACGGCAGCTTGTCGATAACGACGAACTGCAGCGCGTCACCCGGCGCATCGAAGCCTTCCCAGAACGACGCCGACGCGACCAGCACGCAGCCTGCGCGCCCGTTGCTCGCGCCTTCGCGGAAGCGGTCCATGAGCACGCGCTTGGGCAGCTCGCCCTGCACCAGCACCTCGGGCCGCGCCTCCGTCTGGAGCAGCTCGAACTGCTGGCGCATCGCGTCGCCGATGGTGCGCAGCGCGCGCAGCGTGGTGGTGAGCACCAGTGTGCGCCCGCCGAGTTCGGCGGCACCGTGTGCGGCCAGCTTGGCCACCTGCTGGCTGTGCGTGGGATCGTTGGGCTTCGGAAAAGCCCGCGGCACGTAGATCGCTGCCTGCGAGGCGTAATCGAACGGACTCTGCACGCGCAACACTTCGGCGTCGCGCAGGCCGCAGGGCTCGGTGAACCAGCGCAGCGTGGGGTCGTCGCCCAGCGTGGCGGAGGTGAACACCCAGGCGCGGCGGCTGTCTTCCTGCGGTGGCGGCGGGACGGCGCCGTGCTCGGGGTCTTCGTCGTCATCGCCTTCATCCCCGTATGGCAAGTCGGACTCCACAGGCTCGTCGGTCAGCTTGAGCACCCGCTTGCGCATTGCATCGGCGATGTCGAGCGGCGACTCGATCAGGCGCAGCTGCGTGCCCACATCGACCCAGCGCACCGAGTCGAGTTCGCAGGGTTGCGCGAAGCGCGCGGTGCGTTTGGCAAGCTGGCGCGCGCGCTCGTGCAGGCGCACGAAGTCGGGCGAGATTTCGCTCACCGTGTCCAGCCCGTCGGCGGCCTGTACGAAGGCGTCTTGCAAGTCGTCGAGCG
This sequence comes from Variovorax paradoxus, assembly GCF_009498455.1. Classification (NCBI taxonomy): domain Bacteria; kingdom Pseudomonadati; phylum Pseudomonadota; class Betaproteobacteria; order Burkholderiales; family Comamonadaceae; genus Variovorax; species Variovorax paradoxus. The sequence goes on along the minus strand of NZ_CP045644.1, from coordinate 4,823,280 downwards.
CGCCCTGCCAGGCCTCGGCATTCACGCCCTCGGGTGCAGGGCCGATCCAGCGCAGCTTGGCGCCCGGCCACTGCTTGCCGACCACCAGGCGCAGTTCGCGCGCCGCGCGTTCGACGCCCGCCACCAACTGCTGCCAGTCGACCAGCCCACGCGCATGCTGCAGGCCTGCGCCGAGCATGTCGCGCGCAAAGTCGAGTGCCTGTCCGCTGCCGAGCTGCGCGCCGAGGAACTGCACGCCGGTTTCGTTGAGCTGGTGCGCTTCATCGAACACGACGACGCTCACGGTCGGCAGCAACTCAGCCATGCCGGTCTCGCGCACCGCGAGGTCGGCAAAGAACAGATGGTGGTTGATGACCACGATGTCGGCCGCCAGCGCCTCGCGCCGCGCCAGGTTGACGTGGCATGACTTGAACTGCGGGCATTGCGCGCCCAGGCAGTTCTCGCGCGTGGAGGTGATCAGCGGGATCAACGGCGAACGTTCGTCGAGCCCCGGCAGCTCAGCCAAGTCGCCGGTGCGCGTGGCTTTCGACCACTGCTCGATCTTTGCCAGCGTGCGCAGGCTGCCGCGCTCGGGCAGCGAAGCGTCGTGGCGCGCCATGTCGAGCCGGTGCAGGCACAGGTAGCTGCCCCGCCCTTTCAGCAGCGCCGTGCGTATCGGCAGTGCGAAGGCTTCGACGAGGCGCGGCAGGTCGCGGCCGAACAGCTGGTCCTGCAGGGTCTTGGTGGCGGTCGAGAGCAGCACGCGCTCGCCGCTCAGCAGCGCGGGCACGAGGTACGAAAAAGTCTTGCCCACGCCGGTGCCGGCCTCGACCACGAGGATGCCGCCGTCGGAGATGGTGCGGGCCACGGCCATGGCCATTTCGGTCTGGCCGCCGCGCTCGCGGAACTGCTCGGCGGCCTGCGACAGCACCCCGTCCTGCGCGAACGCGTCGCGCACCTGGTTTTCGAGCGGCGACGTCACGCCGGCTCTTTCGGGTCGAGCGCGTTCTCGAGCCGGGCGATCTGGTCGCGCAGGGCGAGGCGGCGTTTTTTCAGGCGGCGCATCAGCAATTCGTCGGGCGGCGCACTGTCTTCCGAGAGCCGGTCGATGGTGGCGTCGAGGTCGGCATGCGCGATGCGCAGCTCGATCAGCTGACGGGAAAGGGAATGAAGATTGGAGTCCAACGGTGGGGGTGCGCGTGCCGCATGGGGCCGCGCGTGTTCATTCGATAATACGTCCTGACACGAACCCCAGAGAAGACAGAAAGCGCGCCTCTGGCGCCCCAGCGCTCATGACCCAAGGCTTTCGACTCGCCGCAGCCACCGGCCTCCACAAGGGGGACCGCCCCTACCAGCAGGACCAGGTGCTGTTGATGAGCCATCCGCGCACGCCGGGCTGCGTGCTCGGCGTCATCGCCGACGGCATGGGCGGGCGCAGCGGCGGGCGCAAGGCGTCCGACCAGGTGCTGATGACCGCGCGCCAGCTCTTCACCCGTTTCAGCCCCGAGCGCGACGACCCTGCTGTCGTGCTGCGCCAACTGCTCGAAGACGCCCACACGGTCATCAAGCTCACGGCGCTGTCCAGCGAGCAGGAGCCGCACAGCACGCTGGCCGCCTTCCTCATGACGCCCCAGGGCGGCTGCGCGTGGATCCACGCGGGCGACTCACGCATCTATCACTTCAACGACGGCGCGCTGGTCAAGCGCACGCGCGACCATTCGTATGTGCAGGCGCTGGTCGATCGCGGCCAGATCAGCGAGGCCGAGGCCAACATCCATCCGCAAGGCAACATCCTGCTGGGCTGCCTGGGCATGACGACCACGCCGCCGCCCGTCGATCCGCACCACATTCCCAAGCTGCAGCCGGGCGATCTGCTGATGGCCTGCAGCGACGGGCTCTGGCACTACTTCTCGCCGGAAGAGCTGGCCAGCGTGCTGTACGCGCAGCCGCCGCGCGATGCGGTCGAAATTCTCGTGGGGGAAGCCCGGCGCCGCGCACGCGGCACGGGCGACAACATCTCGATCGCGGTGCTCAAGCTCGACCCGCTGCCTGCGGCGGCCTGAGCGACCGCCCGTTGGCTCAGGGCGCCGGTGCCGGCGGCAACGGCGCACCGCGCGGCTTGGTGCGCTCGGCGTTCTGGCGTTCGCGGTTGGCGCGGTGTTCCGCCGCCCGCCTTTGCTTTTCTTCGAAGCGCGTGGTCGCGGCCGGTGCATCGGCGCGGCGCTGCGCCGCCTTGGCCTGCTCGTCGGCATGGGCCTTCTGCTTGTCCTCGAACTGGCGCTGGCGCGCGTCCGCATCGGCCGCCGTCGCGGCGCGGCTCGCCGCGTGGTCGGCGGCGCGCTGCTCGCGCGCCTTCTGGTCTTCTTGCGACTTCTCACGCTGTTCGCGCGAATCCTGTGGGCGCTGATTGGCGGCCTTCTGGTCGAGCTTCTGCAGCTCGGCGGCGCCGCTGCGCTGGCGCTGGATGTCGTTGATCGCGGTTTCCTGCCGCTTGATGTGGTCGGTTTCCTTGCGACGGCGGCTGCGGCTTTCGCGCAGGCAGTCTTCAACCGCAAACTTCGCGTAGCAGGCCGCGCGCTCCTTCGCGTAGCGCGACTCGATGGCCTCGCGCTCGGTGGAGAGGCGACTGCGTTCGGCTTCGAGGTCGGCGCTGCCCGAGGCCGCATTGGACTGGGCCCAGAGCGGCAGGCTGGCCAACGCCAGGAACAGGGCAAGAGCGGTTTTTTTCATGTGAGTCGGGTGTCGACGATGCGGCGTTCCAGGGCGAGGAATTCGCTCGACTGCATTTCGGTGAGCCGGGACACTGTGCGCGGAAACTCGTGCGCCAGCGGGCCCTCCGTGTACAACGCCTCGGGCGGCACCTCGGCCGACATGATGAGCTTGCAGCGCCGGTCGTACAAGACGTCGACCAGCCAGGTGAAACGGCGTGCTTCCGAAGCCATGCGCACCGGCATGTGCGGCACGTCCGACAGCAGCACGGTGTGGAACTGGCTCGCGATTTCCAGGTAGTCGTTCTGCGAGCGCGGACCGCCGCACAGCGTCTTGAAGTCGAACCACACCACGCCGCCGGCCTTGCGCCGCGCGCGGATCTCGCGCTGCTCGATGTGCAGGATCGGGTTTTCGTCCGCCGTCTCAGCCAGCTTGTCGAAGGCGTGGCGCAATTCCTTCTCGGCCGCCGCGTCGTTCGGCGTGAGGTACATGCGCAGCTGCTCCAGCGTGCGGCGCCGGTAGTCGGTGCCGTTGTCCACACTCAGCACCTCGAGCTTCTGGTTGAGCAGTGCAATGGCGGGCAGGATGCGGTCGCGGTGCAGGCCGCCCGGGTACAGGTCGTCGGGCTTGAAGTTCGAGGTGGTGACAAAGCCCACGCCGTTGTCGAACAGCGACACGAGCAGCCGGTGCAGGATCATCGCGTCGGTGATGTCCGCAACGTGGAACTCGTCGAAGCAGATCAGCTTGTAGCGCTTGGAGATGCGCAGCCCCAGCTCGTCGAGCGGGTTCACGGTGCCTTGCAGGTCGCGCAGTTCGCGGTGCACCTCGCGCATGAACTCGTGGAAGTGCAGGCGCGTCTTGCGCCGCAGCGGCACGGCGTTGAAGAACAGGTCCATCAGGAAGCTCTTGCCGCGCCCCACGCCGCCATACATGTAAACACCGCGCGGAAGCTCCGGCCGGTTGATGAGCTTCTTCAGCGCGTTGGAGCGCCGGGCCTTGTACTCGCCCCACTCGGTGGCGCAACGGTCGAGCGCCTCGACGGCCGCGAGTTGTGCGGGATCGCTCTTGAACCCGCGTACCGCGAGCTCCGCTTCGTAAGCCTGTTTGACGCTCAAGGGATCGGATCGCTTCAAAAATGGAGAGCCCCGACCGCCCCGCGAGGGTCGATCGGGGCCGGGTTCGCTCAAGAACCGGAGATCAGAAGTTGAGCGTGCGCTTGTCCACGGCCAGGGCCGCTTCCTTGGTGGCTTCCGACAGCGACGGGTGCGCATGGCAGATGCGCGCGATGTCTTCGGCGCTCGCCTTGAACTCCATGGCCACGACGGCTTCGGAGATCAGTTCGCTGGCCTGCGGGCCCACGATGTGCACGCCCAGGATCTCGTCGGTGGTCGCGTCGGCCAGGAACTTGACCATGCCGGTCGTGTCGCCCAGCGCGCGTGCGCGGCCGTTCGCCAGGAACGGGAAGGTGCCGGCCTTGTAGGCGCGGCCCGCGGCCTTGAGCTGCTGCTCGGTCTGGCCGACCCATGCGATCTCGGGGCTGGTGTAGATCACCCACGGCACGGTGTTGAAGTTCACGTGGCCATGCTGGCCCGCGATGCGCTCCGCCACGGCCACGCCCTCTTCCTCGGCCTTGTGCGCCAGCATCGGGCCGCGCACCACGTCGCCGATGGCCCACACGTTGGGCAGGCTGGTCTTGCAGTCGTCGTCCACGGCAATGGCGCCGCGTTCGTCGAGCTTCAGGCCCACGGCTTCGGCGTTCAGGCCGATGGTGTTGGGCACGCGACCGATCGAGACGATCAGCTTGTCGACTTCCAGCGTCTGGGCTTCGCCCTTAGCGTTGGTCCAAGCAACGCTCACACCCTTCTTCGACGACTTGATCTCACCGACCTTGACGCCGAGTTCGATCTTCAGCTTCTGCTTGTCGAAGGCCTTCTTGGCTTCCTTGGCGATCTGCTCGTCCACGGCACCCAGGAAAGTCGGCAGTGCTTCGAGCACCGTGACTTCGGCACCGAGGCGGCGCCACACCGAGCCCATTTCGAGGCCGATGACGCCCGAGCCGATCAGGCCCAGCTTCTTCGGCACCGCGCCGATGCGCAGCGCGCCGTCGTTCGAGAGGATGTTTTCCTCGTCGAACGGCGTGCCCGGCAGCGCGCGGGCGTTGGAGCCCGTGGCCAGGATGATGTGCTTGCCGCTGATCGATTCTTCAGCGGCGCCCGCCACCTTGATCTCGTAGCCGGCTTCGTCCGCCTTCACGAACGAACCACGGCCATGGAAGAAGCTGACCTTGTTCTTCTTGAACAGGTACAGGATGCCGTCGTTGTTCTGCTTCACGACCTGGTCCTTGCGGGCCAGCATCTTCTCGACGTCGAGGCCGAGGCCTTCGACCTTGATGCCGTGGTCCGCAAAGTGGTGGCCGGCCTGCTCGAAGTGCTCCGACGATTGCAGCAGCGCCTTCGACGGAATGCAGCCGACGTTGGTGCAGGTGCCGCCCGGTGCGGGGCCGCCCTTGCCGTTCTTCCACTCGTCGATGCAGGCCACGTTGAAGCCGAGCTGCGCAGCGCGGATTGCCGCGATGTAGCCGCCAGGACCGCCGCCGATGACGACGACGTCGAATTGCTTGTTTGCCATCTGTGTCTTGCTCCCCGGATCAGATGTCGAACAGCAGGCGCGACGGATCTTCCAGCGCTTCCTTCATGGCGACCAGGCCCAGCACGGCTTCGCGGCCGTCGATGATGCGGTGGTCGTAGCTCATGGCGAGGTAGTTCATCGGGCGAACGACGATCTGGCCGTTTTCGACCACGGCGCGGTCCTTGGTGGCGTGCACGCCGAGGATGGCCGACTGGGGCGGGTTGATGATCGGGGTCGAGAGCATCGAGCCGAAGGTGCCGCCGTTCGAGATGGAGAACGTGCCGCCGGTCATTTCTTCAATGCCCAGCTTGCCGTCTTGGGCCTTCTTGCCGTACTCGGCGATCTTCTTCTCGATGTCGGCAAAGCTCATCTGGTCGGCATTGCGCAGGATGGGCACCACCAGGCCGCGCGGCGAACCGACGGCGATGCCGATGTCGAAGTAGCCGTGGTACAGGATGTCGTTGCCGTCGACCGAGGCGTTGATCACCGGGTACTTCTTCAGCGCGTGCACCGCGGCCTTCACGAAGAAGCTCATGAAGCCGAGCTTCACGCCGTGTTCCTTGGTGAACGCGTCCTGGAACTTCTTGCGCAGGTCCATGACCGGGGCCATGTTCACTTCGTTGAAGGTCGTGAGGATGGCGTTGGTCGATTGCGATTGCAGCAGACGCTCGGCGATGCGGGCGCGCAGGCGGCTCATCGGCACGCGCTGTTCCGGGCGTTCGCCCAGGTCGGGTGCGGCAGGCGCTGCGACCTGTTGCAGCGCGGGCTTGGCAGCCGGTGCGGCGATGGCGGCGGCAGGCTTGGCACCGGCAGCAACCGCGCCGAGCACGTCGCCCTTGGTCACGCGGCCATCTTTGCCCGTGCCGGCCACGTCGCTGGTCTTCAGGTTGTTGTCGGCCAGCAGCTTGGCAGCGGCGGGCATGGCGACGTCGGACTTCGAACCACCGGTGGCGGCGGCTGCCGCTGCGGGCGCAGCAGCGGCCGGTGCGGCGGCGGGGGCAGCAGCTGCAGCAGCGGGCGCTGCGGCGGCGGCCTTGCCGTCGGTGTCGATCTTGGCGATCAGCTGCTCGGCCACCACGGTGGCGCCGTCGGGCTGGATGATTTCGACCAGCACGCCGGCCGAGGGAGCCGGCACTTCGAGCACGACCTTGTCGGTTTCGATCTCGATCAGGATTTCATCGACGGCGACGGCTTCGCCGGCTTTCTTCTTCCAGGTGAGCATGGTGGCTTCGGCCACGGATTCGGAAAGCTGGGGGACTTTGACTTCTACGATAGACATTTGGAGTGAGCTCCGATTTGTTCTTGAGGGTGTTCGTGTGAAAAGGGGCGGTTCTTACTTGGTCAGCACGAAGCCCTTGAGCTTGCCAAATGCGCCATCGACCAGCGCCTTCTGCTGTTCCTGGTGCAGGTGCGAGTAACCGACTGCCGGCGATGCCGAGGCGGCACGGCCGGAGTAGCCGAGCTTCTGGCCGTCCTGCATGTTTTCGTGGATGTAGTGCTGCACGAAGAACCAGGCGCCCTGGTTCTGCGGCTCGTCCTGGCACCACACGATGTCCACGAGGTTGGGGTACTTCTTGACCTCGGCGGCGAAGGCCTTGTGCGGGAACGGGTAGAGCTGCTCGACGCGGATGATCGCCACGTCGTCGTTGCCCTGCTCTTCGCGCTTCTTGGCCAGGTCGTAGTAGACCTTGCCCGAGCAGGCGATCAGGCGCTTGACCTTCTCGGCCTTCAGGCCCTTGCTGTCGGGAATGACAGTCTGGAAGCTGCCCTTGGTGAACTCGGACAGCGGCGAGGTCGCGTCCTTGTTGCGCAGCAGCGACTTGGGCGTGAGGATGATCAGCGGCTTGCGCAGGTTGCGCACCATCTGGCGGCGCAGGATGTGGAAGATCTGGCTGGCCGTGGTGGGCTGCACCACCTGCATGTTGGTGTCGGCGCTCAGCTGCATGAAGCGCTCCAGGCGGGCCGAGCTGTGCTCGGGACCCTGGCCTTCGTAGCCGTGCGGCAGCATCAACGTGATGCCGTTGACGCGGCCCCACTTCACTTCGCCCGAGGCGATGAACTGGTCGATCACCACCTGCGCGCCGTTCACGAAGTCGCCGAACTGGGCTTCCCAGATGACGAGCGTGTTGGGGTCGTTCGAGGCGTAGCCGTATTCGAAGGCCAGCACGGCTTCTTCGGACAGGATCGAGTCGATGACGACGAACGGGGCCTGGTTCTCGGCCACGTTCTGCAGCGGCGTGTAGGTGCCGGTGTCGAACTTCTCGCGGTTCTGGTCGTGCAGCACGGCGTGGCGGTGCGTGAACGTGCCGCGGCCGCAGTCTTCACCCGACAGACGCACCGGGTAGCCGCTGGCCACGAGCGAGGCGAACGCCATGTGCTCGCCCATGCCCCAGTCGACATTCACGTCGCCGCGGCCCATGGCCGCGCGGTCGTCCAGCACCTTCTTGACGAGCGGGTGCACGGTGAAGCCTTCGGGCGGCGTCGTGATCTTCTCGGCCAGACGCTTCCACTCGGTGGTCGGAATGGCGGTGTCGCCGGCGTCGGTCCACTTCTTGTTGAGGTACGGGCTCCAGTCGACGGCGTATTTGCTCTTGAAGTTGGTGAGCACGGGGTCGACAGTGTTCTTGCCTTCGTCGAAGGCGGCGCGCTGCGCCTTGACCATGTCGTCGCCGAGCGTGTCGCCCAGGCCTTGCGCGGCCAGCTTGTCGGCGTACAGCTTGCGCGTGCCGGGGTGCTGGGCGATCTTCTTGTACATCAGCGGCTGGGTGAGCGAAGGCGTGTCCTGCTCGTTGTGGCCCAGCTTGCGGAAGCAGATGATGTCGACGACCACGTCCTTCTGGAATTCCATGCGGAAATCGAGAGCGAACTGGGTGGCGAGCACCACGGCTTCGGGATCGTCGCCGTTCACGTGCAGCACCGGCGCTTCGATCATCTTGACGATGTCCGAGCAGTACAGCGTCGAGCGGCTGTCGCGCGGGTCGCTGGTGGTGAAGCCAATCTGGTTGTTGATGACGATGTGCACCGTGCCGCCGGTGGAATAACCACGGGTCTCGGCCAGCGCCAGCGTTTCCATCACGACGCCCTGGCCTGCGAAGGCGGCGTCGCCGTGCACGATCACGGGCAGCACCTGCTTGCCCAGCGGATCGCCGCGGCGGTCCATGCGGGCGCGCACCGAGCCTTCGACCACGGGGTTCACGATTTCCAGGTGCGAGGGGTTGAACGCCAGGCTCAGGTGGACCGGGCCGCCGGGGGTGGTCACGTCCGAGCTGAAGCCCTGGTGGTACTTGACGTCGCCGGAGGGCAGGTCTTCGGGAGCGGTGTGGTCGAACTCGGCGAACAGGTCGGCGGGCATCTTGCCCAGCGAGTTCACGAGCACGTTCAGGCGGCCGCGGTGGGCCATGCCGATCACGATCTCCTGCACGCCCTTGATGCCGGCCTGGTTGATCAGCTCGTCCATCGAGACGATGAAGCTCTCGCCGCCTTCGAGCGAGAAGCGCTTCTGGCCGACGTACTTGGTGTGCAGGAAGCGCTCGAGGCCTTCAGCGGCCGTCAGGCGGTTCAGCACGTGCTTCTTCTGCTCGGCGCTGAGCTTGGGGTTGGTGCGGGCGCTTTCGAGCTTCTGCTGCCACCAGCGCTTGTGGTTCTGGTCGGTGGTGTACATGTACTCGGCACCCATCGTGCCGCAGTACGTTTCACGCAGGGCATTGAGCAGGTCGCGCAGCGACATGGTCTCTTTGCCGAAGAAGGTGTTGCTGGTGTTGAACACCGTCTCGAGGTCGGCGTCGGTGAAACCGTAGAACGAGGGCTCGAGTTCCGGAATGGCGGGACGCTCGGCGCGCTTGAGCGGGTCGAGGTCAGCCCAGCGGGCACCGACGTTGCGGTAGGCGGCAATCAGCTGCTGGACTGCGGTGCGCTTGCGGCCGAGTTCGGAGTCGGCACCGCTGGCCTGCACGACCTTGGTCGTGCCCTGCTTTGCCAATTCGGCAAAGGCGTTGATGACGGGGAGGTGCGGGACGTCGCGGGCGCTGGTGCCGTCGGCGGCGGGAACGTTCTGCAGGGCGTCGAAATACGTGCGCCAGTTGTCAGGAACGCTGCCGGGGTTGGAAAGGTAGTTTTCGTACATCTCCTCGACATAGGGCGCATTGCCGCCGAAGAGGTAGGTGTTGCCTTGATAGGCGGTGTACGCCGTGGGCGTAGAAGAATCGCTCATATTCCGCTGACCTTCGCTTCCCTGGAGGAAGCACTAGCTGGTTAAGAAACCTTCCGCGACACGGCTGGACCGATTGGCGGATGCGACTGTGGCTGGGGAAGGGCCTGAGTACCTTGGCATTGTGCCACGTCAACCATATGACGGCTGAACGCTGCTACGCAAGGCCCGCAACCCTGCCCCGGTTCACGCCTTCGGTCAGGTGGCGGACAGCAACTGCTTGATCTGCTGCAGCGTGGCCGGATCGTCGATGGTGGTCAGGTCGCCCGGGTCGCGCTGTTCGCAGACAGCCTGGATGGCGCGGCGCAGCAGCTTGCCGCTGCGGGTCTTGGGCAGGCCGCTCACGAAGCGCACGCGCGCGGGCCGCGCCAGGGCGCCGAGCTGGTCGGCTACGACCTTCATGATCTCGCCCTCGAGTTGAAGCGCCGCGTCGGCGTCGGTCACGGCCAGGCCGTCTTTCGGCACGACGAAGGCCATCGCCACCTGGCCCTTGAGCGTGTCGGCCACGCCGACCACCGCCACCTCGGCCACGTTGGCGTGGCCCGAAATGCTCTCTTCGATCTCGCGGGTGCCCAGGCGGTGGCCGGCGACGTTGATCACGTCGTCGGTGCGGCCCAGGATGTAGAAGTAGCCGTCGGCATCGCGGATGCCCCAATCGAAGGTCGAATAGACCATCTTGCCCGGCACGCTCTTCCAATAGGTGTTGACGAAGCGCGCGTCGTCCTTCCACACGGTCTGCATGAAGCCGGGCGGCGTCGGGCCCTCGACCACGACCACGCCCTTCTCGTTCGCGCCGGTGAGCTCTTCGCCGGTCGACTCGTGCAGGATCTTGATGCGGTAGCCGTACATCGGCACGCCGGGGCTGCCGAACTTGCTGGGCTTGGCTTCCACGCCGTTGGCGACCGTGATCATCGGCCAGCCCGATTCGGTCTGCCAGTAGTTGTCGATGATCGGCACGCCCAGGCCGTCGCTGATCCAGCGTGCGGTCGGTTCGTCCAGCGGTTCGCCGGCCAGGAACAGTGCGCGCAAGGTCGACAGGTCGTATTTCTTGAGCAGCGCGGGGTCCTGCTTCTTGAGCACGCGCACCGCGGTGGGCGCGCTGAACATCACCGTCACCTTGTACTTCTCGACCAGGCGCCACCAGATGCCGCCGTCGGGCTGCTGGTCGATGCCCTGCGTGGGCAGGCCCTCGTACATGATCGTCGCCATGCCCGCGATCAGTGGGCCGTAGACGATGTAGCTGTGGCCCACCACCCAGCCGATGTCGCTGGTCGAGAAATACGTTTCGCCAGGCCGGCCATCGAAGATGTGCTTCATGCTCGCGGCCAGCGCCACGGCGTAGCCGCCCACGTCGCGCTGCACGCCCTTGGGCTTGCCGGTCGTGCCGCTCGTGTAGATCGTGTAGCTGATGTCCGTCGACGCCAGCCAGGTGCAGGGCACCTGCGCATCCAGGTGCCTCTGCCTCAGCTCGCCCGCCAGATGGTCGCGACCGGCGACCAGGTCCATCGCCGCAAGCCCCCGGTCGGTCAGCAGCACGGCCTCGGGCTTGTACTTCGACAGGCGGATGGCTTCGTCGAGCAGCGGCTTGTACGCGATGACCTTGCCGCCGCGCGAACCGGCGTCGGCACTCACGACCACCTTGGGCTCGGCGTCCTCGATGCGCGTGGCCAGCGAGCCGCTGGCGAAACCGCCGAACACCACGCAGTGGATGGCGCCGATGCGCGCGCAGGCCAGCATCGCGAAGGCGGCCTCGGGAATCATCGGCATGTAGATGAGCACGCGGTCGCCCTTGCCCACGCCCAGTTCGACGAGGCTGGCGGCGGTGCGCTGCACCTCGGCGTGCAGCTCGGTGAAGCTGTAGCTTTTTTCGACGCCGGTTTCGGTCGACACGAAGATCAGCGCCGGCTGGTCGCCCCGATCGGCCAGGTGCCGGTCGACGGCGTTGTGACACAGGTTGGTGGTGCCGCCGACGAACCAGCGCGCGAACGGCGGCTGGCTGGCGTCGAGGATCTGTTGCGCGGGCGTGTGCCAGTCGATCAGTTGGGCCTGCTCGGCCCAGAAGGCCTCGGGCGCATCGACGGACTGGCGGTAGAACTCTTCATAGCGGCTCATCGGGATCTGTCTCCTGTTGTATGGATGCCGTTCCGGACACGAGGCCGAAACTGAATTCATAATTATGGGGACCGATCTTGCGGGAAGCTGACAGCCGCGGCAATCCGGGCGGCACCCGGTTGCCGGGCTGCCCTTCAACAGCAATTCAGTGGATCAGCGGACTAGCGGATCAGCGCCTGCAGATCGCGGAACGCCGGGTGCTCGGCGGTGCGCAGCCACTCGAAGCCGACCATCTCGGTGGTCACGAGTTCGGCGCCCGCGCCGGCCAGGCGGTCGAAGGCCGCGTCGCGGTTGCGCTCGGTGCGCGAGCTGCAGGCGTCGGTGACAACCCACACGTCGAACTCGTCCTCCAGCAGGTCGAGCGCGGTCTGCAGCAGGCAGACATGGGCTTCGCAGCCGGCGATCACGATGGTGTTGCGCTCTTCAGCTTCGGCCGGGGGCTTCTGCAGGTGCTTGGGCAGGCTGCGGGCGTTGCCCTGCGGCGCGGCCTTGGCGGGCGGACGCAGCCATTCGCCGAGCCCCTCTTCCACGCCGCTGAAATGCATCTTGGCCAGCGTCTTGCGGCAGAAGGCACGGATCTCGGGCAGGTTCTCGCCCAGCTTGGACGGGTTCTGCTCGGTGCCCCAGACCGGCACGTCGACCCACTGCGCCATCTGGCCCAGGCGTGCTGCATTGCGCGCCGCCGCTTCGCCTTCGAAGATCGCCGGCATCAGCCGCGCCTGGTAATCGACCAGGACGAGTTGGGATTGCGTGGCGTCGAGCAGCATGGACTTCTTCTTTCAGGTATCGGTTGAACTGGGCTGAACCGTACCACTGAAAAGAGCGGGTTTCACTGCGTCTTCCGCTGGCGCTGCGGGGCCGATCGCTGCACCAGCTGCGCGAGGTAGGTCTTGAACAGCGCATCGGCCGACTGCTTGAACATGCGGATGCGCCCCGTGTGCTGCATCAGCAGCAGGCCGACGCCGTGCGCGAACAGCGCCGTGTTCTCCTGCTGCGCGAGGTCGGCATCGAGGCCCAGAGCCAGCAGCGCCTCTTCGCAGGGGCGCAGGGCGTCGTAGAGACGGTCGTTCAGCTCGTGGTCGAGCGCGTGCGTCAGTCCACGGGGCCGCATGCCATGCACCAGATAGAAGCCGAGGTCGAGGTCGCGCGGGTTCGCCGCGTAGAAGTCGAACCAGGCCTGGGCCTTGGCGGCCAGGGTCTGGTCGGGACGGCTCTCGGACACCGCCACCTCGGCCACGGCGGCCTGCAGGCGCAGCAGCGACTCGTCGAGCAAGGCCGCGTAGATCGCCTCCTTGCTCTCGAAGTACGAATAGATGGCGCCCGGCGTGTAGCCGGCTTTCCTGGCGATTTCACGGATGCTCGCGCCCTCGATGCCGGCCTCCGCGAACACCGTGCGGGCGGCGTCGAGCACCAGGGCGCGGCGGGCGTCGGTGAGGGTCTGGCGGCGTTGGAGCTTGGCGTGCATAGGCGGGACTATAGCTCTCGACCCGTTCGCCGATCAATTTTTCAAACGTTGATCTAAAAATTGAACAATGTTTAAATCTTCAAGCCAACGGTCAGAAAAAGATCCCCACGAGCCCCTGGAGACAACCCCCATGAATGCCCCGCCTTCCGACGCCCTCTTGATGTCCGGCGCCGACTACCGTGAATCGCTGCGGCGCTACACGCCCACTGTGTTCGTCGACGGTCGCCGCGTTGCCAGCGTGGCCGACGAGCCCGCCTTCCAGCCCGGCATCAACGCCATCGCCCTCACCTACGACCACGCGCTGAAGTCCGGGTACGCGCCGCTCATGACCGCCGTGCAGCACACCAGCGGCAAGCGGGTGAACCGGCTCTCGCACATCAACACCAGTTCGGGCGACCTGCTGAACAAGCTCGAGGCCGTGCGGCTCGTGTGCCAGGAAACCGGCTGCGCCCAGCGCTACCTGACGCACGACGCGCTCAACGCCATCGCCCAGGTGTCGGCGCGCATCGACGACGCGCGCGGCAGCACCGAGCACACGGCCCGCTTTCACGACTACCTGCACCGCATCCAGGACCAGGACCTGACGCTGGGCGTCGCCATGACCGACGCCAAGGGCGACCGCAGCCGACGGCCGCACGAACAGGCGAACGTCGACAGCTACCTGCACGTGGTCGAGCGCAACGCGCGCGGCATCGTCATCTCGGGCACCAAGGCGATCGTGACCGGTGCGCCCTATGTGCACGAACTGCTGGTCATGCCCTGCCGCAACATGGGCAAGGAAGACGCCGACTTCGCCGTCTGCTGCGCCGTGCCGCTCGATGCGCCCGGGCTCACCATCGTCGCGCGGCCGGCCGGGCGCCCCGGCGAGATGCTCGAGCACGGCGACGCCCTCTTCAGCCGCAAGTACGGCCAGAGCACCGGCGTGTGCATGTTCGACCGCGTGTTCGTGCCGTGGGAGCGCGTGTTCTATGCCGGCAACGATGGAACTTGGGAGCACTCGGGCCACCTGACCTACAGCTACGCCACGCACCACCGCCACAGCTGCATCGCGGCCCGCGCCGGCTTCGGTGACCTGCTGATCGGCGCCGGTGCGCTGATGTGCGAAGCCAACGGCTTCGATCCCGGCAAGGAGAGCCACCTGCGCGAGCAGATGGTCGAGCTCATCACCATCACCGAGGGCTTCTTTGCCTGCGGCGTGGCGGCCAGCGTCTACGGCAAGGTCGACGACCACTGCGAGGTCTTCATGCCCGACCCGGTGTTCAGCAACATCGGCAAGCTGCTGCTGGCCACCAAGATCTACGACATGCACCGCATCGCGCACTACGTGAGCGGCGGCCTGATCGTCACCCTGCCCGGCCCGGACGAAGACCACAACCCCGAGACCGCGGCGCGGCTGTCGGACGTGCTGCGCGCCAACCCCGCCATTCCCTACGAACAGCGCATCGAGACAGCCCGCTTCATCGAAGACCTCACGGCCGGTTACCAGGGCGGTTGGTACAGCGTGATCAGCCTGCACGGCGGCGGCTCGCCTGCGGCGATGAAGCAGGAGATCTGGCGCAACTACCCGGTGGGCTCGAAGGTCGAACTGGTCGAGCGTTTGCTCGAACGCGGCATCGCGGCCGACGGCACGCCGGCCGCCGCGCCGCACGACTCGCGCCGCGCCATCACGAAGAACCGCCAGCCCGGCAAGTGCTGCGACACCGGCTGCACCGTGCCGGGACAGCCCGTGATGGTCGATCTGCCGGTCCCGACCCTCGCTCGCCCAGGCGCCTAGACTCCGGCGGATGCAGACCTTGTCCCTCCTGCGCCGCCACCTCGCCCTGCTCTTTGGCGCCGCCTCGCTGCTGCTGCTCGCCGGCTGCGGCGGGTTGCGCGCGGCCGAGGCGCCGATGGCCACCACGCTGGAAAAGAGCAGTTGCGCCCGCAGCGCCGACACGCTGATCGTGCTGCTGCCCGGTGCGTACTCGGCGCCCGAAGAGTTCGTGCGCGAAGGCTTCATCGACGCACTGAACGAAAACCGGCTCGCGGTCGACACGCTGCGCGTCGACGCCCACATGGGCTACTACCGCGACAAGACCATCCTCGACCGGTTGGAGCGGGAGGTGATCGCGCCGGCGCGCCGCCAGGGCTACAAGGCGATCTGGATCGCAGGCATCTCGGTCGGCGGTTTCGGCGGGCTGCTGTACGCCCAGACGCACCCCGGCGACCTTGCCGGCCTGGTCGTGCTGGCGCCTTATCTGGGCGAACGCGTGCTGAGCCAGGACATCGCCAACGCCGGCGGCCTGTCGCGCTGGCGCGGACCACTCGATGCGCCGCCGGACAGCAACCCGCGCACGCCCAGCGAAACGCAGCTTTGGCAATGGCTGCGCGGCTATGTCGGCCACACCCGCACGTTCGGCGACCGACCGCCGCTGTACCTGGGCTACGCGCTCGACGATCGCTTTGCGTTCAGCCACCGGTTGCTGGCCGGGGCGCTGCCGGCGGAACGCGTGGTCACGACCGAGGGCGGGCACGACTGGCCCGAATGGCGGCGGCTCTGGCGCCGCCTGCTGCCGACGCTCCCGTTGCCGGGTTGCCCCGGCTGAGCCGCGAACGATAGATTCTTCAGTTCGGCCGCAGGCGCAGCAACTTGCCGTCGGACTCGTCGGTGAGCACGTAGAGCAGCCCGTCCGGCCCCTGCTTCACATCGCGGATGCGGGCCCGGCCGTCGGCCAGCAACTTGTGCTCGGCGACGACCTTGTCGTCCTTCAGCTCGATGCGGTCGAGATAGCCGAACTTCAGCGAGCCCACGAACAGATTGCCCTTCCAGGCGGCGCCGTAGCGGTCGCTGGTCAGGAAAGCCATGCCGGAGGGCGCGATCGACGGCACCCAGTAATGCAGCGGCTGTTCCATGCCGTCCTTGCGGGTGATGCCCTCGCCGATCTTGCCGCCGCCGTAGTTCTCGCCATAGGTGATCACCGGCCAGCCGTGGTTGATGCCGGCGCGCGGGATGTTGATTTCGTCGCCGCCCTGCGGGCCGTGCTCCGTCATCCAGAAGCGGCCGTCGGGGGCAAGGGCCGCGCCCTGCCCGTTGCGGTGGCCGTAGCTCCAGATCTCGGGCAGCGCGCCCGCCTTGCCGACGAAGGGGTTGTCTTTCGGCACACTGCCGTCCTTGGCGATGCGCACCACCTTGCCGTGGTGGTTGTCGAGCGTCTGCGCGTCTTCCTTGCGGCTGAAGCGATCCCCGAGCGTGAGAAAGAGATGGCCGTCGCGGGTCTCGACGATGCGACAGCCGAAATGCGCGCGGCTCGCGACCTTGGGCTTCTGGCTGAAGATGACCTTCAGCGCTTCCAGCTTCGTGCCGTCGACCGACAGGCGGGCGCGCGCGAGCGCCGTGCTGTTGGTCGATCCGCCCGCCGCGTCGGGTTCCGAATAGCAGAAGTACAGGGTGCGGTTCTGCGCGAAGCCGATGTCGGCCAGCACGTCGAGCAGCCCGCCCTGCCCGCCCGCCGCAACGGGCGGCAGACCCTGGATCGGCGCGCCCAGCCTGCCGTCCGCCGCCACCAGGCGCAGGCGCCCAGGCTTCTCGGTGACCACGAAACGGCCCTCCGGCAGGAAGGCTACGCCCCAAGGGTTCTCAAGACCGGAGGCGACGGTTTCGGTTCGCACCTGCGCCATGGCCGTGACCGCCAGGGTGCAGCCTGCGAGCACCACGAGGCTTCCCAGGGAGCGGCGAAAGGAGAAATTTCGCAAGTTCATGAAGATTTTCTGAATTTAAGGCCATCTTGACAACAAATGGAATGCATATGTCGACTTTTAAGACTTCAAAGTCATATCAGCCGAGTCGTTTACATTCGAATCCTTATGCCGCATAAACGTTCACCGTTACATTTTTTCTTCCGCCGGATCGAAAAAACTCATGTAAATCAATGGTTTACGCACGCATTCAACAATTCAGATTAAATTGACATAACTGCGCGTCATCAATATCCTACGCGCCATGCGTTTTTTCGTCCTACCCGCGTCCCTCCTATTTGCCGTCGCTGTTCATGCGGCCCCTCAACAGGAAAAGACCGATGACGAGCTGGCACGAATGCTGGCCGACAAAGGCATCATCGGGCAGCTCAAGCAGGTTCGCCAAACCGTCACAGAGCGCACTTCCGACTTGGTGGTGACCGCCATCGGTTTCTTGGGCGTCCCCTACCGCCGCGGCGGCAACACCGCAGAATCCGGTTTCGACTGCAGCGGCTTCGTCCGCGCCATGTACAACCAGACGGTGGGCCACATGCTCCCGCGCCGCGCCGAAGAGCAGGCCGCGGCCACCGAGAAGATCGATCGCAGCCAGCTCAAGCCCGGCGACCTCGTGTTCTTCAACACCATGCGCCGCACCTTCAGCCACGTCGGCATCTACGTCGGCGAAGGCAAGTTCATCCACTCGCCCCGCTCCGGCGCCCAGGTCCGTGTGGAAGACATGAACGGCAGCTACTGGCAGCGTCGCTTCGACGGCGCCCGCCGCGTGCTCAGCGGCCAGGGCGACGAGGTCAAGGCTGCGGCCATGGCCAACGCCAGCGACTGATTCGATTTCCCCGAATCCAGGACGAAAAAAATCCCGCAACGGCGGGATTTTTTGTGGGCGCTCGAAAGGCGCGGTGACGCCTTTCGATCAGGCCGCCTTCTTCGCCGGCGGCAGGTCGGTACAGGTGCCGTGCGCCACTTCCGCCGCCATGCCGATGCTTTCGCCCAGCGTCGGGTGCGGATGGATCGTCTTGCCGATGTCGATCTCGTCCGCGCCCATCTCGATGGCCAGCGCGATCTCGCCGATCATGTCGCCGGCATGCGTGCCCACGATGCCGCCGCCCAGGATGCGGTGCGTCTCCGCGTCGAACAGCAGCTTGGTGAAGCCTTCGTCGCGGCCATTGGCGATGGCGCGGCCCGAAGCAGTCCACGGGAAGTGGCCCTTCTTGACCTTGATGCCTTCGGCCTTGGCCTGGTCTTCGGTGAGGCCCACCCACGCCACTTCAGGGTCGGTGTAGGCCACGCTGGGGATCACGCGTGCGTTGAAGGCGGCGCTGGACAGCTCCTTGTCGCCCTTCTGCTCGCCGGCAATCACCTCAGCCGCCACATGCGCCTCATGCACCGCCTTGTGCGCCAGCATGGGCTGGCCCACGATGTCGCCGATGGCGAAGATGTGCGGCACGTTGGTGCGCATCTGGATGTCGACCGGAATGAAGCCGCGGTCGCTCACCGCGATGCCGGCCTTCTCGGCGCCGATCTTCTTGCCGTTCGGACTGCGGCCCACGGCCTGCAGCACGAGGTCGTACACCTGCGGCTCCTTCGGCGCGTTCTCGCCCTCGAAGGTGACCTTGATGCCTTCTTTCGTGGCTTCAGCGCCGACCGTCTTGGTCTTGAGCATGATGTTGTCGAAGCGCGGCGCGTTCATCTTCTGCCAGACCTTCACGAGGTCGCGGTCGGCGCCCTGCATCAGGCCGTCGAGCATTTCGACCACATCGAGGCGCGCACCCAGCGTGGAATACACGGTGCCCATTTCGAGGCCGATGATGCCGCCGCCCAGCACCAGCATGCGCTTGGGATCAGTCCCCATCTCGAGCGCGCCGGTCGAGTCGACCACACGCGGGTCCTTCGGCATGAAGGGCAGGCTCACCGACTGCGAACCGGCCGCGATGATCGCGTTGCGGAACTTGACGGTCTGCTTCTTGCCGGTGGTGTCCCAGCTCGTGCCCGAGGTTTCTTCGACTTCCAGGTGGTACGGGTCGATGAAGTTGCCGACGCCGCGAAGCACCGTCACCTTGCGCATCTTCGCCATGGCCGTGAGGCCGCCGGTGAGCTTGCCCACCACCTTGTTCTTGTGGCCGAGCAGCTTGGCGCGGTCGACCGTGGGCGCGGCGAAGCTCACGCCCAGGTCGGCGAAATGCTTGACCTCGTCCATGACGGAAGCGACGTGCAGCAGCGCCTTCGACGGAATGCAGCCGACGTTCAGGCACACGCCGCCGAGCGTGGCGTAGCGTTCGATCAGCACGACCTTCAGGCCGAGGTCGGCCGCGCGGAAGGCGGCCGAGTAGCCGCCGGGGCCGGCACCGAGCACGACCACGTCGCACTCGACATCGACCTTGCCGCCGTAGCTGGATGTCGCCACGGGCGCCGCCGCGGCCGGAGCCGGTGCAGCCGCCTTGGGCGCGGGGGCAGCTGCCACCGCAGGTGCGGGCGCTGCAGCAGCCGGCGCAGGCGCAGCAGCCCCGTCGACTTCGAGCGTCAGCACCACCGAACCTTGCTTGACCTTGTCGCCGACCTTCACGGCCAGCGACTTCACCACGCCGGCTGCCGAGGACGGAATTTCCATCGAGGCCTTGTCCGACTCGACCGTGATGAGCGACTGCTCGGCCTTGACCGTGTCGCCGACGTTGACCAGCACCTCGATCACCGCGACTTCGTCGAAGTCGCCGATGTCCGGCACCTTGATGTGTTGTTCGCTCATTTGGACACTTTCAGTTTGAGTGTGAGAACGTCGGCCGGCAGGGCCGAATTGCGATCGAATTCGCAGGCGGCGGCGATGCCCGCCTCCGCCACGTCGCGCGCGGTGCGCGACTTGTTGTCATAGGCCGCGTGCATGGCGCCGAGCGCAAAGCTGCGTCCCGAGCCGATGGCCCAGTACTGCTTGAACTCGAACACCTCGCGGTAGCTGTAGATGCCGTAGATGCCGCTCGGGTTGGCCAGCAGCATCGTGAACTGGCTCGACTCGTAGGGCTCGTGCTCGTCTTCCTTGGTCTGCATGAAGAACGAGTCCTTGAGCACCGGATGCAGCATCGTGAAGGTGCGGAAGATCTCGTGCTTGCTGCCGAACAACAGCTTCTCGCGATCCTGCGCAGCCAGCGCGTGCTGCAGCGCCAGGAAGTGCGCCGCGGCGCCGGCCACTGCAAACAGGCTCTGGCCGGCGGCATCCTCGACGGTGAAGATCTTCTGGTTCGCTTCGGCGTTGTGCGACATGCGCGTGTCGCCGAAGGTCACCAGCGAATCCGCCGCCATCGTGACCTGGCCGCCTTTGCGGACGGCCACAACCGTGGTCATAGCAGGATGCGGCGGTAGTCTGCGAGCACTTGCCCCAGGTAGGCGTTGAAACGCGCAGCCAGGGCGCCGTCGATCACGCGGTGGTCGTACGACAGCGACAGCGGCAGCGTGAGACGCGGCACGAACTGCTTGCCGTCCCACACCGGCTTCATCTGGCCCTTGGAGAGGCCGAGGATGGCCACTTCGGGGGCGTTGATGATGGGCGTGAAGTGCGTGCCACCGATGCCGCCGAGCGAGCTGATCGACATGCAACCGCCCTGCATGTCGGCCGAGCCGAGCTTGCCGTCGCGCGCCTTCTTGGCGAGTTCGCCCATCTCGGCGCTGATCTGCAGGATGCCCTTCTTGTCGGCATCTTTCAGCACCGGCACCACGAGCCCGTTGGGCGTGTCGGCCGCGAAGCCGATGTTGTAGTACTGCTTGTAGACGAGCTGGTCGCCGTCGAGGCTGGCGTTGAAGTCGGGGAATTTCTTCAGCGCTGCCACCACCGCCTTGATCACGAAGGCCAGCATCGTGACCTTGATGCCCGACTTCTCGTTCTCCTTGTTGGTGGAGACGCGGAAGGCTTCGAGCTCGGTGATGTCGGCTTCGTCGTTGTTGGTGACGTGCGGGATCATCACCCAGTTGCGGTGCAGGTTCGCGCCGCTGAGCTTCTTGATGCGCGACAGGTCCTTGCGCTCCACGGCGCCAAACTTCGTGAAGTCGACCTTGGGCCACGGAATGAGGCCCAGTGCCGCGCCGTCGCCACCACCTGCCGGCGCCTTGGCCGCCGAGGCCTTGGTGCTGGCCGCGCCGCTCATCACGGCCTTGGTGAAGTTCTGGACGTCGTCCTGCGTGATGCGGCCCTTGAGGCCGGAACCCTTGACCTCCTCGAGCGGCACGCCGAGTTCGCGCGCGAACTTGCGCACCGAGGGCGAAGCGTGCGGCAGGCTGCCGGTGGGGGCCGACGTGGGCTGGTGGGCCGGCGCAGCCGTTGCCGGTGCGGCGGCCGCCGGCGCTGGTGCGCTGGCGGTTGCAGCGGCGGGCGCGGCGGCCGCGGCCTGTGCCGGCGCGGGCGCCGATGCGGGCGCGGGGGCAGCACCTGCGGCGCCTTCGAGCACCGCGATCAGGTCGCCGATGTTGACGGTGTCGCCCACCTTGACCTTGAGTTCCTTCAGCACGCCGGCGCCCGACGACGGGATTTCCATCGAGGCCTTGTCCGACTCGACCGTGATCAGCGACTGCTCGGCGGCGATGGTGTCACCCACCTTCACGAGCAGTTCGATGACCGCGACGTCCTTGAAGTCGCCGATGTCCGGCACCTTGATCTCCACCGGGCCCGATGCAGCAGCCGGTGCGGCTGCTGCGGGGGCAGGCGCTGCAGCCGCCGGAGCGGGTGCAGCTGCAGCAGGCGCAGCGGCCGGTGCCGGGGCGGCGGCAGCCGCGCCCTCGGCTTCGACCACCAGCACCACCGAGCCTTGCTTGACCTTGTCGCCCACGGCGATCTTGATTTCCTTGACCACACCGGCCGTGGACGACGGGATTTCCATCGACGCCTTGTCCGATTCGACCGTGATGAGCGACTGCTCGGCCTTGACCGTGTCGCCCACCTTCACGAGCACCTCGATCACCGCGACTTCATCGAAGTCGCCGATGTCGGGCACTTTCACTTCCACTGCTGCCATATCGTTGTCTCCCGCCGTCAGGCGCCGTTCGTTCGTTGGTTGTTGATGTTCAAGCGTAGAGCGGGTTGACCTTGTCGACATTGATGCCGTACTTCTTGATCGCTTCCACCACCTTGGCCACCGGCACGGTGCCATCTTCGCTCAGCGCCTTGAGCGCAGCCACCACGATGTAGTGACGATTGATTTCAAAGTGCTCGCGCAGCTTGGCGCGGAAGTCGCTGCGACCGAAACCGTCGGTGCCCAACACCTTGTAGGTGCGGCCCTTCGGCACGAACGGACGGATCTGCTCGGCGTAGGCCTTCATGTAGTCGGTCGACGCGACCACCGGGCCGGTCGTGGCACCGAGCTGCTCGGCCACGAAGGGCACGCGCGGCGTCTGGTCGGGGTGCAGCAGGTTCCAGCGGTCGGCGTCCTGGCCGTCGCGGGTCAGCTCGTTGAAGCTCGGGCAGCTCCACACCGAAGCCGACACGCCCCACTCTTTCTCGAGCAGCTCTTGCGCGGCAAAGCTCTCGCGCAGGATGGTGCCGCTGCCCAGCAGTTGCACGGTCGGCGCTTCTTTCGCGCCCTTGGCGGCCTTGACCACCGGCCCCTGCTTGGACAGGTACATGCCCTTGATGATCTGCTCTTCGGTGCCGGGCTGGAGGCCGGGCATCGCGTAGTTTTCGTTGAGCAGCGTCAGGTAGTAGTAGACGTTGTCCTGCTTCTCGACCATGCGCTTCAAGCCGTGGTGCAGGATCACGCCGACTTCGTGCGCGAAGGTCGGGTCGTAGCTCACGCAGTTCGGGATGGTGTTGGCCAGGATGTGGCTGTGACCGTCTTCGTGCTGCAGGCCTTCGCCGTTCAGCGTGGTGCGTCCCGAGGTGCCGCCCAGCAGGAAGCCGCGGGCCTGCATGTCGCCGGCCGCCCAGGCCAGGTCGCCGATGCGCTGGAAGCCAAACATCGAGTAGTACACGTAGAACGGCACCATGATGCGGTTGTTGGTGCTGTACGACGTGGCCGCCGCGATCCAGCTGGACATGCCGCCGGCTTCGTTGATGCCCTCTTGCAGGATCTGGCCGGCCTTGTCTTCCTTGTAGTACATGACCTGGTCTTTATCGACCGGGGTGTACTGCTGACCGTGCGGGTTGTAGATGCCGATCTGGCGGAACAGGCCTTCCATGCCGAAGGTGCGGGCTTCGTCCACCAGGATGGGCACGACGCGCGGGCCCAGGGCCTTGTCGCGCAGCAGCTGCGTGAGAAAGCGCACGTAGGCTTGCGTGGTCGATATCTCGCGGCCTTCGGCCGTGGGCTCCATCACCGACTTGAAGACGTCGAGCGAGGGCACCGTGAAGCTCTCGTCGGCCTTGGTGCGACGGTGCGGCAGGTAGCCGCCGAGGGCCTTGCGGCGCTCGTGCAGGTAGCGCATTTCGGGCGTGTCGTCGGCCGGCTTGTAGAACGGCAGCTCGGCGATCTGGCTGTCGGGAATCGGAATGTTGAAGCGGTCGCGGAAGGCCTTGATGTCCTCGTCGCCGAGCTTCTTGGTCTGGTGGACCGTGTTCTTGCCTTCACCGATCTTGCCCATGCCGAAACCCTTGACGGTCTTGACGAGCAGCACGGTGGGCTGGCGCTTGTGGTTCTGGGCCGCGTGGAAGGCGGCGTACACCTTCTGCGAGTCGTGGCCGCCGCGCTGCAGGTTCCAGACCTCGTCGTCGGTCAGGTGCTCGACCATCTTCAGCGTGCGCGGGTCGCGGCCGAAGAAGTGCTTGCGCACGTAGGCGCCGTCGTTGGCCTTGAACGACTGGTAGTCGCCGTCGTTGCACTCCATCATGATCTTGCGCAGCGCGCCGTCATGGTCCTTCTCGAGCAGAGCGTCCCAGCCCTTGCCCCAGATCAGCTTGATGACGTTCCAGTTGGCGCCGCGGAACTCGCCTTCGAGTTCCTGGATGATCTTGCCGTTGCCGCGCACCGGGCCGTCCAGGCGCTGCAGGTTGCAGTTGATGACGAAGATCAGGTTGTCGAGGTTCTCGCGCGCGGCCAGGCCGATGGCGCCGAGCGATTCGACTTCGTCCATTTCGCCGTCGCCGCAGAACACCCATACCTTGCGGTTCTCGGTGTTGGCGATGCCGCGGGCGTGCAGGTACTTCAGGAAGCGCGCCTGGTAGATCGCCATCAGCGGGCCCAGGCCCATCGACACCGTGGGGAACTGCCAGAACTCGGGCATCAGCTTGGGATGCGGGTAGCTCGACAGGCCCTTGCCGTCGACTTCCTGGCGGAAGTTGAGCAGTTGGTCTTCGGAGAGGCGGCCTTCCAGGTAGGCGCGGGCGTAGATGCCGGGCGACACGTGGCCCTGGATGTACAGCAGGTCGCCACCGTGGTTTTCGCTCTCGGCGCGCCAGAAGTGGTTGAAGCCGGCGCCGAACATGCTGGCCAGCGAAGCAAAGGAGCCGATGTGACCGCCGAGGTCACCGCCTTCGGGCGGGTGGATGCGGTTGGCCTTGACCACCATCGCCATGGCGTTCCAGCGCATGTAGGCGCGCAGGCGTTGTTCGATCTCGAGGTTGCCGGGGCTGCGAGCCTCCACGCCGGGCTCGATGGTGTTCACGTAGCCGGTGTTGGCCGAGAACGGCATGTCGACGCTGTTCTGGCGCGCATGTTCGAGCAGTTGTTCGAGCAGGAAGTGCGCCCGCTCGGGCCCCTCGCTCTGGATGACGGAAGACAGCGCATCCATCCATTCACGCGTTTCCTGGGCGTCCGCATCGTTTGCGGCCGAGCCGAACAGGTTCTCGGGATTTGCCGACATGCTTGTCTCTCCTTTTAGGGCTGTGGCTGTAATTTAGTGCGCTGGGCACCGAGCGCGCCGGAGTTTCGCATAGAAGTTTCCCTATTTCAAATAGTGCTTGTTGATTTCTTATTATGAAATATCAATGAAGCACGTCTCTGGCAGGGCCTCTTCGCCGGGAGGGCCATCCCCTAAACTCCGCCCATGCCCCTTTCCTCCCCGCTCGCGGTCGCCCGCAGTGCCGTCAAAGCCTCGCCGCTCTCCTGGTGGCGCACGTGGTGGCGCAAGCAGACGCCCGTGCTGCAGGACGCCGTCGCAATGCTCGCGCCGATGGCGGCCGTGCTGTTGTTTCTCGCGGCCATCGTGTCCGCGTTCTGGTACCTGCGTACTGAAGAAGTCGAGCGCGAACAGGAGTCGGTGCGGCGCGACGTCGAGTACGCGCAGCAACGCATGCGCCTGCGTTTGCTGGAGCGGCAGGAGCAGCTGATGCGCATCGCGCGCGATGCCTCGAACCGCGAGATCGACCCGGTCGAATTCACGAGCCGTGCCGAATCGCTGGTGAGCCAGTTCCCCGAACTGCAAACCATCAGCTGGATCGACGACCGCCGCCGCTTCAAGGCCGGCTACGCGGCGCCCAGCGTGCATCCCGCGCAACAGCACCTGATCGGCGACGTGCTGCGCCCCGGCGACATCGAGAGCAACTACGCGCTGGCGCGCGAGCTGCGCCAGCCGGTGTACTCCCAACCCGTGGCCGGCGGCGAGCCCGCCGCGATGCTGCAGCTGCACATTCCGCTGTTCGACCAGGGCCTGTTCGCGGGCGTCGTGCTCGGCGAGTTCTCCATCGACGGCCTGCTGCGCTACGGCATGCCTTCCGAGGTGCAGGCGCGCTACGCCGTCTCGCTGCTCGACGCCAAGGGCAACGTGATCGCCGGCAACACCACGCCGCTGAAGAACAGCGGCACCCGCCTGCTGCCCTGGACCGAAGCCACCAACGAATACGAAGTGCCGGTGTCGCCCGTGGGCAATGCGCTGATGCTGCGTGCGCAGGCCTACCGCACCTCGCAGGGCGTGGTGGGCAACGGCCTCTTCTGGCTCGTGTGCGCCCTCAGCGTGATGACCAGCTGGATGCTGATCGGCACCTGGCGCCACACGCGGCGCCGACTGCAGGCGCAGCAGCGGCTGGTGGCCGAAACCAACTTCCGCCGCGCGATGGAAAACTCCATGCTGACCGGCATGCGCGTGCTCGATCTGCAAGGCCGCATCACCTACGTGAACGCCGCGTTCTGCGCCATGACGGGCTGGAGCGAAGACGAGCTGGTCGGCCAGACGCCGCCCTTCCCATACTGGCTCGAATCCGACCGCGAGGTGATGAACGAGCGCCTCGAAGAAGAACTGCACGGCCGCGCCCTGCCCGGCGGCTTCCAGGTGCGCGTGAAGCGCAAGAACGGCAGCGTCTTCAATGCGCGCCTGTATGTGTCGCCGCTGATCGATGCGCGCGGCCACCAGACCGGCTGGATGACGTCGATGACCGACATCACCGAGCCGACGCGCATCCGCGAGCAGCTGTCCGCCTCGTACGAACGCTTCACCACCGTGCTCGAAGCGCTCGACGCCGCCGTGTCGGTGGCGCCCATCGGCAGCGAAGAACTGCTGTTCGCCAACAAGCTGTACCGCCTGTGGTTCGGCTCCGACACCGTGGGCCACCTGGGCATGGTGGCGCAGGCTGGCGTGCCGCCGTCGAATGCGCACGACGAGGGCCTGGACGACGTCGACCCCTACGCCGGCCTGCCGATCGACACACTCACCGCCGCCCAGACCGCGAACAACGAAATCTTCGTGCCGCACCTGGGCAAGTGGCTCGAGGTGCGCTCGCGCTACCTGACCTGGGTCGACGGGCGTTTGGCGCAACTGGTGATCGCCACCGACATCACGCCGCGCCGCGACGCCGAAGAGCAAGCCGCCGCGCAGGCCGACAAGGCCCAGGCCGCGAGCCGCCTGATCACCATGGGTGAGATGGCTTCGAGCGTGGCACACGAGCTCAACCAGCCGCTCACCGCCATCGCCAACTACTGCAACGGGATGATGTCGCGCATCAAGGGGCAGACGATCGACAACGACGCCCTGCTTGCCGCACTCGAGAAAACCTCGAAGCAGGCGCAGCGCGCGGGCCAGATCATCCAGCGCATCCGCTCCTTCGTGAAGCGCAGCGAACCCAACCGCACGCCGGCCGACGTCGCCACCATGGTGAGCGAGGCGGTCGAACTCGCGGGCATCGAGCTGCGCCGGCGCAACGTGCGCCTGAACCACTACGTGGCCGCGCGGCTGCCGGTGGTGCGCGTCGACCCGATCCTCATCGAACAGGTGATGGTCAACCTGCTGAAGAACGCGGCCGAATCCATCGACATCGCCGACCGCCCGCTGGCGCGCCGCAGCGTCGAGCTGCGCGTGCTGCCCAAGGTGATCGAGGGGCAGAATGCCATCGAGTTCTCGGTGCAGGACACGGGCAAGGGCCTCTCGCCAGAAGTGATGGACCGGCTCTACGAGGCCTTCTTCTCCACCAAGCCCGAAGGCATGGGCATCGGGCTCAATTTGTGCCGCACCATCGTCGAGTCGCACCGCGGCCGGATGCAGGCAGAGAACATCTACAATGGCCCGGATGTGATCGGATGCCGTTTTTCCTTCTGGATTCCGGTGTTGGACGCTATCAGTTCCGTAGCAAGCGACGAGGCAAAGGTACCTGCATGAGTTTGATTCCGAAGAAGGGCACGGTCTATGTCGTCGATGACGACGAAGCCGTCCGCGATTCACTGCAATGGCTGCTCGAAGGCAAGGACTACAGAGTCCGCTGTTTCGAGTCCGCCGAATCCTTTCTCTCCCGATACGACCCGCGCGAAGTCGCCTGTCTGATCGTCGATATCCGCATGGCCGGCATGACCGGCCTCGAATTGCAGGATCGACTGATCGAACGGCGTTCTCCGTTGCCGATCGTGGTCATCACCGGCCACGGCGACGTGCCGATGGCGGTCGACAGCATGAAGAAGGGCGCCATGGATTTCATCCAGAAGCCCTTCAACGACGAAGAACTCGTGTCGTTGGTCGAGCGCATGCTCGAGCACGCACGCGGCGCCTTCACGCAGCACCAGCAGTCGGCCAGCCGCGACGCGCTGCTGTCCAAGCTCACGGGCCGCGAGGCACAGGTGCTCGAGCGCATCGTTGCCGGCCGTCTGAACAAGCAGATCGCCGACGACCTGGGCATCAGCATCAAGACGGTGGAGGCGCACCGCGCCAACATCATGGAAAAGCTCAACGCCAACACCGTGGCCGATCTGCTCAAGATTGCGCTCGGGCAAGCGGCCCCAGCCGCCAAGGCCTCCTGAGCTGCAGCTATCCCTCCGATAGCCACGCACCTTCCCCACGCCTGCGCAAGCGGGCGTTTTTACTTGGAAAATCAAAACCGATGACCGCCCAACTGATCGACGGCAACGCCCTCGCCAAAACCATCCGCGCCGAGGTGTCCGGCCGCACCGCTGCGTTGAAGGCCCGCGGCGTGAACCCGGCCTTGTCCATCATCCTGGTGGGCAGCGATCCGGCGAGTCAGGTCTATACCAAGCACAAGGTCAACGACAGCACCGAAACCGGCCTGCAGGCCACGCTCGAGACCTACCCCGCCGACTTCAGCGAGGCCGATCTGCTGGCGCGCATCCGTGCCCTCAACGACGACCCGACGGTGCACGGCATCCTGGTGCAGCTGCCACTGCCGAAGCACATGGACAGCCAGAAGGTCATCGAGACCATCTCGCCCGCCAAGGACGTCGACGGCTTCCACGTGGCCAGCGCCGGCGCGCTGATGACCGGCGCCCCGGGCTTCTGGCCCTGCACGCCGCACGGCTGCATGAAGATGCTCGAATCGATCGGCTACGACCTGCGCGGCAAGCACGCCGTGGTCATCGGCCGCAGCAACATCGTCGGCAAGCCGATGGCCATGATGCTGCTCGCCCAAAGCGCCACCGTGACCATCTGCCACAGCGCCACCCAAGACCTGGGCGCGATCACGCGCCAGGCCGACGTGATCGTCGCCGCCGTGGGCAAGCTCGACCTGCTGACGGCCGGCATGGTCAAGCCCGGCGCGGTCGTCATCGACGTGGGCATGAACCGCAAGGCGGACGGCAAGCTGGCCGGCGACGTCGATTTCGACGGCGTGAAGGAAGTGGCCGGCTGGATCACCCCCGTGCCCGGCGGCGTCGGCCCGATGACGCGCGCCATGCTTTTGGTCAACACCCTTGAAGCGGCCGAACGCGCCGCCAAGTAATTTCCATGGCCATGACGAACAACCCCCTCCTCGACTTCACCGACCTCCCGCTGTTCGACCGCATCCAGCCCGAACATGTGTCGCCCGCGGTCGACACGCTGCTGGCCGAGGCCGAGGCTGCGCTGCAAACGGTGACGGCACCCGAATTCCCGGCCGACTGGCTCGCGATCTCCAAGGTGCTCGACGTGGCCTCCGAACGCTTCAGCCGCGCCTGGGGCGCCGTCGGCCACCTCAACGCCGTGGCCGACACGCCCGAGCTGCGCGCCGCCTACAACGAGGCCATGCCGCGCGTGACCGCCTTCTGGACCCGCCTGGGTTCCGATGAGCGCCTGTACGCCAAGTACAAGGCCATCGATCCGGCCACGCTCAACCCCGAGCAGCGCCAGGCGCACAAGAACGCCGTGCGCAACTTCGTGCTCGGCGGCGCCGAGCTGCAGGGCGACGCCAAGCAGCGCTTTGCCGACATCCAGGAACGCCAGGCCGAGCTGAGCCAGAAGTTCAGCGAGAACGCACTCGACGCCACCGACGCCTTCGCGCACTACGCGCAGCTGGGTGAACTCGACGGCGTGCCCGAAGACGTGGTGAGCGCCGCGCGCTCGGCTGCCGAGGCCGAAGGCAAGCAAGGCTACAAGCTCACGCTCAAGATGCCGTGCTACCTGCCGGTGATGCAGTTCGCCAAGAGTAGCGCGCTGCGCGAAACGCTTTACCGCGCCTACGTCACGCGCGCCAGCGAACTCGGCGATCCGAAGTTCGACAACACCGCGCTCATCACCGAGATCCTCGCGCTGCGCGAAGAAGAATCGAAGCTGCTGGGCTACAAGAATTTCGGCGAGCTCTCGGTCGTGCCCAAGATGGCCGAATCGCCCGAGCAGGTCGTCAAGTTCCTGCGCGACCTCGCCGCCAAGGCCAAGCCCTACGGCGAGCGCGACCTGGCCGATCTGCGCGCCTTTGCTTCCGAGCAACTGAACCTCGTTGATCCGCAAGCCTGGGACTGGACCTACGTCGGCGAGAAGCTCAAGGAAGCGCGCTACGCCTTCAGCGAGCAGGAGGTGAAGCAGTACTTCCCGGCGCCGAAGGTGATGGCGGGCCTGTTCAAGATCGTCGAGACGCTGTTCGAAGTGTCGATCCGTCGCGACAGCGCCCCCACCTGGCACCCGAGCGTCGAGTTCTACCGCATCGAACGCGCTGGCCAGAAGGTCGGCCAGTTCTACCTCGACCCCTCCGCCCGCGCCGCCAAGCGCGGCGGCGCCTGGATGGACGACGTGCGCGCCCGCTGGCTGCGCCCCGACGACGGCGTGCTGCAGACGCCGGTCGCGCAGCTGGTCTGCAACTTCGCCAGCGGCGTCGACGGCAAGCCGCCGCTGCTCACGCACGACGACGTGACCACCCTCTTCCATGAGTTCGGTCACGGCCTGCACCACATGCTCACGCAGGTGAACGAGCGCGACGTGTCGGGCATCAGCGGCGTCGAGTGGGACGCGGTCGAGCTGCCGAGCCAGTTCATGGAGAACTTCTGCTGGGAGTGGGACGTGCTCACCCACATGACGGCCCACGTCGACACCGGCGAGCCGCTGCCGCGCGCGCTGTTCGACAAGATGACCGCCGCCAAGAACTTCCAGAGCGGCCTGCAGACGCTGCGCCAGATCGAGTTCTCGCTGTTCGACATGCTGCTGCACACCGAACACCAGGCCGCCGCCGCCCCGACGGGCGCCGTGATGGCCCTGCTCGGCCAGGTGCGCGCCGAAGTGGCCGTGATGCCCTCGCCGCCGTTCAGCCGCACGCCGAACACCTTCAGCCACATCTTCTCGGGCGGCTACGCGGCCGGCTACTACAGCTACAAGTGGGCCGAGGTGCTGAGCGCCGACGCCTACGCGGCCTTCGAGGAAACCGTGGGCGCCAACGGCGAGCCGAACATCGAGACCGGCCGCAAGTACCGCCAGGCCATCCTCGAGGCCGGCGGCAGCCGCAGCGCCATGGATTCGTTCAAGGCGTTCCGGGGCCGCGAGCCGCAGCTTGATGCGCTGCTGCGACATCAGGGCATGGCTCAGGCCCAGCCAGCTTGATACGGCGCGGAAGCTTGCGATACTCGGGAGGATGTATCCGACTTTTTACAAACTCCCCTCGCGTCGCCTGATCGGCCTGGCCGTCTTGCTGCTCTCGGCGGCTGCCAGCGTGCTGGCGCAGCCGGTCTACCGCCAAGTCGACAAGAACGGCAAGGTCACGTTTTCGGATCAGCCCCCCGTCGTCACCAACGCGCCGACAGGCGGGCCGCAACCGGCCGGCGTCAATGCACCGACCAACAGCGGGCTTCCGTATGAACTGCGTCAGGTGGCCCAGCGCTACCCCGTCACGCTGTACAGCGGCGAAAGCTGCGGGCCCTGCAACGAGGCGCGCACGCTGCTCACCACGCGCGGCGTTCCCTTCGAGGAACGCACCATCAAGAGCAACGAAGACGTCGAGGCCCTGCAGCGCCTGAGCGGACAGAACGCGCTGCCGCTGCTGACGGTCGGGTCGCAGCAGCTCAAGGGCTTCTCAGATGTGGAATGGTCGCGCTACCTCGATGCGGCCGGCTACCCCAAGAGCAACAGCCTGCCCGCCGGCTATCGCCCGCCCGCCACGCGACCGCTCGTCGCGCAGCAAGCCCCGGCGGCGGCAGCGCCCCGTGCGGCCGACACGCCGCTGCAGCCCCCGACCCCCGCGCCGGCTCCGCCTTCGAACGCACCGGGCCCGAGCAACCCGGCCGGCATCAAGTTCTAAAAAATGACGGGGCCTTGGCCCCCGTTTTGCATCGCCGCCGGTCAGCCGGCGAACTGCATCGTCTTCACGCCCGACGCCGTGCCCAGCAGGCACACGTCGGCCTTCTGATGGGCGAAGACCCCCACCGTCACCACGCCGGGCCACTGGCTCACTTCGGACTCGAAGGCGCGCGGGTCGGTGATCCGCAGGCCGGTCACGTCGACGATGTGCTGGCCGTTGTCGGTCACCAGCGGCAGGCCGTCTTTCTCGCGCACCTGGGCAATGCCGCCCAGGCTGGCGAACTGGCGCATCACGCGGCGCACCGCCATCGGAATCACTTCCACCGGCAGCGGAAAGTCGCCGAGCGTCTCGACCAGCTTGGAAGCGTCGGCAATGCAGACGAAGCGCTTCGACTGCGCCGCGACGATCTTCTCGCGCGTCAGCGCCGCGCCGCCGCCCTTCACCATGAAGCCCTGGTGGTCGATCTCGTCGGCGCCGTCGATGTAGACGGCCAGTTCTTCCACCTCGTTGCTGTCGAACACCGGGATGCCCAGCGCGCGCAGGCGCTCGGTGGACGCGACCGAACTGGAGACGGCGCCCTTGATCTCGTCCTTGATCGTGGCCAGCGCGTCGATGAACTTGTTGACCGTGGAGCCGGTGCCCACGCCGACGATCTCGCCCTTGACCACGTAGGCCAGCGCGGCAAGGCCGACCTGGGCCTTGAGTTCATCCTGGGAAAGAGGGCTTGGGGAGGTGGGTGCGGTCATCGCGGAGAATCCTTGGCTCATTGAAGTCGAGAATTATCCGATGCCCCTGCTGCTGCCCTCTTCGCTCTATGGCCTGGCCCGCCCTTTTCTGTTCGGTTTCGATCCCGAGCACGCCCATGAAATCACCCTCGACGGGCTGGCCCGCACCCAGAACACGCCGTTGGCCTGCGCCTACGCGGCGACGCGCGTCGAAGACCCCATCCAGCTCGCGGGCCTGAATTTCCCCAACCGCGTCGGTCTGGCCGCCGGGCTGGACAAGAACGCACGCTGCATCGACGCCTTCGCGGCCATGGGCTTCGGCTTCGTCGAGGTCGGCACGGTCACGCCCAAGGGCCAGCCGGGCAACCCGAAGCCGCGCATGTTCCGCCTGCCGCAGCGCGACGCGCTGATCAACCGGCTCGGCTTCAACAACGAAGGGCTCGACGCCTTCCTGGCCAACGTGCAGAAGGCGCGCTTCCGCAAGCAGGCGGGCGGCAGCAAGTCGCCCATGCTGCTGGGCCTGAACATCGGCAAGAACGCGGCCACGCCGATCGAACGCGCGGTCGACGACTACCTGGCCTGCCTGGACGGTGTCTACCCGCACGCGGACTACGTGACGATCAACATCTCCAGCCCCAACACGGCCAACCTGCGCTCGCTGCAGAGCGACGAAGCCCTCGACGCCCTGCTGGGCGCCGTGGCCGAGCGGCGCGAAGCGCTGGCCACGCACCACGGCAAGCGCGCGCCGCTGTTCGTGAAGATCGCACCCGATCTCGACGACGCCCAGGTCGCGGTGATCGCCGCCACGCTGCAGCGCCACGGCATGGACGGCGTGATCGCCACCAACACCACGCTCGCGCGCGACGCGGTGGCGGGCCTGCCGCATGCGCAGGAAGCCGGCGGCCTCTCGGGCGCACCGGTGCGCGAAGCCAGCAACCGGGTGATCGCGCAACTGCGCGCTGCCCTGGGCAAAGGCTTTCCGATCATCGGGGTGGGCGGCATCCTGAGTGCGGCGGATGCCAAGGCCAAGATCGCCGCGGGCGCGGACGTGGTGCAGATCTACACCGGCCTGATCTATCGCGGCCCCGGGCTGGTCCGCGAAACGGCCCAGGCGCTGCAGCAGGATCGCCGCAAGGCCTGAGCCGGTTCTTCTTGTCGCCTCAGCCGCGGCGCATGCGCCAGAGCACGGGCGCAATGACCGTGGCCCAGCGCAACAGCCGCTTCGGGCGAATCACCGCCACCGCCGCGGCAGCAGCGACGCCGACGGCCACCGGGTGTTCGCGCGCAAGGCGCAACGCCGTGGCCGCTGGCGATTCGTTGACCGGCTCGCCCGAAGCCGGTTGCGTGTCGCGACCGCCCTGCAGGGTGGCGATGCGTTCACGCTGACGCTCCATGCGGGCCAGCAGCGCTTCGCGCGTCGCGGGGCGCGGCGGACGCGGCGCCTCGTCATCCAGCTCCGGGTCCTTGCCGAGGTTGAAGCGGTCCTGGACCCAGGCCCAGTCGCGCTCGAACTCCTGAAAGGTCGGAATGAAACTGCTCGAGGCGTTGCTCAGGCTGCGCATCAGGCCGATGGCGGCCGCCAGCCACAGCACCGTCCAGACACCAGCCACCACCCAGGCGGCGGTGACGCGGTACGGCGTGTCCCAGTAGTGCACGACCACCGCCATCGAGAGCAGCGCCACCGCGACGGTGGTCAGCCCCAGCACGGCGACGATCAGGACCAGGGTCAGCTTCAGGCGCTGCTTCTCGTCCTCCCAGGCCATGCGCAGCAACTGCACCCGGTCCTCGGCCGCCAGCGCACCTTCGGCGGCAGCGATGCGCAACCGACGGATGCGGGCGTCGAGCCCGAACAGGGACAGCAGTTTCATGCGCCGCCTCCGCCCTCACCGGCCACTGCGTGGCAACGGCGAATGAACGGACGACGGTGCGCGCTCAGGCCGGTGCGGTGACGCTCAGCGGCGGCCAAGCAACAGGCCCACCAGCACGCCGACGGCCAGTGCAGCACCGGCAACCTGCCAAGGTTCGTCGTGGGCGTAGGTGTTGGTCGCGGTGGCCGCCTGACGCGCCTTCTTGGCGGCCAGCTTGCTCTTTTCGGAAGCCAGTTCGCGCGCGATGGCGAGCTTGGTGTCGATGCGTTGGCGCAGCGCCTTGATGTGGGGAACCGAGTCCAGGTCCTTGCTGGCCAGCACGCCGCGCACGTCGCTTGCGATGTCTTCGGCTGCTGCTTCAAGATTGTTGGATGCACTCATTGGAATCTTTCCTCCGTGATGACACCGGCACCGCGCCGGCGGCTTCACGCCAGCATATGGCGTGCTGTCATGTTACAGGCTCGAAAGCCCCTCATGCGCGACAGAGATGTGCTCAGTTGTGCCGAGCGCGTGCGATCAGGCCTCGGCGAGCAGCTGCGCGACATGCCGTCCGATGGCCAGGGAACTGGTGAGGCCCGGTGACTCGATGCCGAAGAGATGGACCAGCCCCGGCACCCCATGCGACGCCGGCCCCGCGATCAGGAAGTCGGCCGCGGGCTCGTCCGGTCCCGAGATCTTCGGGCGCATGCCCGCATAGCCGGGAATCAACGCACCGTCGGGCAACGCGGGCCAGTACCTGCGCACCTCGTCATAGAAGCGATCGCCACGCGCTGGATCGACCACCAGATCGTCGGCAGCCTCGACCCATTGCACGTCGGGCCCGAATTTGGCCTGCCCGCCGAGGTCTAGCGTCAGATGCACGCCGAGACCGCCCGGCTCCGGCACGGGATAGATGAGCCGGCCGAAAGGCGCGCGGCCCGCGAGCGTGAAGTAGCTGCCCTTGGCGAAGTGCTCGCGTGGCACGGCCGATGCCGGCATGCCTTCGAAGCGGCGTGCCAACGCCGGTGCGCCCAGTCCTGCGGCGTTGACCACGGTGCGGCAGCGCAGGGCCGTACCATCGGCGGCGATCAGCACGACCGCGCCGTCCACGCATTCGGCACGCGCGATCGGCGACCTGAGCGCCAGCATGCCGCCCGCGTTCTCGAGGTCGCCGAGCAGGCTCAGCATCAGTGCGTGGCTGTCGACGATGCCCGTGCTCGGCGAATGCAGCGCCGCGACGCAATACAGTTGCGGTTCCATCGCCTGGGCTTGTTGCGCGGTGAGCAGGACCAGGTCGTCCACGCCGTTGGCCGCGGCCTTGGCGCGGATCACGTCGAGTTGGCTCACCTGTTCGGCGGACGTCGCCACGATGAGCTTGCCGCAGCGGCGGTGCGGCACGCCGCGCGAATGCGCGTAGCCATAGAGAGCGTCGCGGCCTTCCACGCACAGCGTGGCCTTCAACGACCCCTGCGGGTAGTAGATGCCCGCGTGAATCACCTCGCTGTTGCGGGAACTCGTTCCGGTGCCGATCGCCCCTTCGGACTCCAGCACCCACACCTCCCGGCCCGCGAGCGCCAATGCGCGCGCCACGGCCAGACCCACCACGCCAGCGCCGATGACGGCGCAATCGACTTCATCCATCGCGCGAGCTTAGCGCGGCGCAAGGGGCGCAAGAGGCGCGGATCTCACTTCGCGCTGGGCGGCGGCTCGGGATCGGTGGGCTCGTCGGGCGCGTGCTCCGGCCCTTCGTCGGGCTCGACCGGCAGGTCGGGTGTGATCGGAGACGGAAGATCGGGTTGGGTGGCCATGGCTGCACTCCTTCGTTCGATCTCGTCGTTCTAGCGCGTTCTCACGCGCCTGCAAGCAGCCCGCGGCGGAAGGCGTCGTCGGTGCGCACCGACAGCAGCCCTCCGCTCAGGCTCCCCTTCAACACTTCAACACTTCAACACTTCAACGAGAAGACTCCTTTTCACGATGCATCGCAGGGCCATTCTAGGAATCGCCCTGGCTTCGCACATGAGCGAAGCGCCCTTTTGAGAGGGAGCCATGCGCCCTGCCCCGGCGCGCCTGCGCGCGTGACAAAGCGCCTGCCCGAGACCGTGCCGGCCACAGCGATGGCGGCGGGCGCGTTCCGGTGGCCGCTGCGTGTGGGGTCTGGTCGTGCATCGCGCGGCACATCGGCGTCGAAAAAAAGCAGGCCGTTCGACCTGAAAAATCCGCCTCCGCAAAACACGGCCGCCACCGTCCGGCGGCGAATTCCGGACGGAATGGCGGGGCCCGCGGCGTCGATATCCCGGGCCCGCCCGGGCCCTCCGGCCCACGCGAAAGAAATCAACCGGGATCAATGCCCGGGCCCGCAACGCGGCTGCTTCCCTGAATTCCGTCGGAAGCAGTCACGGGGTATTCGGGCGTTCCGTGTGCTGACAGAGGGGAAAGTACCCCATTTTCTGTAGCCATTCATTCCTCGAGATCAATTGACATCACCTCAATTGAAATCCTCTCTCGTGACTTCGGGATATTGCTTTTTTTTGAACAATCCAACGCAACCAAGTAACAGGTTCGTCGAATTTTCATGGCTTCACGCGAATTGATGAATAGATGAAAAACGAATTGAAAGACAGATCAAATTTTCCGTTGGAGAAAAATATCTACCCCATTTGAGTCGTCGACATCTTGAATGCCACCGCCATCCAACTTGACTCAATTTGCGAAAAATCTCCGAACAACCGTCAAGTTTTGGCTTAGATGCGCGATTTGAATAGAAAAAATGTAGCAACTCGGACTTTCAACAGAAGCGCCTTAGCAGCGGAGCGTGGCCGAGGTTTCGAACTGACCTGTCGCCGCGACTCCACAAGTGGGTGACAAACCGCCCATGACCAATGGCCGTGGTACCTCAAACGTCACGATTTAGGTAGTTCTATTCAGAAATATGTATATCCAGATGTAAACAAAGAGAAAAGACCCCAACGATCGCTCCCTCAAGTTCCTAGGATCGCGACAAACCAGGGCCAATGTTCAATTGAATTCAATTCGATCGAATTAATTGTTTTTTCACTCACAGTCTGCAGCCGGGCAATTGCATGGAAACCCACATTGCTTCGTCACCGGAAGTCACCATGGCTTCGGAGACCACGCTGGGCGATCTTTTCGTCTCGCCGCCTGCGCGCGCGGCAGCGGGCGAACGGCTCGGCGTCTCGCTGGCCCTCGACGCCGGCTTCGCGCAGCGCTGGCTGGCGTCGCTGGGTGCCACGGGGTACCTGCCTGACACGCTGTTCGTCGGCGCCTGGGGGCTGCTGCAATCGCACTGGCTGGGCACGGCCCTGCCAGTGCCGGCGTCCGCCACCGCGGGCGCGTGGCTGGCCCAGTTCGACCTCGACCGGCGCGCCATGCAGCGCACTTCGGAAACCCCGCCGCACCTGCGGCACCTGCGGCTCGACGCGCGCACGGAACTGCCCGCGAGCCTGCATCTGGACGTCGACGCGCGCCTGATGGACGCGCCCTGCGCCACCCGCCTGCTCGCCGCCATCGCCGACACCGCTGCCGATCTGCTGGCGCGCCCCGACGCAGCGCTGCACGCCATCCGCGCCCTGCCCGACGTCGACCGCAACGACCAGCTCACCGCATGGACCGCGCCGCCCGCCGCGCCCGACCTGTCGCTCACCGTGCCTGCCGTGTTCCGTCGCCGGGCCGCGGCCACGCCCGACGCGGTGGCGCTGGTGGAAGGCGACGAAGCCATGCGCTACGGCGAGCTCGACGCGCGCAGCGACCGGCTCGCACGGCGCCTGCAGCGGTCGGGCGTGCGGGCGGGCGACAACGTCGGGATGGTGTTCGAGCGTTCGATGGCCGCCATCGTCGCCATGCTCGGCATCCTCAAGGCCGGCGCGGCCTATGTGCCCGTGCCGACCGACTTCCCGCCCGAACGGATCGCCACCATGTTCGACCAGGCCGGCGTGACCCGGGTGGTGACGACCGATGCGCTCGCCTCTCTCGTGCCGGCCAACCGCGCCGCCGTACGCATCGACGGGCCTGACGAAGACCCCGCGGACCTTGCACCGTGGACGCCGCCGGCCAGCGACGGCGAATCGCTGGCGTACCTCATGTACACCTCGGGCTCGACCGGCGTACCCAAGGGCATCGAGATCAGCCATCGCGCCGTCCTGCGGCTGGTGGTCGATGTCGACTACATCGAACTCGCACCCGGGCGCGCGATGCTGCATGCGGCGCCGCTCGCCTTCGACGCCTCGACGCTCGAAGTCTGGGGGCCCTTGCTGAACGGCGGGCGCTGCGTGATCCACGACGAACGGGTACCCACCGGCGCCGGCCTCGCACGCACCATCGCCCGCCACGAGGTACACACCGCCTGGCTCACGGCCTCGCTCTTCAACGCCGTGGTCGATGGCGATCCGCAGCACCTTGCGGGCCTCGCGCACCTGTTCACCGGCGGCGAGGCGCTGTCGGTACCCCATGTGCAGCGCGCGCTCGAC
This sequence comes from Variovorax paradoxus, assembly GCF_009498455.1. Classification (NCBI taxonomy): domain Bacteria; kingdom Pseudomonadati; phylum Pseudomonadota; class Betaproteobacteria; order Burkholderiales; family Comamonadaceae; genus Variovorax; species Variovorax paradoxus. The sequence continues at coordinate 4,784,577 of NZ_CP045644.1, read as the reverse complement.
GCACTCCCCGGGCTCACGCTCAGCAACGGCTACGGGCCGACCGAGTGCACGACCTTCGCGACCACGCATCGCATCGAGCGCGCCGCTGTCGCGGCAGGCCTGCGCTCGGTGCCGCTCGGCCGCCCCATCAAGGACACCGTGCTGCGCGTGCTGAGCCCGACGCTGACCCTGCTGCCCAGTGGACTCGTGGGCGAGCTGTGCATCGGCGGACACGGCCTGGCCCGCGGGTACCTGGGGCAGCCCGAACTCACGGCCGCGCGCTTCGTGCCCGATCCTTTCGGCGCACCCGGCGATCGGCTCTACCGCACCGGTGACCTCGCCCGCTGGCTGCCCGACGGCACGATGGAATTCATCGGCCGCATCGACGGCCAGGTCAAGATCCACGGCCACCGCATCGAGACCGGCGAGGTCGAGGCAGCCATCCTTGCGCATCCCGCGGTGCAGTCCTGCGCGGTGGTCGCGCGGCCCGGTCGCGACGGCCAATTGCGTCTTGTCGCTTACCTGGTCGCACGCGCGCAAAAGCTCGCGTGGGACACGCTGCGCGCGCACCTGGCGGCCCGCCTGCCCGCGGCGATGCTGCCGTCGGCGCAGGTCTGGCTCGCGCAGCTTCCCGTCACGCCCAACGGCAAGCTCGACCGCAACGCGCTGCCCGAGCCGGCCGGCGAGCGCCCTGAACTTGCGCAGTCTTTCGAAGCTGCGCGCAGCGTGCTGGAGCAGCAGGTGTGTGACGCCTTCGCGCGCGCGCTGGGCATCGACACGGCCGGGCGCAACGACAACTTCTTCGACCTGGGCGGCAGTTCGCTGCTGGTGCTGCAGGTGCTCGCGGACCTGCAGCGCGAGGGCGCGCCGCCGCTGTCGACCAACCTGTTCTTCCGCCATCCGACGCCCGCCGCCATCGCGGCGCAGTTGCAGCCGGCCCCGGAGGCATCGCCGGTTCCGCAGCCCCTGCCCGTGCGAAAAGACGTTGCCCGCGCTGCCGCCGACGCACCGGAACCGATCGCCCTCATCGCCACCGCCGGCCGCTTCCCCGGCGCGGGCGACGTGGAGCAGTTCTGGGACAACCTCGTCGCCGGGCGCGACACCGTCAGCTTCTTCGACGACGCGAGCCTGGACGCCGGCGTCAGCGAGTCGCTGCGCCGCGACCCGGCCTACGTGCGGGCGCGCGGCGTGATCGACGGCATCGAGGGCTTCGATGCCGCCTTCTTCGGCCTCGGCCCGAAGGAAGCCGCGCTCATGGACCCGCAGCACCGCGTGTTCCTCGAGATCTGCTGGGAGTGCCTGGAGCGCGCGGGCTACGTGCCCGACGAAGCGCCGGGCCCCGTGGGCGTGTATGCGGGCACGTACAACGCCACCTACTTCCAGCGCCACGTGGCCTCGCGGCCCGACCTCGTGGAGGCCGTCGGCGAATTCCAGGTGATGCTGGGCAACGAGAAGGACTACATCACCACCCGCGTGGCCAACCGGCTCAACCTGCGCGGGCCGGCCGTGAGCGTCAACACCGCCTGCTCGACCTCGCTGGTCGCCATCGCCCAGGCCTTCCACGCGCTGCGCACGGGCCAGTGCTACATGGCGCTCGCGGGCGGCGCGTCGGTCACCTGCCCGCCGCGCAGCGGCTACCTCTACAACGAGGGCTCGATGCTCTCGCCCGACGGCCACACGCGCAGCTTCGACGCGCAGGCCAAGGGCACCGTGTTCAGCGACGGCGCGGCCGTGGTGCTGCTCAAGCGGCTGTCCGACGCGCAGGCCGACGGCGACACCATCTATGCCGTGCTGCGCAGCGCCTGCGTCAACAACGACGGCGGCGCCAAGGCCAGCTTCACCGCGCCCAGCGTGGACGGCCAGGCCGCGGTGATCCGTGCCGCACTGGCCGCGGCGGACGTGGACGCACGCAGCATTTCGTACGTGGAAGCCCACGGCACCGCCACGCCGATGGGCGACCCGGTCGAGGTCGAGGCGCTGGCCGTTGCATACGCCGAGCACACCGACGCGCGCGGCTACTGCACGCTGGGCTCGCTCAAGAGCAACGTGGGCCACATGGTCACGGCCGCGGGCGCCGCCGGCCTCATCAAGACGGCGCTGGCGCTGCACCACGAACTGATTCCGCCCACCGCGCATTTCACGGCACCGAACCCGGCGATCGACTTTGCGCGCACGCCGTTCCACGTCAGCAACCAGCTGCAGCCGTGGCCACGGGCCGACCTGCCGCGCCGCGCGGGGGTCAGCGCCTTCGGTGTCGGGGGCACCAATGCGCACGTCGTGCTCGAGGAAGCGCCGGCGCAGCCGCTGCGCGCCATGCAGCCGGGCGTCCATGTGCTGGCGCTGTCGGCCCGCTCGGAGGCCGCCCTGTCGGTCGCGGCGCAGCAGCTGGCGACGCACCTGGAAGAACAGCCCGGGCTGGGCCTCGGCGACGCGGCGTTCACCCTGTGCGTCGGCCGCAAGGCCCATGCCTTCCGCCGCGCCGTGGTGGCCGGCGATGCGGCGCAGGCCATCGAGGCCCTGCGCTCGGAGAACGCGGCGTGGCGCGTGAGCGACCGGATCGCCGAGCGCGCGCCGCAGCCCCTGCTGATGTTCCCGGGCCAGGGTGCGCAGTACCCGGGCATGGGCCGTGCGCTGCATGCCGGCGACCCGGTGTTCGCGGCCGCGTTCGACAACGCCTTGCGCGCCTTCGACGGCGCACTGGACTTCGACCTGCGCGAGCGCATGTTCACCGACGACCCGCAGGCGCTCGCGCCGACGGCCGTCACGCAGCCCGCGCTCTTCACGCTCGAGTACGCGCTCGCACGGCGGCTGCTGTCGCTGGGCCTGCGCCCGCACGCGCTGATCGGCCACAGCGTCGGTGAATTCGTCGCGGCCGTCATCGCCGGCGTGATGCGCCTGGAAGATGCCGCCCGGCTCATTGCCCGCCGCGGCGCGCTCATGCAGGCACAGCCCGCCGGGGTCATGCTGTCGGTGCGGCTCGGCGCGGAGGCGCTGGCCCCTCGGCTCGCGGCCTCGCCCCAGGTCTCGCTCGCCGCGGAGAACGCACCCGGCGCCTGCGTGGCCGCCGGTCCTTCGGAGGCCATCGCCGAACTGCAGGCCGCGCTCGAAGCCGAAGGCGTCGCCTGCCGGCTGCTGCAGACCTCGCACGCCTTTCACTCCGCCATGATGGACGCCGCCGTGGCGCCCTTCGAGGCGCTCGTGCGCCAGGTGGCGCTGCACGCGCCGCAGATCCCGATCTACTCCACGTTCACCGGCCGCCTGCTCGAAAGCGCAGAGGCCACGAGCCCGGCCTACTGGGCGCAGCACCTGCGCGGCACCGTGCGCTTCTCGCCCGCCTTGCAGAGCGCGGCGGGCGACGCCACCCATCCGGTCTTCGTGGAAGTCGGCCCGCGCAACACGCTGGCCGCTCTCGTGCGCCAGCACCGCCTGCCAGGCCTTGCTCCGGCATCGAAGGCCGGCGCCGTGGCGGTATCGCTGCTGCACGGCGAACCGGCCGACGAAACCCGGACCCTGCGCCTCGCCGCCGCGCGCCTGTGGACCTGCGGCGCCGAGGTCGACCTGGCCCTGCTCGCACCGCGCGCCGGCGCCCGGCGCGTGTGCCTTCCCACCTACCCGTTCGAACGCAAGCGTCTGTGGGTCGACATCGCGCCTGCCGCACCGGTGTCGCCGACATCGCCCGCCCTTGCGCCTGTCCTGCCTCTTCTGTCTGTCCTGCCTGTTTCATTGGAGCCGATCGTGACCGCTGCCGCGCCCTCGCCTCAACTGCCTCTGCCTACTCCCCAGCCGCCCGATGCGTCGCGCGCGGCGTCGGTCGACGCCCGATTGCGGGCCCTGTTCGAAGACATCTCGGGCATCGACATGGCGCAGGCCGAGGGCCACGCCCCGTTCGGCGAGATCGGCATGGACTCGCTCACGCTGACCCAGGCCGCCACGCAGATCAAGAAGCGCTTCAAGGTCGAGCTGAGCTTCCGCCAGCTCATGGAAACCTACCGCAGCTTCGACGCGCTGGCCGCATACCTGCTGCAGAGCCTGCCGCCCGAGGCCGAACCGGTGGCCGCGCCCGTCACGGCCGACGTGCCTGCGACACCTGTCGTGCAAGCGGCCATGCAAGCCCCATCGCAAGGGCTCCCGCAGCCCACCGGCCTGCTGAACCAGGTGATCGCGCAGCAGATGGAACTGATGCGCCAGCAGCTCGCGCTCCTGTCCGGCGCCGCCGTTCCGGTGGCGGCAGCGCTGCCCGTGGTGGCAGAGCCCGTGCCCGTCGCGCAGCCACAGCCCACGGAGGCACCGCTGCGTTACGACGTCAACAAGGCCTTCGGCGCCATCGCCCGCATCCACACCCAGCGCAGCGCCGAACCCAGCGCGCGGCAGAAGGCGCGGCTGGCCACCTTCGTGCGGCGCTATGTCGAACGCACGCAGAAGAGCAAGCGCTTCACCGAAGAGAACCGCGCCCACATGGCGGACCCGCGCGTGGTCAACGGCTTTCGCCCGCTGACCAAGGAGATCACCTACCAGATCGTGATCGAGCGCTCCAAGGGCTCGAAGATGTGGGACATCGACGGCAACGCGTACGTCGACGCGCTCAACGGCTTCGGCCTGAACCTGTTCGGCTGGCAGCCCGATTTCGTGCAGGACGCCGTGCGGGCCCAGCTCGATGCGGGCTACGAGATCGGGCCGCAGCATCCGCTCGCGGCCGATGTGACCCGCCTCATCTGCGAGCTCACGGGCAGCGAGCGTGCCGGCCTGTGCAACACCGGCTCCGAAGCCGTGATGGCGGCGCTGCGCATCGCGCGCACCGTCACCGGGCGCAGCACCGTGGTGGCCTTCACGGGCTCCTACCACGGCACCTTCGACGAAGTGCTGGTGCGCGCCGGAAAGGGCGGCAAGGGCCTGTCGGCCGCGCCGGGCGTGATGAGCGGCATGTTCGGCGACATCCGCGTGCTCGACTACGGCACGCCCGAGGCGCTCGCCTTCATCCGCGACAACGCCGCAGACCTGGCGGCCGTGCTGGTCGAGCCGGTGCAAAGCCGCCGCCCCGACTTCCAGCCGCGCGAGTTCCTGCACGACGTGCGCGACATCACCACGAAGCACGGCTGCTGCCTCATCTTCGACGAGGTCATCACCGGCTTTCGCACCGCGCTGGGCGGCGCGCAGGAACTGTTCGGCGTGCGCGCCGACCTCGCCACCTACGGCAAGGTGATCGGCGGCGGCTTTCCGGTCGGCGTGATCGCCGGCAAGCGCGAGTTCATGGACGCGCTCGACGGCGGCGCCTGGCAGTACGGCGACGACTCGATCCCGGGTGTCGGCGTGACCTACTTCGCCGGCACCTTCGTGCGCCATCCGCTCGCGCTCGCCGCGGCCAAGGCCTCGCTCATGCATCTGAAGGAGGCCGGGCCCGCGCTGCAGGCCGGGCTCAACGCCAGCACGACCGCCATGGCCGCGGAACTCTCGGGCTGGTGCCAGGAGGTCGGCGCGCCGCTCGCGATCCGTCATTTCTCGTCGCTGTGGCGCGTGAGCTGGCTCGAAGACCACCCGATGCAGGACCTGCTGTTCGCCATGATGCGCAGCCGCGGCGTGCACATCCTGGACAACTTCCCGTGCTTCCTCACGAGCGCACACAGCGCCGAGGACATCGCTTTCATCCAGCGCGCCTTCAAGGAATCGGTCGCCGAGATGCAGGAATCCGGCTTCCTTCCGCGCCGCGCTCCCGCCCCCACCCGCTTCGACGCGCGCAAGCCCGTCGAAGACGGCAGCGTGCTGGCCCGCGACAGCGACGGCCGGCCGTTCTGGCACGTACCCGAAGACGCCGCCTCGCACGAGCGCCTCATCAACGGAAAGGCCGCAGCATGAACGCCGCACTCAAGCCCACCGCCAGTGGTGGCCTCGTCGAATGCATCATTGCGACGACCGAGTCGCAACGCGAAATCTGGCTCGGCGCCACGATGAGCACCGAGGCTTCGATGGCCTACAACGAGTCGGTCGTGCTGCGCCTGCGCGGCATGCTCGACGGCCCGGCCCTGGCGCGCGCCACCGACCACCTGCTCGAACGCCACCAGGCGCTGCGCGCCACCATCTCGCCGGACGGCGCCTTCATGCTGGTCAGTCCCCCCGGCGGGAACCACCTGGTCCGCGAAGACCTGAGCGGGCTGGCGCCGGAAGCCCTCGCGCAGGCGCTGCACGCGGCCCACGCCGCGGCGGTGTGCACGCCGTTCTCTCTCGAACACGGCCCCCTGTTCCGCGCCGTGCTGTATCGCCTGGGCCATGAAGAGCACGAACTCGTGATGTCGGCGCATCACGTGGTCTGCGACGGCTGGTCGTGGGCGGTCATCACCGAGCAGCTGGGCCACCTCTATGCCGAGGAAACCGGCACCGGGCTGAAGCTCAAGCCCGCGCCGCTGTTCGCGGACTTCGCCGCCGAGGAGGCCGTCGCGGCCGCAAGCCCCGACATGCAGGCGCACATCGACTACTGGCTCGAGCGCTTCTCCGGCAACACGCAGCCCGTGCTCGACCTGCCGCTGGACCGCCCCCGTCCGGCCACCCGCACCTTCAATTCGCGCCGCGCCGAACGCCTGCTCGACCGTCGCGTGGTCGGCGCCGTGCGCACCGCGAGCACCAAGGCCGGCGTCAGCCTGTTCACGGGCCTGTTCAGCGGCTTCATCGCGACGCTGCACCGCCTCACGGGCCAGGAAGACATCGTCGTCGGCATCCCGACCTCGGGCCAGCTCGCGCACGATGTGCCCGGCTTGGTCGGCCATTGCGTGAACCTGCTGCCGCTGCGCATTGCCGTGCATGCCGCCACGCGCTTCGACGCGCTGATGGACGAATGCAGCACCGCCGTGCTCGACGCCTTCGATCACCAGGCCCTGACCTATGGCGCGTTGCTGGGCCAGTTGTCGCTCGTGCGCGACCCGAGCCGGCTGCCGCTGGTGAGCGTGGCCTTCAACGTCGACCCCGACGTGGCCAGCAGCGCGCAGGCGTTCACCACGCTCGACGTGGTGCAGGACACCATCGCCCGCCGCTACGAGAACTTCGAACTGTTCGTGAACCTGCGCCCGCACGCCGGCAGCCTGCAGGTCGAGGCGCAATACAACACCGACCTGTTCGACGACGTGAGCGTGGAGCGCTGGCTCGACATGTTCGAGTGCGTGCTGCAGTCGGCCGCGCACAAGCCCGACGACACCATCGGCGGGCTCGAGGTGCTGTCGGCCGGCGCCGCGCGTGCGCTGCTGGCGCTGCAGCCCGCGCGCGTGCCGCTGCGCGGCGCGCCGCTGGCGCACGCCGGCTTCGTGGCGCGCGTGCCGCTGCAGCCCCACCGTCCGGCGGTGCGCGACGGTGCGCGCAGCTGCAGCTACGGCGAACTCGATGCGCTGTCCAACCGCCTGGCGCGTGCGTTGCGCGCGCGCGGCGTGGGCCGCGGCCAGCGCGTGGGGCTGTGCCTCGAGCGCAGCCTGGAGATGGTCGTCGCGATGCTGGGCATCCTCAAGGCGGGCGCGTCCTACGTGCCGCTGGACACCGCGTTTCCGCAGGCGCGGCTGGACCACTACGCCAGCGACGCCACCCTCAGCCTGATGCTGACCTCGTCCGACATCGCCGTGGCGCCCCGCGACTGGCGCGCCGACGCCGAGCAGCGGATCTTCGAGATCGATCGCGACACCGCCTGGCGCCAACTGTCGGGCGACGCCCTGCCGCCGAGCAGCGACGACCCGGGCTCCGAAGACGCCGCCTATGTGATCTACACCTCCGGCTCGACCGGCCTGCCCAAGGGCGTCATTGCGCACCACCGGGGCGTGGCGCACCTGCTGCAGTGGATGCAGCGCGAATCGGGCGTCGGCCCGTCCGACCGCATCGCCGCCGTCACCACGCTGTCCTTCGACATGGCCGTGCCCGACCTGCTGCTGCCGCTGGCAACGGGCGCCGAACTCGTGATGGTGCAGCGCGAGGTCGCCATGGACGGCAACCGCCTCTCGCAGGCGCTCGACGACGAACAGATCACGCTGCTGCAGGCCACGCCCGGCATGTGGCAGCTGCTGCTCGATGCCCAGTGGGCCGGCGGCACGCCCGGCTTCCGCGGCTGGACCGGCGGCGAGGCGCTGCGCCCGAGCATGGCGCTGGCGCTGTGCGAGCGCATGGAAGGGCTGTGGAACGGCTACGGCCCGACCGAGACCACCGTGTACTCCACGGCCTGGCATGTGCGCCCCGAAGAGATCGCGTCGCGCGGCGTGTCGATCGGCAGGCCCGTCGACAACACCGAGATCTGGATCCTCGATGCCGACCTGCAACCCTGCCCGATCGGCGTGCCCGGCGAAATCTGCATCGCGGGCGAAGGCGTTGCGCTGGGCTACCTCGACCGCCCCGCGCTGACCGCCGAGCGCTTCGTCACGGTGCGCATCTTCGGCACCACGAAGAAGGTCTACCGCTCCGGCGACCGCGGCCGCTGGCGCAACGACGGGCTGCTCGACCACCTCGGGCGGCTCGATTTCCAGGTCAAGGTGCGCGGCTACCGCATCGAGCCCGGCGAGATCGAGGTGCGCTGCTGCGAAGTTGCCGGCGTCTCGCGCAGCGTGGTCGTGGCCCGCGAGGACAACCCCGGCGACGTGCGCCTGGTGGCCTACCTGGCGCTGATCCCGGGCGCCGGCTTCGACCTCGATGCGCTGATGGTGCACCTGCGCAAGCACCTGCCGGCCTTCATGCTGCCGCAGCACGTGGTGACGCTCGACGCCCTGCCGACGCTGCCCAACGGCAAGGTCGACCGCGTCTCGCTGCCGCCGCCGCAGGCGGTGGCGCGCGACGAAGTGCGGCGCGGCGCCGGTCCGCGCAACGCGCACGAGCGCCAGGTGCTCGCGATCATGGAGAAGGTGCTGAGCCTGCCGGGCCTGGACATGCACGACAACTTCTTCACCATGGGCGGCCACTCGCTGCTGGCCGCGCGGCTCACCACGCTGCTGAGCCGCGAGTTCCAGGTCACGCTGCCGCTGCGCTCGCTGTTCGAGGCGCCCACGGCCGAGAAGCTGGCCGCGGTCATCGAGGCCCTGCAGGGCGCGGGCGTCGGCCTGCAGGCGCCCATTGCCTGCCACCCCGACCGCCGCAGCGCGCCACTCACGCCCTCGCAGGAACGCATCCGCTTCATGGAGCAGCTGTACACGGGCCGCTCGGTCTACAACGCCCCCTCGGCGCAGCGGCTCACCGGCAAGCTGGACGCGGCGCGCTTCGAAGGCGCACTGCGCGAGATGATCCGCCGCCAGCCCTCGCTGCGCACGTGCATCGGCTTCGACGAGGACAGCGGCCGGCCGATCCAGTCGATCGCAGCGTCGGTGGAATTCACCTTGCCGCGGGTCGACCTGCGCGGCCTGCCCGCTGACCAGCGCGAGGCCGAACTGGCCGAGCAGATGCAGGTGCTGGCAGACCAGCCGATCGACATCCACAGCGCGCCGATGATGCGCGCGACCCTGTTCCAGCTCGACGACAACGAGCACGTCTTCCTGTTCGTGCCGCACCACCTGATCTGGGACGGCTGGTCCTTCGACCTGATGCAGCGCGAGCTGGGCGCGTTCTACGACGCCGCCGAACGCGGCCGCCCCCACAACCTGCCCGCGCTCGCCACCACCCACGGCGACTATGCCGAGTGGCTGGAGAAGTGGCTGACCGAGCCTGCCTGCGAAGAGCAGCTCGCGTTCTGGCGCGGCCGGCTCGCGGGCGCCGCCAAGACCGTGCGGCCGCCCCGGACCGACATGCCGCGCCGCGCGGGCAAGAGCGGCCAAGGCGGCGCGCACTGGATCCACATCGACCTGCAGAGCACGCAGCGGCTGCGCGAGGTGGCGCGCGACATGGACGTCACGCTCAGCATGCTGACCTTCGGCATCTACGCGCTGACCATGGCCCAGGCCACCGGCAACGACGCCATCGTCATCGCGAACCCGGTGCGCGGGCGCCAGCAGGCCGAGACGGAAGACGTCATGGGCTTCTTCAACAACGTGCTGCCGGTCTCGCTCGCGGTGGACATGGCGCTGGCGCTGCCCGACTTCATGCGCTACGTGAAGCAGGAGCTGCTGTCGATGATGAACCACCAGCAGGTGCCGTTCGAGCGCCTGATGGCCGAGCCCGGCTATGCGGGGCAGATCAGGAACGCAGGTCCCTACCAGGCGATGTTCTCGTTCCAGGACGCCCGCGAACGCGCACGCACCGTCGGCAGCCTGCAGACCCGCCAGGTGCACGTGATGCAGCACGGCGCCACCGACGATGTCGGCGTGTGGCTGATGGACAAGCCGCACGGCCTGGAAGGCGCGCTGCTCTACAACGCCGACGTGTACCTGCGCGAGACCGGCGCCCAGCTGCGCGAGCGTTATCTCGAAGTGCTGGCCCGCGTCGCCGACCATCCGGAGGCCACGCTCGCGGAAATCGCCAGCACCGAAGGCTCGCCCAGCGCGCGCTATCTGCGCAAGCTGGCAGCCGAAGAGACGGACAAGAGCGCGCCAGCCGACGACACCGACAGCGACGCGCGTGAGCCGACCCCGGGCCTGCTCAGCCCCGAGCACGCACAGCTGGCCCAGATCTGGGCCGACGTGATCGGCATCGACGTCGACGAGATCCGCGCCAGCGACAACTTCTTCGACCTCGGCGGCGACTCGCTGCTGGTGCTGCGCGCCGTGCAGCAGGCCGCGCAGACGCTGGGACACCGCGTGGAGCCGCGCCGCTACCTGTTCGAGAACCTCGGGCAGATCGCCTCCTCGGCGCACGGCACCCCGCACGGCGTGCCCTCGGACCTCGCCGACCTGGCCGCCGGCACGGCCGTGCATGCACAGCGCGGCGGGCTGCTGGGCGCACTCGGCAGCTGGCTGCGCAAGGGGTGACCATGACCAGCGCCGCCAGCGCACTGACCATCGACGCACCGGTCTGCCGGTACGTCGACCTGGACAACTTCACCGACGCCCTGCCCGCCCAGGTGCTGTCGGACGACGAGCGCGCGCGCGCCGGGCGTCTGCGGTTTCCCGTCGACCGGCAGCGCTTCGAGGCGGCCCATGTCGCGCTGCGCCAGGCGCTGTGCGACCACACGGGCCTGCCGCACGCCGCGCTGGCACTGACCACCGGTGCCTTCGGCAAGCCGTCGCTCGCGGGCCACCCGCGCACCCAGTTCTCGCTGAGCCACAGCCAGGGCCTGGCCTTGATCGCCATCGGCGGGCGCGGGCCCTTGGGCGCCGATGTCGAGCTGCTGCGCCCGGTGCCGGATGCGGCATCCCTCGCGGCGGCGCATTTCACACGGCGCGAGCAGGAGGCACTGGCCGCCCTGCCCGCGCACGAACGCGACCGCGCCTTCCTGACCTGCTGGACCCGCAAGGAAGCCTGCCTGAAGGCCATCGGCGTGGGCCTGCTGGTGTCGTCGCAGAGCTTCGAGGTGGGCCTGGCGCCGGACTGCCGCAGCGTCGAGCTGCCGGTGGCCGGCCGCACGCTGGTGCTGGTGCTGGGGCCGGCCCCCGCGCGGGCGGACAGCGTGGGCTCGCTCGCCGAATGGCGCCACACCGAAGCCCGCGTCCAGGCCTCGGGGGCCGGCTTCGAGGGCGGTCCCATGGGTCCCATGCCCTCCCTGAGCGCGCTCAAGGGAATGACCGACGCGCGATGCGCAGGAGGTGTCGCATGACCCTCTTCACGCCGCTCATGTTCGGACCGGCCTCGCGCCAGGTCTTCGGCCTGTTCCACGCCCCCTACGAAGACCGCGGCGAACACACGGCGGTGCTGCTGTGCCCGCCCTTCGGGCAGGAGGGCCTGCGCACCCACCGCTTCTTCAAGGTGCTGGCCGAACGCCTCGCGCGCGCCGGCATCGCCACGCTGCGCTTCGACTTCTACGGCTCCGGCGACTCGCCGGGCGACGAGAGCGAAGGCGAACTCGACGGCTGGCGCCGCGACCTGTGCGCCGCGCACGAGGAGTTGCGGCGGCACGCGCCCGACGCCGCCATCGTGTGGATCGGCGCACGGCTGGGCGCCACGCTGGCCGTGCTGGCCGCGCGCAATGGGCTGTGCGATCCGGCGCGGCTGGTGCTCTGGGAGCCGGTGATCGACGGGCAGGGCTATGCGCGCCTGCTGCGCGAGCGGCATGTCGAGGCGATCGACACGACCTTCTGCATTCCCGATCTGTCGTGGCGCCGCAGCCTCGCGCGGGAACCGGACGCGCTGCCCGAGGAAGCGCTCGGCGTGCGTCTCTCGCCGGCGCTGCAGGCGCAGCTGCGCGCCCTCACGCCGCAATCGCTGCCGCTCACCGCGCTGCACGAGACCCTGGTGCTGGCCCCGCCCGACGACACGCCCACCGCGCAATGGGCGGCCGAGCAGCAGTCGCGCCACATGCCGGTGCGCCTGGCCTACCTGAGCCATCCGCTGGACTGGACGTCCGACCCCTATCCCCACAGCGCGATGGTCCCGGCCGATGCGCTCAGCCGCCTGCAGGGAGCCATCCATGAGTGACCTGACGCAGACCCCGGTGTGCTTCGGCCCCGGCAACGCACTGATGGGCATGCTCACCGTCCCCGCGCAGCGGGTGCCGGCGCCCGTCGCCTGCCTGATGTTCAACATGGGCGCGAACCACCGCGTCGGGCCGCGCCGCATCAACGTGAAGCTGGCGCACGTCCTCGCCGCGCGCGGCGTGAGCAGCCTGCGCTTCGACCTGGGCGGCATCGGCGACAGCGACGCGCTGGACACCGGGCCCGACCTGCAGACGCGCGCCGTGCACAGCCTGCAGGCCGCCATGGATGTCGCGCAGCGCATGCTGGGCGTCGGCCAGTTCGTGACCGTGGCCATGTGCTCGGGCGTGGAGCACGCCATGTCGGCGGCCGCGGTGGACGCGCGCATGGTGGCGCTCTCGCTGTTCGACGGCTTTGCCTTTCCCCAGCGGCGCACGCGCTGGGAGCTCACGGTGCGCCGTGCGCTCGCGGCGCCGCTGCACCCGTCGTTCCCGGGCAAGGCACGGCGCTGGGTGCTGCGGCATCTGCCGGGCAACACGGCAACCCAGGCACTGCCGGGCTACTTCGTGGACCGGCGACCGCCCAACGTCAATGCGCTCTGGTTCGAAGCCACGATGAAGCGGCTGGTCGAACGCGAGGTGGCGGTGCAGCTCCTGTACTCGGGATCGCTGCACGTGTGCGACCGCGACCGCGACCAGCTCGGCGCCCTGCGCCGTGAACCGTTCATGCAGGGCCTGCAGTACGAGTTCATGCGCGAGGTGGACCACACCGTCTGCACGGTGAAGGGCCAGCAGCTCTTCCTGCAATCCGTCGGCGACTGGGTCGCCGCGCACTGCCTGGCCACCCCCGGCCCCGAGCGGCAGGGCCGCCCGGCGGCAGGCACCCCGCGCGCCATGGCGGCCACGCTGGCCGCGCCTTGAAACAACAACCGAAGCCAAGGAGAGACTCATGAAAACCGTCACCCCAGCGAATCCGCGCGGCGAGCGCCTCCTCGCCACCGAGGGCGCCCGCGCCCTGCCCGGTGGCCGCTTCCGGTCGCGCGCCATGGCGCTGCTGCTGTCGCTCGGGTTGTGCGGCTGCGCGCCCGGCTTCGGCACGCCGGGCCCGCTGCAGTCGGCCAACGGCACGGCCGGCGGCACCGGCCGGGTGGAGGCCATCACGCCGGAGCTGATCCGCACGCAGCTCGCCCTGAACACGGGCCTCCCGCCCGAGGTAAAGGCGCTGTTCGGCCGGCCCTCGGCCTACACCATCGGGCCGGGAGACGTGGTGGGCATCACCGTCTACAACAATCCCGAGCTGCAGCCCAACCTGGGCGCGGTGATCGCGCAGCAGAGCGACCCGACCGGCGTCACCGTGGCGCCGGGCTTCATCGTCGACGCCGCGGGAGAGATCAGCTTTCCCTACATCGGCCGCACCCGGCTGCAGGGGCTGACCGAGAGCGGCGCGTCGGAGCTGATCGCCAACCGCATCGGCAAGATCATCAAGGCGCCCCTGGTCAGCGTGCGCATCCAGTCGTTCCGCAGCCAGCGCGCCTATGTCGAGGGCGAGGTGCGCACGCCGGGCCTGCAGATCTTCACGGACATCCCGATGACGCTGTCCGAAGCACTCAACCGCGCGGGCAGCATCACCGCCGTGGGCGACCGTTCGCAGGTGATGCTCACGCGCGGCGAGCGCACGGTGGCCATCGACATGCTGCAGCTCAAGCGCTTCGGCGCGGACGCCAACAACATTCCGCTGCGCAACGGCGACGTCGTGTACGTCGGCAGCCGGGACGACAGCCGCATCTACGTGATGGGCGAGATCGTGCGGCCCTCGGCGCTGCTGATGCGCAACGGCCGCATGAGCCTGAACGAGGCCCTCGGCGATGCGGGCGGGCCCGACCTGTTCTCGGCCGACCCCGGACAGATCTACGTGATCCGCAACTCGCCGCAGACGTCCGACGCGCCGCAGATCTTCAGCCTGAACGCGAAGAACCCGACCGCGCTCGCGCTGGCCGACCGCTTCGAGCTGAAGCCGCGCGACGTGGTCTACGTCGATCGCGTGCCGCTGGTCTCGTGGAACCGGGTCGCCAACCTGATTCTTCCCGCCGCCCAGGTGGTCAACCTCGCGCGCGACACCGCCCGCAGCAGGTAAGCCGCACGGCGCCCCGGCCCGAAAACGAACAAGAAGGTGAAGCCCATGAATGCGCGTTGGTACCCCCCGCTTCCCGCTCCTTTCAGCCCGGAACCCGAGCGCGCCCACTCGCGGTTCAAGGAGCACGTCGACCTGCTGCTGGACAACCGGTGGCTGATCGCCTCGGTGACTGCCGTGGTGCTGGTGCTGGGCGCGGGCTACGCGCTCTTCGGGCCGCGGGTGTACGAAGCCAACGTGCTGATCCAGCTCGAGGATGCCGACCGTGCGCCCGCCGGCGCGGGCGATGCCGCGGTCAACGGCGTGGGCGTGAAGACGCCGACCTCGGGCGAGGCCGAGATCCTGAAGTCGCGGCTGGTGCTCGGCCAGGCGATCGACAACACCAAGCTGTTCATCGAGGCGCGGCCGCACTACATCCCGGTCGTGGGCGCCTTCATGGCGCGGCATTCGAAGACGCTGTCCACGCCGGGCTTCTTCGGCCTGCGCGGCTATGTGTCGGGCACCGAGCAGATCGCGGTCGCGCAGATGGACGTGCCGCCGGCCCTCGAGGGCAAGAAATTCCTGCTGACTGCCGGCACCGACGGCAAGTACACCCTGACGCACCCCGACCTCGACACGCCGCTGCACGGCCAGGCCGGCGTGCCGCTGGACAGTTCGGTGCCCGGCGGCACGGTCCACCTGCTGGTGGCCTCGTTCGACGCCCGGCCCGGCGGCGCCTTCGAGCTGACGCGGCATTCCACGCAGCTCACCATGCTCGAGCTGCAGCGCGAGCTGCGCGTGATCGAGAAGGGCAAGCAGTCCAGCGTGATCGATGTGAGCTGGCAGACCGACGACCGCGCGCATCTGGCGAACCTGCTCAACGAGGTGGCGCGCCTGTACATGCGCCAGAACATCGACCAGAAGACCGCGCAGGCCGAGCGCACGCTGGACTTCCTGGGCACCGAGCTGCCCAAGTTCAAGCAGCAACTGGAACAGTCCGAAGAGGCCTACAACCAGTACCGCAACCAGAACGGAACCATCAGCCTGGACGACGAGGCGCGCAACGCGCTGTCGCAGAACGTCGACCTGCAGGCCAAGCTGCTCGACGCGCGCCAGCGGCGCCTCGACCTGGCGAGCCGCTTCACCAGCGCGCACCCGATGCTGATCACGCTCGACGCGCAGATCGCCTCGTTGCGCAGGGAGCTGGGCGGCGTGGACACCCGCATCCGCCGCATGCCGATGCTGCAGCAGAACTCGCTGCGCATGCAGCGCGACATCAAGGTCAACACCGAGCTCTACGCGTCGCTCCTGAACAGCTCGCTGCAGATGCGCCTGGCCCGCGAAGGCCGCATCGGCAACGTGCGCGTGCTCGACCAGGCGCTGTCGCCGGAGAAGCCGGTGCGGCCCAAGGCGGTGATCGTGATGGCGCTGGCGCTGGTCGTGGGGCTGTTCCTGGGCGCGCTCATCGCGATCCTGCGCAAGGTGCTCAAGAACACGGTCGCCACCCCCGACGAGATCGAGATGCGCACGGGCCTGAACGTCTACAGCACGATCGCGCTCAGCACGCGGCAAGGCGCGCTCGACCGCGCCATCCGCCAGGGCCGGCCCGGGCTGAAGCTGCTGGCGGCCCAGCACCCGGACGACCCGGCGCTCGAAGGCGTGCGCAGGCTGCGCACCACGCTGGGCTTCCTGACGGCCGCGGCACCGAACAACCGCATCCTGCTGACCAGCGCGACGCCGGGCGCAGGCAAGACCTTCCTGTCGACGAATTTCTCGGCCGTGCTGGCGACCTCGGGCAAGCGCGTGCTGCTGATCGATGCCGACATGCGCCGCGGCACCGTGGCGAGCCAGTTCGGGCTGAAGCCCGCCGCCGGCCTGTCGGAGCTGATCGCCGGCACCTGCACGCTCGCACAGGCGGTTCACGTGCAGGTGCTGCCGCACCTGGACGTGATCACCACCGGCAAGCTGCCGCTCGATCCCGCCACGATGCTGGGCGCCAGCGCGTTCACGCGCTTGCTGGAAACCCTCTCGGCGCTCTACGACGCCGTGGTCGTCGATGCACCGCCCATCCTGCTGGCGACCGAGACCGTGGCGATGGCGCCGGACATGGGCACGCTGATGCTCGTGGCCCGCGCCGGCGACAGCGAGCTGGGCGACCTGGTGGAGAGTGCGAAGCGGCTGGCGCACGTGGGCGCGTCGTTCCACGGCGTGGTGCTCAACGCGCAGGACGCGCGGCAACGCCACAGCGCCTACGGCTACGACTACGGCCCCCACCGCCTGCCGCCGAACATCTATCCGCCCGCGCTGGGGCACACCGCCCACGCCGAACCGGAGCGCGCGACATCATGAGCACGCACCTGTCACGCACGCCGCAGCGTACCGCCGCCCGCCCCGTGCCGGTGGGCGGCTCGCGGCTCCTGCAGGTCGCCAAGCGCACCATGGACATCGTCCTGGCGGGCGCCTTCTTCCTGTTCCTGGGCTGGGCCTACGCGCTGATCGCCGTCGGCGTGCTGCTGACCTCGGGCGCCCCGGCCATCTACGTGCAGCCGCGCTACGGCCGCAACGGACGGATCTTCCGCTTCTACAAGTTCCGCACCATGGCGCCCAACGCCGATGCCGTGCTGGCGCGGCACCTGCGCGAGAACGACGCGGCCCGGCGCGAATGGGAGAAGTTCCAGAAGCTCGAACACGACCCGCGCATCACGCGCTTCGGCGCCTTCCTGCGCCGCTACAGCATCGACGAGTTCCCGCAGTTCTGGAACGTGCTCAAGGGCGACATGAGCATGGTCGGTCCGCGCCCCTGCATGTTTGCGCAGAAAGAGCTGTATGGCCCGTACTGGGCGTACTACTGCGCGGTGCGCCCGGGCATCACGGGCCTGTGGCAGATCAGCGGACGCAACGAGGTGAGCTACCGCCGCCGCGCGGCCATGGACGCCGAGTACGTCGCCAAGCTCTCCCTGCTGCGCGACCTCGTGATCGTGTTGAAGACCTTCCGCGTCGTGCTCGGCGCGCGCGGTTCGCGCTGAGCCCGGAGTCACCCCTCCTTCACTGAAAGAACGCCATGCGAATCTATGTTGCAGGTCATCGCGGGATGGTGGGCCAGACGCTCACGAGGCGCCTGCGCGAGCTGGGCCACGACGTCGTCACGCGCAGCCACGCCGAGCTCGACCTGCTCGACCAGGCGGCCGTTGCGCGCTTCTTCGCGAGCGAGCCCGTCGACCAGGTCTACGTGGCGGCAGCGAAGGTCGGCGGCATCCACGCCAACATGACCTACCCCGCGCAGTTCATCTACGAGAACCTGCTGATCGCGGCGAACCTCACGCACCAGGCCTTTCTGGCCAACATCAAGCGGCTGCTGTTCCTCGGCTCGAGCTGCATCTACCCGCGGCTGGCCGACCAGCCGATCCGCGAGGACGCCCTGCTCACCGGCAAGCTCGAGCCCACCAATGAGCCCTACGCGATCGCCAAGATCGCGGGCATCAAGCTCTGCGAAAGCTACAACCGGCAGTACGGCGCCACGCACGGCGTCGACTTCCGCAGCGTGATGCCGAGCAACCTCTACGGCCCCGGCGACAACTACCACCTGGAGAACAGCCATGTGGTGCCCGCGCTGATCCAGCGCTTTCACCTGGCCAAGATCAGCCGCACGCCGAGCGTGCTGATCTGGGGCAGCGGCCGGGCGCGGCGCGAGTTCCTGTACGTGGACGACATGGTCGAGGGCTGCCTGGACGTGATGAACCTGTCGCGCGCCGCCTACGACCAGCACACCGACCCGATGCGCGGCCACATCAATCTCGGAACGGGCGAGGACGTGTCGATCGCCGAGCTGGTGGAGCACATCCGCGAGGTCGTGGGCTACGAGGGCAGCATCCGCTACGACCTGGCACAGCCCGACGGCGCCCCGCGCAAGCTGCTGGACGTGTCGCGCGCGGCCAGCTTCGGGTGGCGCGCGACGGTGCCGCTGGCCGAAGGCCTGCGCCGCACCTATGCGGACTACCAGGCGGTCCCCCGGACCGCCGCCGAAGCCGCGCACGCCTGAAGAACCGGGCCCTGCCATGAGAACCCTCGTCTTCTGGTCCGGCATCGTCTGCGCCGCGCTGTGCGGGCTCATCGATCCTGTCTGGGGTTACGGGGTCGTGTTCGTGCTGGCGCTGGTGCAGTTGTCGATGCTGGGCGCCGCCGGCGGCAGCGTGTTCCTGCTGCTTCACTACACGGTGGTTCTCGTCTACTTCTCGCTGGCCCCGGCGATGCAGATTGCGGCCGATGTCGACTTCTGGGAGGTCGGCATCGTCGGGCCGGCCGCGCACACGCAGGCACTGATGCTCGTGCTGCTGTACATGGCCGGGGTGGAAGCCGCTCGGCTGGGCCTGCCCGCGCCGACGGCCGCGCCCTGGCCGGCGCAGCGCGCGCGCGCCGCCGGCGTCGCCCACCCCTTCCTGCTGTTGGGCTGCCTGGAGGTGGCATTCGCCGCGCTCTTCCTTCATACCGACATGAACTTCGTGGCACGCGGCACGCTGGGAGGAGAAGAGAGCACGCCGGTCCAGTACATCGTCTATTCCACGATGCCCAAGCTCGTGGTGCTGATGTGCTTCGTGGTGCTCGCGATCCACGCCCTGCGCCAGCGCACGCTGTGGGCCTGGTGCGCCGCGGGCCTTGCCTTCGCGCTGGCCGCCTTCGCCGCGAACCCGGTCAACACGGCGCGGCAGGTGATCCTGATCGGGCTGCTGCCGCTGCTCATCCATGCCCTGGGGCGCAGGCACCGGTGGACGCTCGCCGCAGTGATCTTCGGCGCCATCGCGGGCCTGGGCCCGGTGCTGAACCTGATCTCGCGGGACGCCATGTGGGGGGCGGAGCTGGCGACCTACCCCTTCAGCCTGGACTTCGATGCGATGTTCGTCGTCGCGGGCATCCTGGAGCGTGCGCCTTCCCCCGAACTCGGCTACGGGCGCTACCTGCTCTCGGCCTTTTCCTTCGTCCTGCCGCGCGAGCTGAAGATGTTCCCGGAGTTCGACCCGCTCGGCTGGCCGGCCGTGCTGGGCAACTTCTCGCAGAGCAACCTGTCGCTGCCGCCCTTCACCACCGCGTACTTCGACTTCGGCCTGGCGGGCCCGGTGCTGCTGGGCTTCGCGGTCTCGGCGGGCTTTCGCTTCGTCGACAAGGCCATCGACCCGCAGCGCACGCTGACGACCGGCTACCTCTGCGCACTGGTGCTGCTGGCCGCCTACGTGCCCTTTTTGCGCGGGCCGATCCTCGGCTGGGGGCCGTTCGCCGTCTCGGGGCTGGTCGCGGCCGTCGTCGCCGGCAGCCTCGCGTCGGGGTTCCGCAGACCGGCAGCCCGCCCCACACCACCGACAGGCCCGGAACGCGCCGGCCTGCCGACGGCATGAGAACGCACGTGCACGGGAGCGACCATGGCCACCTATCTCTTCTACGACACCATCCGGCTCAACGCGTCGGCGGGCGGGGTGCTGAACGTGTCCGAGGTGCTGCTGCAGAGCATGCGCGGCTCGCCGGAGCACCACGTGCAGCCGATCAGCGAGCGCCATCCGCGCCTCTACGCGGCGGCACGGCGGCTGAAGATCAGCCGCTTCATCCTCGACACGCTGCTCTACAACGTCCACCTGGCGCTCGGGTGGCTGCACGGGGAGCGGGTGTACTCGCTGTTCCCGAACTACTTCCTGCCTTTCTCGCTGCTGGCGCCCTTCGGCCGCCACCGGGATTCGATCGTGGTGGTGCACGACGTGCAGTACAAGTCGTACCCGCAGTACTTCACGCTGCTCAAGCGCCTGTGGCTCGACTGGAACCTGCACCGCCTCGCGCGCAGCGCCGCCGACGTGGTCTTCATCAGCCGCAGCAGCCAGCAGGATTTCGAGCGGCACTTCACGCGCTGCGCGCACGCCGCGGTGATCTTCAATCCCGTGGATGCGGGCGCCGTCGCCCATAGCGCCGGCGGCATGATCGCGCCCGGCGGGCGCTACCTGATCGCCGCGTACCACTACTACCCGCACAAGAACTTCGAGGGCATCCTGAAGCTCTTCGTGCGCATGAAGCGCCAGGGCCTGGTCGACTACCTGGACATCACGGGCAACGGCGCGCGCGAGGTCGAACGCATGGTCTCGGCCATGGCGCCCGCGTTCCGCGCCTGCGTGCGCCACCGGGGGCTGGTGTCGCGGGGAGAACTCCTGCGGCTGTACCAGGGGGCGACGGCTTTCATCTCGCTGTCGACCTTCGAGGGCTTCAACCTGTCGGCCGCGGAGGCGGCCACGCTGGGCGTGCCGCTGCTGCTCTCGGACCTGCCGGTGCACCGGGAGCTCTTCGCGGGCTACGCGTTCTTCATCGGCAACGAGTTCGGCGGCCTCGGCGGCATCGAGCGCTACCTGGCCCACCACGAGCGCGCACGCCCCACGTGGTCGCTCTCGCGGGCCTGCACGCCGGGCGCGGTGGCTGCAAGCTACTTCACGTTGAAGCGCAACGCTGCTTCGCTGGCGCAGGCCACGTCATGACGAACCGCGCCCTGCCCCTTCTTCGCGCGCTTGCAGTGCTGGCGCTCGGGCTGGTCGCGTGGGCGGGGCTGGCCGTCGCGACGCGGCCCAACCCGCCGGATGCGCGGGACGTGCCGGGCGTGCAGGGCTTTGGCGTGATGGTGCATTACCTGCCCGACAAGCAGTCCATCGCCGGCATCGGACGCTTCGACGTCGAGGCCTTCGCCGCCGCGCTCGCCGAGATGCGCGCCCACCATCTCATCCTGACGCTCGGCCAGAACAACGGCCAGTTCATCGCGCCGAATGCCGCCCTCGAAGCGCTGTGCCCGCGCAGCGCCGCGCACCGTTCGCCGCGCGACCTGCCGCTGGAGATCGGCCGCGCGCTGCGGCGCCACGGCATCGCGCTGATCCTCTACCTGCCGTTCCGTGCGCCGCAAGGCGACCCCTACCTGATGGACTGCCTCGGCGACGTCTCCGAACAGCTGCCGCCGCCGCCGCGCTTCATCACCGCCTGGTCGGCCGTGATCGAGAGTTGGTCGCAGCACTACGGCGCGCTGGCCACGGGCTGGTGGTTCGACGGTGTCTACAACACGACGGGCATGGCGCCGCTCGGCTGGAACAGGCTCTGCGCGGCCGCACGCAGCGGTGCTCCGACCCGATGGCTGGCCTTCAATGCCGGCGAGGGGGCGGCGCGCTTCGCCCTCAAGAGCGCGCCGTGCCAGAACCTCATGGCGGGCGAGTACCTGCAGCCCACCGCGCGCCTGGCCTCGCCGCCCTCCGAACTCCGGCTGCATGTGCTGACGCCGCTGGGCGCTTCGTGGGCCCAGCCGAGCGCGCCGCGCTTCTCGGCGGTGCAGCTGCGCAACTGGATCGGCGATGCGAACGCCCGCGGCGGAATGCTCACGCTCGACATGCCGCTGGACGCCGACTTCCGCTTCCTTCCCGCCCACGTCGCGCTGGTGCGCAGCGCGACCGCGCCGCGGCCCTGACACGTATTGCCAACCCCCGCCCGATCATGGACCAAGCCCTCCCCTTCATCGTCGTGGAAGACCGCCAGAACAAGGCATTGCGCCTGTGCTGCGAATCCGCGGCCATGGCGGCGGAGCACTTGGTCGTTCTGTCGGACACCGACGCCGGGCCGGCGTATGAGCGCTTCTGCCAGGCCTACGTCCACCTGTCGAGCAACACGCCGGCGTTCGAGAAGATCTGCTTCCGGCGCTACTTTCTCCTGGCGAACTACCTGACGGGGCATCCCGACTGCCGCGCCTTCGTGCTGATCGACAGCGACGTGCTGCTGTTCCGCGGCGTCGGCGCGCACATTGCGCGCCTGGTGGGCACCGCCGACTTCTCCGGCTCCGGCATCCTGCCCACGGACGGCTGGAACCCCTGCCAGATCTCGCCGCACGTGAGCTACTGGACAGCGGGCGGCCTGCGCGACTTCGTCGCCTGCCTCATGCAGATGTACAGCACGCCCGCGGGCCTGCACCAGCTGCGCGACATTGCCGAGCGCTTCGCGGCCCGCAGCGTGCGCGGCGGGGTGTCCGACATGACGCTGCTGTACCTGTGGGCGCAGGCCACGGGCAACACCGTGCCGATCAACCGGGTGCTCGACGGCCAGGTGATCGACCACAACGTCAACGGCGGCACCAACCACTTCGCGCGCGAGTTCCGCGTGCGCGGCGGCGCCAAGCGCCTGGCCTTCGTCGACGGCCAGCCCTGCCTGCAGACGCCGGCGGGCGAAACGGTGCGCGTGCTCGCGCTGCACTTCCAGGGCGCCGCTAAGCTGGCGATGCAGCCCGCGCTGCGTCGCCGGGTGTACACGGTCGCGGCGCTGACCTGGGCGCTGCAGATGGCGCGCCGGGCGAAGAACCGCGCGCACCGCGTCGCCTCGCGCGCGCGACGCATGGCCGACACCCTGGGCTTGGCGCACGCGCCGGCGACGAAGCATCCCGCGGACGGGAGCACGCCATGAAGCCGGCCGCAGGCACCTCGTTCGCGCTGCCCGGTGTGCGCCTTGC